>JAFKJK010000013.1 GCA_017306015.1 Propionibacteriaceae bacterium
GTGAGACGACGTAGTTCGGCACTGTTATGGGTCTCAGCGAAACCAACCATCATTGTCTGTGCCTGAACGATCGTGTTGTCGTCGAACTCTTTCGGCAGCTGGGCCAACACCCCGGTGATGGCTTCGGCCTGGACCGGCAACACCGCCCCAACCAGAGCAGCGGCACCGATGAGCGGGAACCGGGCCAGTCCTTGACCGGCCCGGATGATCCTTGCTGCTTCCCGCGGGGTCAGGTTCATCGACTCGGCCAGCCAGGTCCTCGTAGACGTCCTGCGCTCGTTCCACGCTGCTTGGGACTTCTCGATCCGGGCGGCCAGCTGCTGCTGCCAGGCCTGCAACCGTCCACTCAGCCGGATCACGTCCTGCAACAACACCAGCTGCTCGCCGTCGGTGGACAGCCGCAACCGGTCATCGGTCAGAGCGTCCAGGGCGCTACTGATCGATGCGAGGATCTCGCGATCAGTCAGCTGCTCGAACTCCCTTTCCATGGTTCAAACACTAGAGGCTGCCACTGACATTCTCCGGTTTGCGGGCGGGGTATTCGTGGGCCGCTCTGAAGCTGGTTAATCGTGCATAACTGGTGCACGTTCTTTCAGTCACCCCGACCTTGTCTCAGGTATTGCCAGTGTGGTGAAACGGAGATCCCGGGCCAAGCCCGGGACGACGACCGGGGCGGGGGCGGGCCTCGGCTTCGGCGTGCTCGATCTCCGGCGGGCTTCGTGCACGGGGTGGACGGTGGGCTTGGTGGACGCGGTCAGCGACGGCTCGGTTGGCGGTGGGGCTCGGGTGGCGGTGGGGCTCGGTCGGCGACAGGGCTCGGTCAGCGACGGGCTGCTCCGCATAGGCCAGGCCCCTCCGCCCAGGGAGGGCACGAGCAGTGATCCCTGCCACGCCTCCCGGTCTGCTGGGCGCCCTCCTCGCCGGGACGCACGCAACGACTCGCGCGCATCTCGTGGTCAGGTTGCGCGCGGCCGCCTCCGCAGAGCTAGACTGACCGACGGTCGGTCAGTGAGATCGACCCGAACCCCGGCGGCGGATGAGAGGACGGACGATGGCAGCCAGCGACGTGACCAAGCCGGCGACCCGACGTCGTCGGGTGACCAAGCACCCCGACGTCCGGCGGGAGGAGCTCCTCGACATCGCATGGGAGCTGTGCCGCAGCGACGGGTTCGAGACGATGAGCGTCGACCAGGTGACCCAGGTCGCCGGCGTAGCCAAGGGCACGTTCTACCACTACTTCGCCTCCAAGGACGCGATGCTGGAGCAGCTCGTCGAGCGCTTCGGCGAGGGGCTGTTCGACCAGCTCTCGGCCGCCGCCGCTTCGGCGACCGGCAACGGGCTGGATCACCTGAAGGCGGTGATGGACGCCGCCGGCAGCTACAAGGTCGAGAAATCCGACATCTCCTACGCCTCGTTCCTCTACCAGCCCGGCAACCTCGCCCTGCGGCACCGGCTCTTCGCCGCCTGGCGCAAGCGTGCCCGCGAGGTGCTGCTGCCGGTGATCTCCGACGGACAGGCCGACGGCTCGCTGCACGTGGCCAGCGTCGAAGGAGCGACGGACATCGTCCTGCTGCTCTGGTTCGAGGCCGCCGACCAACTCTGGGAGCGCGCGCTCGGCACCCACGACATCGACGAGTTCGTCAACACCATGATCGCCGGCGCTGCCTCGGTCTACCAGGCCCAGGAACGCATCCTCGGCGTGCCCGAGGGCAGCTTCACCGTCCCGATCGGGCCACAGGTCGTCGAGCTGACCCGCCAGCTGTACCACACCACCTTCGACAGGAAGCAGTGATGAAACGCAAGACCATCGTCGCCACCGGCATCGCGGCCGCCGTCGTGCTCGCCCTCGGCGGCGGATATGCCTGGTCGGCGGCCAACAACCGTCCGCTGGTCGGCGTCGCCCAGGCAGCCGTCGCGCCTCTCAGCGTCACCGTGAGCGCGTCCGGCTCGCTCGTGGCGGCCCACTCCGGCGGGGTGTACGCGCCGGCAGCGGGGACGCTCGCCTCGGTCAAGGTCCACGACGGCGACACGGTGGCTGCCGGCGACGTGCTCGCCGTCCTGGACACCGGCTCCCTGAAGCTCGCCGTCGCCCAGGCCCGGGCCGCGCACTCGGCAGCGCTCGCGCAGCAGGCTGCCGTGAACAACGGCGTGCCGACGGCGGTGGATCGCTCGGCCGCGAACGCCGCTCTGTCGGCGGCACGCTCGCAGGTTTCGACAGCCCAGAAGAACTACGCCGCCTACCTCGACGACTACAACGACGCGACGCCCGACCAGCAGGGCGGGATGCGATCGACCCTGCGCACCCTGAAGACCGCGAAGACCACCGCCGACGCCGCGCTGAAGGCTGCGCAGTCGTCGCTGTCCCAGCTGTCGGTCGCCGGACGCGTCGGCCTCGCCCGGACGGCAGCGGCCCAGTCCGTCACCGCCACGTCGATGGCGCTCGCCAAAGCCCAGGCCAATCTCGCCGCCGCCGACCTGACCGCGCCGTTCGCCGGCACGGTCACCGTCCACGGCACCGTCGAGGCGGGCGCCGGGGTGACCCCCGGCGTCCCGGTCTTCACCGTCGTCGACCCGACCCGGATGGAGTTCGAGGCCCAGGTCGCCGAGACCGACATCGCCGGCGTCCAGAAGTACCAGGCGGCCACCGTCACCCTGGACGCCTTCACCGACACGTTCGCCGGAAAGGTCACCCGGGTGCAGGCCACCCCGGTCACCACGACCACCGGCACCGTCGCATTCCCCGTCCGGATCTCGCTGGACGCCGGGAAGGCGCGGCTGTTCCAGGGCATGAGCGGCTCGGCCGACATCGAGGTGAAGTCGATCCCGGACGCGTTGGTCGTCCCCGTCGAGGCCGTCCTCAGCTCCGGCGACGCCAACACGGTGTTCGTGCTCGGAGCCGACCAGGTCGTCCACTCCCGGACGGTGACCGTCGGCGCATCCACCGACACGTCCGCGCAGCTGCTCTCCGGCATCACCGCCGGCGAGACCGTCGTCACCACCGGCGCGTCCGCGCTCACCGACGGCCAGACCGTCCGCACCAAGTGAGGCTGCGATGACCGCGAAGACCGCCGCGATCGTCGAGATCGCCGGACTGACCAAGGTCTACGGCAGCGGCGAGGCCCGGGTGACCGCGCTGGACGCGGTCGACCTCGTCGTGCCCGAGGGGCAGTTCGTGACGGTGATGGGACCGTCGGGCTGCGGCAAGTCCACCTTGCTGAACCTGCTCGGCGGTCTGGACACTCCGACCGCGGGCTCGATCAGCATCGAATCCCAGCCGCTCGCCGACCTGCCGGACGACCGACTCACCGAGCTGCGCCGCCGCCGGATCGGCTTCGTCTTCCAGTTCTTCAACCTGATCCCGGTGCTCAGCGCCGTCGAGAACGCCTCCCTGCCGCTGCGGCTGGACGGCGACAAGGACGCCGAGGAGCGCGCCACCGCTTGGCTGGAGCGGGTCGGGCTGGGGACCCGGCTGCACAACCGTCCCGACCAGTTGTCCGGCGGCCAGCAGCAGCGGGTCGCGATCGCCCGGGCGCTGTCCACCGAGCCGGCCCTGGTGCTCGCCGACGAGCCGACCGGCAACCTCGACTCGAAGTCGGCGACCGAGATCGGCGACCTGCTCCGTCAGGTCAGCACCGAGTGGGGACGCAGCGTCCTGATGGTCACCCACGACCCCCGGATCGCCAGCTTCGCGCAGCGCCTCGTGCTGATGCGGGACGGCCGGATCGTCGACGACCTGAGCCTGGACGGCACCCACGAGGCGCCGAGGACGGCGCTGGAGAAGGCCGGCCTGCTGTGACCCTCTCGCTCACCCTGGCCTGGCGCTACCTGCGTGGCCGCGGCGCCCGTTCGCTGCTGACCACGCTCGCCGTCGTGCTCGGGGTGATGCTGACCTTCGGCCTGAACGGCATCCTGCCGGCGATGGTCGAGGCCTTCACCCACAACCTGCTCTCGGCTGCCGGCAAGGTGGATCTGACCGTCACCAGCGCCTACAACCAGCCGTTCAAGCCGGACGTCGTGAGCAAGCTGCTGACCGTCCCGCAGGTGGCCACCGCCAGCCCCGGCGTCCAGCGGACGGCGCCGCTGCCCAGGAGCGCCGACGCCCCGGCGGACGCCCTCGCCCAGGTGATCGTGGTCGGGATCGACCTCGCCACCGCCGCCAAGCTGCACGACTTCCCGGTGGCGTCCGGGCGCATGCTCGCCGCGGGCGACAACGCCGCCGTCGTGATGAACACCGACCTGGCCGGCGAGCTCGGCCTGCGGGTCGGCGACCAGCTGGTCCTGCCCGCGGCCGGCGGCACCGCCCGGTTCCGGGTGGTCGGCCTGCTCGGGAACGTCACCGTCCCCGGCCAGGAACAGGTGTACCTCACGCTCCCGGCAGCGCAGCAGCTGTTCGGCCTGGGCAACCGGATCACCCAGGTCGAGGCGTCCTTCACACCGGACGCCGACCGCGCGGCCACCGAGAAGGCGGTGGCTGCGGCGCTGGGACCCGACTACCAGGTGGGCGGCCTGTCGAGCGAGTCGACCCTGCTCGCTTCCCTGCAGGTGGCCGAGTTCGCGTTCACCATGTTCGGCGTCTTCGCCCTCGCCACGGCCGGGTTCATCATCGCCAACTCGTTCCGGACCGTGGTCGCCGAGCGGCGCCGGGACATCGGCATGCTGCGCGCCGTCGGCACCCGGCGGCGGACGATCATGGGGATGTTCCTGGCCGAGTCGCTGTTCCAGGGCGTCATCGGCACCGCGCTCGGGCTGGTCGCCGGCTGGCTGATGGCCGCCGGCCTGATCAGCGCCGTCGGCTCGATCGCCGAGTCGGTGATGCACCTGCGGATCGGCGGCCCTCTGTTCACGCCGGCCACCTGGATCTCGTCCATCGCGCTCGGCATCGGGGTGACCGTCGTCGCTGCTGTCGTCCCCGCCCGGGCAGCCGGACGGGTGACGCCGCTGGAGGCGATGCGTCCGCAACTCGGCGAGGTCTACGAGCGCCGGGTGGGACGCCGGGCGTGGCTCGGAGTGGCGATGGTGGTCGCCTCGCTGTTCGGCCTGACCACCGGCTCGCCCGGGCTGATCGGGCTGGGTGCCGTGGTCTTCCTGATCGGCTTCGCCCTGGTGGCGCCGGCCGTGGTCAACCCGATCGCGCAGTGGGCGTCCCGGCCGCTGGAGCTGTTCTTCTCCCGCGAGGGGACGATCGCCCGCAGCAACCTGCAGCGCAACCCGGGCCGCAGCGCCATCACGGTGACCGCGGTCATGCTCGGCCTGGCCTCGATCGTCGCGGTGGTCAGCATGGTCACCTCGATCTTCGCCGGGTTCACCACCTATCTCGACAAGTCCCTGAGCTCGGACTACCTGCTGATCCCCCAGTCGATCGTCCTCGGCCAGGGGAACGTCGCCGCGGGGCCGAGGCTGGCGCAGGAGGTCCGCGCGGTGCCGGGCATCGGCCCGGTCTCCACGCTGCGGGTAGCCCAGGCGACGTCGAACGGCACCGACGTGCAGGTGATCGGCATCGACCCGGACACCTACCTGCAGGTCGCCGCCTTCGACTGGAACTCCGGCTCAACGGATGCGGCCGTCGGCCAGTTGCGCACCGGTCGGTGGCTGATCGCCAACGGCATCTACGCCGCCCAGCACAACCTCGTGGTCGGCCAGGCCGTGCAGCTGTCCACGCCGAACGGCCCGCGCACCTACCACCTCGCCGGCATCGGCAACGACTACCTCAACGCCAAGCTGTCGACGGTCTACACCTCCCAGCAGAACCTGCAGCGCGACTTCAACACCACCGCGGACCTGCTGCTGATGGCCAACCGGACGGCCGGTGCCGACCCCGCCACCACGAAGGCTCTGCTCGACAGGGTCGTGGCCGGCTATCCGGCGTTCCGGCTCTACGAGTCGTGGTCGTGGCGGGCCGAGCAACTGAAGACGTTCAACTCCACGATGATCATCTTCGACGTCCTGGTCGTCGCGCTGGCGCTGCCGTCCCTACTCGCGCTGGTCAACACCCTCGCCATCAGCGTCCTCGCCCGGACCCGGGAGATCGGCATGCTCCGGGCGGTCGGCGCCACCCGGCGGCAGGTCCGCCGGATGGTGATGGCCGAGTCGCTGCTGCTGTCGGTGATCGGCACCGTCTTCGGCGCGGTGACCGGGCTCTGGCTGGGCTACGCGCTGGTCGCGGCGATGAGCGCCGTCGGCTGGGAGATGCCGTACGCCTTCCCCTGGTCAGGGCTGGTGGCGACGGTCGTCGTCGGCATCGTGTTCGGCGTCCTCGCCGCCGTCGGACCGGCGCGGTCGGCGTCCCGGCTGGACGTCGTCGCGGCCCTGCACCAGGAGTGAGACCGCGGGAGTAGGGGACGGATCAGGGGCGGATCCGGGCGGAACAAAGCCAGTTCACAGCGGCGTTATCTACCATGGAGCAAGACGACGGCGAGCCGCCGTCCGCGATGAGGAGATCAGATGCGCAGCAACAACCCGGTTCTGTCGAAACCGGACACCTGGCAGGTGCCGGCCCAGACCCAGGCCTATCCCGGTCAGACGTATGCCCAGCCCGGCGCCTATCCGCCGCCCGGCTACGGCGATCCGAATGCCGCCCAGTTCGCTCCCGCGCCGGTCACCACCGACCGGATGACCATCGAGGATGTGCTCACCAAGAGCGCGGTCACGATCGGGACGCTGGCCGCTGTCGCCGTGCTCACCTTCCTGTTCCTGCCGCCGCAGTTCCTGTTCCCGGCCATGATCGTCGGCGCGATCGGGTCGTTCGTCCCGGTGCTGTTCGTCAGCTTCCGTCGGACGGTGAACCCGGCGTTCGTCCTGGCCTACGCCGCCATCGAGGGTGTCTTCATCGGCGCGGTCTCGGCCCTGTACGAGGGCATGTGGAACGGCATCGTCCCGGCTGCGCTGGCCGGTACCGTGTTCGCCGCCGCGGCCACTCTCGGTGCGTACAAGTTCTTCCGGATCAAGGTCACCAGCAAGTTCCGCAAGATGGTGATCATCGGCACGATGGCCTACGCCGGTCTGCTGCTGGTGAACTTCGTCCTGTCGTTCTTCGGCCTGGCGTTCATCACCGCCGGCACCATGACCGTCTGGGCACTGCTGTTCTCCGCGATCGGCATCGGCCTGGCCGTGTTCAACCTGATCATGGACTTCGACTACATCGAGCAGGGCATCGCGATGGGCGCCCCGGCGTCCGAGTCGTGGCGGGGAGCGTTCGGCCTCACCGTCACCCTCGTCTGGCTGTACGTCGAGTTGCTCCGGCTGCTGTCCTACTTCCGGAACTGACCACGGCGAGGCCCCCGCAGGGAAATCCTGCGGGGGCCTTCGTCTGTCGGCAGGGGTTCAGCCGGCCGTGCCAGCAGCCACCACCTCGGCGAGATGGCGGTCGAGCAGGGCGCGCGCGCTCGCCGTCCACGGCTGCTGCGACCAGTCGGCCAGGCTGACCCAGGTGGCGTCCGCGGTGGTGCCGCCGACGTCGTGGACGACCGGCGCGTCCGGCACGACGCACCGCCCGGAGTAGATGATCCGGACGGCGTGGAAGTCCTCGACCACGCCGTTCGGTGCGCGTCCGATCCAGTGGTCGGACTGGACGTCCAGCAGCTGGGAGATCTCGAGCGCCTGGCCCGTCTCCTCGGCGACCTCCCGGACGAGTGCCTGGCTCGGGCTCTCGCCGGAGTCGATGCCGCCGCCGGGCAGCCCCCACAGGCCGGGGACGGCCGTCAGCTCGGAGAACTGGGTGGCGAGGATTCCCCGTCCGGACAGGACGATGCCGTAGGCGGCGAGCCGCTGCCGGACGATCGGACGGGGTGAGTTGTCGAGGTCGAGACCGCGGTCGACGGCACGCGGCCCGACGGGCGGCAGCCGGCTCTCGCCATGGTTGCGGACCACCTGGACGGTGACCGTCAGCGCGGGGGCCGACCCGGTGCTGGAGAGCGGCCGGACGATCCGGTAGCCGCGCTCGCCGGCCAGCCGCTGCGGATCAATGCCGTGCGGAAGGGTGGCGGTGAACACCGGAGCACCCCCCGGGACCTGAACCCCCACGATCCGCATCAATCCATCATGACTGTCTGCGCAACTCGGAACAAACGATCCGGGTGTCGTCCGGTCCGGGAGCTGGCCCGGAACCGGCACCTTCTTGCCCCGGGGACGCGAGGGGTGCTAGGCAACAGCATGGGCCCAGAACGAAGACCTGGATCCACCCGGCTGACGCTCGTTGGTGTGGTCGCCCTGGCGGTCATGTGCGTTGTGGCCGGCGTGGACTGGGCTTCCACGTGGGGACCGCAGTGGCGCACCGTGCTGCCCGACGGCTACCAGGTCGGAGTTGACCGGACTCACCTGGTGTTGTTCGTGACTGCGGACCGGGAACCTGCCCCGGTTGAGGCAGCCATCGTCTCGCAGGGACCGGACTCGGTCGTGGTGGAGGTCCGTACCCGCGACAACGGCAGGACGGGTGTCGCGCTCGGCTTCCCGCGAACGGCCGTGGTCGAGCTCGGGGCACCCCTTGATCGAAGACGAGTGCTTGCTGTCCCGGGCCAGGAGATACCCGCGAAACCCTGAAGGATGGACCGTCCTGGCACCGTCCGCCGTACTTCCCCGCGTCGGGACGCGACGGCCCGCCGTCCCGACGCGGGGCCACCGGTTCGGCATGCACGCCCTATGCTCGGCCCTGCCATGATCAAGTACCTCGGCTCGAAGCGCCGGCTCGTCGCGGAACTGGGACGGCTGCTGGACGCCACCGGGGCGAGGACGACGCTGGACCTGTTCACCGGCACCACCAGGGTCGCTCAGGAGTTCTGCCGTCGGGGCGCATGGGTGACCTGCGTCGACACCGCCGCCTACTCCGAGGTGCTGGCCCAGTGCTACGTGGAACTGGATGCGGCGACCGTCGACCCCGCCGAAGTGGCCGAGGCTCTGGCGCGGCTGGCGGCCTTGCCGGACAGACGTGGCTACGTCACCGAGGTCTTCTGTGAGCGATCCCGCTACTTCCACCCCGACAACGGTCTCCGCATCGACGCGATCAGGGACGGCATCGACGAACTGTATGGCGACTCCTGGCTGCGTCCGGTGCTGCTCACCTCCCTGCTGGAGGCCGCCGATCGGGTCGACTCCACCGTCGGCATGCAGATGGCCTACCTCAAGCAGTGGGCGCCGCGCGCGCTGCGTCCGCTGCGGCTGGAGGTTCCGGTGCTCACCCCGGGCACCGGCCGGGCCGTCCGCGGCGACGTCCTCGACGTCTGCCCGGGCCTGGACGCGGTCGACCTCGCCTACCTCGACCCGCCCTACAACCAGCACCGCTACTTCACCAACTACCACGTCTGGGAGACCCTCGTCCGCTGGGACGCCCCCGAGCACTACGGCGTCGCCTGCAAGCGCGCCGACGCCCGGGACGAGGCCACCCGGAGCCCCTTCAACTCCCGCCGCACGATGCCGGACGCGCTGGCCGGCCTGATCGCCGGCGTCCGCGCCGAGACAGTGGTGGTGTCGTTCAGCAACGAGGGCTTCGTCCCGCTGGCCGGCCTGGTGGAGATGTGCGAGCAGCGCGGACGGCCGGTGCGCGTCCTCGCCTACGACACCCGCCGCTACATCGGCCAGCGGCTGGGGGTCTTCAACCCCGCCGGCCAACGGGTCGGCGTCCCGGGCCCGGAGCGCAACACCGAGTACCTGCTGGTCAGCGCCCCGGACGAGGTACTGGCCGCGATCGCCCTCTCCGCCCCTCCCACCGACACGTCGGCAGTGACGGGGGAGGCGGAGGTCACTGGGAGATGATGTTGCCGGCGAGGTCGGCGACCACCTGGGTGAAGCCGAAGGTGAAGTAGAGCCGCGGCCCCTGAGCCTCGTCGCGAGCATCGACGGTGACGCTCCAGGCCGAGCCGGCGCTCGCGTCCCCCCGGTTGCGGACGCGTTCGACCACCCGCCAGATCGCGGCCGCGTCCACCCTCGAACTGGAGAACAGCGGGGGATTCGTCGCCGCCGAGCGGACGGTGGTGATGGCCGGGATCTTCGCCGAACGGGTGCGGCGCAGCGTCGTGTTGTTCGTGCCGGGGAACTCGCTCCACGCGCCCTGGTTCGAGATCACGGTGAGCGAGTAGATCAGGCCCCGTCCCCCGATCGCGTCGACGATGCCCCGCTTGAGTCCGCCGGGGGTGTCGAAGTCCAGGATCTCCAGGAGCGCGCCGGTCGCGGTGAAGAACACGGTGCGTGATTCCGGCACCGTCGAGACCGACATCTGCACGTCCCCGGTCCGCGTGTTCTCGGTCCCGACGATGGTGAGGGACTGGTCCTGGCTCGAACCGGACTGCCCGGCGGCCGCCCGGAACAGCGCGCCGACGTCGCCGATGTTGAAGTCGGAGACCGTGAATCGCGCCTGGCCGACGTCCTGCAGGTCGCTGGCGACCTTGGCCTCCTGCCCGTCCCGGTAGGCCCAGCTGACCGGCTGGTCCTCGCCCGGAACGGTGACCTGGACGCTGGTCCGGGTGATCACCACCATCAGCGCATCCCGGCTGAACGCCATCGCCATCAGCTTCGTCACCATGGACCGGGCAGCGCCGGGTTTGGTGAAGTCGACGCTCGCCGGGCTCGGCGACGGGGACGGGCTGGGCGTGACGGGTTGGCCGCAGCCGAAGAGCAGCAGCACCAGCGCGAGTCCTGCGGACGCGAGTGGGTGCTTCACCCATCGAGGGTATCGCGGCGGCACACTGGACGGGTGTTCGACCTGTCGCTCCCCTCGGACGTGCTGGCTCCGATGCTGGTCGGCGCCCTGCTGACCGACAACCAGGTCACGCTGCGGGTGACCGAGGTGGAGGCCTACGGCGGGACGAAGGATCCGGCAGCGCACGCCTGGCGCGGGCCGCGTCCGCACACGATGGACCTCTTCGGCGAGCCGGGCACGCTCTACTGCTACCGCTCGCACGGGCTGCACACCTGCGGGAACATCGTCTGCGGCGCCACCGGCCTCGGCTCGGCGATCCTGTTCCGGGCGGGACGGGTGCTGGCCGGGACGCAGGCCGTCCGCTCCCGGCGGGGGGAGGTGCCCGAGCGGCGCCTGGCGAGCGGCCCCGGGAACCTCGGCAGCGCGATGGGCTGGACGCTCGCCGACTCGGGACGGCTGTTCGGCACCGGTGGGCTGCAGCTGGAGCGGGGTGAGCCGCTGGGTCCGGTGGCGACCGGCCCGCGCACCGGTGTCAGTGTCGCCTGGACGCGGCCGTGGCGGTTCTGGGACGCCGGCGACGACACCGTCTCCGCCTACCGGCCGAGCCCCCGGATCGTCCCGGGCCGCTACGACTGGTAGCTCACTCGGCCCCGGACTCCTCGTCGGCGGCCAGTTCGTCGATGACGGCACCGGCCGCGTCCCAGTCGCCGCTGCGATGGGCGTTGCGGGTGACGAGGTGGCCGGAGACCGGGGCGGTCAGGATCTGCATCATCACGGCCACGCTCAGCAGCGTGGTCACCTTCGCGTCCCGCAACACGAGGGCGACGCCGGCGAGCACCAGCAGGAGGCCGAAGACGGCCGGCTTGGTGGCCGCATGCATCCGGGTGACCGGGTCCGGGAAGCGGATCAGGCCGACGCCTGCCGCCAGCGAGAACAGGGTGCCGACGGCCAGCACCAGGGCTCCCACGATGTCCATCACGGCTTCCGGCGTCCACGTCTCAGGCATCGTCGGAGCTCCCGTCGCGCATCGCCTTGCGCCGGTCGAACAGCCGCCGCACCGTCCCCGGCGAGGACAGCAGCCGGGCCACGCCGACGGCACCGGTGAACCCCATCAGGCTCAGCCCGAGCAGGATCGGCAGGCCGGTGGCGGACCGCCCCCAGACCGCGATCAGGCCGATGGCGGCGATCACGATCGCCACCATGACATCGGAGGAGACGATCCGGTCCAGGTGGCTGGGCCCGGCGACGATCCGCCACAGGGTCAGCCCCGCCGACACGGCGAGGACGGCGCCCGCCAGGCCGAGGATCCAGGTCATGGGCGCACCGCCTCCTTGTCGTCCGCGCTGCCGATCGCGTCGATCAGCCGTCGCTCCAGCGCCAGGGCGTGCGCGCGCTCGTGCTCGACCGCGGCCTCGTCCGGCAGGTCGAAGACGTGCAGGTAGAGCGCCCGCGGACGACGTCGGGTCTCGACGACGAGCGTTCCCGGCACGATCGAGATGAGTTCGCCGAGGATCACCTGGTACAGGTCGGAGTCACTGCGCAGGTCGACCCGGATGATCCCGGGACGGATGTCGATCCGCCGACCGAAGGCCACCTTCATCAGCTGCAGGGACGCCGTGGCCAGGTCCTTCAGCATGACCGCGGCCAGGATCAGGATCCGCCAGGGGTGCAGCCGCCCGTAGTACCGGATCGGCGCCAGCCACAGCACGATCGTGATCAGCCAGCCCAGCAGCAGGCCCACCGCCAGGTTCAGCAGCGAGGCCTCTCCCCACAGCAGCACCCAGACGATGGCGAGGAAGACCACCGAGCGGGCCTGGAAACGGAACCGGAGGCGACGGCTGGAATCGCTCATCCGGCACCTCCCAGCACGGCGGTGATGTAACTGCGGTCGAGCAGGGCGACCGCGCTGCGATGGACGTAGTCGTACATCGGGCCGGCGGCGACGGTGAACACCAGGGCGAGGGCCACCAGCCCGAGGGTGGAGCCGACCATCAGGTGCGGCAGCAGCCGTCCGCGGTCGGGGGAGTCGTAGCTGCGCGCGTTCGCCACCACCGCGTCACTCGCGGTGCCCCAGAACACCCGGTTCCACACCTTGGCCATCGCGTACAGGGTGAGCAGGGAGGTGACGACCCCGGACGCGACCAGCGTCCACGCGAGCGGGCTGCCGACCTCGACGCCGGCCTCCAGCAACGCCAGCTTGGCCACGAAGCCGGACAGGGGAGGAATGCCGGCCAGGTTCATCGCCGGCACCAGGAACAGCGCCCCCAGTAGCGGCGACAGCTTCGCCAGCCCGCCGAGCCGGTCGAGTGACGTGCTGCCACCGACCCGCTCGATCAGTCCGGCCACCAGGAACAGGGTGGCCTGGATGGTGATGTGGTGGGCGGCGTAGAAGATCGACCCGGCGTAGCCGTCCACGGTGGCGAGGCTGACGCCGAAGACCATGTAGCCGATGTGGCTGACCAGCGTGAACGACAGCATCCGCTTGATCTCCACCTGCGCGACGGCACCGAGGATGCCGATCACCATCGTGGCGGCGCCGGCGATGCCCAGCAGTACGGTGAGGGGCTGGCTGGGGAAGAGCAGCGTCTGGGTGCGGATGATCGCGTACACACCGACCTTGGTGAGCAGGCCGGCGAACACGGCCGTCACCGGGGCCGGCGCGGTCGGGTAGGAGTGCGGCAGCCAGGCCGACAGCGGGAACACGGCGGCCTTGATCGCGAAGACTCCCAGCAGCATCACCTGCAGGACGCTGCGCAACTCGATCGGCAGCTGGCCCAGCCGGAGCGCGAGATCGGCGAGGTTCACCGTCCCGGTGGCGGCGTACACGCTGGCCAGGGTCACCAGGAACAGAGCGGACGAGACGAGGTTCACCACCACGTACACGCTGCCGGCACGGATCCGTTCCGTGGTCCCGCCCATGGTCAGCAGCACGTAGGACGCGAACAGCAGCAGTTCGAAGCTGACGAACAGGTTGAACAGGTCACCGGCGAGGAACGCGTTCGACACCCCGGCGACCAGCAGCAGGAAGGTGGGGTGGAAGATCGACACCGGCGTCTCGCGGCGGCGTTCGTCCCGGTCCTGCCCGGTGGAGTAGATCAGCACCGCCAGCGACACCAGCGAGGCCACCAGCAGCATCAGGGCTGCCAGCCGGTCGGCGACCAGCACGATCCCGAGAGGCTGCGGCCAGTCGCCCACCCACAGCACAACGGTGGTGGAGTCGGTCAGCCACACCAGCACCCCGGCGACCGCGCAGACGGCGACCACCGCGGTGATCGAGACCGTGCGCTGCAGCAGGGGGTGCCGGCCGGCGAGGAAGGTGATGCCGGCTCCGAGCAGACACAGCAGGACAGGGGCGGCGAGCAGGTTGTTCATTCGCTCACCACGTCCTCGCCGGTGTCGGAGAAGCCGAGCTCCTCGAAGCTGTCGGAGGTCCGGTCGGCTTCGGCCAGGGCGGCGATCCGGGCGTCCTCCACGTCGTCGTCCACCTCGTCGTTGCCGTTGAGCTGGAAGCTCCGGTAGGCCATCGTCATCACGAAGGCGGCCACGCTGAGGGTGATCACGATCGCGGTCAGCACCATCGCCTGCGGCAGCGGGTCGCTCATCCGGTCCGCCGGCGTCAGGCCGATGATCGGGGCGCCGCCCGCCGGGCCGGACGCGACCAGGAACAGCAGGTTGACCCCGTTGCTGGCCAGCACCACCCCGACCAGGATCCGCGACAGCGATCGCTCGGTGATCAGGTACACCCCGCAGGCGATGACCAGGCCGGCGGTGATCGCCAGGGTCAGGTTGGCCGCGTTCACCGGTCCGACCGCCCGCCGGGAATGGCATGGGTGGACTCCGGCTCGGGGGCCGGCGTGAGACCCTCCTCCGCCTGGGCGTCGATGCCGCCACCGAGGCTTCGGCCGAGGTCCAGCAGCATGCCGACCACCACCAGGTAGACGCCGATGTCGAAGACGGTGGACGAGACCAGGTGGACATCGCCGAGAATCGTCAGCGGTCCGAGCGGGGTCGCGAGCTGATCCCAGCCGGGGATGCGCAGGTGGACGTCGAAGCTCTGGAAGATCACGCCGCCGACGGCCAGCGGCGCCACCGCCGACGCGACGGCGGCGGCCAGCCCGGTGCCGAGCAGTGCGCCGGCGGGCAGGGGCATGGCCTCGTCGAGCTCGGCGCGGCCGCCGGCGAGGTAGCGGATCAGCAGTGCGGTGCCGGCCACCAGGCCACCGGCGAAGCCGCCGCCGGGCAGGTTGTGGCCGGCCACCAGCAGGTAGATCGAGACCAGGATCATCACCGGGAACAGCAGCCGGGTGACGACCTCGAAGATCAGCGAGCGCTGCGCGTCCGGCAGTGACCGGCTGCCCTGCAGCCAGCCGCGGTCGCGCCGGTTGCCGGGGCTGGTCACCCGCCTGACCGGCGCTCCGCGGCTGCGGAGGAAGATCAGGCTGGCTACGCCGGTCGCGGCGATGCTCAGCACCGCGATCTCCCCGATCGTGTCCCAGGCCCTGGTGTCGACCAGCACGACGTTGACGATGTTGTTGCCGTAGCCGAAGGACTTGGCGACCTCGGGATAGGCCGCGGAGACCGGCGTGGCCACCCGGGATCCGAACGCGAGCAGCGCGACCAGGGTGAAGGCCAGGCCGGTGCCGCCCGCCAGCACGACCCGCCACCACCGGCTCGACTGCAGCGGACGCTCGGTGAAGTACTTCGGCAGCTTGCGGAGCACCAGCAGGAAGACCAGCAGCGAGACGGTCTCGACCAGCACCTGGGTGAGCGCGAGGTCCGGGGCGCCGTGCAGGAGGAAGAGCACCGCCGTGCAGTAGCCGGTCACACCCAGCAACAGGACGGCGCGCAGGCGTCCCCGGGAGGTGGCGACCGCCACCGCCGCGACCATCATCACCGCGCCCACCACGACCTGGCCGGCGTTGTCGGCCAGGTAGGCGGCCGGCCAGGCCTGCACGGAGGCGAGGGCCAGCAGGATGCCGGCGGCGATCACGGCCAGGATCGTGCCCACGTAGCTGGCCAGCGAGCCGCGCTGGGTGCGGTCGGTGACCTCAACGGCGAGCCGGTCGATGGCCGCCATGGACGCCCGGTAGAAGTCGGCGGCGCCGTAGACGAGGGGGAAGGTCTGCTGGATCCGCGCGATCCGGTCGCGCTGAACGAACAGCAGCACGCCGAGCCCGATCGCGACCACCGACGCGGCCAGCGGAGCGCCGGGGTCGGGGATCAGCTTCAGGCCGTGGCCGGGTTCGCCGAGCGGGAGCGTGTCGGCGTAGGGCTGCAGGACGGCAGTCAGCGGCCCGCCGAGGAAGCCGCCGACCAGCGTCGCGGCCGCCAGCAGGACGGGACCGGCCAGCAGCCCGGCCTCCGGGCGGTGGCTGATCGGCGTGGCCGGAGCACCCGGCTTCGTCCAGAACGCACCCCACCACCAGCGCAGCGAGTAGGCGACGGTGAGCGCCGAGCCGGCCACCACCACGCCGATCAGCAGCCAGGCCGGCAGCGCGGCGATCCCGGTTCCGTCGTGGCCGAGCCCGAGGTTCGTGATCCCTTCCAGGCCGGCCTCCTTGGCGATGAAGCCGAGAGTGGGCGGCAGGCCGGCCATCGACGCGGCCGCGATTCCGGCGACGGTCGCGGTCAGCGGCAGGCTGCGGCCGACGCCGCTGAGTTCGGACAGCTGCCGGGTTCCGGTGCCGTGGTCGACGATCCCGACCACCAGGAACGCGGTGGCCTTGAACAGGGCGTGCGCGATCAGCATCGCCATCCCGCCCAGCGCCGCGGCCTGGGTGCCGGTGCCGACCAGCAGGACGAGCAGCCCCAGCTGGGAGACGGTCCCGTAGGCCAGCAGCAGCTTCAGGTCGTCCTGGCGCAACGCTCGCCAGCCGCCGAGGAAGAGGGTGAGCGCGCCGAGCGTCCAGACCGCGGGACGCCACCCCGGCTGGCCGGCCAGCACCGGTGCGAACACGGCCACCAGGTAGACCCCTGCCTTGACCATCGCCGCGGCGTGCAGGTACGCGGAGATCGGGGTCGGCGCGGCCATCGCCCCGGGCAGCCAGAAGTGGAACGGTGCCAGTGCCGACTTGCTCAGCGCGCCGGCCAGGATCAGCGGCGCCGCCAGCATCACCAGGGCGCCGGACGGGGGCGCGGCGACGATCGCAGCGAGGCTGTTCGTGCCGGCGGCCTGGCCGAGCGCGATCAGCCCGACCAGCATCGCCAGGCCGCCGGTGGTGGTGACGATCAGCGCGGTCAGGGCGGCCGAACGGTTCGCCCGCCGGGTCGGGTCGTGGCCGATCAGCAGGTAGGAGAAGACCGTCGTCGCTTCCCAGAAGACGTAGAGCAGGATCAGGTCGTCCGCTGTGACCAGGCCGATCATCGCCGCGCAGAAGGCGGTCAGCAGCCCCACCACTCGGGGCTGGGACGCCACGCCTGCGAAGTACCAGCGGCAGTACCACAGCACCACCGCACCGATGCCGGTGACGACCAGGGCCAGCAGCCACTGCACCAGGCCGAGCCGGAAGCTGAGCTCCACGCGCAGCGCGGGAATCCAGGCGGCAACCTCGCTGACCGCGCCGCCGGCCAGGACCACCGGCGCCTGGGCGACCAGCCAGCCGAAAGTGGCCGCGGGGAGGACGGCGACCAGGAGGAAGGCACGATGCCCGATCAAGCGGGTCAGCCCCGCCGCAGCCATGGCGATCACGAGGTGGGCGCTGATCAGGATCGTCAGCAAGGGCTCACCTCCATCTGCTGCGGGTTTGCCAGACTACCGGTTCGCGTGGTGCGTGAGCAGGAGACAGGGAGCCAGAAAAGGTGGAGGCCGGACCAAGTATGAGTTGGTCCGGCCTCCGATTCGTTCAGGACTGGACGCTTCCCGAACCCGGCTGTCCGCTCCGCCCTGCTCCCCGTCCCGGTAGCGCCTCCGGATTGCTCCTTCGGCCGGGAGGGCATCGCTGCGACCTCCGTCCGTGACCCCGGCTCGGTACCTCTCGGCCCGTCTCCGCGATCGCGTAGGTAAGTTCTAGCGCCCGCCCGCGGCCCCGCGCAAGAGGTTCGGGAAGGAATCCCGGACGATTTGCGGCCACACCGTCCCAAGCGTATCCACCCGTCCCACGCGTCGCAGCCGTCCCGGCTCATCGACGGGGAAAGGTGAAGCCGGACCAACTCATACCTGGTCCGGCCTTGTCCACAGTCAATCGGCCGCCCGGCGCGCAACCCGGTAGCGACACGCTGGAGGGACGGAAATCGCGTCGCCGCGCCGGAATCGGGACAGTCGGGCGAACGGTCTTCCATTGGCAGTGGGAGTGAGTAGGGTGGCCACTAACCCGTCCAGCGTCGGGCGGGTTCGAACCACTGAGTGGAACGAGGTAGGCCAATGTTGGATCAGGTCGAGGGTGACACGCTCGTGAACCCCGTGGACACCACCGTGACAGCGAACCGGTCGGTGTCCCAACCCATCAAGGAAGTCTGGAAGCTCCTGGTCACCCGGGAAGGCGCGGAAGCGCTCCTCGGGGTCGGGGCCGAACTCGGTGACAAGGGCGACAGCTGGCACGCCGCCGATGGCACCTTCGGGGTGGTGCGTTCGTACCACCCGCTGGAACAGATCCGGTTCACCTGGCATCCGGCAGAGGACACCCCGACGACGATCGTCGAGGTCGACCTTTCGGCCGAGGAGTCGGGCACCCGGCTGGAGATCACCCACCAGCACATCCCCACCTACTTCGACACCGCAGCGCTCGCCCGCCGGTGGGAGCAGGCGCTCGACCGGCTCACCGCCGCGACGGCCTGAGGCAGTTCTCTCGCCGCCTGCCGTCCGGCTTCACTCGCCGGGCGGCGGGTTGGTGGAGGAGCGGTGCACGATCGTGCACGGCTCGTAGGTGCGGGACGGCAGGCCGGCCACCGTTCCGGCCAGGGTGTGCTGGGCTGCGAGCCGGCCCATCTCGTAGAACGGGATCCGCACCGTGGTCAGCGCCGGGGCGAGGTCCGCGGCGAGTGACTCGTCGTCGTACCCCACCACCGACACGTCGTCGGGGATGCTCAGCCCCAGCCGGGCCAGGGCCAGGTACGCGCCGGCAGCCATCTGGTCGTTGCCGAGCAGCAGGGCAGTCGGGCGGTGCCGCCGCTGCATCACCTCCCAGGTGAGCTCGTAGCCGGAGTCGATCCGGTAGTTGCCGTGCAGCACCGGGTTCTTCGCCGGATCCAGGCCGGCGGCCTCCAGCCCCTCCAGGTAGCCGCGCTCGCGCATCTTCGTTGCCCAGGCCGCGGATCGTCCGGCGATGAAGGTGATCCGCCGATGGCCCAGCGACAGGACGTGCTCGATCGCCGCCCTGCCCCCGGCCAGTTCGTCGGGGAGGATGGACGGCAGGCTGTCGCCGGGGGTGAAGGCGTTCACCAGCAGGGCCGGGACGTGTTCGGGCACGGGCGGGAAGTCGACCTGGCGAGTGCCCATCGCGGCGAAGATCAGCCCGTCCACCTGACGGTCCAGCAGGTCCTCGACGGCGGCCTTGAGCCGGGTCGGGTTCCTGGTGGTGTTCACCATCAGCAGCAGGGAGCGCTGCTCCCAGGTGAGGTCGTGGATGCCTGCGATCATGGGTCCTGAGTACGGCTGGATGGCGATCTCGTCGGTGAGGAAGCCGATGGTGCTGGTCTTGCCGAGCCGCAGTCCCTGGGCGGCCCGGTTCGGCCGGTAGCCGAGCTTCTCGATCGCTCCCAGCACCCGGGTGCGGGTCTCCTGGCTGATCTTGGCGTCCCGTCCGTTCAGGATCAGCGAGACGGTGGTCGGCGAGACCCCGGCAGCCCTGCCGACATCGGTCATGGTGGGACGCGAGGCGGGCACCTGGGAGCCGGGCATCGAACCTCCGATGGTCGTGACGGTTCAGTAAAGCCTGTCGCCGCAGGCGGGTCAATCGGCTCCGGTCGGAGTCAGCCGGCGATCCTCAATGGGATCCGGCGGGAGCCGAAGTCGCCGGCGGTCGCGTCGAAACGGCCGGGCACGGCGAGCCCGCAGCGCGGACAGCTGCCGTCCGCCGTGAGCGCGTAGTCGAGGATCCGGTACCAGTCCCGGACGACCAGGGCGCCACCGCAGCCAGGGCACCAGGTGGTGTCGCCGTCGACGTCGTGGACGTTGCCGGTGTACACGTAGCGCAGTCCGGCGTCCATGGCGATCCGCCGCGCCCGCCGCAGCGTGGACGGCGGCGTCGGCGGCACGTCGCGCAGGTGGTGGTCGGGATGGAAGGCGGAGAAGTGCAGCGGGACGTTCGGGCCGAGTTCGGCGGCGATCCACTCCGACATCCTCCGCAGCTCGTCGTCGGAGTCGTTGTGGCCGGGGATCAGCAAGGTGGTGATCTCGAACCAGACGTCGGTCTCGTGCGCCAGGTAGGCCAGCGTGTCGAGGACCGGCTGCAGGTGGGACCGGGTGATCCGCGCGTAGAACTCGTCGGTGAATGCCTTCAGGTCGACGTTGGCCGCGTCCATGTGCGCGTAGAACTCGCGACGCGGCTCGTCGTGCACGTAGCCGGCCGTGACGGCAACGGTGCCGAGGCCGACGTCCCGGCACGCGTCCGCGATGTCGATGGCGTACTCGGCGAAGATCACCGGGTCGTTGTAGGTGAACGCGACACTGCGGCAGCCGTGGGCGAGCGCGGTCTGCGCGATCGCTTCGGGCGCGGCGGCATCCTGCAGGCGCTCGACGTCGCGGGACGTGCTGATGTCCCAGTTCTGGCAGAACTTGCAGGCCAGGTTGCAGCCGACCGTCCCGAACGAGAGGACGCTGCTACCCGGGTGGAAGTGGGCGAGTGGCTTCTTCTCGATCGGGTCGATGCAGAAACCGGACGCGAGCCCGTACGTCGTCAGGACCAGCTGGGCGCCCTCGCGGCGGCGGACGAAGCAGGCGCCGCGCTGGCCGTCGCGCAGCTTGCACTCCTGGGGGCACAGGTCGCACTGGATCCGTCCGTCCGCCAGGCGGTGCCACCACCGCGCGGGGTAGGGCTCGATCCCGGCCGGGGTCATGGCATCCGGGTCAGCAACAGATCGTGGGGTTCGCTCCACGCGATGACGCCGAACCGGCGGGCCACGATGTCGCCGGCCCAGAAGTCGGTGTGCAGGCCGGCCTTGCGCAGCAGATGATCGACGAAGTCCGCCGGCTCGGGGAGCTGCTCCCACACCTGGGGCAGGAAGGTCGCGCGATGCCCGTGCCAGCCGAGGATCAGCCCGTCGGTGTGCGGACGGAGGTGGCCGAGCAGCATCTCGCGGGTGTCGGCCGGCAGCGGTGAGGTGGCTGACAGGACGGAGACCTCGAGGCGGACGCGGGGCACGTCCTGGGCGCGCAGCGGCGGGAACCTGGGGTCGTGGAACGCGGCGGCGCAGGCGTTGTGGACGACGTCGTCGCGCAGCGTCCGGCTGGGCTGGACCGAGCCGATACACCCGCGCAGCCGGGCGTCCTCGGTGATGGTGACGAAGCTGGCACGCCGCTCGGCCAGCCAGGCCGGGTCGTCGGGCTGGGCGGCGCCGGAGCTGCCGCGGGAGGCGATCGCCGCACGGGCGATGCCGAGCAGGACGGGACCGGCGTGCGGGTCGTCCTCGGGATGCTCGGGTGCGCCGACGACGGCGCGCGTGTCGAGTTCGGTCATCTCAGGTCACCTCACTTTCAGCTGTACCCAGCCCGGGCGGGTGGGTGAAGGACACGCTCGCGTAGCCGACGACGCGGGCGCGGTCACCGGCGGTGTCGCCGGAGTTGCGGTAGTCGACGAGTTCGGGACGCAGACCGCGGCGTGGAGCCACCACGAGCAGCCCGTTGATCCCGCGGGCACCGCAGGCACTGCGGTCCGGCAGCGGCCAGTCGCCGTCGAGGATGTGGCCGACGGTGGCGCCGTCCCGTTCGCGGGCAGTGTCGTAGGGCAGGTAGTGGGAGAGGTCGGAGCTGACCAGCACCAGTGTCTCCGGGCCGCCCCAGCAGGCTTCGATCACCTCAGCGACCTGCTCGGGTCCGGCGTCCCCGACCAGGAGCGGCAGGACCTCCACGTCGCCGAGGACGCGTTGGACGAACGGCAGCTGCACTTCCAGCGAGTGCTCGGGCGCGTGCGCCTCGGCGTAGGAGATGAGCTGGGGAAGGCTCTCGGCGAGCTCCTCGGCGCGTGGGTCGAGGCGGACCTCGCCGAGCGGGGTCGCGAACGCGTCCGCCTCGGGGAGGGCGACCCCGGTGAAGGCGACGTAGTGGGCCGGGCCGAGCAGGACGACCCGCTCGATCGCGCCCCTCGCCGACTCCAGCAGGACGTAGCCGCGGGCCGCCGTCGGCCCGGAGTAGACGTAGCCGGCGTGCGGAACGATGAGGGCCTCGGGTGGGGCTGCCGGGGGAGCGGCGACGGCACGGGCCTCGTCCAGCAACGTGGTCACGGTGGCGTCGAGTTCGGGCGCACGTCCGGGGTAGAAGCGTCCCGCCACAGCGGGTTGACGAACGATCCTCATTGACATCGCCCCCACCACCGACGGTAGGCCCGTCCGGGGGCGGCGTCAACGATTGCAGCTGACCAGGCGGACCACCGGCTTGCGCGCCTCCTCGGCCCGGAGCACGAGCGACGCCGCGTCCACGCAGACAGTCCAGTGCACCGGGTCGAGGGATACCGTGCTGAACGCGTCCTGCAGCCACGGCACCTCGGCGCTCGCCACGTGCAGTCCCACCGCCCGCAGCGTCGAACAGCTGTGCCAGTTTCAAGGTGGTGACGCCGGCCGCCCGCGCGTCCACGAGGCAGTCGCTGCCGGGCGGCAGCCCGCCGGGTCGGCCGGGAGGAATCGCACGCGTGCTTTCGACGGGAGGTCCTCCCGCGCGGTGTCTGGATTCGCCGTGACCAGAAGACTCCGCACGGTAGTGTCACCGATGGCAGCGCAAGGAAGCGCACTGAGGTGGGGTGTGATGACGGGCGGAGTGGCTCGGTCGGTATTGGCAGCCTTCGCCGCCCTGGTGCTGGCGGGGTGTGCGCCCGGTGGCGCTCCGGCCGGCACACCAGGGACCGGGGATCGTTCGAGTCCACCGGCGACCCCGGACGCTCCGCGGCGCACGCAGATCGTGACCGTCCCGGCGCCATCCCTGGCCGGGAACCTCCTGGGTGAGCCCACCGAGCGAAAGGTGCTGGTCACCTTCCCCGCGTCCTACTTCAGCGGCGACCAGCGCTACCCCGTCGTGTACTTCCTGGAGGGCTACCAGGACTCGACCGGTGCGTTCCTGACCGTCGCCGCCGATCTGGACAAGCAGATGGCCGCGTCTGGTGCGCGGGAGTTCATCATCGTCGAGGCCGACGGCATCAACTCCCTCGGCGGCAACTTCTATGCGAACTCGCCGGTCGGTGGGAACATGGCCGACTTCATCGCCAAGGATCTGGTCTCCTACGTGGACGCGAACCTCCGGACGGTGCCGCACACCGCGGCCCGGGGAATCGCCGGATTCTCGATGGGTGGGGGCGGGACGGTCAACCTCGCACTGTCACGGCCGGACGTGTTCGGCTCGGCGTATGCGCTCTCGCCCGGGCTGCTCGACCCGCACGGGGGGCTCGCCGCGATGCTGGCCGACAACGGCTCCTGGCCGGCGTACGCCGCCGCGTTCGCCCCGGACACGTCGGCGACCGCATCGCCCTTCGCGCATCTGCTGGATCCGGCGATACCGCTGCGCAAACAGGATCCGGCGGTGGTCGCCGCGTATGAGGGCGGGTTCGGCAACCTCGCCGCCAAGGTCGACGCCTACCTGGCCGGCAGCGGCCGGCTGACCTCCCTCCGTCTGTCGTACGGCAGGTCGGACCAGTACACCTGGATTCCGGCGGGCACCAAGTATCTGGATCGGCTGCTCTCGGCCAAAGGCGTCGACCATTCGCTGCGCACCTTCGACGGCGGGCACACCATCGACGACGCCTTCTACCAGGGCGACTTCGTGGACTTCTTCTCCCGGCAGCTCAGCGCGTCCTGACCGGTCGGCCTACGCCGCCGGGCTGCAGGTCACGCCGGTGGCGTGGATCGGGCAGTAGCCGTTCGGGTTCTTCTGGAGGTACTGCTGGTGGTAGTCCTCGGCGTAGAAGAACGGCCCGGCCGGAGCGAGCTGGGTGGTGATGCTGCCGTACCCGGCGTCGCCGAGTCGGTGCGCGAAGTCGTCCAGGGACGCCGTCGCCGCCGTCTCCTGCTCGGGTGAGGTGGTGTAGATCGCCGACCGGTACTGGGTGCCGTGGTCGTTGCCCTGGCGCATCCCCTGGGTGGGATCGTGGTTCTCCCAGAAGACGCGCAGCAACTCCTGGTAACTGGTCCTGCTGGGGTCGAAGACCACCTTGACGGTCTCGGCGTGCCCGGTGCGTCCCGAGCAGACCTCCTCGTAGGTGGGATTCGGCGTGTAGCCGCCCGCGTAGCCCACCGCCGTCGTGACCACGCCCGGCAGTTGCCAGAACAGCTTCTCGGCACCCCAGAAGCAGCCGAGCGCGAAGTAGGCCACCTCGGCGCCGGCGGGCACGGCATCGATCCGCGTCCCGAGGACCTCGTGGAAGCCCGGGTCGAGGATCGGCTGATCGCGGCCAGGCAGCGCCCGTCCCGGCGTGATCATCTCGGGCGTGGTGAATCCGAACATGCCTGGATCAACACCACCCCGGCCGGGGTCATTCCAGCCGCCAGTCGATCGGCTCGGCGCCCTGGGCGACCAGCGCGGAGTTGGCCCGGCTGAACGGCCTCGACCCGAAGAACCCGTAGCGGGCCGACATCGGCGACGGGTGGGGGGAGGCGATCTGCGCGATCCCGTCCAGGCGCGGGGCCAGGGTCTGGGCGTCCTTGCCCCACAGGATCGCCACCAGCGGGCCGCCGCGGTGCGCCAGCGCATCGATGGCGCACTCGGTGACCTGCTCCCAGCCCTTGCCACGATGGGACGCCGGGGCTCCAGGACGGACGGTCAGCACCCGGTTCAGCAGCAGCACGCCCTGGTTGAACCACGGCGTCAGGTCGCCGGATTGCGCTCGCGGAATCCCGAGATCGGCCTCCAGCTCGGCGTAGATGTTCACCAGGCTCGGCGGCAGCGGACGCACGTCCGGCGCCACCGAGAACGACAGCCCGACGGGGTGTCCGGGGGTGGGGTAGGGGTCCTGGCCGACGACCAGCACCCGCACGCCAGCCAGCGGGCGGCTGAATGCGCGCAACACGTTGGCGCCGCTCGGCAGGTAGCTCCGTCCGGCGGCCAGTTCGGCCCGGAGGAAGTCGCCCATGGCGGCGATCCGGTCGGCCACCGGAGTGAGCGCCTCCGCCCAGTCGGCGGCGATCAGTTCTGGCAGCGGGGTGCGCACCTGTTCACCCTAGGAGACCTGACGACGAGCACGCCAGCAGGACACGTGCACGCCAACACGCCACGTACGCCGACAGGCAGCCCAGAGGCCCAGGGTCGCCGGCGCGACATCGTCGCCGGCGGGACGTTTCTGCCGCTGATTCACGTCGGCGCAGGCGTTTCGGTGTCTCGGGCGTTCCTGGTGTCAGTTTTGTCCCGCGCGGGTCTCGGATGTCTCTCGATGTCTCGTCGGGTGTGCGAGGCCGGGTGGCGTGGTGGTCGCTGGCGGGCCATCGTCGCTGGCGGGACGTTCCTGCCGCTCGTCGACGTCGACGCGGGTGCAGTGGCATCTGCGGCGCCGCTAATGTCAGTTTTGTCCCGTGAGGGACTCGATGTGTCCCGGTGTTCCGGTCGGTAGGTGAGGGGATAGCGCGAGGTCGCTGGCGGGACATCGGTCGCCCGTGGGACGTTTCTGCCGCTGGTCGACGTCGACGTTGGGTGTTGTGGCGTCTGAGGTGCTGCTGGTGTCAGCTTTGTCCCGCGCGGGACTGGATGTGTCTCGATGTCTCGTCGGGTGTGCGAGGGCCGGGTGGCGTGGTGGTCGCTGGCGGGGAATCGCCGCCCGCGGGACGTTCCTGCCGCTGATCGACGTCGACGCGGGTGTTGTGGCGTCTGGGGCGCCGCTGGCGTCAGGTTTGTCCCGTTCGTCAGGAGGTGGCTGGGAGGCCGGGGTCGTGCCGACGCAGCCTGGGCAGCGTGGGTAGGGTGCGGCCATGGCGATGCCTCGCAAGCGAGTCCGATCCGGTTCTGCGCCCCGCGTCCCCCAAGGCCTGGTCACGGCCGCGGCGTGGAGTTGGCGGGTGCTGGCGGTCGTGGCAGTCCTGGGGTTGCTGTGGTGGCTGCTCACCTACTTCTCCGCCGTCAGCGTGCCGCTCGGGATCGCGATCCTGCTCACCGCTCTGCTGACCCCGCTCAACCGGCTGCTGCTCGGCTGGAAGTGGCCGAAAGGGCTCGCCGCCGCCGGCTGCCTGGTCGCCCTAGCCCTGGTCGTCGTCGGCGTCTTCGCGGCCATCGGCACCCAGGTCGCGCGGGAGTGGCCCGAGCTCTGGAGCCAGGCCGCAGCCGGCGTCCAGTCGCTGGTGAGTTGG
This sequence comes from Propionibacteriaceae bacterium, assembly GCA_017306015.1. GTDB lineage: Bacteria > Actinomycetota > Actinomycetes > Propionibacteriales > Propionibacteriaceae > Propionicimonas. Next base: position 26,039 of record JAFKJK010000013.1, read on the forward strand.
CTGGGCACCGGCCCGCTCCAGATCGACTCGTCCCAGCTGGACGGCTACCTGGCCCAGTTCAGTCAGTGGGTGAGCGACTCCCGGGCCGAGCTCGCGGGCGTCGCGGCCAAGGCGGGAGTCGGTGTGGGCCACTTCTTCGCCGGGCTCGCGATCGCGCTGATCGCCACGTTCTTCTTCCTCGCGTCCGGCGAGCACATCTGGACCTCGATCCTCAAGGTGGTGCCGCGGCATTACCAGGTCGCCACCGACCGGGCCTCCGCAGGTGGGTGGATCTCACTGGTCGCGTACATGCGCGCGCAGGTGTTGGTGGCGCTGGTCGACGCCGCCGGGATCCTCGCCGGCGCGCTCGCTCTCGGCCTACCGATGGCGTGGGCGCTGTTCGCGCTGACCTTCGTGGCCGCGTTCGTGCCGGTCATCGGTGCCGTCCTCGCCGGGACGGTGGCCTGCGCGCTCGCGCTCGTCACCCACGGCCCGGTGAGCGCGCTGATCATGCTGGCGATCACCGTCGTCGTGATGGAAGCGGAGGGCCATTTCCTGCAGCCGATCCTGCTGGGACGGGCCGTGCAGCTGCACCCTCTCGCCGTGCTGATCGGACTGGCTGTCGGCGCCACCCTCGCCGGAATCGTCGGTGCACTGTTGGTGATCCCTGTGCTCGCGTTCTTCACGGCCTTCATCCGTGGCCTGGACCCCGGCCGTTTCGGCGAGCCGCTGCGGGCCGGTTGATCGTTCGGGGTTTCCATAGTGGAAACCCCGGTTTCCTGATTGGGAAGCCCGGCTAGGCTGACTGTATGGACAACCCGGATCTCGCACCCATTCTCGACGACCTCGCCGCCGGTCGCATCGACGCTGCCGAGGCCGCGCGCCGGATCGACGCGCTCAAGGCCGAGGCTGCAGCCGAACCTCGCGGAGCGGAGCCCACCAACGAGGAACTCGGCGACGACAACGACGCCGGCCGCCGCCAGTACTCCCCGCACGCCAGAGAGGTCTTCGGCCAGCCGGACGCGGCCGGAGCGGGCTCCGAGGGGACGCGCCGACGCTCGTCCGGGACGCGCGGGGTGGACCGGATCTCGGTGCGGGCGGTCGGACGCCGCGTCCGAATCGTCGGGGACGCGGCAGTCGCCACCGCCTCGGCCGAAGGCCCGCACGTGCTGCGCCGCAATGGCTCGGTGCTGGAGGTCTCCAGCGACGGCGAGTTCGGGCCCAACCTCGGTGACTTCTCCATTCTCCGCCCCCCGCGCAGCTTCGACGACATCCGGGCGCTGGGTCTCGGCAAGGAGCTCGTGCTGCGAGTGAACCCGTCGATCGCCCTCGACGTCGAGGTCACCGCCGGGCACCTCACCTGCACCGACGTGCCGTACCTCGGCAAGGTCCGGGTGACGGCGGGCGGTGCCGAGGTCGGCGGCTTCAGCGAGGCCAACGACGTCCTGGTCCAGGCGGGTTTCGCCACCTTGAAGGGCACGGTCACCTCCGGACGCTCGCGGCTCCGGGTGGAGTCCGGCCAGCTGACCGTCGAGCTGTCCGACGCCTCGAACGTCACCGTCCGCGGTGAGGCGCAGCTCGGCAAGATCTCCTGGAGCGGAGCGCATTCCGGACAGGCCGACGAGGTCGTGCTGGGCAACGGCTCGGCCCGGATGGACGTGGGCGTGGTCATGGGCTGGGCCAACGTGGTGGCGGGCTCGGAGGCTGCGCAGTGACCACGCCGACATACCGGGCGCCGGCCGACTGCCCGGTCTGCGGCGGTGAACTGGTCACCACCCGGGTCGGCTGCCGCAGCTGCGGCTCGGAACTGGCCGGCGAGTTCGCACACTGTGACTTCTGCGCCCTCGACGAGCGGGACACCGAGCTGCTCCGGGTCTTCCTGGCCTCTCGCGGCAACCTCCGGGAGGTGGAGAAGCACCTCGGCGTCTCCTACCCGACGGCTCGGGCCCGGTTCACCCAGTTGTTGACCAGGCTGGGGCTGGCCGGGGCCGACACCGCGCCGGTGACGATGACCCGCGAGCAGGTGCTCAGCGAGGTCGCCTCCGGCGCGCTGGCCCCGGACGAGGCCGCGGTCCTGCTGACCGAGCTCGAGTGATCAACTCAGGGGCGCACTCGCCACGACGGTGACCTCGATCGTCCGGCCGGTCGGGGCCGTGTAGCTGACGGTGTCGCCGATCTTCGCGCCGAGCACGGCGGCACCGAGTGGCGACTGCGGCGAGAAGACCTCCAGGTCGAGGTTCTCGTCGATGCCCAGCATCTCCCGCGAGCCGAGGACGAAGCTGTCCTCGTCGTCGGGATCGCCGTCGTAGTAGATGGTGACCCTGTCGCCGGGAAGGACCTCGTCCTCGCTTCCGGGGGCCTGGCCGACCTGGGCGTCCTCGAGCATCGCGCTGAGCTGCCGGATCCGGGCCTCCTGGTGCGCCTGCTCCTCACGCGCCGCGTGATAGCCCGCATTCTCGGACAGGTCGCCCTCGTCGCGAGCGTGTGCGATCTTGGCCGCGATCGCCCGGCGTCCCTCGCCCTTGAGGTGGGCGAGTTCCTCGCTGAGGCGGTCGAAGGCGTCCTGGGTCAGCCACGTCGTCGGTTCGGTCATGCTCACCGAATCTACCCGATCTGCCCGCTCAACCCGGTCGGTGGCAGTCCTCGACGTCGGCGGTGGTGGCTCGACGGAGAGTGTTCAGGACGTAGGTCCGGGTGGTCAGCTTCGAGCCTCCCGCCTCGACGCTGATCGGCAGTTCGGCGACCCGCTCGTAGCTCACCGCCTGGGCGAACAGCTGGCAGGTGGCGGGCGCGGCCGGGTCCGGCCGATCGAGGGTGACGGTCACCTCGATCTGGGTGTCGGACAACACCCGGAAGGCGTCCACGCGGGCGGTCACCGTCCCGGTCGCGCCGTACATTCCGGCCCAGACCAGCCAGCCCACGCCGACGAGGGCGAGCGCGATCGCCAGCGCGATCCACAGGGGCGGGCGCCGTTCCTGGTAGCGCTGCCTGACCCGGCTGGGCGCGGTGACGGTCATGGGTACATTGTGCGCGGGAATCCAGAGAGGGTCGGGAAGGTTGGCACAATGATGACCATGCCTGCCCAAAGCCCACTCCGGCTGCTGCACGTCCATGCCCACCCCGACGACGAGTCGAGCAAGGGCGCGGCCACCAGCGCCTATTACGTCGACCAGGGCGTCCGGGTCGTGGTTGCCACCTGCACCGGTGGCGAGCGCGGCGAGATCCTCAACCCGAGGATGGAGAGCCCCGAGAACGAGGCCCGGCTCCCCGAACTGCGCCGCGAGGAGATGGCCGCGGCGGCGAAGATCCTCGGCATCGAGCAGGTGTGGCTGGGCTACGTCGACTCCGGGATGGGGCCGGACGTCGAGCCCGACACCTTCGCCGCCCAGGACGTCGACGTCGCCGCCGGCCGGCTGGTGAAGGTGATCCGCGAGCTGCGTCCGCACGTGCTGACCACCTATGACGAGAACGGCGGCTACCCGCATCCCGACCACATCATGACCCACAAGGTCTCGATGGCGGCCGTCGAGGCAGCTGCCGATCCCGACGCCTGGCCGGAGCACGGCCCGGCCTGGGCGACGCCGAAGGTCTACTACGACACCACCCTGCACCGAGGACGCTTCGCAGCGCTCGACCGGGCGATGCACGCCGCCGGCCTGGAGAGCCCGTTCACCGAGTGGCTGTCCGACTGGGCCGAGGATCCCGACGACACCGCCCGGATCACCACCCGGGTGCCGTGTGCGGCTTTCTTCGGCGTCCGGGAGCGGGCGCTGCTGGCGCACGCGACCCAGATCGACCCGGACGGACGGTGGTTCGCCGTCCCGCTGGAGATCCAGCAGTCGGCGCACCCGACCGAGGACTACCAGCTGGTCCGCTCGCGGGTGCCCGTCGAGGTGCCGGAGGACGACCTGTTCGCGGGCATCCGCGGACACGAGGACGATAGCTTTGGGCCATGGCTGTTCTCGAGCTGACCGCCGGCCCGGCGACCCCGCCCTGGCTGCCGCTGGCGATGGTCGGGGTGCTTCTGCTGCTGCTCGGCGCCCTCTACTGGAGCATGTCCAGCCACCTGAAGAAGATCCACTTCCGCGAGCAGCCGGAGCCCGGGGACGCCGCGTCCCCCGCCTCCGGGCCGTCCGCGGAGTAGCCGTGGCGAACCGCCTTGCCGCGGCGTCCTCGCCCTACCTGAGGATGCACGCCGACAACCCGATCGACTGGTGGGAGTGGGGGCCGGACGCGTTGGCCGAGGCGCGCGCGTCCAACCGTCCGATCCTGCTGTCGGTCGGCTACGCGTCCTGCCACTGGTGCCACGTGATGGCGCACGAGTCGTTCTCCGATCCGGCCGTCGCCGCTGTCGTCAACCCCAGCTTCGTTGCGGTGAAGGTGGATCGGGAGGAACGTCCCGACGTCGACGCCGTCTACATGAAGGCCACCCAAGCGCTGACCGGCTCCGGCGGCTGGCCGATGACCGTCTTCCTCACTCCGGACGGGCGTCCGCTGTTCGCCGGCACCTACTATCCGCCGGTGCCGACGTCCGGCATGCCGTCGTTCACCCAGGTCGTGGAGGCGATCGCCGAGGCGTGGCAGCAACGCGGTGATGAGGCCAGCTCGAGCGCGGACGCAATCGTGGCCGCCCTCGCCGACAGCTTCGCCGTACCGGCGGCGGCCGGTCCGGTCGAGGTGTGGCCGCTGCTGCAGCAGGCAGCGGCGGGATTCGACGCCGTCCACGGCGGGTTCGGCACCGCCCCGAAGTTCCCGGCGCCCCTGCTGATCGACGCGCTGCTGGTCAAGGGCGACCCGGGCACGCTGGACGTCGCGCAGCGCAGCCTCGAGGCCATGGCGCGCGGCGGCATCCACGACCAGCTGGGGGGCGGGTTCCACCGGTACAGCGTCGACGCCGGCTGGGTGACCCCGCACTTCGAGAAGATGCTCTACGACAACGCGCTGCTGCTCGGCAGCTACGTCCGTGGCTGGCGCCGGACCGCCGACCACGAGCCGGTGCTGCGCTGGCACCACGAGCGGGTCGTCCGGGGCATTGCCGGCTGGCTGGGACGCGAACTGCGCACCGAGGCCGGTGGGTTCGCGTCCAGCCTCGACGCCGACAGCCTCGACGCGCACGGGACGCAGCACGAGGGCATCTACTACTGCTGGAACCCCGACCTGCTCGCCGACGCTCTCGGTCGCGAGGACGGCGACTGGGCAGCCGACGCGTTCCACGTCACCCGCGCCGGCACGTTCGAGCACGGGCTCTCGACGCTGCAGCTGCGGGGGACGCCCGACTCCGGTCGATTGACCATCGTTTCGGAGCGGCTGCTGGCCGAGCGCTTCCGTCGCTACGCGCCGGCGCGGGACGACAAGGTGGTGGCCGCCTGGAACGGCTGGGCGATCGACTCCCTGGTGCAGGCCGCGGTGGTCTTCGACGAGCCGGACTGGCTGGAGCTCGCGCGCGGTGCCGCCGAGTACCTGTGGGACGTCCACTGGGTCGAGGGACGGCTGCGGCGCAGCTCGCTCGACGGCGTCCCCGGGGGCGTGGACGGGTTCGCCGACGACTACGGCGCCGTGGCACTCGGCTTCGCGCGCCTGGCCGGAGCGGTGGGGGAGAGTGGTTGGCTGGACCGCGCCCGGACACTGCTGGATGTCGCCCTGCCCCTGTTCGACGCCGGGGACGGTGGCTTCTACGACAGCGCTGCCGACGCCGAGGAGCTGTTCGCCCGTCCGCGCGAACTGAGTGACAATCCGACGCCGTCCGGTACGTCCGCCCTGGTGGCGGCGCTGCGGTTGGTCGGCCTGCTCGCCGACGTCCCGGCGTATCAGGAGCGGGCGGACGCGGCGGCGTCCACGCTGCGGGGGATGCTGCAGGCGGCGCCGAGGTTCGCCGGCTCCGCCCTGGCCGATGCGCTGGTCGCCGACGAGGCGCGCACCGGGCTCAAGCCGGCGGTCGCGGTCGTGGTGAGCGAGGACGGCGACCCGCTCGGACGCCTCGCCCGGGCAGTCTGGCGGATGGCTCCGGCGGGGACGGCAGTGGTCGTCGGGCGTCCGGGTACCGAGGGCTTCGCGCACCACTTCGACGAGCGTCCGGAGCCTGGTGCCTATGTCTGCCGCGGCACGGTCTGCTTCCCGCCGACCAGCGACCTCAAGGAGCTCCGCACCGCCCTCTGGAGCCGCACCTGAACCGTCGGGGACAGGTACTTCGGTTCACTGAGCCGTCCGTCTGAACGGTTGGGGACAGGTACTTCGGTTCACCGAGCCGCACCTGAACCATCGGGGACAGGTACTTCGGTTCACCGGGCCTCCGGCTCATTAGCGTTGAACGAAAGTACCTGTCCCCGATGGTTCACGGTGGGTCAGGTTGAACCGAAGTACCTGTCCCCGACGGTTCAGGCGAAGATGGCCACCGTGATCGCCGCGAAGTGGCAGAGCGCGGCGACCACCGTGCACGCGTGGAAAACCTCGTGGAAGCCGAACCACTTCGGGGACGGGTCGGGCCACCGCCTCGCCCAGACCAGCGCGCCGAGGCTGTACACCAGGCCTCCGAGCAGGACGAGGATCACCACCGCCGGGCCGCCCACCGTCCAGAAGGTCGGCATCCACCACACTCCGGCCCAGCCGAGCAGCAGGTAGCAGATCACGTCGAACCAACGCGGCGAACCCGGCCAGAACACCCGCACCAGGAGCGCGACCACCGCCACCGACCAGATGATCGCCAGCAGCAGGGTCGCCTGGCCGGGGTCCAGCAGGCAGAGTGCCAGCGGGGTGTAGGTGGCAGCGATGAAGACGAAGATGTTGGCGTGGTCCCAGCGGCGCAGCGCCGCCTTGACCGACGGCGACCAGTCGATCGTGTGGTAGGCGGCGCTGGTCGCGAACAGCAGGACGGCGCCGGCCAGCCAGACCGCGGCTCCGACCTTTCCCGCGACGGTCGGCGCGAGGACGATCAGCACGATCCCGCCGGCGACGACCAGCGGGGTCATCCCCAGGTGCAGCCAGCCGCGCAGCCGGGGACGCTCGGACGGGCTGGCCTCGGTAGTCTCCGCCGCCGTTGTCCTGACCATCCGGAGCTCCTACCTACGTTTGCGTAACTTACTTCACCGTAGGTTAGTTGCACCCGGTTTTCAACCCCGGCGCGCGAATCGCGTCGCGGTAGGGTGACCGCATGGCGCTCCCACTTTGGGCGCGGGATCTCGTCGACCGCGTGCAGTCGTGGGGCTTCCTGTACTCCTACTACGAGAGACGCGTCCTCTCCCAGCTCGACTCGGACGCGCTCCCCGGACACGTCGCCGTCCTCGCGGACGGCAATCGGCGCTGGGCCCGGACGAACGCGCCCGACCAGCCGCTGGTCGTCGGCTACCAGGCCGGCGCGGACAAGCTGAAGGAGTTCGTCGGCTGGTGCGCAGAGCTGGACATCCCGCTGGTCACCTTGTGGGTGCTCTCCACCGACAACCTCTCCCGCTCGGAGGAGGAGGGCATCGAGCCGCTGCTCGGCGTCATCGAGAACCTGGTCACCGACCTGGCGGCGGCCGGCCGCTACCGGGTCCAGGTGGTCGGTGACCCGAACCTGCTCCCGCCGGCGATGGCCGGGGCCCTGCGCGCTGCCGAGGCTGGGACGGCGGACAACCCTGGCCTGCACGTCAACGTCGCCATCGCGTACGGCGGACGCCACGAGGTCCGCGACGCCGTCCGCTCGCTGCTGGCGAGCGAGGCCGCGAAGGGCAACACCCTCGACGAGCTCGCCGGCACCCTCGAGATCGACCACATCTCCGACCACCTCTACACCGCCGGCCAGCCCGACCCCGACCTGATCATCCGGACCTCGGGGGAACAGCGGATGTCGGGCTTCCTGATCTGGCAGTCAGCGCACAGCGAGTACTACTTCTGCGAGGCGCTGTGGCCCGACTTCCGCAAGGTCGACTTCATCCGGGCGCTGCGCGCCTACGCCCAGCGTGAGCGGCGCTACGGCCACTGACTACTTCACCTTGTGGCTCGACGAGGTCGCGCTACGGCTGAGATAGCCGGCCCGGCTGACGGTCACCTTCACCGAGATCTTCTTGCGCCGGTCCGCCTTGACCAGGCGGTACGTGCTGTGGGTGGCCTTCGTGATCGCCGTCCCGTTGCGCAGCCACTGGTAGCTCTTGCCGGTGGCCGCGGGCTTGACCGTCCCCACCTTCACCGTGAGCTTTCGGCCCACCTTGAAGGTGCCGCTGATCTTCGGCCGGGCCTGGGACGTGAACGGCAGCCCGGCGATGGTCACCGACGCACTGGTCCCGCTCGTGGTCGCGTCGAAGTAGCGGAGGGTGGCGCGCACCGACAGCGCCTTGTCCTTGTCGGCGGCGACCGGGGTGTAGCTCGCACGCACCTGTCCGGCGATGGGGACGCCGTCGCGCAGCCACTGCCAGGTGGGCGTCTCGCTGGACGGCGACCAGGCGCCAACAGACGCGGTCAGCGGACTCCCCACCCTCGCCTTCCCGGAGATCACCGGCGTGGCTATCGAGACCCCTACCGTGGTGGGGCCGTCGACGGCGGCGACCGCGGCGGCCGCGTCCACGATGCCGGCTCCGCAGCGGACGGCCGGGCAGCCGTCCCGCGTGGGTCGGGACGTTACCTTCATCAGGTTCACGACCTCCGCGACCGACAGCCCCGGCCGCGCTGCCCGCAACAGGGCGATGGTCCCGGTGACGTGCGGCACGGCCATCGACGTGCCGCTCATCCGGTCGTAGTCCTCGCCGGCCGGCACCGTCGCGCCGGAGTTGTAGGTCGACAGGATGCCCGTCCCCGGTGCCGCCAGCGTGGCCGGGTAGTCGGACGTGCCGTAGTTGCTGTAGTCGGCCAGGGTGCCGTCCGGCCCGGTCGCGGTCACCCGGATGACGTTGCTGCAGTTCGCCGGGAAGGAGTAGCGCAGGGCGTCGCCGTGGGTGCCGTTTCCGGCAGGCACGACGATGGCGGTGCCGTGGGCGACCGCGGCGTTGATCGCGGTCTGCATGGCCGTGCCGCACTCGTAGTCGGCGGGATCGGGACTGTACCCGCCACCGGACAGCGACAGGTTCAGCACGGACGCCGGGCGGGGGTTGGTCGGCATGCCGGGCACCGGCAGGCCGGCGCCCCAGGTGATCGCGGCGACGATGTCGTCCTCGCTGCCCCCCTCACGGCCGAGCACCCGCAGCGGTTCGATCAGTGCCTGCGGCGCCACCCCGACGACCCCTTCGGCGTTGCGGAGCGCTGCGATGATGCCGGCGACATGGGTGCCGTGCCAGGACGAGTCCTCGTCGTTGGTGTAGTCACCCTCATCACTCGGGTCGTCGTCGGCGCCGTTGCCGTCCCCGGCATTGTCCGGATCGCTGATGAAGTCGTAGCCCTTGATGACGTTCCCGGCGACGATCGAGGACGCGCCGCTCAGGTCGGAATGCTTCGTCATGCCGGTGTCCACGACCCCGATCACGACGCCGGAGCCGGTGCTCTTCGGCCAGGCGTCTTCCGCGTCCACCCCGTAGGTGCTGCCGGTCGCGGCGTTGAGGTTCCACAGGTCGGTGTACCAGGTGTCGTCGGTGACGGCGGCATGGGCCCGGCGCGCCGGGCGGGCCGCGGTGACCCCATGCTGGTCGGCGACGGTCTCGCCGACGGCCTGCGCCTTCGCCTCGGAGACGTGGGCGACCGTGACGGCGACCGACCGGTCACTGATCGGACGGGCGTCGCTCACCGTCACGCCGGCCGCCTCGACGGCGTCCTGGGCGGACTGGGCGGTGTCACTCGAGGTCCGGTCGAGCGTGACGATGATGGTCTGGTCCTCGGGCGCCTCGGCTGCGCTGGGCGTTGCGGGCAGCGACAACAGCACGACCGCAGCCGCGGAGATGGCGGCGGTCAGCCGGGCGGTGCGCATGCACGTTCCTTCAGCAGGGGCGGTGTTCGTCCCCAAGCTTGTCACGCCCGGCCCGTTCCCGCTGCCAAGTCGGGACCTGGCCGCCACGGTGGGCCGCCGACCCCGAAGGGTCCCAGGCGGCAGCAGTATTGCGGCCGCGAATCCCACGGGCGTGTCTGCGGGCCCCGGCCAGAGGGCTGCATAGGCTCTTTCCCGGGAGGGACGCCTCGCCCTTCCCCCGAGAGGTGACCTACGACAGGCGCCGGACGGGTTGTCGGTCCGGCGCGGACAAGGACAGACATGCCACGCACCTCCACCCGTACCGCGTTCTCCGGAACCCGCGACTCCGCCCTGGCGCTGAAGACCTACGTCATCGACACGTCGGTGCTGCTCAGTGACCCGCAGGCGCTGCGCAAGTTCGCGGAGCACTCCGTCGTGGTGCCGGTCGTGGTGGTGACCGAACTGGAGGCCAAGCGGCATCATCCCGAACTCGGCTACTTCGCCCGGACCGCGCTGCGGTTCCTGGACGACCTGCGGGTGAAGTACGGCCGACTGGACGCGCCCGTCCCGGTCAACGAGAGCGAGGGGACGGTCCGGGTCGAGCTGAACCACACCGACCCCGAGGTGCTGCCGGCCGGCTTCCGCCTCGGCGACAACGACTCCCGGATCCTCGCCGTCGCGCTGAACTACCGCGCCGAGGGCGACGACGTCGTCCTGGTCAGCAAGGACCTGCCGATGCGGGTGAAGGCATCCGCCGTCGGGCTCGCAGCCGAGGAGTACCGCAACGAACTCACCGTCGACTCCGGCTGGACGGGGATGGCCGAGGTGGACGTCGCCGACGCCAGCATCGAGGCCCTCTACGGTGCCGGCGAGGCCCTCGTCCCGGAGACGATGGACCTGCCCTGCCACACCGGCGTCGTGCTGCACGGCAGTGGCTCGTCCGCGCTCGGCCGGGTGCAGCCGGACGGCACGGTGAAGCTGATCAAGGACCGCGAGGCGTTCGGCATCCACGGCCGCTCGGCGGAGCAGCGCGTGGCACTCGACCTGCTGCTCGACCCTGACGTCGGCATCGTGTCCCTCGGTGGACGCGCCGGCACCGGCAAGTCGGCTCTGGCGCTGTGCGCCGGCCTGGAGGCGGTGCTGGAGCGACGCCTGTTCAGCAAGGTGATCGTCTTCCGTCCGCTGTACGCGGTGGGTGGGCAGGAGCTCGGCTACCTTCCCGGCAGCGAGAACGAGAAGATGTCGCCCTGGGGACAGGCCGTGTTCGACACGCTCGGCTCGGTGACCAGCAAGAACGTGATCGACGAGGTGCTCGCCCAGGAGCTGCTCGAGGTGCTGCCGCTGACCCACATCCGCGGACGCTCGCTGCACGACGCGTTCGTGATCGTGGACGAGGCCCAGTCGTTGGAGCGCAATGTGCTGCTCACCGTGCTGTCCCGGATCGGCCAGAACTCCCGGGTCGTCCTCACCCACGACGTGGGCCAGCGGGACAACCTCCGCGTCGGACGCCACGACGGCGTCGTCGCCGTGGTCGAGCGGCTGAAGGGGAACCCACTGTTCGCCCACGTCACCCTGACCCGCTCCGAGCGGTCGCCGATCGCCGCCCTGGTCACCGAGATGCTGGAGGACGTCGGCATCTGAGCCCGAATCGGCCGAGGTCCGCGGGCAGGCTTAAGCGGATCTTAAGGCGCGCGGCGCGGCGACTTAAGGACGTGCTGGTGGGCTCGGGGCATGGCAACCTCGACGCTCCGGCGGCTCCTGCGGGGCTCGTTCGCGCTGGCCTTCGTGATCGGGATCGGCCTGATCTGGCTCCGCGCCGGAGCCGGCTGGGCGTCCCCGGAGCCTGCGGGGGAGCGCGAGTCGAGCAGCACGGTGCTGGTCGTCAACGCCGACCATCCGCTGCCGGCCGGCTACGTGGTCGGGGAACTCGTCCCACTGGTCGAGAAGGTGCCGGTGGCGGGGGCGAGGGTGACGGTGGCCGCCGAGGTCGAGGGTCCGCTGCGTCGCCTGTTCGCTGCCGCTCGAGCGGACGGACTCACCCGGCTGTACGTCGCCAGCGGCTATCGCACCGCGGCGGAGCAGCAGCAGTTGTGGGACGCCGCGAGCGACAAGTCCTTCGTCCAGCGTCCCGGTCACAGCGAGCACCAGACCGGCCTGGCCGTCGACCTCGCAGACCTCAAGGTGGGGCAGGGCAAGTTCGGCGCCAGCAAGGCCGGACGCTGGCTGGCCCGCAACGCCTGGCGGTACGGCTTCGTCCTGCGCTACCCGGCCGGCAAGGAGTCGGTCACCGGTATCTCCTACGAGCCGTGGCACTTCCGCTATGTGGGCCGCACGGTGGCGAGGACCTGCCACGAGCGGCACCTGGTGCTCGAGGAGTACGTGGCGTCCCGATGACCCGGCGAGGACGCACGGCATGATGGCAGGCAGACGACCGGAACGGACCAACGGCATGACGCAGGCACCCCAGCCCTCCACGATCCTGGTCTGCGACGACGATCCCGACATCGTCGCGGCGCTGCGGATCTACCTGACCGGCGAGGGCTATCAGGTGGTGACCGCCGGCGACGGCGCCGAGGCGGTCGCCGTCGTCGCGAACACGCCCGTCCACCTCGTCCTGCTGGACGTGATGATGCCCGGCCTGGACGGCATCGGGGCGGCGGCCCGGATCCGCAGGACCTCGAACGTCCCGATCGTGTTCCTCAGCGCGAAGGGAGAGGAGGCCGACCGCGTCCTCGGCCTGCACGTCGGGGCCGACGACTACATCGTCAAGCCGTTCTCGCCGCTGGAGCTGTTCGCCCGCGTCCGATCCGCGCTGCGTCGCTACACCCAGCTCGGCGGGCTCCCGGCGGCCGGCGAGGACGGTCGGGTCTGGCGGACCGGCGGCCTCGAGGTGGACGACGACCGCAAGGCCGTCAGCGTGGACGGCGTCCCGGTGGCGCTGACCGCGCTGGAGTTCGGCATCCTGCGCCACCTGATCTCCAGCCCCGACCGGGTGTACAGCTCCGAGCAGATCTACGAGGCGGTGTGGCGGGAGCCGGCGTTCGACCCCGGCCGGACGGTCGCGGTCCACGTCCGGCACATCCGGGAGAAGATCGAGGCCGACCCCAAGCATCCGCGCTACCTGAAGGTCGTCTTCGGCCTGGGCTACAAGGTGGTGTCGGTGCCATGAGACGGGTGATCCGCTCCCGTGCGGTCAGCGGCACCGCCTTCCTCGTGGCCGCGCTCGGGCTGGTGGTGGCGGTGTACAGCCGGGTGCAGCCGTTCCGCTACTACAACCCGTTCGGCGCGGCGGCGGGACTGTGGAACGTTCGCGCCGGTGGCCTCGCGTTCGGCATCGGCATGATCGTCGCCAGCGCGTCCACCCTCGCCGACGCCCAGCGGCGCTCGGCCCGTCCGCTCCACCGACTGGACTGGTTCTTCGTGCTCGTCGGCGTCGTGAGCAGCTGGGCACTGGTGGCCGGGTTCTTCGAGAAGGGACGTGCCGTGCCCGGCTGGCACGTCGTCTGCCTGTCGGTGCTCGCGGTCACCGCCTGCTACGTCTGGGCGACCCTGCTGGTGCGGCTGCGAGCCCGCACGCTCGGCGACACGATCTTCTGGCCGCGCGTGTTCCGCACGTTGCCGCTCAACCAGTTCTCCGGAGTGTTCATCCTCGTGGTGGTCGTGGTCGCGAGCCTGCTGCTGCTCGCCGGGGCCCAGTCGACGGTCCAGTCGGCGGCGCAGGCGTCGAGCTACTTCGACATCAGCCTGTCCAGCTGGCTGGGCGAGTGGTTCACCAAGGTGGGCCTGCCCGGCCTCACCCTTGCCGTCGTGGCTGTGTTGTGCCGGAACATCATCGCGATCACCGCCGCGAAGGAGCAGGCCGTCGAGGCGAGACTCCGGGAGGAGCGGTTCCGCGCGGAGCTGGTCACCAACGTCACCCACGACATCCGCACGCCGCTGACCTCGATCGTCAACTACGTGGACCTGATCGACAAGCTCGGCCTGGAGGATCCGCGGCTGGCCGAGTACACCGAGGTGCTGGGTCGCAAGGCCGAACGGCTGAAGGTGCTGATCGGCGACCTGCTGGACGCGTCCCGGGCGAGCGCGGGCAACGTCCCCGTCCGGCTGGAGCCGATCGAGCTGACCGAGATCATCGGCCAGATCGCCGGCGACTTCGACGACGCCTTCGCCGCCCGCGGACTGGTCTGGGTGGGCCCGGCCCCCGGCCACCACCTGGTCGAGGCGGACGGCGAGCACCTGTGGCGGATCCTGGAGAACCTGGTCGGCAACGTGGTCAAGTACGCCCAGCCGGGCTCGTGCGTCCATGCCGACCTGCACCGGCTGCCCGACCTGGTGCGGCTGCGACTCAGCAACCGGACCACCGAGCCGATCTCCGCCACCGCGGAGGAGCTCATGTCGCAGTTCGTCCGGGCCGACGCGTCGAGGCACAGCGATGGCAGCGGGCTGGGCCTGTTCATCGCGGACCGGCTCGCCCGGCTGATGGGTGCCTCGCTCAGCGTCGCCGTGGACGGGGATCGGTTCACGGCCACCGTCGATCTGCGGGCCGCCAGCGCCCCGCCCGTTCCGGAGCGTCCGGGCACCTGGGAGCCGGCGCCGACGATCGCGCTGCTGGAGGCGACGCGTCCGATCGAGGTGCTGGAGCCGACGCGTCCGATCGAGATCGAGCCCACCGCCGTCCTCGTCGGCGACCAGGAGCACCGGGAGGGAAGGGCGTGAGCAACTACATCGCGGTCTTCACCGGTCCCCGGGTGCTCACGGGGATCCTGGTGGCGCTGGCCATCGCCGGGCTCGGCACGTGGCTGCTGCGGAACCGGCTCTCGAGCCCGACGCGGCGCCTGCTCGGGTTCCTGCTGATCGCCAGCGTCGGGATGGTCGTCGTGGCCACCCTGGTGCGCGAGCCGGCCTCGGGGACGTGCTGGGACTGTCTCGGCGACTGGGGGCTGGGCCGGCTCCGGAGCGGGCAGGCCGGCACCGATGTGGCACTCAACATCGTGCTGTTCGTGCCGCCGGCGTTCTTCGGCACCCTGCTGTGGCCGGCGCCGCTGCGGGTGACCGGGATCGCCGCGCTGTCCTCGCTGGCGATCGAGGTCGTCCAGCCGTTGATCGGCGTCGGCGCCAACGACGCGATGGACCTGCTCGCCAACACCGCCGGCGCGCTGATCGGGGCAGGGACGGCCACCGCGGTCCGCCTGCTCCGGGACCTGTTCGTCGGCCGTCGGGTCAGCCTGGCCCGGGCGGCGAAGCTGGGCGTGGGGGTGGCCGTTGCGGCCGCGATCGGCCTGGGTGGGCCGGCGTGGAGCGCGTCCGCCCGGCAGGCGGCTGCCGCCGAACGACTGGAGCAGCTGTTCGCCGGGAGCACGCTGGCCGACTTCGAGCGCCACCGGGACACGACCTGGGACGACCGGCTGACCGAGTTCTTCCGCCAGTCGGGCCGGCCCACGGTGGTCGGCTACCGAGGCGAGGGCAAGGCGCTGGAACGCTACACGTGGGAGGTGTACTTCGCCGTCCGCTGCGTGGTCGCCGAGTGGACGCCGGACGGTTTTACCACCACCAAGCTCGGTGGGGGAGCCTGCACCGATCCCCTCGCCGGTCATTGACCAGCTGCCAGTCACCGGCCGTCCGCCGTGGTCGCGACCCGGTACAGGCTCTGAACCGTCGGGGACAGGTACTTCGGTTCAGCGGGGGTCTGAACTGTTGGGGACAGGTACTTCGGTTCAGGCCTGGCTGGACGCGACGTAGATGGCGTAGTTGAAGCTGCGTTCGCCGCGGAACACCGGCACGACGATCACCCGGACGTCCCGGGCCAGGCGACGCAGTTCGACCTCGAGGTCGGGGCTCGGGGATTCGCACCAGACCAGCAGCTTCCCGGACGGGTTCAGCGCGGCCAGGCAGCGAGCCAGGAAGCTCGCGCCGTACAGCGCGGCGTTGTGGTCGTGGATCAGGAAGCTCGGGCCGTTGTCCACGTCCAGGGCGATGGCGTCCCAGCCGGGCGTGACCGCGTCCGCGATGTCGCCGACGACCAGCTCCACGCGCGGGTTGGACGCGAGCCGTCCCAACTGCTCGGTGGCGCCGGCCCGGGCGGTCGCGACCAGCGCGGCCGACAGCTCGACCACCCGGATGTGCTGGACGCCGCCGTCCAGCAGCCGGGCGGCGGTGTAGCCCAGGCCGAGGCCGCCGACGAGGACCCGCCGCGCCGGCAGGCACGCGTCCGCCAGTGCCAGCTCGGAACTGACCTCCGCGGAGTCCATCGCGAAGACGCCGTTGACGATCAGTTCGGTGACTCCGTCGCGGGTTCGCAGGACAATGTCGTCGTCGATGGTCACCGGGCCATCGTGCAGGGGGTGTCAATGGCTGGGCAACGCGTCGGTTCGATCGCGCTCGCCGTCGGTCTGCTGATCGTCGGTGGTTGTGCCCCGGCCGCACCGGTCGCACCGGCCCCGCCCGCCATCACACCGGACGCGCCCACGACCCCTGCCGGAGCCGACGCCGCGCCGGCCGGACTGGACGACCCGGCCAAGAAGGAGATCGCGATGGAGCTCGTCTCCAGCGCGGAGAACTCCTCGCTCGACTGGCGTGCGCAGTACGCCTACATCGAGGACATCGGGGACGGCCGCGGCTACACCGCGGGCATCATCGGGTTCTGCTCGGGCACCGGCGACATGCTGGAGGTGGTCCAGGCCTACACCTCCTCCGAGCCGGAGAACCCGCTCGGGCGGTTTCTGCCGGCGCTGGAGAAGGTGAACGGCAGCGCCTCGCACGCGGGCCTGGGCACGCCTTTCGTGAGGGCATGGCGGACGGCGGCGAAGGACCCGGCCTTCCAGGCGGCGCAGGACGAGGAGCGCGATCGCGTCTACTTCGACCCGGCGGTCGCCCAGGCGAAGGCGGACGGACTGAGCGCGCTCGGCCAGTTCGTGTACTACGACGCCATGGTGATGCACGGTCCCGGCGACGACCCGTCCAGCTTCGGCGGCATCCGGACGGCGGCGCTCGCGAAGGCGTCCGCACCGTCCGCCGGTGGGGACGAGACGACCTACCTGAAGGCGTTCCTCGCGGCCCGGGTGAGGGTAATGAAGACCGAGGAGGCGCACGCCGACACGTCCCGGATCGACGACGCCCAGCGGGTGTTCCTGGCCGCCGGGAACCTCGAGTTGAGCCCGCCGCTGGACTGGAAGGTGTACGGCGATCGCTACCACATCGGCTGAGTCACCCTCGAGCCGCGTCCCGGCGTAAAGGATTCACCGTGGAATTCCGGCGTAGCAGGGCTGTTGCCACCCAGGCTTTCCGCCTAGGCTCCCCCACGAATCCGCGATGGGAGCAACCATGGACGATGCCGTTTACCCCGACCCGAGCTTCGGCTCCGCTGAGGAGACCGAGGCGCTGCGGGCAGCAGCCGCGGCCGACCCCGTCGGCTTCTGGGCCGACCGAGCCGCGGAACTGGAGTGGTTCGAGCCCTGGGACAAGGTGCTCGACGACTCCAACCCGCCGTTCTACAAGTGGTTCACCGGGGCGAAGACGAACATCGTCCACAACTGCATCGACCGGCACCTGGCCGGGCCGTACAAGAACAAGCTGGCCCTGATCTGGGTCGGCGAGAACGGCACCGACTACCGCACTTTCAGCTACTTCAGCCTGGACCGCGAGGTCAACCAGATGGCCAACGTGATCAAGGCGATGGGCGTCGGCAAGGGCGACAAGGTCACCATCTACCTGCCGCGGATCCCCGAGGTGATGTTCGCGATGCTGGCCTGCGCGAAGCTCGGCGCGGTGCACTCGGTGATCTTCGCCGGGTTCTCCGCAGACGCCCTGACCGACCGGATCGACGACTCGGAGTCGAAGCTGGTGATCACAGCGGACGGCTCCTGGGTGAACGGCGAGATCTTCCCGCTGAAGGACATCGTGGACGCCGGCATCCGGTTCTCCCCGACCGTGGAGAACGTGATCGTCGTCAAGCGCACCGGCCAGGACGTCCACATGGACGCCCTGCGCGACCACTGGTACCACGACCTGACCGCCCTGCCGATCGCCAACGGCAAGTGCGCCACCGAGCACGTGGACGCCGAAGACCCGCTGTTCATCCTCTACACGTCCGGCTCCACTGGGAAGCCCAAGGCGATCCTGCACACCCACGGCGGCTACATGGTGGGCACCTACACCACCCTGAAGTACACCTTCGATATCCGCGACGAGGACCGCTGGTGGTGCACCGCGGACCCCGGCTGGGTCACCGGGCACTCCTACCTCGTCTACGGGCCGCTGCTGAACGGCGCGACGGCGTTCATGTTCGAGGGCGGGCCGACCTACCCGTACCCGAACCGCTGGTGGCAGCTGATCGAGTACTACGGGATCACCACTTTCTACACCGCGCCGACCGCGATCCGGTCGCTGATGCGCTTCGGCGACGCCTGGCCGAACCGGCACGACCTGTCCTCGCTTCGGCTGCTCGGTTCCGTCGGGGAGCCGATCAACCCGGAGGCCTGGCAGTGGTTCCACCGGGTGATCGGCAAGGGCCGTTGCCCGATCATGGACACCTGGTGGCAGACCGAGACCGGCATGTTCCAGATCTGCCCGACCCCGTCCATGCCGCTGAAGCCGGGCTCGGCAGGCAAGCCGTTCTTCGGCCAGGAGGTCGAGATCCTCGACGATGCCGGCCAGCCGGTCGCCGACGGCGAGGAGGGCTTCCTCGTGCTGAAGAATCCCCAGCCGGCGATGCTGCGGACGCTCTACAAGGACGACGAGCGCTACGTGAACACCTACTGGTCGAAGTATCCCGGCAAGTATCTGGCCGGCGACTCGGCCCGGCGGGACGCCGACGGCTACCTGTGGGTGATCGGACGCACCGATGACGTGATCAAGGTCTCCGGCCACCGGCTCGGGACGGCCGAGGTCGAGTCGGCGCTGGTGTCGCATCCGGCGGTCGCGGAGGCCGCAGCGATCGGCTTGCCGCACGACGTCAAGGGCAACGCCATCCACGCCTACGTCGTGCTGCGGATGGGCTACGAACCCAGCCAGCAGCTGGCCGAGGAGATCCGCAAGCACATCTCCGTCCACCTGTCGCCGATCGCCAAGCCCGACTGGATCGACTTCACCGAGAAGCTGCCCAAGACCCGCTCGGGCAAGATCATGCGGCGCGTGCTGAAGGCCCGTGCCCTCGGCCAGGACGAGGGAGATCTGACCACCCTGGAGGACTAGCGGCGAGGAGTACTACTTCCCTCCGATCGTAGGTGTGCACGGGGGCAGACTAGGACGCGTCCGCGATCAGTCCAGGAGGAAGACATGGCGCTGCTCAACCCGTACATCCATTTCCGGGACAACGCGCGGGAGGCGATGGAGTTCTACGCCTCGGTCTTCGGCGGCGACCTGACGATGTCGACCTTCGGTGAGTTCCAGATGCCCGGCATCGGGGCGGACGAAGCCGACAAGATCATGCACGGCCAGCTCACCACGCCGTCCGGCTTCACCCTGATGGGTGCGGACACGCCGTCCACGATGGACGGGAGTGACGGGACGACCATCACCATCTCGCTCAGCGGCAACGAGGTCGACGAGCTGCGCGGCTACTGGGACCGGCTCGCCGATGGCGGCACCGTGACCATACCGCTGGAGAGGGCGCCGTGGGGCGACTGGTACGGCCAACTGATCGATCGCTTCGGCATCGAGTGGATGGTCAACATCTCGGGCTCCGGCGCCCAGAGCTGAGCCGGGTCAAGCCAGTCGTCGCTCAAGATCGCCGAGTTCGGCGGTGAGTCTGCTGAGCCGCTGTCGCAGCGCGGCGCGGTCAAGCACGTCGCCCGAGGCGTGCTGAAGGGCCAGCGTCCTGATGAAGGTGGTGACCTTCATGCCCACGCGCTCCGCTTCGGTACGCAGCAAGTCGATCTCTTCGGGGCTGAATCTCACTGAGATCGTCGCGTCCAGCCGGCGCCTCGCGGGGGCCAGCGGTACGGGCTGGTCCAACTCGAACCCGGCGAGATCGTGGGTGCGATCGTATCGGTCGGCGAGTTCCGCTTCGGAGAGCCTGTTCGGGTCAGTCATGTTTGCTCCTCCCATGCCGTGATGGGACGGACTCTGCGTCCGTTGTCGTTCAGCTGAACGACGATGACCAAACGGCGGCCACCGTCGGTTCGGGAGCGGATCAGCGCGCGATCCCGAATGCGGTGCCGGAACAGGGCATCGGCGTTCTGGATCGCCTGTTCGATTTCCAGCACGGAGGCACGTCGGGTCGCATGGTCGAGGTTCGTATCGTCCCACTCGATCGTCTCGAAGTGCATGGCTGGCTCCCTCGATGTATTGCAATCCTACCACGCTTGTGTTGCGAACCGCAGATGCGGCGCCGTGATCAGTCCTCGGGAACTGCGTTCTTGCGGGCGGTGTCGATCCGCGCCTTCGCGCCGTCCAGCCACGACTGGCAGATCTGGGCGAGCTGTTCGCCGCGCTCCCACAGGGCCATCGACTCGCTCAGCGGGACGCTGCCGGTCTCCAGCTTGCGGACGATCTCGGCCAGTTCCTCGCGGGCCTGTTCGTAGGTCACTTCCGGCTGCTTCGCCATGCCTGCTCCTGTTCGATCTCGGTGACCACCAGGCCGAGGCTGCCGTCGGCCAGCCGGGCGGTCAGGGTTGCCTGGGGTGTGGTGGCAGCGACGGTCGTCACGCCGGCGCCGTCCGCGTCGGTGAGGATCGCGTAGCCGCGCTCCAGCGTGGCTCGCGGCGACAGCGCCCGGATGCGGTCGATCGTATGGCTCAGCCCGAGCGTCTCCTCGCGAAGCCGGACGTCCATGGCTCGGATGAGCCGCTGCCGGGCGATCTCCAGTCGCTCGACGTGCACGTCGACCGACGCGGACGGATCCCGCAGCACCGGCCGGCTGCGGAGGTCGTCCAGTCGGCGCTGCTCGGTCTGCACCCGGGCGACGATCGCCTGGCGGACCCGTCCGACGGCGAGGGCGACCTGCTGGGCCTGCTCGGCCGCGTCCGGCACGACCCGCTTGGCTGCGTCCGTCGGGGTGGACGCCCGGACGTCGGCGACCAGGTCGATGATCGGGGTGTCGGTCTCGTGGCCGATCGCGCTGACCACCGGCGTCCGGCAGGTGAACACGGCTCGGGCAAGGGCTTCGTCGCTGAAGGGCAGCAGGTCCTCCAGTGAGCCTCCGCCGCGGGCGACGATGATCACGTCGACGTCGTAGGCGCCGTCCAGTGCCCGCAGCGCGTCGATCACCTGCTCGACCGCCAGCGGTCCCTGCACCAGCGTGTGCCGGGTCTCGACGACGGCCGCGGGCCAGCGGCGGGCGATCGTGGTGACGACGTCCCGCTCGGCCGCGCTGCCGGCGCCGGTGACCAGGCCGATCCGGCGGGGGAGGAAGGGCAACCGTCGCTTGCGGGCCGGGTCGAACAGGCCCTCGGCCTGCAGCATCCGCTTGCGCTGCTCGATGGCGGCCAGCAGCCGTCCCTCTCCGGACGGACGCAGTTCGCGGCATTCGAAGGTCAGGCCGCCGTTCTTCGTCCACACCGTCGGCTTCACCCAGGCGGCGACGACCGTCCCCTCGGTCAGCGGTCCGGCCGCGTCCAGGACGGCCTGCGAGGTGGACAACGACACCGACACCTCGGCCAGCGTGTCCCGCATCACCAGGAACTGGGTGGGGCCCGACCGGCGCTTGATCTCGATCAGCTGGCCCTCGACCCAGATCGGGTTGAGCCGCTCCACCCACTCCTTGGTGGCGGCGACGACCGCTCTCAGCGGCTGTGGGTGCTCGGGCGAGCTGGTCAGGGGCACGGGGCAACGGTAGCGGCCCCCGCCGACGGCCGCCCATCCCAGGGAAGTGGGACATTCCTGCCGTGCGATGGCTGCAACACCGACCTGACTGCCGTTCTCGGTTGTCGGGTGTCAGCTTTGTCCCGTTCGGCCGGGGCGGCCGGGGATATCTCGGCGCAGGCGCCGTCGTCAGGAGTGGGACATTCCCGCCACTCGATGGCCACAGCACTGGCCAGCGGCCCTGACGGGGTGCCTGGTGTCAGCTTTGTCCCGTTCGACTGGAGGTCTCTCGCCGGAGGGTGAACCGTTGGGGACAGGTACTTTGGTTCGCCGCCGCCGGGTGAATCGTTGGGGACAGGTACTTTGGTTCACCGCCGGCCGCGCCCGGTGGCGGCCGGCCGATCCGCGCGGAGGTCAGTGCCGTCCAGGCCGATGACCGAAGGGCCGCCGGGAACCAGCAACGTAGACTGAACGCCGTGCCAGCCAAGAGAGTCGTTGTCGCCGCGCCCCGGGGCTACTGCGCCGGTGTGGACCGGGCGGTGGTCACCGTCGAGCGTGCTCTCGACGTCTACGGCCCGCCGGTGTACGTCCGCAAGCAGATCGTGCACAACCGGCATGTCGTCGAGGACCTCGAGGCTCGCGGCGCGATCTTCGTCGAGGAGCTGGACGAGGTGCCCACCGGCGCCACCGTCGTGTTCTCGGCGCACGGCGTCTCCCCGGCCGTCCACGCCGAGGCGGCCGCCCGCGGGCTGAAGACGATCGACGCCACCTGCCCGCTGGTCACCAAGGTGCACAACGAGGCCAAGCGGTTCTCCGGCCAAGGCTTGCAGATCCTGCTGATCGGGCATGCCGGCCACGAGGAGGTCGAGGGGACGACCGGCGAAGCGCCGGAGTCGATCACCCTGATCGAGCACCCCGACGACGTGGACGCGCTCGAGGTCGACGATCCCGACAAGCTCGCCTGGCTGACCCAGACCACCCTGAGCGTGGACGAGACGTCGGAGACGGTGTCCCGGCTGCGAGCGAAGTTCCCCGCGCTGATCGACCCGCCCAGCGACGACATCTGCTACGCCACCCAGAACCGGCAGGGCGCGGTCAAGCAGATCGCCGCGCACTCCGACCTGATGATCGTCGTCGGGTCACGAAACTCGTCGAACTCCGTCCGGCTCGTCGAGGTGGCACTGGAGGCCGGTGCGAAGGCGGCCCACCGGGTCGACAACGCGTCCGAGGTCGACCTGGCCTGGCTGGACGGCGTCGACTCGGTCGGCGTGACGTCTGGCGCCTCGGTCCCCGATTCGCTGGTGCAGGGCGTCCTGGACCTGCTGCAGGCCAACGGCTTCCCTCCCGCCGTCGAGGAGCGGCTGGTCGAGGAGAACCTCACCTTCGCCCTTCCGCCGGAGTTGCGCCGCGAGTTGCGGCGTGCCGAGCAGGCCGAGGGCTGAGGACGGGTGCCGCAACCCTTCGCTGCGTACGATGCGTCGACGCACGGACGCCAGGCTGAGGCGATCATCCGCGAGGCCAACGACGCCGATCTGCCGGGATGCGCGATCCTCGCCCAGAACCGCAACGGCGGTGACCTGGGCGCCTGGGAGCGTGCCCTGGTCGCCGACCTCCGCGGACGTGACCGGCTGTTGCTCGTGGCGATGAGTTCGGGCCGTCCGGTCGGCTACGCCAGCGCCGGGTGGCAGGACTATGCGCGCCGAGGCGGACGCAATGTTCCCGACGGCTGGTACCTGACCGGGCTCGTCGTCGACCCCTTGCACCGCCGCGGTGCCATCGGCCGGCGGCTGACCCAACGTCGCCTGGAGTGGCTGGACGGCCGCACCCGTAACGTCTGGTACTTCGCGAACGTGGCCAATCGGCCGAGCCTCGAGCTGCACCGCAAGCTCGGCTTCCACGAGGTGACCAGGGATTTCGCGGTGCCGGGAGTCGCCTTCGACGGGGGCATGGGCGTCCTCTGCGTCCGCGGCGACGTCTGAATGCTTGTGTATCCACGAGGATGCACCCTCTGGTAGCCTGATCGTCCTTGCCCACGAGGGCACGATCGGCGGAAGAGGTGGGACGTGGTCAGCACGGCGGACAGCCCCATCCTCACCGGTCCCGGCACCGCCTACCGCGCCGAGCGAGGCACCAAGTTGCGCGCCCGTTCCTGGCGCGCGGAGGGCCTGCTGCGCATGTTCGAGAACGTGCTCGAGGTGGGCGAGAACCCGGACGAGCTG
This sequence comes from Propionibacteriaceae bacterium, assembly GCA_017306015.1. GTDB lineage: Bacteria > Actinomycetota > Actinomycetes > Propionibacteriales > Propionibacteriaceae > Propionicimonas. The sequence goes on from JAFKJK010000013.1 coordinate 49,820, forward strand.
ATCGTCTATGCCGCTCTCGGCAAGGCTGCCCGGGACTGGCCGTCCGCCCGGGCGATCGCCCGCGCACTGCTGGAACTCGAGGAAAGACAGACGCTCGTCCTGCAGTCCGGCACGCCGGTCGGGGTGATCGAGACCGGCGAGCAGGCCCCGCTGGTGGTCTCCGCCGTCAACAACACCGTCGGCCGCTGGTCGACCCCCGAGCGCTTCTACGAGCGCGCGGCGGCCGGGCAGACGGTGTGGGGCGGGCTGACCGCCGGCGCCTGGCAGTACATCGGACGCCAGGGCGTCCTGGCCGGCACGTACGAGCTGTTCGGAGCCATCGCCCGGACCCACTTCGGCGCGGCGCCCGGCGCGGAAGGCGCCGCGCTGGCCGGACGCTGGGTGCTCACCGCGGGCCTGGGCGGCATGGGCTCCTCGCAGCCGATCAGTGCGCGGATGCTGGGTCTCAGCTCGCTCACCGTCGAGGTGGACGCGGCGAAGGCCGATCGGCTGCGCGCCGCCGGTGGCCTCGATGTCGTCACCGACGTGCTGGACGAGGCTGTGACAACGCTCGACGCAGCCCGTCGGGAGGGCCGGACCATCGCCATCGGGCTGGTCGCCAACGCGGCTGACGCGTTCGCCGAGGTGGCGCGACGCGGCATCGTCCCCGACATCGTCACCGACCAGACCGCGGCCCACGACGCCCGCTACGGCTACCTGCCACAGGGCTACGACCTCACCACCTGGCGCGAGCTCCGTGAGGCCGAACCCGAGCGAGTGGAGCGGGAGGCGCAGGCATCCATCGCCACCCAGGTGCGGGCGATTCTCGCGCTCGGCGACGCCGGGGCGGTGGTCTTCGAGAACGGCAACAACCTGCGCGTCCAGGCGATCGAGCATCTCGGCGAGGCGGCGTCCGCCGAAGTGAACCGCATTCCGGGGTTCATGGAGGCCTACCTGCGTCCGCTTTTTGCCCGGGGTATCGGGCCGTTCCGCTGGGTGGCGCTGTCCGGGTCGACCGACGATCAGCGGGTGCTGGACGACCTCGCCATCCGCCTTTTCCCGGGACGACCGGAGGTCGCCCGCTGGATCGGGCTGGCCCGCGAGCACGTCCCGCAGCAGGGGCTGCCGGCACGGTCCTGCTGGCTGGGCCACGGCGAGCGCTCGGCATTCGCGGTCGCGGCCAACGACCTGGTGGCCGACGGCATCCTCGAAGCGCCGGTGCTGTTCAGCCGCGACCACCTGGACTCGGCGGCGATGACCCATCCGCGGATCGGCACCGAGGGCATGCGGGACGGCTCGGACGGCAGCGCCGACTTCCCGCTGCTGGACGCCCTGCTGCTGTCCGCCACCGGTGCCGACCTTGTCGCCATCCACTCCGGCGGCGGTGGCTACTCCGGCTGGATGCAGTCCGCCGGCGTCTCGATCGTCGCGGACGGACGCCCGGACACCGCCGTCCGGCTGCGCCGCGCCCTGGACGCCGACACCGGCCTCGGCGTCCTTCGGCACGCGGCCGCCGGATATGGGGAGGCCGCCGCCAGCGTCGCCGGTGCCGGCGAGACCGGAGAGGCGCCCCTGACCTGGCTCACCGCCGGCCCGATCCCAACGCAGGAGACCTTCTCCGCCGCCATCCCGGCGAACGCCGGGACTCCCGGACGGCGGAGCAGCCAACCCCAGGAGAAGCCATGAGAGAACTCACGCCCGACGACGCCCGCAACGCCGTCCTCGGCGGCGGGGTGCTGGCCTGCGGTGGTGGCGGCTGGAAGCACCACGGCGAGCTGATGGGCTCGCTCGCGACCAGTCTGGAGCGGCCGGTGCTGGCCGGCATCGACGAACTGCCGGACGACACCTGGGTCGCCACCGTCACCGCCATCGGCGCTCCCGCGGCGAAGGACTGGGAGATCCGTCCGGTCGACTACGTCCACGCGCTGGCCGAGTTGATCAAGGTCGCCGGCGTCCCGATCGGTGCGGTGATGACCGCCCAGAACGGCTACTCGACCACGCTGAACGGCTGGATCCAGTCGTCCGTCCTGGGTGTGAAGGTGCTGGACACGGCCGGCGATGTCCGGGCGCACCCGACCGGCAAGCTCGGCGGCCTGGGGCTGGGGGAGCGTCCCGGCTACGAGTCGCTCCAGGTGGTCAGCGGCGGCAACCGGGCGCTGCACGGCCACTTCCTCAGCATCAACAAGGGCAACCTGAACACGGTCGACAACGTGCTGCGGGACATCTCCGTGCGCACGGGCGGGTTCATCGCGTCCGCCCGGAACCCGGTCGAGCTCGACTGGGTGAAGGCCAACGGCGCCCACGGATCGATCTCGCTGGCCCTCGACCTCGGCGCCGACCTGGCCGCTGCCGGGTCTGGTGACGCCGCCGTGGAGGCCGTCCGAAACCGGTTGGGCGCGGACGTGGTGGACGCCGGACCGCTGCGGATCGAGAAACGGACGCGGACCGTCGGCGGCTGGGATCGCGGCACCTTCCGGATCGGCGATCACACGGTGCCCTACCTCAACGAGTACATGGCGGTGGACGGGCCGTCGGGACGCGTGGCGACCTATCCCGACACGATCGCGATCATCGACACGGCCACGGGCGAGGGCCTCGCGGTGAAGGACGCCGGCCGCGGCGGCCAGGACGTCGTCCTGCTCGTCGCCAGGGCCGGGACGCTGCCGGTCTCCAGCTCCAGCATCGACCGGGCCGGGCTGGCCGAGTGCGAGCAGATCATGGGCATCGGCTTCCTCGGCCACCTGGATCCCGGGCTGCGACCAGGGACGGCGGCGTACCGGAGCAGCGCCGGATGACCGCAGGCGTCCGGGTCGATCCCGGCCCAGCCGTGTCGTCGGGCGTTCCTCTGCGAGTGCCCGACGAGCGCCCGCTGGGGCTCGGCGAGTTCCCGCTGGCCGCAGGCCCGCTGTCCCCGCTGGAGCCCAACCCGTCGGCGGGCCTCGCGTGCCCGACCACCGGTGGACGGATGAACGCAGCCCGCCGAGTCGTGCGGCTGGGCTCCGGGCTGACACCGGAGGACGTCGCCGACGTCGCCATCGGGCACGCCGTCGTCGAGGTCGACCGGGCCGCCGTCGAGGCACGCCTGGCAGCCGCGCGCGCCTTGGTCAAGGACGCCCTGGAGGCCGGCGTCCCCACCTATGGCCTCAACCGCGGCCTCGGCCCGCTGCGCAACAGCGAGATCCCGCCGGAACTGATCGGCGACTTCCAGCGTTACGTCATCGTGAGCCATGCCGCTGCCATCGGGTCACCGCTGTCCCGGATCGAGGGGAGGGCGGCGCTGCTGGCGCGGCTGAACACGCTTGCCGCCGGGGCTTCGGGCGCGTCGGCGGGCCTCTTCGACGGACTGCTCGCCCTGCTGCAGCACGACGTCATCCCCGCCATCCCCGATCAGGGTTCGGTGGGCGCGGGGGATCTCTCCCAGCTGGCGTCGATCGGCCAGGTGCTCCTGGGCGCAGGGCGGGCCTGGCTGCCGGGACGCGACCAGATGGCACCGGGCGACGAGGCGCTGGCCGCGGCCGGCCTGGAACCGCTGCGGCTGGAGGCCAAGGACAGCCTCGCCCTGGTCGGGTCCAACGCGCTGTCGGTCGCGACCGCTTCGCTGACGCAGAGGCGGGCGACGCTGGTCGCCGAGCGGGCCGACCTGGTGGCCGCGCTCACCATCGAGGCGCTCGGCGCCAACCTCAGCCCATTCGACGAGGCCGCGCTCGCCGCCCGTCCGCACCCCGGCCAGCAGGCCAGCGGACGGCGGGTGCGGGCCGCGGTCGCCGGTGGCGACCTCGCCGAGGGCCGGCGGACGGCGACGTCCCTGCAGGACGCGGTCTCGCTGCGGACGATCCCGCAGGTGCACGGAGCCCTGCTCGATCAGCTGGATCAGTTGGAGCAATTGCTGACGGTCGAACTGAACTGCGCGCCGGACAACCCGTATCTGGACGTCGAGCGCGGGGTGTTCGTCTCCAACGGGAACTTCTCGATCACCGGTCTTGCGGTCGGGTTCGACGCCCTGAGGATCGCGCTGGCCCACCAGGCGCTCCTCGCCGAGCGCCGCGTCGCCCTGCTGGTGACCCAGCTCCGGCAAGGGCGAACGCTCGCCGACCAGGTGCAGGCGGTGACCGTCGCCACCGGCTACGTCACCCCGGTGATCCTCGCGCAGACCGCGTCCACGCTGGTCGCCCAGGCCAAGCACCTCGCGTCCCCCATCTCACTGACCGGGACGACTGTCGGTGACGGGGTGGAAGATCATTCATCGATGGCCTATCCATCGGTGCGCGTGACCGAGCAGGTGCTGGACGTGGTCGAGCAGCTGCTGGCAATCGAGGCACTGCTGGCTGCGACGGTCATCTCGGTGCACCACGGGCGGGAGACCGTCCTGGGGGCCCCGGTGGAGCGGCTGCGGGCCGCGATCATCGAGGCCACCGGGCGCACCCGGGTGACCGCCGAGGTGATCGACTGGGTGATCGAGGCCCTGCGGCGGGAGCAGCGGGGCGATGACCTGGCCGAGATGCGCGCACCGCGGGTACCGCCACCGGTGACGATCCACGACCAGGAGGTGGGCAGGCATGATCAGCTTCACTGACGTGACCAAGGTCTATCCGGGCGGGACGACCGCAGTGGGCGGGCTCAGCCTGGTCGCTCCGACCGGAAAGATCACCGTCCTCGTCGGACCGTCCGGCTGCGGCAAGACCACATCGCTGCGGATGATCAACCGGATGATCGAGCCCACTTCCGGCACCATCGAGATCGACGGGCGCGACACCGCCACCCTCGACCCCAACGAACTGCGCCGCGGCATCGGCTACGTCATCCAGAGCGGCGGGCTGTTCCCGCACCGGACGATCCTCGACAACGTGGCCACCGTGCCGCTGCTGCTCGGCTGGAGCCGGACGCGATCACGGCAGGTGGCCGCGGAGCTGCTGGAGCGGGTGGGGCTCGCGCCCGAACTCGGAAAGCGCTACCCCAACCAGCTCTCCGGCGGCCAGCAGCAGCGCGTCGGCGTGGCCCGGGCGCTGGCGGCCGACCCCCCGGTGATGCTGATGGACGAGCCGTTCAGCGCTGTCGACCCGGTGGTCCGCGAACAACTGCAGGACGAGTTCCTCCGCCTCCAGGCCGAGCTCGGCAAGACCATCGTCTTCGTCACCCACGACATCGACGAGGCCATCAAGCTCGGCGACCAGGTCGCGGTGCTTCGGGTCGGTGGCGTCCTCGTCCAGCTGGCCAGTCCGGCGAAGCTGCTGGCCGACCCGCACGACGACTTCGTCGCCGATTTCCTCGGCCGGGACCGCGGCTACCGCGGCCTCGCCTTCGCCGCGGCCCCCGAACTGCCGCTGCGGGACGAGCCGGTGGTGCTGCTCGGGTCTCCCGTGGCGGACGGTGCCCGGATCGCGGCGGGCGACCGCTGGGTCCTGGTGGTGGACGAGGCGCGGTCACCGCTGGGCTGGGCCGAACCAGAGGTGCTGACCGGCGTCATCGACCGCCACCACCTGCACCGGGGCGGCACGGTCGCCCGGCTCGGTGGCTCGCTGCGGGCCGCTCTCGACGCCGCCCTGTCATCGCCCAGCCGGCGCGGCGTCCTCGTCGACGACGACGGCAGCCTGGTCGGCACCGTCCGCGCGCAGGACGTGCTGGCCGCCATCGAACGCCGCCCGGAAGGAGCGCCGGCGTGAAGTGGTTCCTGGGACACCTGCCGCAGATCGGCTCGCTGCTGCTCAACCATGCCGTGCTGGCGCTGATCCCGCTGGTCGTCGGGCTGCTGCTCGCCATCCCGCTGGGCTGGCTGGCACGGCGATACCGGCTGCTGTACACGCCGCTGATCGCCGGCACCGGCCTGCTCTACACGATCCCCTCGCTGGCCCTGTTCATCCTGATGCCGCTGATACTCGGAACCGGGATCCTCGACCCGCTGAACGTGGTGGTGGCGCTCACGATCTACACCGTCGCGCTGCTGGTGCGGACGGTGGCCGACGGGCTCGGCTCGGTTCCCGACGAGGTACTGCAGGCCGCGACCGCGATGGGGATCGGACGAGTGCGACGGTTCTTCGGCGTGGAGCTCCCGCTGGCCGTCCCGGTGATCTCCGCCGGACTTCGGGTGGCGGCGGTCAGCAACGTCTCGATCGTCTCTGTCGCGGCCCTGCTGGGCATTCCGCAGCTGGGCTCGCTGTTCACCGACGGCTTCGCGCGTGACTTCGTCGACCCGATCGTGGTCGGCATCATCGCGTGCATGGTGCTGGCGTTCGCGCTCGACCTGTCGATCCTCGGCGCCAGCCGGGCCCTGACGCCCTGGCTGCGCACCTCCCGTCCGGCTGTGGGGAGGGCGGCATGAACCTCCTGTGGGACTGGCTGAGCGACCCCGCGAACTGGGACGGGCCGTACGGCATCCCGGTCCGGGTCGTCGAGCACCTGGGGTACTCCGCGGTCACGCTGGTCCTGGCCGCGCTGATCGGCATCCCGCTCGGCCTGTGGATCGGACACACCGGACGCGGCCGCGTCCTGGTCGTCAACCTGGTCAACGGCATGCGGTCGGTGCCGACCCTCGGCCTGCTGTTCGTGGCCGTGCTCGTGGTGGGGCCGCTGCTCGGCGGCGACATCGCGTTCCTCGTGCCGTCCATCTTCGTGCTGGTGGTGCTGGCCGTCCCGCCGATCCTCGCCGGCGCCTACGCCGGGGTCGAGGGCGTCGACCCCGGCGCTCGGGACGCCGCCCGCGGAATGGGTATGCGTCCTGCGGAGGTGCTCGTCAGGGTGGAGGTCCCATGTGCCATGCCGCTGATCTTCAGCGGGCTGCGGTCGGCCGCGCTCCAGGTGGTGGCCACCGCGACCCTGGCCGCGTCCGTGAGCCTCGGTGGCCTCGGGCGGTTCCTGATCGACGGCCAGGCCTACCGAGACTACGGCCAGATGGCCGGCGGAGCGCTGCTGGTAGCCGCGCTGGCGATGCTGGTGGACCTGGTCTTCGCCGGCGTCCAGCGACTGGTCGTCTCTCCCGGGCTCTCGCCGGTCCGGGCCACCCGGCGCGACCGGCGCCGGCAGCCGACGGGCGTCCTTGACGCGGCCGTCGCCCACCAGACCTGACCATGCAGGAAACAACGAAAGTAGGAAAGAGATGAAGAAACACCTCGCGCTCGTCGCCGCAGCAGCTGCGTCCCTGACGCTGGCGGCGTGCTCTTCCGGAAACCCGCTGGCCAGTCCCTCCGCGGATGGCTCGGCCTCCGGTGGCCCATCGACCGTGTCGATCGTGGTCGGCTCGGCGAACTTCCCCGAGAACGAGCTGCTCGCCCAGATCTACGCCCAGGCGCTCAAGGCGAAGGGGGTCGACGTCAGCACCAAGCTCAACATCGGCTCGCGGGAGACCTACCTGCCAGCGCTCAAGAACGGCGAGATCAACCTGCTGCCGGAGTACACCGGCGCGCTGGCGAGGTACCTCAACTCCGACGCCGACATCAGCACCACGGACGCCGCGCTGGCGTCGCTGAAGTCCGCGTTGCCCGAGAACCTGACGGTGCTCGATCCCTCTCCGGCCCAGGACAACGACTCGATCACCGTGACCCGGGCGACGGCCGACCAGTACAACCTGAAGACCATCGAGGACCTGGTGCCGCACGCGCCGCAGCTGGTGCTCGGCGGGCCGCCGGAGTGGAAGAACCGCAGCTACGGCGTCCCCGGGCTGGAGAAGACCTACGGCCTGAAGTTCAAGTCGTTCAAGGCCCTCGACACGGCGGGTCCGCTGACCGTCCAGGCGCTGAAGAACGGCCAGGTGCAGGCGGCGAACCTGTTCACCACCGATCCGGCGATCAAGGCCAACGACTTCGTCAGCCTCACGGACACCAAGAGCTTCTTCGGCTCGCAGAACGTCATCCCGGTGATCACGAAGGAGAAGGCGACGCCGGAGGTGACGGGCGCCCTGAACGCGGTTTCGGCCAAGCTCGACACCGACACGCTGGCCACCCTGGTCAGCAAGGTGGTGACCGACAAGGAGGACGCCGATCAGGTCGCGGGTGACTGGCTGAAGTCGGTGGGCCTGGGGTAAGGCCTGCAGCCGTCCGGCGTCCGGCCACCGTTCGGCCGTCCCGCTACCCGTTCGGGCCCTCGCTGCTGGGGCGCCGGGTAGCGGACGGCCCGAACGGAGCGGGGGCGCCGGGGGCTGGGCGCGCCGCGCTGAACGGGCCGGTCACACGAGGAAGCGGTACAGCGGGGTGTCTCCGGAGATGATCTCGAAGGTGATCGGGCTGGCGTCCAGCCTCGCGATGAGTTCGCCGAGCGTGGCCGGGTCGCCGAGTTCGATGCCGACCAGGGCCGGACCGGTCTCACGATTGCTGCGCTTGACGTACTCGAAGTGGGTGATGTCGTCATCGGGCCCGAGAACCTCGTCGAGGAAGCGGCGCAGCGCGCCCGGCTCCTGGGGGAAGTTCACCAGGAAGTAGTGCTTGCGTCCCTCGTAGACCAGGGACCGTTCGATGATCTCGGAGTACCGGGAGATGTCGTTGTTGCCGCCGGAGACGATGACGACGACATCGGAGCCGGCGGCGAGTTCGTACAGGCCGAGCGATGCCGCCGCGAGTGCTCCGGCCGGCTCGCTGACGATGCCCTCGGTCTGGTACAGCGCCAGCATCTCCGAGCAGATCCGCCCGGTCGGGACCGCGTACAGCTCGGGGGAGTGCCTCGCGACGGTGGCGTAGGTGAACTCGCCGACGCGGCGGACGGCCGCACCGTCCACAAAGGTGTCGAGGGACGTCAGGTCGATCGGTCCGCCGGCGGCCAGCGCCGCTGCCATCGATGCCGCCTCGGCGGGTTCCGCCCCGATCACGCGCGTCTCCGGGTGGCGTTCGGCGATCCAGGCGAGGCAGCCGGAGATCATGCCGCCACCGCCCACGGGCACGACCAGCGTGTCCGGGGCATGGCCGAGCTGTTCGGTGATCTCTTTCGCCACCGTGCCCTGGCCGGCGATCGTGTCCGGGTGGTCGAACGCCGGTACCAACGTGGCCCCGGTCACTGCCGAATCCGTCAGCGCCGCGGCCGCGGCCTCGTCGTAGGTGTCGCCGACCACGACGAGTTCGATCGTGCTCTCGCCGAGAGCTCGGATCCGGTCGCGCTTCTGCCGGGGCGTCGTCGCCGGGACGAAGATCCGTCCGCTGATCCCGAGCCGGGCGCAGGCGAACGCGACCCCCTGGGCATGGTTGCCGGCGGACGCACAGACGACGCCGGCCGCGCGAGCCGTATCGTCCAGTTGGGACATCAGGTTGTAGGCGCCGCGGATCTTGTACGACCGCACCGGCTGCAGGTCTTCGCGCTTCAGCCAGACGTGGGCGCCGGTGGCGGCACTGAGCCGCTCGTTCGGCTGCAACGGGGTCCGGAGGACCACGCCGGCCAGCCGTTCGGCGGCCGCGTCCACAGCCAGAGCATCGATCGTCACCGGCACATTCTCCCCCCTCCCCTCCGGTTTCCCCGCCAAGCTGAACCGTCGGGGACAGGTACTTTGGTTCACCGGGCTGAACCGTTGGGGACAGGTACTTTGGTTCACCGGGCTGGACCGTTGGGGACAGGTAGTTCGGTTCACCTGGCTGGACCGTTGGGGACAGGTAGTTCGGTTCACCTGGCTGAACCGTCGGGAACAGCTACCTCGATTCAGCGGACGCGGGTGTGGACGATGGGGACAGGTACCGCGGTTCACCCGGACGGCCTTGATCTGAGCTGACTGGCATGCCGACACTGGACCTGCCTCTCGGAAGGAAGCGATGTGCGCGGGCTCGTGGTCGCCAGTGCGTGCGTGGTCTTGGTGAGCGGGCTCCAGGCCGGATGCTCCGCCCCACTACGCGCACCGTCAGTTTCGCCGTCCGGCGGTACGGCAACCACTTTCGCGTGCGTGCAGCCGTCCGAAAGCCCACTGCCGCAGTGGGCGCGGGACGGATTCAGCCCGCCCGACCAGTCCGTTGCGCACCTGCTGTCTTCCGACGGTCACATCGTCGCGGTCCCGTTCGGCTGGCCGCTGCGGGAGCGACAGCCCGAGGGGCGGAGCAACAAGATCCTCTGGGTCGCCGACCGGAACGGGGGTGGGCCGATGACCATCGACGCCCGGCGTGACTCGGATTCAACCGTGGTGCATCGCGAACTCCCCGATGGCCCCGGCCCGTCGATCGTCGACCTTCCCGGACGGGGCTGCTGGCAGCTGGACCTCGCCTGGCCGGGCGGCCGGGACCGGATCTACCTGCAGTACCTCGGCCCGGCGGCCTAACCGGGTTCGGGAACTGCCGCCGCCACCCGTCGATCGGGCAGGAAGATGAGCACCCCCGCCACCGCTGCCAGCAGCTTGGAGGTGACGTTGAACGCGATGGTTGCCGGAGTGTCGGGGTAGGCGAAACCGAACAGCGCCCACACGGTCCAGACCGCGAACAGGCCAGCAAGGGCGAACAGCGTCTGCCGGGTCAGCCGCGCAGCCGGGGAGAGCGTCAGCAGGGCGAGCGTGGCGACGTTGAAGCCGAACAGCGGGACGAAGAACAACGGCCCGTAGAGACCAACCGGACTCGGCACGTCGAGCCGGAATGCGATCACCAGGTCGAACGCGAGCTCGAACATCACCGGCCCGGCGCCCGCTGCGGCGACCGCGCTGACGAGGGCGAGCTTCCAGCCGTACCGTCGCGCGAGAAACGCCACCGTGCCGAACGCGAGCAGCGCGAACCCGATCGTGTACCGGGTGACCGGATTGACCGGGGCGGCCACCCGGCCGGCTTGCTGGTAGACCGCGAGGCCGTAGGCCGCCGTCGCCAGCCGCAGCACCACCACCGATACCAGCCAGAGGACGACGATGAAGCTCCCGACGACCCGTCCGGCCGGACGAGCGGCGAGCGGTCGCTTGAGGCACAGTCCCAACAGCACCAGCACGACTGCGGCCAGCAGCGTGCCGCCGGCGAGGAGGAAGGACTCCTGGCCGCTGTACGGCAGCCACACGCTGTAGCCCATGAGCCTCGTCCCGACTGAATTTGATATCTTTGTGATATCAGATTTTACCAGGCGGTGCAACGGGCTCCGAGTGCCGGCGCTACGCCGTCTGCGCTCCCTCCTGCGGCGTGGACGCCTCGGTGGAGAGCAGGTCGGTGAGCTCCGGCTGGGGCCTGAGGAGGAGCTCGTCGGCGGTTCGCGCCCGGCCGATCATCGGTGCGACACCGGTCGCATCCTCGACGAGCTCCACCGCGGTGAGCGGACGCACGGACGCCTCGCTGGCGTGGACGGCGTCCAGCTCCCTGTCGACCACGTTGAGCTCCCGGAGCTTGCGGGCGGTCGGGAACACGCGGCCCTCGATCGAGCCGACGGCCTCGTTGTACGCCTTGACGGCGGTGGTCAGCGACCGTCCGACCTTGTCGAAGTGGCCGCCGAGCTTGCCCAGCCGGTCGTACAGCTCGCGACCCAGCTCGAACACCTCGCGCGCCGAGTCGGCCAGCGCCACCTGCCGCCACGAGAAGGCTGCGGTCTTCAGCAGGGCGATCAGCGAGCTCGGCGTGGCCAGCACCACCCGCCGCTCGGCTGCGTACTCGTGCAGTGTCGGCAGCTGGGCGAACGCCTCCACGGCGAGCGCCTCGCTGCCGAAGAACAGCACGACGAACTCCGGGGTGGAGCCGCCGGCCTTGTAGTAGTCCTTCGCGGACAGCTGGGTGATGTGGGTCTGGACATGCCGGGCGAACTGCGCCAGGAAGCGCGATCGCTCGGCCGCGTCCTCACACTCCTGGGCGTCGAGGAAGGCGCTCAGGGGCACCTTGGAGTCGACGTAGAGGTACCGGTCATCGCTGAGCATCACCTTCAGGTCGGGACGGATCGTGGCCCCGGTGCTGGTCTGGGTGGTCTCCTGCAACTCGAAGTCGCAGTGCTCGACCATGCCCGCCAGCTCGACGACCCGCTTGAGCTGCAGCTCGCCCCACGCCCCACGAACCTGCGGCTTGCGTAGGGCCGTGACCAGGGCGGCTGTCTCCCGTCGCAGGGTCTCGCCGGTGAGCTTCACCTCCGACACCTGCGCCCGCAGCTCCGTCGACAGCTGGACGCGCTGCTTCTCCACGTCGGTGATCCGCTCGTTGAACCGCTGCAGGCTCTCCTTCACCGGGTCGAGGAGTTGCTCGGTGGCCTTCAAGCGCAACTCAGCCGCGTCGTTCAGCGAGCGCTCCTGGGCCTGCACCGTCTCGGTCGACAGCACCTTGAACTGGTTCACCAACTGCTCGCGGTCGCCGGCGATCTCCTGCGCGCGGGTGATCGCCGCGTCCCGCTGGGCGAGCGCGCCGGCCACCTCGGCGCGGGCGTCGGCCAGCGCTGCTGCCGCCTGGGCCGCTTCAAGGCGAGCCTCGGCCGCTCCCGCGACTGCCTGCGCCACCTCGGTGCGGGCCCGCTCGACGTCGACGGCCTCCTCAGAGGCGGTGCGTGCCTTCTGCGCTCGCACCACCAGCCACGCGGCCACCGCGCCGAGGGCGATGCCGACCACCAACCACGCCAGGAACTCCATGCCGACGATGATCCCAGCCCCCACCGACAGTTCTGGTCAGGCTGGCCGGGCGGACCCCGTCCACCTCCGATTCGGCGTGCCGCACCGGTCGGTGCCAAGCTGGAGTGGTGCCCGACAGCGACGACCTGCCCACCGGCCTCGAGCGGCTGGCCGATCACGGGCCGGACGCCATCGGCACCCGATTCACCGACGGTGCCCTCACCTTCTACCGGATCCTGTCCATCGTCCTCGCCGTGATCGCGATCGCGGTGCTCGTCGTGTTCACGCCAGCCTTCTCGGTGACCATCTGGGCCGCCGTGATCGCCCTCCTGGTAGTCGGCCTGCTCGGCGTCAGCGCGCTGAACTACCACCGGCTGGCCGGCTTCGGACGGAGTCGTCCGGCTCTGGTCATCACCGACGCGATGCTGGAGGTGTTCGTCCCGTTCAACCGCATGAGCATCGACCTGACGGCGATCCGGGACGTGACCGTCCTGTCCCGCGACCTGATCGTGCTGGCGCCGGACGGCATCCGCAACGGCGAGCGGCCGGGCCGGGCGCGGCGGGCAGTGATCAACAACGTCCGTTCCTTCGAGGTGGAACGCGCGGACCTCGCGAACGCGATCCTCGAACGCGCCCGGGCGGCCCGCGGACAGGGCTGACGCGGCCAGGGTGGAGGATGGCCCCATGACCGCAGCCAGCCACATCGACGACCTCGCCGGGTTCGTCACCGCGTCCCCGTCCAGCTACCACGCGGCGGCCGAGGTTGCCCGCAGGCTGGCGGACGCCGGCTTCACCGAGCAGGTCGAGACCGAGCCCTGGCAGCCCGAAGGTGCGCGCTACGTCGTCCGGGACGGTGCTGTGATCGCCTGGCGAACCCCGGCCAAAGTCGATGGCCCGGTCGGCTTTGCCGTCGTCGGCGCCCACACGGACTCGCCCGGATTCAAGCTGAAGCCGCAGGCCTCCGCCTTCGCGTACGGCTGGTCGCAGGCGGCGATGGAGGTCTACGGCGGCCCGCTGCTGAACTCGTGGCTCGACCGCGAGTTCGGCCTGGCCGGACGGGTGGTGACCCGCAGCGGCGAGGTCAGGCTCGTCCGCACCGGCCCGTGGCTACGGATTCCGCAGGTCGCGCCGCATCTCGACCGCAGTGTCAACGACAACCTGCACCTTGATCGGCAGGTGCACCTCAAGCCCGTCTACGGCACGGGCTCGGTCGACCTGCTGGCCGCGGTCGCCGGCCTGCTGGACATGCACGTCGACGAGATCGACGGCCACGACCTCTTCGCGGCGGTGACCGAGGGGCCCGCAGTGATCGGTCTCGGCAACGAGTTCCTCGCCTCCGCCCGGCTGGACAACCTGTCCAGCGTCCACGCCGGGTTGGTCGGCCTGCTGGCCGCGGAACCGTCCGATCAGATTCAGGTGCTGGCGTGCTTCGACCACGAGGAGATCGGCTCCGACACCCGCAGCGGTGCCGCCGGGCCGTTCCTGGAGACCGTCCTGGCGCGGACGGCCGACGCCCTCGGCTGGGGCACGGACGGCCTGGCGCGCGCCATCGCGTCCTCGTTCCTGGTGTCGGCGGACGCCGGCCACGCCCTGCACCCGAACTACCCGCAACTGCACGACCCGGACCACCGGCCGATCGCCAACGCGGGCCCGCTGCTGAAGGTGAACGCCAACCAGCGCTACACGACCGAAGGCCCGTCGGCCGCCCGCTGGCTGCGGGTCTGCCGAGCGGCCGGCGTCCCCATCCAGCCGTTCGTGTCGAACAACGCCGTGCCGTGCGGTTCGACAATCGGCCCGATCACCGCGACCCGGCTGGGCATCGCCAGCGTTGACGTCGGCGTCCCACTGCTCAGCATGCACTCGGCCCGCGAACTGGTCGGCGTCCAGGACACCCGGTGGCTCGCACAGGCGCTGGAGGCGTTCTACGCCGGCAGCGATCTCGGCACCCGCTGAGCCGACGAAATCAGAGAGTGAATCTTCCTCCTGAACTCAGGAGGCGGATTCACTGCCAACGGCGTCCAGGGAGGTGGGGACGGGCAGACCCAGCGCGGCCAGGTCGACCCGCAGTCGCTCGGCACCGGTGAACAGCAGTGCGGTCAGGCCGAAAGCCTGGGCAGCGGCCACATTGACGACCGAGTCGTCGATGAAGACGGTGTCGGCCGGCTCGACGCCGAGCCGCTCGCACGCGAGCGCGAAGCTGGCCGGGTCGGGCTTGAGCACGGCGTCGATGCCGGAGATGACCAGCGCGTCGAACCAGCCGAGCACGGCAAAGCGGTGCCGTACACCGGCGAAGGTCTCGCCCGACCAGTTCGACAGGGCGCCGATCCGGACGCCGTGCTGGCGCAGGGTGTCGATCAGGGCCGGCGTGCCGGGCACATAGCCGGGGACGGTGAGGTCGAAGTTGCGCCGATAGGCCAGGATCGCCTCCCGGTCGCCAGGGAACCGGGCGACCAGTTCCTGTTCGGCTTCGGCGAAGCTGCCGCCGGCATCGAGTTTCGCGTTCCACGCGAAGAAGCCGACCCGCTCGAAGAACGCCGGCACCTGCGAGGCGGGCAGTGCCTGCTCGATCGCCCGCTCGGGGAACCACTCCAGGAGGACCCGTCCCAGATCGAAGATGACCGCTGTCTCGCTCATGGCTTCAGTACATCGGGCGGCGATGGCTATCTCAAGCTGGCCCGCGCTCCAGGGGAAGGCGCCGCGCTCCGCCGTTCCTGCAGTTGCCAGGAGTGTTTCCGTCCGCCGGGACGCCGTTCCGCCGGTGCTGTAGTTATGGAGCCCCGGCCGGGCGCCATAACTGCAGGTGTTGCGGACTGCTCGGGGTCGGGCTCGTCAGGATGCGCCAGAACCGCAGGATCGGCGGAGCCCCACCCGAGACTCGGCGCGCGAGGGCGCAGAACCACTCCCCGGCCTCGCCGGTGTCAGCGGACGGACGTAGCCTGCTCGATACTCGAAGAGATCGGAGTGATCGTGCAGAAGATCGTCCCCAACCTGTGGTTCGACCACACCGCGGCCGAGGCGGCCGCCTTTTACGCGCAGGTTCTGCCCAATACCCGCGTCACCGGCACCGAGCACTACCCGACCGAGGGGCTGCTCGACTTCCAGGCCGAGTTCGCCGGCTCCGAGTTGGTCGTCAACTTCGAGGTGGACGGGTTCGCCTTCGCCGGGATCAACGCCGGTTCGGAGTTCAAGCCGAATCCGGCCATCTCCTTCTTCCTGAACTTCGACCCCTCCCGGGATCCGGACGCCCGCGCGCATCTCGACGAGGTCTGGTCCGCTCTCGTGGATGGCGGGATGGAGTTGATGCCCCTGGGCGAGTACCCCTTCAGCCCGCACTACGCCTGGGTTCAGGACCGTTACGGCGTGAACTGGCAGCTGATGCTGACCAACCCGGCCGGCGACCCGCGTCCGTTCGTTGTCCCCAGCCTGATGTTCACCGGTCCGGTGCGGAACCGGGCCGAGGAGGCGATCGGCTTCTACACCGACCTGTTCGGCGGGACGGGCAGTGTGCCGTCTCGGTACGAGCAGCAGACCCAGCTTGCGGCCCCGGGCTCGGTGACGTACGGGGAGATGAACCTGTTCGGGCAGTGGTTCGCGGTGATGGACTCTCCCGTCGAGCATCCGTTCAACTTCGACCCGGGCGTGTCACTGCAGCTCAACTGTGCCGGTCAGGCCGAACTCGACCGGTACTGGGACGCGCTCAGCACCGTTCCCGAGGCCGAGCAGTGCGGCTGGTGCGCCGACCGGTTCGGGGTGTCGTGGCAGGTCGTGCCGGACAACCTGGGTGAGCTGATGGCCAAGCCTGGCGCGTACGCCAAGCTGATGGAGATGAAGAAGATCGAGCCCAGCGCGTTCTGAGCGTGGAGGGGGACAGCCGGCTGCTCGCCGCCCTGCGGCTGAGCGCGCAGGGCCTGGGTGCACAACGCGTGGGTGCGCAGGGCGTGGGTGCGCAGGGCGTGGGCGGCGTGTCGCTGTCGGATGCTGCCGGCGTTGTCGAACGCCTGCTGGCCTTGCAGGCGCAGGACTACTCGGCGGGGCTGCAGGCAACGGCACTCCGGGGTGCCGGCCTGACGGCGTCCGCTGTGGCGGGGGCGCTGGACGCCGGCGACCTGGTCCGCACCTGGCCGATGCGAGGGACGCTGCACCTGATCCGTCCGGCTGATCTGGCGTGGCTGCTCCCACTGGGTCGCGATCGCGTGCACCGGTCCGCCTCGGGACGGCATCGCGAGCTCGGCCTGGTCGAGGCCGATTTCGAGCTGGCTGCGAGAGCCGCGCGTGACGGTCTGGCCGATGGCCGGACCACCCGAGCCGAGCTCCTCGCTGCGATCGCAGCAGCCGGCGTCAGCACCGAGGGACAACGGGGTGCGCACCTGCTGGGAGTCCTCGCACGCAATGGCGTGGTGGTGCAGACGACGAAGGACGTGTATGCCCGCTTCGACGAGATCGTGCCGACAGAGGCCGTGAGCCGGGAGGAGGCGCTCGCCCGGCTGGCGCTGCGCTACGTCGCCGGGCACGGGCCGGTCACCGAACGCGACCTGGCGTGGTGGGCCGGGCTCACGCTCACCGAGGCGCGGGCCGCGCTCGCGTCCGTCCAGGGTCGAGTGGAGGTGCTGGAGGTGGACGGCACGACGTACTTCCTGTCACCGGGGCTGGAACCAACGCTGGCGGGTATCTGGCTGCTGCCGATGTTCGACGAGTACCTGCTCGGCTACGCCGATCGCAGCGCGCAGCTGGGCGGCGAGCCGCTGGAACGGGTGGTGCCGGGCCGCAACGGCATGTTCCTGCCGACCGTGGTCGTGGACGGGGTGGTGGCCGGTACCTGGCATCGGCGGTCGGCGAAGTCGCGGGTGGAGATCGGCCTCCAGCTGTTCACCGAACTGCCGCGCCGTCGGCTGTCCGAACTCGAGGTGGCCGTCGCCCGCTGGGGCGAGGTGGCCGGAGTCGAGGCCGTACTCGCCGGCCACCCGGCGTGATCACCCGCGGGTCGGGAGGGCCCGGACGATGGACAGACGATCAGGGTTCGGGCGGCCCGATCGAGTCCGGCCGGGGGAGTGCTGCATGGCCTGCGTTGGCCGTGCGACGCCGTAGCCGCCGTTGCTGTCTCCGCCATGCCTTGGGTGCCCGCCTCGGCAGCGTCGCGAGAACCTCGCCAGAGTGGACAAACAGCACGTCGGGGTTGTCGTTGTGCGGCCCGTAGCCGACAGAACCCGTCAGGAGCAGATAGCGCCCGGGTCGTTCCTGGCTCCCTTCGAACCACGCGTCCTGTCTCCGGCCCGCCCGCAGCCAGACGATGATGGCCTTGGATCCGCGCCTCGCGTGCTGGTACACCCGTTCGACGAAGGCGATCTCGACTCCGTCGGCGCGAGCCACCAGGGCGTGTTCCCAGCGGGCCGCGAGGGCAGGGTCGGAGCGTCGATGCCAGAGCGCTCGGAGGGCACGGACACCAGCGAGCACGAGCACGATCTCGATCAGTCCGATGGCCACCAGAAGGTCTCGAGTCATCGCTCTCTTCGCCTCCGATCCTGACGACGGGCTCCACCCCAGCAGTGTCTGCGCGATAGCCGCGCAGGAGTCGGCCGGCGCCGATTTCGGTGGACAACTCATTTCTCGCTGTCCACAGCTGCCCGACGCGGTGTTGACCCCAGGCCCACTAGGCTGTCTCCTCGTGGCTCTCACCATCGGCATCGTCGGACTGCCCAACGCGGGCAAGTCCACCCTGTTCAACGCGCTCACCCGCAACAACGTGCTGGCGGCGAACTACCCGTTCGCGACCATCGAGCCCAATGTGGGCGTGGTCGGGGTGCCGGACGCGCGGCTGCCGGTGCTGGCCAAGCTGTTCGACTCCGAGCGGATCGTGCCGGCGACCGTGAGCTTCGTCGACATCGCCGGCATCGTGAAGGGTGCGTCCCAGGGCGAGGGAATGGGCAACGCGTTCCTGGCAAACATCCGGGAGGCGGACGCGATCTGCCAGGTCACCCGGGTGTTCCGCGACCCGGACGTGACCCACGTGGATGGGGAGGTGAACCCGTCCAGTGACATCGAGACGATCCGGACCGAGTTGATCCTGGCCGACCTGCAGACCATCGAGAAGGCGTTGCCGAGGCTGGAGAAGGAGGCCCGGATCCGCAAGGAGAAGCAGCCCGCGGTAGCGGCCGTCCAGCGGGCGGCCGAGGTGCTCAACTCCGGCGTCGGCGTCCACGCGGCGGGGCTCGACCTGGAGCCGTTGCGCGAGCTGTTCCTGCTGACGGCCAAGCCGTACCTGTACGTGTTCAACTGCGACTCCGACGAGCTCGCCGACGAGGAGCTGACCGGACGGATGCGCGCGTTGGTCGCCCCGGCTGAGGCGATCTTCCTGGACGCGAAGATCGAGTCCGAGCTGGTCGAGATGGAGCCGGACGAGGCCCGCGAGTTCCTGGTGGAGATGGGCATCCCCGAGCCCGGCCTCGACACGCTCGCCCGCGTCGGCTACGAGACCCTCGGCCTGCAGAGCTACCTGACCGCCGGCCCGAAGGAATCGCGCGCCTGGACGATCCGCAAGGGCGCGACTGCCCCCGAGGCGGCGGGCGTGATCCACACCGACTTCCAGAAGGGCTTCATCAAGGCCGAGATCGTCAGCTACGACGACCTGGTCGAGCTCGGCTCGGTGGCTGCCGCCCGCGCCGCCGGCAAGGCGCGCATGGAGGGC
The DNA here is from genome assembly GCA_017306015.1 of Propionibacteriaceae bacterium. Classification (GTDB taxonomy): domain Bacteria; phylum Actinomycetota; class Actinomycetes; order Propionibacteriales; family Propionibacteriaceae; genus Propionicimonas. The sequence goes on from JAFKJK010000013.1 coordinate 68,926, forward strand.
AAGGACTACGTGATGGCCGACGGCGACGTGGTCGAGTTCCGGTTTAACGTCTAGCGTTATTGACGCCGCGCGCTTATACGTGCCCGGGCGATCAGGTCGTTCGGCGCTCCGCTGACTTCGTCAGTTGGCGTCCGCAGAGACGCTCGATGACCTGCGTTTGCCGCCGGGAATCGGCTCGAGGTGCTGGGGGGGGATCGGATCGGACAGCACAGCATCAGGATCAACGACCAATGGCCGATCTGCTTCGTTCGGACCGACGCCGGTCCCGAGGAGGCTGAGATCGTTGACTACCGCTGACAGAATCGCGCCGATTCACCCGGGTGAGGTGCTCCTGGAGGATTTCATCGAGGGCTTCGGAATCACGCAGAACAGGCTTGCGGTGTCGATTGGCGTACCGCCGCGCCGGATCAACGAGATTGTGCACGGCAAGCGGTCGATCACTGCCGATACCGCCCTGCGGCTCGGCAAGTACTTCGGCACATCGGCGCAGTTCTGGCTGAACCTGCAGACGCACTACGACCTGGACGTCGCCGAAGACCGTGTCGCTGAGCAGATTGCGGCGACCATCCCACTGAAGGTCGCGTGACCGAGTTTCCGGTCGCGAACAGGGCTGCCTGCGCGAGGCGGTGCCGCGCCTCAGCTTCTGACACGAGACTGTCGGACGCGACAACTACCGTGTCGGGGATGAACGAATCGACCTCTGCGCAACTGACGGCGTGGAACGATCAGGAGGATCGTCGCGTCGCCCAGATCATCCGCACTCACGGGTGCTTCATCCAAGCGGTGTCGGGCGAGAAGCACAGGCCGCCCTTCGCCTATACGGTCGGCCTGTTCGGATTGAGCCATCCAGAACTGATCGTCTTCGGCCTCGACCTCGAGTCAGCCGGCGGTACCCTCAACTGGTTTTGCGGTCGTGTTCGCGGGGGCACCGATCTCACGCCTGGGGAGGTCGTTGAGCCCCCACGTTCGGGCACCCGCTTCCTTGTCGAGGAGTTTCCCGACCCGGGGTCTGCGCTGTACGCCGCGAACCGGCACTATCAGCGTCCGCGCGAGGCATCGGTTCCGGCATACCAACTCACCTGGGACGTCGATCACGCCTTTCCGTGGGAGGCAGGCTACCCGTATCCCGACTGGCTCCAACCGCGTCCGGGCTGTTACGTGGAATGACGAGGACGCTGATCGACGACCTGATCAAAGGAGGCCGCCGCGCTACTCAACCGGTCCTCGGCGACGGACGGTGGTTCGGCGACGTGACCAGAGTGCTGGTGGCCGCGTCCGGCGCTCATCACGGCGGGGTGTGCATCGACACCGCTTGGGGACGGGATTCTGCGCTGAGGCGTCCGCGATCGCGTCCATGGTGACCGCGGGGGAGCGGCGGACCGAACGGATCGTCGCGGTCTGGCGCGACCCGGCGACCGGCGACACTCACCGCCCTGCCACCGTGCGGGCGGCGTCGGCTGTTCCTCTCCCAGCTGCACCCGGACAATCGCCGGACGGTGGTCGTGCTGGGTGTGGGCGACGCGCTGACCATCGAGCAACTGGTGCCCAGGCTCGACTGGCCCGCGCCGCTGCCCGCGGTTCGCCTTTCCGCCGAAGCCATAGTCCTTCGTCGATTCGTGACGAAGCCCGCGTCCCGGAGTCGTGCGCCGCTAGCGTTGGCCCATGCCGATCTCGCTGGAGCAGTTCGCTGCGTTCGTGGCTGACCATCCGCTGGGCGTGGTCTCGACCCATGATCCGGCCCGCGGACCGGAGGCCGCGCTGGTGTCGTTCGCCGTCACCGACGACGGGGCGGTCCTGTTCGACACCTTCGTGGACTCCCGGAAGGTCGCCAACCTGGCCGCTGACGGACGCGTCGCGATCGTGCTGGGCTGCTCCGGCCCGGTCTCGATCCAGGTGGAGGGCACCGCCAGCCTGCCGTCCGTCGAGGAGCGCGCCACGTGGGCAGCCGAGTACGAACGGCGCCTGCCGGGGTCGCGCGCGAGGAGGCCGGAGCTGACCGTGGTGCGGGTCGAACCACACTGGCTCCGCGTCTACGAGGTGGCCGCCTCAGGCCCGGTGGTTCGCGAGGGCACGCCGCCTTGGTCGCGTCCCGGGGTCGATTCCGCGTCCGGACCGCAGGGCCCGTGGCGCTGTTGTCGCGACGAGCCCGTGCCGGACGACGTGGCCCGGCTGCTCGCCACCGTCCCGGAATGGTTCGGCCTGCCGGAGGCCAACGCCGAGTACATCGACGCCGCTCGGGCCAAGGAGACGTGGACGGTGCGAGATGTGACCGGTGCGGTGATTGGCGTCACCCTCGTCGACCGGCATTTCCCGCATGTTGCCGAGATTCACCTCACGGTCGTGGAACGGGCATACCACGGGCAGGGCGTCGGCACGGCGATGCTGTCGGCGATTGAGGCCGACTCGCGTGAGCGGGGAGTGAAGCTGCTCGAGGTCAAGACGCTCGGCGAGTCACACCCCGACGCCGGCTACGCGCGGACCCGCCACTTCTACGAGAAGGTCGGGTTCCTGCCGTTGGAGGAGACCGACCTGTGGGGTGAGCTCAATCCCTGCCTCTTCCTGGTGAAGCCGCTCTGAGAGGCTGCCGGACGGATGATCGGCGGGTGGACCGTGAACCCGCTTGCGCCACCGGCCGACGCGTCCTGACGGACACCGCTCAGCGGAAGCCGGCGTAGAACACGGCCAGCGCGAAGCCCGCCAGCGCGAGCACGAGCTGCACCCACTTCCGGGGATGCAGGAACGCCTCGACGACCGTCCACCCGGCCAGGACGGCCAGCGCCAGACCGAGCATCAGCCCGATCGCGGACATGTCCGGCAACTGGCCGCCGAGGTCGTCCACGAAGGCGACCGCGACCAGGGCCAGTGCGCCGAGTCCACCCAGAACCTCGAGCACGCCGCGCAACCGGCGCAGCGCGCTCGCGAGACCGGACGTCGGCACGGCCCGGCGGCCGCCGCTCGGCGTGGCCCGCATCTTACCCAAGCCGAAGACGATGAACCAGAACCCGGTGACGACGCCCACGCCGACATCAGGGCCGATCGCACTGAGCACACCCGACTCCTCTCGGTTGTCGCATCCTAGTAGCCCGGCTCGCGAACAGCGGCGCTGGGTAGGGTGCAGGTCGAGGAGGAGCCCATGAGCCAACTTGGGTTCGAGACCGTTCAGCGCGGCCCCGTCCGCATCAATCCGGCCGATCGCGCGCAGTTGGCCGAGTCGCCGGTGAGCATGCGCCGGGTGATCGGCCTGTTCGCTGGGCACGGCTGGATCCTCGCCGCGGTCGTCGCGATCATCGTCGTCTCGTCGGTCGTGGGCCTGGCCCAGCCGTTCCTGCTGCGGGAGATCATCGACGTCGCACTGCCCGGTCAGGACACCGTCCTGCTGGTCTGGCTGGTTGTCGGCATGGTGGCCGTGGCGGCGGTCACCGGCGTCCTCGGCGTCTGGCAGACGTGGCTCGCCACCACCATGGGACAACGGGTGATGCACACCCTGCGGACGAAGGTCTTCGGCCACCTGCAGGACCAGTCGATCGCGTTCTTCAAGCGCACCCGTGGCGGCGAGATCCAGTCCCGGCTGATCCAGGACACCGCCGGCCTCCAGTCGGTGGTGACCTCGACCGCGACCTCGATCGCGTCCAACCTGACCACGGCGGTGGCGACCGCCATCGCCATGGTGGTGCTCGACTGGCGGCTGTCGTTGTTGTCGCTGCTCGTGCTGCCACCGGCAATCTGGATGACCCGGCGGGTGGCGCTCGTCCGCCGCGACATCACGATGTCGATGCAGCGAGCCCTGGCCGACCTGCACACCCACGTCGAGGAGGCGCTGAGCATCAACGGTGCCCAGCTCGCCAAGACCCTCGGCAGCACCGGTGCCGACTACGACCGATTCTCCGAGACCTCGTCGTCACTGATCGACCTCGAGGTGCGCTCCCAGCTCGCCGGACGCTGGCGGATGGCCACGATGGGGATCGTCTTCGCCGCGATCCCGGCGCTGCTCTATCTGGCCGCCGGCTTCCCGGCGCTGATCGGGCCCATCTCCATCGGCACCCTGATCGCCTTCGCCAGTCTGCAGACGTCCATCTTCCGGCCGATCATGGGGCTGCTGAACGTCGGCGCCCAGTGGATCAGTTCGATGGCCCTGCTCAGCCGCATCTTCGGCTACCTCGACCTGCCGGTGGAGGTTCCGGAGCCGAGCCCCGGCGTGCACCTCGACGTCGCCGGGGTCCGCGGCGAAGTGCGCTTCGAGAAGGTCTCCTACCGCTTCCCGGACGGTGACGCGGACGCGGTTTCCGGAATCGACCTGGTGATCCCGCCCGGTCATTCGCTGGCGGTGGTGGGGGAGACCGGGTCCGGCAAGTCGACGCTGGCTTCGCTGCTGGTCCGGCTGGCCGACCCGACCTCTGGCCGGATCACGATCGACGATGTCGACCTGCGCGACCTCGTCGCGTCCGACCGCGCCCGGATCATCGGCATGGTGACCCAGGAGACGTACCTCACCCACGCCACGATCGCCGAGAATCTGCGCCGCGCCGCCCCGTCCGCCACCGACGCCGAGTTGTGGGCGGCGCTGGAGGCCGCCCAGGTGGACGAGGTGATCAGCGCGCTGCCGGAAGGCCTCGACACCATCGTGGGCGCGCGCGGCCATCGGTTCAGCGGCGGTGAACGGCAGCGGCTGGCGATCGCCCGCACGCTGTTGAAGAACCCGCCTGTGCTGGTGCTCGACGAGGCCACCTCAGCGCTCGACACCGACACCGAGCGGGAACTCCAGGCTGCGCTCGACCGGTTGATGGCCGGACGGACGACCCTGACCATCGCCCACCGGCTGTCCACCGTCCGGGGTGCCGACGAGATCGTCGTGCTGGACGCCGGCCGGATCGTCGAGCGCGGCACCCACGCGTCCCTGCTGGCCGAGGGCGGGCGGTACGCGAGCCTGAACGGCTGAGTCCGAGACGGGACAGAACTGCCGCACGAACCAGTCGGTGAGGCTGAAGTCGCCGGTTGGCGGCGTCTCGTGGCGATTCTGTCCCGGTCGCAGTTTGCGGGGCGTCCGCGGGCTGTTCGCCGCGTGGTCACGGCGCTTTCGCCGCCGGTTGGCCGGGCTCTGTTGGGCTGGGGCTACCCAATCCGGGAGTATCCAACCCGAAGGAGCACCAATGCAGCTCAATGCCAGGCGACGCCTCGCCCGGATCTCGGTTGCCACCGTTGCCACGACCGTCGCCGCCGCCTCGATGGCGTTCGCGTCTGGCACCCTCGACCTCAGCCTGCCGGGAGCGGCGAACCGCAACGTCGGTGATCGCACCCGCGCCGTCCACGCCGCGCTGGACGGGGGACGCGCGCGCAACGTCATCCTCCTGATCGGGGACGGCATGGGCGACTCCGAGATCACGATCGCCCGCAACTACGCCAAGGGCGCCGCCGGCCGGTTCGTCGGGATCGACGCCCTTCCGCTGACCGGCCAGTACACGACCTACTCGCTGACCAAGGACGGCAAGCCCGACTACGACCCCGACTCGGCAGCCACCGGCACCGCCTGGGCCACCGGCACCAAGACCTATGACGGCGCGATCGGCGTCGACATCCGTGGTAAGGCGCAGGCCAACCTCGTTGAACTCGCCAAGGCCGCCGGACTACGCACCGGCAACGTCACCACGGCCGAGATCCAGGACGCGACGCCCGCCGTCCTCGCGTCCCATGTCACCAATCGGTCCTGCTACGGGCCGGCGAAGACCCTGGCCACCTGCCCGTCCAATGCCCTCGAGAACGGTGGCGCCGGCTCGATCACCGAGCAACTGATCGCCACCCGTGCCGACGTCACCCTCGGTGGCGGGGCCGCCACGTTCAGCGAGATGGCCACGGCGGGGAAGTACGCGGGGAAGACGCTGAAGCAGCAGGCGGCGGAGCGCGGTTACCAACTCGTCACCGACAAGGCGTCCCTTCAGGCGGTCACGCGGGCCGACCAGACCCGGCCGCTGCTCGGACTGTTCGCGCCCGGCAACATGGAGGTGCGCTGGACCGGCCCCGAAGCCACCTCGGACGGCGGGGCGAAGCCGGCAACGAAGTGCACCGCCAACCCCAACCGGCTGAGCTCGCAGCCCACCCTGGCCGACCTGACCGGCAAGGCAATCGACCTGCTGAGGAGCAAGAGGGGACCGGGCTTCTTCCTGCAGGTGGAGGGTGCGAGCATCGACAAGCAGGACCACGCGGCCAATGCCTGCGGCCAAATCGGTGAGACCGTGGACCTCGACGAGGCCGTGCAGGTAGCGCTGGCCTTCGCCAAGAGGGACGGCAACACGTCGGTCTTCGTCACCGCGGACCATGCCCACACCAGCCAGATCGTTGAGGCCGGCTCGACCACTCCCGGGCTGACGGTGAATCTGTTGACCGCGGACGACGCCCCGATGACGATCAACTACGCGACTGCGGCGAAGGGCTCCTCGATGCAGCACACCGGTTCCCAGCTGCGGATCGCCGGGTACGGACCGGGGGCGGCGAACATCGTCGGGCTCACCGACCAGACCGACCTGAACACGACCATCCGCCGGGTGCTGGGCCTGAGGCCCGGCTCGCATCACTGAGGTCGAGTCGGTATCGCGCTGAGCTCGAGCCGGAGTTCGCGGGGGACTCGCCCCCTCCGCCCCGAGATGGGACAGATCTGCCGTCATCGGCCTCGGAGCGCTACGGCGCTGCGCTCTGGAGGCGCTTGGCGGCGGATCTGTCCCATGGGTGGTTTCGGGTGCGCCGTCGGGCCTGGGCTGGCGGGGTCTCGGCTGGTGGGCCCTGGGGAGTACCCGGCACCGAATCGGCGCTGCGGGGCGAGTCGCCCTATCCGCCCAGAGACGGGACAGATCTGCCGGCAGGAGCGTCGGGGGCCGCCACGTGGCCTCCTTGGAAGTGTCCGGCGGCAGGTTTGTCCCGCAGCGGTTGGGGTGTGGTGTAGGTCTGGGCTGGTGCGTGGAGCGGCGGGCCTGGGGGGTGTGCCTGGAGCCGATCAACCGGTTGGCGCGGCCGGGTTCCTTCTTCTCCGCGGGGCGGGACAGGGACAGATCTGCCGCTAGGTCTCTCGGGGGCCGCCACGGGGCCCCTTTGGAGGTGTCCGGCGACAGGTTTGTCCCGCGCGGTTCGGGTGTGCCCAGGGTCTGAGTTTGTGGGTTTGGGGCTTGTGGTCTGGACCTGTTGGTCTGGCCTGGTTGGTGGAGCGGTATGCCTCGGGTCGAGTAGCTGGAACTGGTTGATCGGCTCGGCGCGGCGAGGTTCTTTCTCCTCCGCGTGGCGGGACAGATCTGCCGGCAGGAGCGTCGGGAGCCGCCACGTGGCCCTTTGGACGTGTCCGGCGGCAGGCTTGTCCCGCGACGGTTCCGGGTGTGCGGCGGGGCCCGTGACGGCGCCGCCGTGGACGGGGCGTAGCTGGAGGAGAGCCGTCGGCCGACGACGGCTGCCCATTGGTGCCTCGCGATGGGACAGATCTGCCGCGACTGGCTTCAGGGACCCACTGCTCAGCCGCATGGAGGGCTCCGGCGGCAGGTTTGTCTCGGCGGCTCCGGTTGCACCGACGGCCTGGGCTGTCGGGTCTGAGCGGTCGGACCTGGGCGGCGGACCCCCTGGGCGGACTGGCTGCGACGTGGCTGGAATAGCGTTGGCGTTGCGGGCGACCCACCTCGCCCGCCCGCGGTTGGGACAGATCTGCCGCTACCGGCCCTGGAAGGCGACCGTGGGGGCCTCCGGCAGCGTCCTGAGGAAGCTTTGTCCCACTCCGCTGCCGTCCATGGAAGCGGCGCGGGCGAGATCTGCCGCCGGGTGGCAGAATCGGCCAGGTGTTCCGGCCGGTCAACCAGGTGGAGGGGGTGGACCAGGCCCTCGGGCACTGGCTGTGTCGCGACCTGATCGCCTGGCCAGCCGGCACCGTGCCGCCCGGGACCGATCCGGCCGGCCTCGAATGGCGGCTGCACTGGTCAGCCGACCACGCCATCGACCCGGCTGCCCCGGAACCACTGCCCTGGTCCACGTCGCTGCTGCGGTTCGACGGTGCCGGTCTCGGCGAGGACATCCTCCAGCAGTTCCCCCACCTGCGTGGCTACCTCGCGCTACGCGTCCAGCCCGGGACGGCCGACATGGTGCCGGAGATCCTGCGCTGTCAGATCGCCGTCAGCGTCCACGCCCCGTCCGGAAGGCCCCTCCTGGCCAGCGCGCTGCAGCTTCCCGGGGTCCTGGACGACGTGTACGCCGCTGCTCAGGACGCCGCACTCGGCCCGATCTGGGACGCCGAGGGGACGCCGACCCTGCGGGTCTGGGCCCCGACCGCCCGGGAGGTCACGCTGCTGCGTTGGCCGACGGGCGCGGACCTTCACAGCGACCCCCAGCCCGTCGCGATGACCCCGGCGGACGACGGCACTTGGTCGGTCACTGGCGCTCGGGACTGGCTCGGCAGCCGCTATCGCTACCGGGTCCTGGTCTACACCGGGCACCACCACCGGACGGTGGCGAATGAGGTCACCGACCCCTACTCCACAGCCCTGACGGTGAACTCCACGCATTCGGTGCTGGTCGACCTGAACGCCCCTGAACTCAGCCCCGACCAGTGGCGCGACACCCCCTCCCCGAAGCTGGCGAGCCGGGTCGACCAGACGATCTACGAGCTCCACCTGCGCGACTTCTCCGTTCACGACTCCACGGTGCCGAGCAACCTGCGCGGAACCTTCCTCGCCGCCGCCTGTGACAGCGCCGGCATGCGGCACCTGCGCGGCCTCGCCCAGGCCGGCCTGAACACCGTCCAGCTGTTGCCGTTGTTCGACAACGCCACCGTGGAGGAACACCCGGCGCGCCAGCTTCACCCGCCCAAGGACCTGCTCCGCCAGCTGCCACCGGACAGCCCCGAGCAGCAACGGCTCGTGGAGCAGACCAGCGCATCGGCCGGCTTCAACTGGGGCTACGACCCGTGGCACTACTTCGTGCCGGAGGGCTCCTTCGCCTCTACTCTCGACGCGGCGGACGGGGGTGGCCGGGTCAGCGAGTGTCGGACGATGATCGGCGCGTTCCATGCGGCCGGCCTGCGGGTGGTGCTCGACCAGGTGTTCAACCACACGGCGAGCTCCGGGCAGGACTCGAAGTCCGTGCTGGACAGGATCGTCCCCGGCTACTACCACCGCCTGGACGCCAGCGGCGAGGTCGAGAACTCCACCTGCTGCGCGAACGTCGCCACCGAGCACCTGATGGCCGGCAAGCTGATGACGGACGCCTGCGTGCTGTGGGCGAAGCAGTACCGGGTGGACGGCTTCCGCTTCGACCTGATGGGCCACCACAGCCGGGCCAACCTGCTCGCCGTCCGAGCAGCGCTCGACGCGCTCATCCCGGAGCGGGACGGGGTCGACGGCCGCGCGGTCACCCTGTACGGGGAGGGTTGGAGCTTCGGCGAGGTGGCCGACAACGCGCGCTTCGTCCAGGCCAGCCAGGGCCAGCTCGGCGGCACCGGCGTCGGCACCTTCAACGACCGCCTCCGCGATGCCGTCCGCGGCGGGTCGGTGTGGGACGCCGATCCCAGGGCTCAGGGACTCGGCACCGGCCTGGAACTCGCCGACAACGGCACCGGTGCCAGCGGAGACCCCCGGGCGCAGGCCGACCGGTTGGCCTGGTACACCGATCTCGTCACGATCGGCCTGGCTGGCGGGCTGCGCGACTTCCGCTTCTTCTCTCTCTCCCGCAACCAGTGGACGATCGGTGCCGAGGTTGCTTTCGGGAGTCGCCCCGCCGGTTACGCCGATCAGCCGGACGAGGTGGTCAACTACGTCGATGCCCACGACAACGAGACCCTGTTCGACGCGCTCACCCTGAAACTGCATCCGGCCACCTCGATGGCCGACCGCGTCCGGCAGAACACCGTCTGTCTCGCGTTCGCGACCCTCGGCCAGGGCCCGGTCCTGTGGCACGCCGGGGTGGACATGCTGCGCAGCAAGAGCCTGGACGCCAACTCGTTCGCCTCCGGCGACTGGTTCAACTTCCTCGACTTCTCGATGCGGGACAACGGCTTCGGAGCCGGCCTGCCACCCGAGCACGACAATGCGGGACGCTGGCAGATCCTGGCTCCGCTGCTCGCCAACCCGCGGCTCAAGCCGAAGCCGGCCGAGATCCGCGCCGCTCACGCCGCGGCGCTGGACCTGTTGAGGGTACGGGCGTCATCCCGGCTGTTCCGGCTCGGGGACGCCGACGCCATTCGCGCGAAGGTCTCCTTCCCGGTCGCCGGCAGCTGGCAACACCAGCCCGGCGTGGTCGTGATGCGGATCGACGACCGCGCCGACCCAGTCGATCCGATCTGGTCGGGGGTGCTCGTGGTGTTCAACACGACGGCCTTCACCGTCCGGCAGTCGCTACCCGGCGACGCGTCCGGGTTCCGGTTGCACCCGGTCCAGGCGGACGCCTCGGACGCGGTGGCGCAGTCCGGCATCGGCCCCGACTGGGCTACCGTCCCCGCGCGGACGGTAGCCGTGTTCGTCCGGCCGAGGTGACCGCCGGGGCCGCGTTTCGGCTTGTCAGCTCGGCCTTGTCCGGCTGAAGCAGGTCTGCGGCCCTCGCTGAGTTCCGTGGAGCCGGTTGCGCTGATCACGGCCTCGACCCCTCGGCGAGCCCGGCCTCGCCGAACTGCATCTGTCGAAGCTCGTCCGTCGCGTCCACCGGTGGACACCGGTGGCGGTGGCGCCGGGGCATTGTGAGCATCGGGCCGATCCGTGGCCGGCAACGATGTCGAAGGCCGAGGGAAGGACGTGTGGCCTCGGTGCCCTCACCCAGGACGGCGAGTCGTCGCTCCTGGCACTCCGGCCGGAAGGATTGCGTAGGCGGTACTCGAAGGGGTATGGACGCGAGGGAGGTTGGGAAAGGTCGCTGAGAGGGAAAGCCCAGCCGAGACAAGTGGCCACGAGTCCGCCCGTCCAGTGGAGTGTGAAAGGCTTGGTGGGCGCGGCCCAGCCGCTGTTGTTACGTTTCAAAGTTGAGGAAGGTGCGGGATGAGCGGGTTCACCTGGACGGAGTTGGATCAACGGGCGGTGGACACCGCGAGGATCCTGGCAGCGGATGCGGTGGAGAAGGTTGGCAATGGCCACCCCGGCACCGCGATCTCCCTGGCGCCGCTGGCGTACCTGCTCTACCAGAAGGTGATGACGGGCGACCCCGCCGACCCGAAGTGGCTGGGACGCGACCGCTTCGTGCTGTCGGCCGGCCACACCTCCCTGACCCAGTACTGCCAGCTGTTCCTCGCCGGCTACGGCCTGGAGAAGTCCGATCTGGAGGCGCTGCGCACCGCGGGTTCGCTGACCCCCGGCCATCCCGAGTTCGGCCACACCCCGGGCGTCGAGGCGACCACGGGCCCGCTGGGTGCCGGCGTGGCGGACGCGGTCGGCTTCGCGATGGCGGCCCGCCGCGAGCGGGCGCTGCTCGACCCGAACACTCCCCTCGGTGAGCCGAGCGTGTTCGACCGGTACGTCTATGCCATCGCCGGCGACGGCTGCATGCAGGAGGGGGTGTCGTCGGAGGCGTCGTCGCTGGCCGGCGCGCAGGAGCTCGGGAACCTGATCCTGTTCTACGACGACAACCGCATCTCCATCGAGGGCGACACCAAGATCGCCTTCACCGAGGACGTCAGTGCCCGCTACGCCGCCTACGGCTGGCACGTGCAGCACGTCGACTGGACCAATGGCGGCACCGGCTACACCGAGAACCTGCAGGGACTGTGGGACGCCATCGAGGCGGCCAAAGCGGTCACGGACCGGCCGAGCTTCATCCGGCTGACCACCGTGATCGGCTGGCCGCTGCCGACCAAGGCCGGCAGCCACACCGTCCACGGCGCCAAGCTCGGCGCCGACGAGGTCGCCGGGCTGAAGTCCGGACTGGGCTTCGACCCGGACGTGAACTTCCCGGTCGAGGAGGCCGTGCTGGCCCACACCCGGAAGAACGCAGCCGACCGCGCCGCCGCGGCCAAGGCCGAGTGGGAGCCGCGCTACGAGGAATGGCGAGCCGCCAACCCCGATCAGGCGGAGCTCTATGACCGGCTCGTCGTCCGCGAGCTCCCCGACCTGTCCGACGTGCTCCCCGAGTTCGCCGCCGGCACCAAGAAGGCGACCCGGGCGGCATCCGGCGAGGTGCTGAGCGCACTGGCCGACGTGCTGCCCGAGCTGTGGGGCGGCTCGGCCGACCTGGCCGGGAGCAACAACACCACGATGAAGGGCGAGAAGTCGTTCCTCCCGCCGGAGCAGTCCAGCGCCGAGTTCGCCGGCGACTTCACCGGTCGGACGCTGCACTTCGGCATCCGCGAGCACGCGATGGCCAACATCGTGAACGCGATCACCATCTCGGGCCTGACCAGGGCCTACGGCGGCACGTTCCTGGTATTCAGCGACTACATGCGCGGCGGCGTCCGGCTCGCCGCGCTGCAGAAGGTGCCGAGCATCTTCGTCTGGACGCACGACTCGATCGGTGTCGGCGAGGACGGTCCGACGCACCAGCCGATCGAACACCTCGCCAGCCTGCGCGCGATGCCGGGCCTGGATGTGATCCGTCCGGCCGACGCCAACGAGACCGCGCAGGCATGGGCGCTTGCCCTGGCGCACACCGACCGTCCCAGCGGCCTGATCCTGTCCCGGCAGGATCTGCCGGTCATCGATCGCAGCGCTCCCGGCTTCGCGCCGGCGTCCGAGATGGTGCATGGCGGCTACACCCTGGTCGACGCCGAGGGCGAGCTGAAGGTGGTGCTGATCGCCACCGGCTCCGAGGTCAGCGTCGCCCTGGCCGCCCGTGACCTCCTTCAGGCGGACGGCGTCGGCACCCGGGTGGTGTCCATGGCCTGCACCGAGTGGTTCGACGCCGAACCGGCCGCCTACCGCACCTCCGTCCTGCCCGGCGGCGTCGCCAAGGTGTCCATCGAGGCCGGCTCCCCGATGGGCTGGCGGACGTACGTCGGTGACGACGGCGAGATCATCGGCATCGACCATTTCGGTGAGTCCGCGGCGGGCAGCCTGCTGTTCGCCGAGTACGGCTTCACCGCTGAGAACGTGGCGGCGCGGGCGCTGCTCGCCGTGTCCAGGCTGGGCTGAGTTTGGCCGCGGTCGGCGGACCCGGGATCAACCCGGTCAGGACGCGCGCCAACGCGCTGCTGCTGTTCGCGTCCGCGATCTGGGGCTTCGCCTTCGTCGCCCAGCGGGTCGGTGCCGGGTTTGTCGGACCGTTCACGTTCAACGCCGCCCGGTTCGCCCTCGGTGCCGTGGTCGTCGTGGCCATCGCCTGGTGGCTCGCGGTCCGGCGGAAGGTGTCGTGGGATCGCCGCCGCGCCGCCTGGCGTTCGGCGCTGCTGCCGGGCGTCCTCGTCGGCGGGCTGCTGGCGATCGCCAGCAACCTGCAGCAGGGGGCGATGGCGAGCGTCCCCGCGGGCAATGCGGCGTTCATCACCGGCCTGTACATGGTCTTCGTGCCGGTGATCGCGGCCTTCCGGGGACACCGCAGCGCCTGGACGACGGTGGCCGGCGTGGTCGCGTCCGTTGTCGGGCTGTACCTGATCGCCGTCACCGACGCGCTGACGATCGGCAGCGGTGAGATCCTGCTGATCGTCTCGACGGTGGTGTGGGCGGTCGAGATCCTGGCGATCGATCACTATGCGCCCCGACTGTCCTCGCTGCGGTTCGCCGCGGTGCAGTTCGTCACGTGCGCCGTGCTCAGTGCGGCCGGCGCGCTGGTGTTCGAGCCGAGGCCCTTCGTCGGGCTGGACCAGGCCGTGGCGCCGGTGCTCTACGGCGGCATCCTGAGCGTCGGCATCGCCTTCACCCTCCAGGTGGTTGGCCAGCGGGACGCCCTGGCCACGCACGCCGCGCTGATCATGGCCATGGAGTCCGTGTTCGGGGCGCTCGGCGGCGCGCTGCTGCTCGGCGAGGACATGGGCGTCCGCGGATATGTCGGGGCCGCCCTGATGGTGACCGGCATCGTGGTCTCGCAACTCGGCGCGGTCAGGTCGAAGTCCGAGACCGCTGCCGAAGCCGCCGCAGAACTCGGCTGACAACCGCGTCCCTGAACCGTCGGGGACAGGTACCAATGGTTCAGATGAACCGTCGGGGAGAGGTACCGACGGTTCAGGGCGTGGTCGGTGAGGTGTCGGGGACGGTGAACTGTTGGGGACAGGTACCGATGGTTCAGATGAACCGTCGGGGACAGGTACCAACGGTTCAGGGCGTGGTGGGTGAGGTGTCGGGGACGGTGAACTGTTGGGGACAGGTACCGATGGTTCAGTGAACCGTCGGGGACAGGTACCGATGGTTCAGCACCAGTCGTTCAGGGACGCCTTGTCGGCGGGAGTCGCGACGACCCGTGGTGGGTGAACTGTCGGGGACAGGTACCGATGGTTCAGCACCAGTCGTTCAGGGATGCCTTTGTCGACGGGATTCGCGACGACCCGGGCTTAGGCTGGTGCGCCGACGTCCTGATGGACTCGACAGTGAGGTGAGCGTGAAGACGAACGTGCGAGCGATGCTCTACCTGGGCGGTGCCGTGATGTTCTGGGGGACGAGCTTCGCCGTCACCAAGAGCGCCTACTCCGCGCTACCGCCGATGACGGTGGTGTGGCTGCGGATGCTGCTCGCGCTGGTGGCCTTCCTGCCGTTGCTGCCGAGAGTGAAGCGGCCGGACTACCAGCCCGGCGACTGGAAGCTGCTCGGAATGGCGGCACTCTTCCTGCCGTGCCTGTACTTCCTGGGCGAGGGCTTCGCGATCCGCTACACCACCTCCAGCCAGGCCGGTGTGATCGCGGCGGTGATGCCGCTGATCGTCGCCGTCAGCGGCTGGGTGGTGCTGCGCGAGCGTCCGGCGTCCCGGACGGTGGTGGCGGTGGTGCTGTCGATCATCGGCGTCGCCGGTCTGTCGATCGGTGGCGCGGCTCAGGCCGACGCCCCCAACCCGATGCTCGGGAATCTGCTCGAGCTCGGCGCCATGTTCGCCGCGGCCGGAGCGACCCTGACGATCAGCCGGCTGAGTTCCCGCTACGACCCGCTGCTGATCACCGGCCTGCAGATGGCCGCCGGCAGCGTCTTCTTCGCCCCGCTCGCGCTGGCGTCCGGCCCCATCGAGTGGGCTGCGGTACCGGCGTCCGCCTGGGCCGCGATCGCCTATCTGGGCATCGCCTGCGGCCTCGCGGCGTTCGGCCTCTACAACTCGGCGTTGCGACTGGTGCCGGCCACTCGTGCGGCGCTCACCATCAACCTGGTGCCCGTGGTGGCGCTGGTCGCCGGATGGCTCGCCCTGGGGGAGACGCTCTCCTGGCTCCAGTTGGTCGCCTGCGCAGTGATCATCGGAGCCGTCGTCTACGCCGAGGCCCGTCCCGCACCGGCTGTTGACATGGGGAAAAGTGATCCCGTGCCGGTAGCCGAGAGTTGGCCCGCCGAGCATGGTGTCGAGTCGTAAGGTGTTGGCATAGCTGCCGGCTGGTGAAGGAGATTCGCAGATGACCTACGTGATCACGTCCGCGTGTATCGACGTCAAGGACCGGGCGTGCGTGGAGGAGTGTCCCGTCGACTGCATCTACGAAGGCAACCGCACTCTCTACATCCAGCCGGACGAATGCGTCGACTGCGGAGCCTGTGAGCCGGTCTGCCCGGTGGAGGCCATCTACTACGAGGACGACGTGCCGTCCGACCAGGAGCGGTTCATCGCCGTCAACACCGAGTTCTTCTCCGAGATCGGCTCGCCGGGCGGAGCGGCGGCGTACGGCCCGATCGACGATGACCACCCGGTGGTGGCCGCCTTCCCGCCGAAGGAGTGAGCGGCCCGGCCAGCCGGCTCCCCGACTTTCCCTGGGACACGCTGAGGGCTGCGCGGGCGCTCGCTGAGGCACATCCTGACGGCATCGTCGACCTCTCCGTCGGCACGCCGGTGGACCCGACGCCCGGCTTCGTCCAGCAGTCCCTTGCGACCGCGGCGGACGCCCACGGCTACCCACTGACCTGGGGGACGCCGGAGCTCCGGGCAGCGATCATCGACTATCTCAGTCGACGTTGGGCTGCGTCCGGGCTGACGGATGCCAACGTGCTTCCCGTCATCGGGTCGAAGGAGTTGGTCGCCCTCCTGCCGTCCCAGCTCGGATTGGGTGCCGGCGATGTGGTCGTCATCCCGGCAACCGCGTACCCCACCTACGACGTCGGCGGACGCCTGGCGGGCGCCACCGTCGCGGCCTGCGACGACCCGGCCGCGATCGCCGCGCTGGCACCCAAGCTGGTCTGGATCAACTCACCGGCCAACCCTCACGGCGCCACGCTGTCCGCCGACCAGACCCGCGCCTGGATCGAGGCCGCCCGAGGCGCAGGGGCCGTGCTCGCCGCTGACGAGTGTTACGGCGAGTTCGGCTGGGACGCCGAGCCTGTCTCAGTGCTGGACCCGCGCGTCAACGGCGGCTCACTGGACGGGTTGCTGGCCGTCCACTCGCTGTCGAAGCGGTCGAACATGGCTGGTTACCGCGCGGGCTTCGTGGCCGGGGACGCCGCCGTCGTGGCCTCGCTCCTGGAGGTGCGCAAGCACACCGGGCTGATGCTGCCGGCACCCGTCCAGGCAGCCATGGCGGCGGCACTCGCCGACTCGGCCCACGTCGAGGCCCAGCGCGCCCGCTATCTGGCCCGGCGGGCACTCCTCGCGCCGGCGCTGGAGGCTTTCGGGTTCCGGATCGAGCACTCCGAGGGCTCGCTCTACCTGTGGTGTACCCGCGACGAGGACTGCCGGTCGAGCGTCGATCGCCTCGCCGAGCTGGGGATCCTGGTCGCGCCCGGCGACTTCTACGGCGAGGCCGGGCGGCGGCACGTCCGCGTCGCGCTGACCGCCACCGACGAGCGCATCGCAGCGGCGGCGTCCCGGCTAGCTCGGGACTGACTGGTTCATCCGGCCGTGGCGCGTCGAGTGCACGCGGTCAGGTGGTGTTCGGGTCGGCGGTGTCCCGGCTGGCCGGAGAGTGCCGTCTCCTGCCGGGTGGCGTTCCGGGGCTCGGCCTCTCGCTGGCAGGGAGCGACGGCGGTTCGACGCCAGAAGCACTGGAGCATCGGTGGACACCTCGCGAGCACGTGGGACAAACCTGCCGCGCGAGGCTCGGAAGTCGGTGGAGACCGCCCGCGATGCGGGTCGAGGGGTACGAATGTCCCGCCGGCGCCGAGGCTGCCGAATCGGAGAACCGATGCCGTCGCGGCTGCACCATCCGCGACCGCGAGATCTCGGGCTCCGGAGGCGTTGCCAGCCTGCCTGGCGTCAACCTTGGGTGGGAGGTTCCACGATCAGGGGCGGGGCTCTCCACGGCAGCCGAGCTCCGGCCCCGGGCTCAGCGCGGGCTGGCGGTAGGGCTCGGGAAGATCAGTTGCACCTCGGTCGTCTCGGTCGGTGCGTTGCCCTGCCAGGTGGCCAGGCCGGTGGCGCTGTGCGTCCAGGTGGACGGGCCCAGCTGCACCGAAGCCAGCCCATAGCCGCCGACGTTCGCGATCGCCAGATGCGCCACCGCCCACGCCTGGCGTGAGGTCTTCGTCTCCACCTGCAGGCCGGTCTCGGTCACGGACACATCCACCACGTCACCGAGGGTCTTGGTGAGGAAGGCGCTCATGCCGGCCGGATCGGCCGCGGCGGGAGACTTGACGACACAGCTGAACGACGCGGGCGTCTGCCCGGTGAGGGCACTGGCCAGGGTCCGGGCGTTGTCGATGTGCTTGTCGTAGGCGTCCGGGTAGGCGCTGCGCTGGACGGCCTGGGCGACGTCGCCGATGTCCTTGGCCTCCCACTTCTTCACCTTGACCATCGCCTTGTAGAACGCTGTCGAGGAGTACCACGGATCCATCACCTGTTCCTTGGTGCCCCATCCCTTGCTGGGACGCTGCTGAAACAGCCCGAGCGAATCGGCGTGCCCGTAGTCGAGGTTGCGGATCCCCGACTCCTGGTACGCGGTGGTCAGCGCGATGCTCGCCGCGCGTGGAGCGAGGTCCCGCTTGACCGAGACGCCGGCGATGATCGCCGCGTTCCGGGCCTGCTCGGGGTCGATGGTGGTGGTGCGGCCCTTGACGGTGGCCTCGCAACGGTCGGCGATGGGGAGCGGGGTCTTCGTCAGACCCGACCAGATCACCACGACTCCGACGACGAGCGCCACCACGACCGCCAGCCCGACGGCCGACCAGATCACTGCCTTCGCGGTGCGCACCTCAGTTGGCGTGCAGGTCGGCGTTCAGTTCGACCGCCGCCGCGCCGCGACGCGGCCGCGCGATGACGGCCCCCGAGACCGAGTCGCGGAGGAACAGCAGGCCGCTGCGTCCGCTGAGTTCGGCCGCCTTCACGATCGAACCGTCCGCCATGGTCACCTTGGTTCCGGCCGTCACGTACAGGCCGGCTTCGACGACGGAATCGTCGCCGAGCGAGATGCCGACGCCGGACTCGGCGCCGAGCAGGCAGCGCTCACCGATGGTGATCTGTTCCTGGCCGCCGCCGGAGAGCGTTCCCATGATCGAGGCGCCACCGCCGATGTCGGTGCCGTCGCCGACGACCACACCGGCGGAGATGCGTCCCTCGACCATGGAGGTGCCGAGCGTCCCGGCGTTGAAGTTGACGAAGCCCTCGTGCATGACGGTGGTGCCCTCGGCCAGGTACGCGCCGAGCCGGACGCGGTCCGCGTCGGCGATCCGAACGCCGGACGGGAGGACGTAGTCGACCATCCTGGGGAACTTGTCGACGCCGTACACGGTGACCTGGCCGCGGGCCGAGCGCAGGGCGAGCCGTACGTCCTCGAAGCCTGTCGGCGAGCAGGGGCCGAAGCTGGTCCAGACGACGTTGGGCAGGACGCCGAAGATGCCGTCGAGGTTCACCGTCCGCGGACGGCAAAGGCGGGCGCTGAGGAGGTGCAGGCGCAGGTAGGCGTCCGGAACCGTGACCGGGGCGGCGTCGAGATCGATCTCGACCAGCACCGGTTCGATCCGGACCCGGCGATCATCGTCGCGGTCGGGAGCTGCGGTCAGCTCCTTCGGCGGCCGGTCTCCGGTCGGTGCGCCGAGCGTGGGGTGGGGGAACCAGGCATCGAGCACCTGGCCGGAGTCGTGGACGGTGGCCAGGCCCCAGCCGTGCGCGCCTCGTGTCATGCCAGCCAGCTTACTGAGGTGCCCGTGGCGTCCCGTCAGCCGGCCGCCGCCGACCCGGCCCGCTGCCGCCAGCACCGGGGCGCACACTAGGCTGCCGCGCATGGCGCTTGACCTGACCGGTGATCTGGTGACGCTGTTCCGGGCGATCGTGGACGTCGAGTCGGTCAGCGGCGACGAGGCGCGGCTGGCCGACCTGGTCGAGGCGTCATTGCGGGGTCTCGCCCACCTCGATGTCGTCCGCGACGGGGACACCGTGGTTGCCCGGACGTCGTTGGGACGCACCGAGCGGGTCGTGCTTGCCGGGCACCTCGACACGGTCCCGGTCGCGGACAACCTGCCGTCCCGGCTGGACGGTGACCGCGTCTATGGCCGGGGCACCGTCGACATGAAGGGCGGCGTCGCGGTGGCCCTCGCCTGCGCAGCAGCCCTGGACCAGCCGAGCCGCGATCTCACCTGGATCTTCTACGACCACGAGGAGGTGGAGGCCGAGCGGAACTCGCTGACCCGGATCGCCGCTGAGCATCCCGACTGGCTCGCCGGCGACTTCGCCGTCCTGATGGAGCCGACCTCGGCCAGGGTCGAGGGCGGCTGCCAGGGGACGGCGCGGTTCTCCGTCCGTACCCGGGGGGTCGCAGCGCACTCCGCCCGGTCATGGCTCGGTCACAACGCGATTCACGATCTTGCCGAGCCGCTGGCGCGACTTGCCGCCTATCACCCCCGCGTCGTCGAGGTGGACGGTCTGACCTATCGGGAGGGCATGAACGCTGTCGCCATCGCTGGCGGGATCGCCGCCAACGTGATCCCCGACTCGGGCCTGCTCACGGTGAACTTCCGGTTCGCCCCCGACCGCGACGAGGCGGACGCGAAGGCCCACTGCACCGACCTCTTCAGCGGCTACGAGGTGGCGTTCTCCGATTATGCTGCCGGCGCCCGTCCCGGGCTGGACCGTCCGATCGCACAGGAGTTCGTTGCTGCCGTCGGCGGGGTGCCCACGGCGAAGTTCGGCTGGACCGACGTCGCCCGGTTCGCCGCATTGGGCGTCCCCGCCGTGAACTACGGGCCCGGAGACCCGGGCAAGGCGCACGCCGATGACGAGTTCTGCCCCGTCGCCGACCTCTACGCCTGCCGGGACGCCCTGCTTCGCTGGCTCGGCTGATCGACTTGCCCGCGGCGGCTGCCGTGGGCCGGCCTTCCCGCCCGAACTCCTGCATCCGGGCTCTTGGGACATTCCTGCCGCTCGGGGCGTTCTGTCGGCCGCTGATGGGGTTTGTGTCGCGTCTGGAGTCAGAGTTGTCCCGCGTGCTGGAGGAAGAGCCATCGGTGGGCGGGAGCGACACGGTCGTCGGTATCGGCCGGTGTGCTGCCCGATGACCCGGGGCCTAGCTTCTGAAGACAGGCGGGTTGTCCGTGTCGCGGCTCTCTGGTCCCAACGTCTGGAGCCTGATTCCGGGACACTTCTGCCGCTCGGGGCGTTCTGTCGGCCGCCGATGGGGTTGTGTCGCGTCTGGAGTCAGAGTTGTCCCAGTGATGGAGGAGGAGGCATCGGTGGCAGCACGTCACGTCGGTGTCGGGCGGGTTGAGGTCCGGTGCTCCGCCGATCCGGGCTGCCGGGGTTGACTGGAGCCGCTGTCGGCTGGACCGGAGTGGGTCGCTGATGCGGTCGGTGTCTCGGCTGGCTTCCTGACCGGTCGCTGGTCTGGGTTCTGGCGTGACCGACGGTTGGTCGGGGAACCTGTTGCCGGGCTGGCGGCTGGGCCAGCGCACCCAGCGTCCTCACTTTCGGGACACTCCAGCCGCTCGGGGCGTTCGGTCGGCCGGCAGCAGGGCCTCCGGCGCGTCCGGTGTCAGAGTTGTCCCGAATGCTCGTGAAGGGTGCCGTCGGCGGCTGGACAGATGGCCCGCGTCGGAACCGGAACCCCGATCCGCCGCCCATCGTCCAGCGAGCGTGCCGGTGCCGGGTTTCGCTACCGTGACCTGCGTGGGTCATGTGGATGTCGCCGGAGTGCGCTACGAGCTCCCGGACGGGCGCGTCCTGCTGGAGGATGTCTCGTTCCGGATCGGTGAGGGCGCCAAGGTGGCCC
This sequence comes from Propionibacteriaceae bacterium, assembly GCA_017306015.1. Classification (GTDB taxonomy): domain Bacteria; phylum Actinomycetota; class Actinomycetes; order Propionibacteriales; family Propionibacteriaceae; genus Propionicimonas. The sequence continues at coordinate 90,110 of JAFKJK010000013.1, forward strand.
TGGTCGGCGCCAACGGCGCTGGCAAGACGACGCTGTTGAGGATCATCATCGGCGACCTCGCACCGCACGCCGGCGTGGTCACCCGATCTGGAGGGCTGGGCGTGATGCGCCAGTTCGTCGGCCAGGGTGTGGTCGAGGGTGGCGGCGATGACCCCACCGTCGGCGATCTGCTCCTCGCCGTGGCGCCCGAACGGATCCGGACGGCGGCACGCACGATCGACCAGTGCGAACTGCAGTTGATGGAGTCCGACGATCTGGACTCCCAGCTGCGCTACGCCGAGGCGCTGGCCGAGTTCGGCGACGCTGGTGGCTACGAACTGGAAGTGGTCTGGGACGTCTGTACCACCTCCGCCCTGGGGGTGCCGTACGACCGGGCGAAGTACCGCTCGCTCAGCACACTGTCCGGCGGCGAGCAGAAAAGGCTCGTGCTGGAGTACCTGCTGGCCGGACCCGACGAGGTGCTGCTGCTGGACGAGCCCGACAACTACCTCGACGTTCCCGCCAAGACCTGGCTGGAAGAGCAGATCTCCAGTTCGCCCAAGACGATCCTTTTCGTCTCCCACGACCGCGAACTGCTGGCCAACACGGCCACCCGGATCGTCACCGTCGAACTCGGCACTACCGGCAACCGCACGTGGACGCACGCCAGCGGCTTCGCCACGTACCATCAGGCTCGACGTGACCGCTTTGAGCGATTTGACGAGTTGCGACGTCGCTGGGACGAGGAGCACCGGAAGCTGAAGACGCTGGTGGCGACGCTGAAGGTCAAGGCCACGTACAACGACGGCATGGCCAGCCGCTACGCCGCAGCCCAGACCCGGCTGCGGAAGTTCGAGGAGGCGGGGCCCCCTGCCGAGCAGCCCCGCGAGCAGCAGGTCCGGATGCGGCTGACCGGGGGACGTACCGCCAAACGCGCCGTCGTCTGCGAGCGGCTCGAGTTGCGCATCCCGGCGTCGGCGGCTGACAGCGACGCGGCGGCGTCCTCACTGCTGATGCAGCCCTTCGATCTCGAGGTCTGGTACGGCGAACGCCTTGCCGTGCTGGGCTCCAACGGCTCCGGCAAGTCGCACTTCCTGCGGCTGCTCGCGCGCGGCGGCTCGGTGCCCGATCTCGAGCACGAGCCCGTGGGTGAGCACGCCGCGATCGCGCCGGTCGAGCACAGCGGACGCGCACGGCTCGGTGCCCGCGTGCGTCCCGGTTGGTTCGTCCAGACCCACGAGCACCCGGAACTGGTGGGGCGCACCCTCTTGGAGATCCTGCACCGTGGCGACCAGACCCCGGACGGGCGGGGCCGGGCGGGTATGGGACGTGAGCAGGCCAGCCGGGTTCTCGACCGCTACGAGCTGGCCGGCGCGGCCGAGCAACGGTTCGATTCGCTTTCGGGTGGACAGCAGGCCCGTTTCCAGATCCTGTTGCTCGAACTGTCCGGTGCGACGCTGCTCCTGCTCGACGAGCCGACCGACAACCTCGACGTCCAGTCCGCCGAAGCGCTCGAGGACGGCCTGGCCGCGTTCGAGGGCACAGTGATCGCGGTGACCCATGACCGCTGGTTCGCACGCGGTTTCGACCGGTTCCTCGTGTTCGGTGCCGACGGTGCGGTCTACCCGTCCGATCGTCCGGTGTGGGAGGAGGGACGGGTCGAGCGCACTCGCTGAGCGCCGCGGGATGCCCGAAGAACCCGGATCCGCCGGCCTCAGGAGGTCGTCCCGTCGAGGTAGAACCACCGTCCGGCCCGCTCGACGAAGCGAGACCGTTCGCGCTGGAACCCGCGTCCGCCCGGACCGCGGTAGCGGGCGATGAACTCCACTTCGTCTCCGGTGGCCTCCAGTACCTGCAACGACAGCCACTCCACGGCAGGGTCGAGATGCAGCTCGGCGGGCCGTGTCCGAGGGTGCCAGGTTCGTAGGAGGTATCCGGCGTCACCCACGACGAAGGCGCTGTACCGCGAGCGCATCAGCTCCTCCGGTGTGCCGGCGACGGCATCGCCGCTGTGCAGGCGACCGCAGCAGTCGACATAGGGGACGCGGGAACCGCACGGACAGAACTCGGGCACACCGCGACGATAGCCATCGCAAGCACTCATGCGGACCGCTCGCCCCCAGTTCGCCGCGCGGGACATTTCTGCCGTCAGACATGCTCCGGCAGCCGAGATCGGGGAGGCCGCTGCGTCGACCGGCAGGTATGTCCCGCGGCGAGCGGACGGGTCGCTGGACGATGCCCTGTGTAGCGCCGCGATTTCGCCGGGTCGGCAGCCTGAGAGTGACGCGCAGCCGTGACGGAGGGGGGCTCCGAGCTGAGGCCTATCGGGTCGCGTTGAGCGGTGCCGTGGGGGTGAGCCCGCCGCGGTGCTTGAGGTGCGGTGCTCGAGCCGTCGTGCGACTCGAGGCAAGGGTGGTATCGCGGACGGACTCGATGCTGGTGAGGTCGCCGAGGCAACGGTACGGCGGGGCCGGGGCGCCAGGGTCGCGGGAGATGATCTGTGGCAACTCGACCACGACGGCGGCGAGACGGCAGGCATCCGCTCGCTCACTCAGCTCGCGCCTCACCGGCGCTCAGCTGCGACGACCGGACGTGACCCTGGCCAGCGCGCTCAGGGTGGCCCGAACCGCCGGGACGGCGGCCGAGCCGGCCAGGTGCACGGCCCTCACGGAGCGGTCGCTGGCCGGAAGCACGTCATGGACCGTGGTTCCGGCGAGCCTGGGCAGCGGCTCGAGCGCGAGTCTGGGTTGCAGAGCGATGCCGACCCCCGCGGCCACCAGGCCCAGCACGGCTACCGAGTTGTCCGTGGCGTGAGTGATGCGGGGGCTGAAACCCCGCGCTCCACAGGCGGCCAGCAGGTGGCCCCGGCACAGCGGGCAGCCCGAGATCCACTCGGCCGCCGCGAACTCGTCCAGGTGCACGACCGGCACAGCGCCGAGCGGATGTCCTTTGGGCAGCACCAACTGGACGGGGTCGGTGAACAGCTCGGTCACCTCATGACCCGCCACGGCGTCGTGAGGATCGGCCGGGTCGCCGGGATAGGTGAAAGTGAGCGCGATGTCGATGCTCCCTCCGGCGAGCATCCCAGGGATGCTCGGCCGGCATCTCGGCCATCAGCGCCGGCACGATCGTGGACGAGGCGCTCGGGAAGCCGGCGAGTCGGATCGTCCCGGTGGCCAGCGCTGCGAGGTGTCCGAGTTCGTCCTCGGCTACTGCGAGCGCGGCCAGCACTGGACTGGAGTGCCGCGCCACGACGCGTCCCGCCTCGGTCAACCGGACGCTGCGTCCTGCTCGCACCACGAGTGGCGCCCCGAGTCGGCGCTCCGCACGGCGCAGGTGCTGGCTCAGAGCGGGCTGGCTGTAGCCCAGCGCCTCGGCGGCGGCCGTGATCGAACCGTGCTCGGCGATCGCCCGGACGATCCGAAGCGTGTGCAGATCCAGGACGGCAGGCATAACGTCAGATTATCGAAAGTGCATAAGGTCTGCTCTAGTGTGATCGGTCACGGTGAGGCAGGCTCGCGTCATGGGATCAGCGACCGCCGTTCAGACGTTCGGGGTGGCTCGGCTGGCCGCCGAGTTCGAGGCGCCGCCGGGCTACCTCGCCGCCGCGAGCACCGGCATCCTGCCGCGCCCGGCGTTGGCCGCGATGGTCGCCGACCTGGAGCGCTCGGCTCGCGGACAGGCTGCTCCCGCCGACTATGACGAGGTCGTTGCGGATACCCGACAGGCATACGCAGCATTGGTGGACGTGCCGGTCGACTGGGTCGCGACTGCGTCCCAGACCTCGACCCTCGTCGCGAACGTCGCGGCCGGCTTGCCTGACGGTGCCGAGGTGCTGGTCGGGGTGGAGGAATTCGCCTCGGTCGTGCTTCCGTTCACCGCCGGAGACCGACTGCGGATCAGGACGGTACCGCTGGCCACCCTGGCCGAATCGATCACAACCGACACCGCACTGGTTGCCTTCTCCCTGGTTCAGTCGGCGACGGGTGAGGTGCTTCCGGGAGCCGAGATCGCTGCGTCCGCCCGGCGGCATGGCGCGCTCACGCTGGTGGACCTCACCCAGGCCGCCGGGGCGCTCCCCGTTCGTGCGGGCGACTATGACTTCACCGTCTGCCATACCTACAAGTGGCTGTGTACGCCTCGGGGAGTCGCGTTCCTGACCATTTGCCCGGAAGCGTTCGAGACGGTGGTGCCGGTCGCGGCCGGCTGGTACTCGGCCGACGAGCCGTGGCGCAACTGCTACTGGCCGGATCGCCCGACCAGCCGCACCGCGCGGGTGTTCGACACCGCTCCGGCCTGGGAGGCGTTCGTCGGTGCGCGAGCGTCGATTTCGATGTTCGCGACCGCCGACCAGGATGCCATCTGGGCGCACGCCAGCGGTCTGGCGGATCGGCTCTGCCGAGGCCTGGGCCGGCCGGAACTCCACCGCGCGATCGTGAGCTGGCCCGATCCGGGACACCGACAGCTCGCTCAGTTGACGGCGGCTGGGATGAGAGCCTCCGGCCCGCTCGGCCTGATCCGGCTGGCCTTCCACGTGTGGAACACCGAGGCCGACGTGGACGCCGCCATCGCCGTACTCCGCTGAGGCGTCGGCCAGATTCCGCTGAGCTGTCGCCCTTGACCCGCCGAGTTGTGGCCTTGATCCGCCGGGCTGTGGCTTGATCCGCTGGGCTGTCGGTCTGGAGTCGCCGGGCTGTGGCCTGATCCGCTGTGCTGCAGGCCGGGATCCGCCTGGAGTGCGGACCGGCACTCGAGCCTGACTCCCACGGTGCTGACACGCATCACCATGTGTCGGGACAGATCTGCCGCCGGACATCATCGCCCTCGCCTCGACCGGTCCACACGGATCTCTGGCGGTAGCTCTGTCCCACCTCGGCTCCGCTGGGCTCATGGCGACCTCGCCCCAGCGGTGGGCGGCCGACGAGTCCCCCTTGTAACGCTCACCCCTGGCTGGGTTCCTCCACGCGTCGCGGCTGTGACCGCCGGTGAGGCTTCCTCGGAGCCGACGACGGGGGGGGCGCGGGCCGGGGTCTCGACAGCTCTCGGACGGCAAAGCGGCGAACCAGATCCGACTCCTGAGCATGGGACTCTTCTGCCTGGCGTCGGCCTGGATCGGCACTTCGGGGCGGTCCGGGGCGCGCTGGCGGCGCATCTGTCCCGATTTCGCCACCGCTGGCGGCAGACAGACGGACGCCCGCGGGTTGGGACAGCCGACGGCCGCCTGTGGACAACAGGGGCTGAGGCCGAAGTTGTCCACAATGGCGGTTCTGGCTGAGCCATCGGGACGCCGGATCCCGATACTCCCGGACGTGATAGACGTGGACGCCCTCCTCGAGAGCTGTGGCGGCATCCTGCTGGCCCGGGAACACCGCCGACGCAAGTCCAGCCTGAGCCGCTGGTACCGCGCCGGCCGACTCGGCAGGATCCTGCCCGGTGTCTACGTGCATCCGGCCGCGGTAGACGACACCGAGACCCGGATTCGGGCAGTGGTCGCACGCATCCCGGACGCGGTGTTGGCTGGCCCGGCTGCGGCCCGGTTCACCAGTTGGCCGGACGAGCAGATCCATGAGGTCGACGTGATCGTGCCCGGCCGTCGTGTGCCGAGACCTGGATTTCGCTTCCATCGGCGTCGCGTTCCTCCCGAACTCGTCACCCGGCGATCCGGCGTCGCGGTACTGACCCCGGCACTCCTGGCCATCGACTCCGCCGCTGATGACAACGGCGAACGCATCGACGACCTGCTCCGAGGGCATTGGCCGCTCACAGTGATCCAGGACGCGTTCCAGGCGACGCCCCGCCGCCGCGGCAACCGTCGGCGACGGCGCGTGCTGCACCGTTCCCGGACGCAGCCCTGGTCCCAGGCCGAGCGTCGGCTGCACGACCTCCTCGACCGGCACCGGATCACCGGATGGACCGCCAATCTCCCGGTGACAGCTCGCGGGCGGCAGTACGTGCTCGACGTGGGCTTCGAAGCGCTGAGGGTCGCGCTCGAGGTCGATGGCTTCGAGTACCACAACACGCGACGCGCCTTCGACTACGACCGCGAGCGCGGCAACGACCTCGTCGAGGACGACTGGCGCGTCCTTCATGTGACCACGGTGAGCCTCGAGGACGAACCGCGACTCGTCCGTCGGATCCGGGCGGTTCTGGCCTCGCGCTCACGCCGGAGGGCGCCGCCGGGCGGATAATGCCATCCGTGAGCAAGCGTGACCGAACCCAGGGGCCGGTGATCCGACGTCATGACCAGGTACAGCCGACCACGGCCGACGAGCGTCTGCTCACCGGGGGAGGCGACGGTGCCTGGGTGCACTCCGACCCGTGGCGGGTGCTTCGGATCCAGTCGGAGTTCGTCGAGGGCTTCGGGACCCTGGCGGAACTCGGTCCGGGCGTTGGTGTCTTCGGTTCGGCTCGTACCCCGCGCAAGCACCCCATGTACGCGGCGGCTGAACGGGTCGGACGCGGACTCGCGCAGGCCGGCTTCGCCACCATCACCGGCGGCGGCCCCGGCATCATGGAGGCCGCGAACAAGGGCGCGCTCCAGGCCGGGGGAGTGTCCGTTGGGCTGGGCATCGAACTGCCCTTCGAGCAGTCCCTCAACAAGTACGTTTCGCTGGGCATCAACTTCCGCTACTTCTTCGCCCGCAAGGTGATGTTCCTGAAATACTCCCGCGGTTTCGTCGTGATGCCGGGCGGGTTCGGCACCTTCGACGAGGTGTTCGAGGCGCTCACCCTGGTGCAGACCCACAAGGTCCGTTCGTTCCCGATCGTGCTCTTCGGCCGTGAGTTCTGGACGCCCCTGCTCGACTGGGCGTCCGAGCACGTCCTCGCCGACGGCTACCTGGCCCCGGCAGACCTCAGCCTCGTCGAACTCACCGACGACCCCGACGAGGCCGTCGAACTGGCGACGGCGAGCCATCCGAGCGAGCCACCCACCGGTGGCTCGATGTCCTGACCGGCGACTCTCCGCTGCGGGATCGGTGGCGTCCGGCCTGCCGGGCCTGCGTCCAGGCGGGCGATGCGCTCGTTTCGGGCACTGATCGGGAGACACGCCCTAGAGTTGTCGCCATGGAGTGGGTCATCTCGATGATTGCCGTGGTGATCCTCGGCCTGGCCGCGGTCGCCGCCACCGGACGCCTCGGCGAACTGCCCGGGACGGTCACCGACACCCCCCAGCCGCACGTGCCCGAGGGTGCCCTCGCCGGCTCCGACCTGCGTGCCCTGCGCTTCGCGGTGGTGCCGCGCGGCTATTCGATGCAGCAGGTTGACGAGCTGCTAGACCGGCTCGCCGGGCAGCTGGACGGGGCGGCTGGTCAGTCCGAAGTGGAATAATGGTGTTTGGGCACGGCCGAAACACAACGACAGAAGAGGTATGCGATGGCAGCGATGAAACCGCGAACCGGAGATGGGCCGATCGAGGTGGCCAAGGAAGGCCGCGTGATCGCGATGCGCATTCCGGCCGAGGGCGGTGGCCGCCTCGTGATCGAGATGAACGCTAGCGAGGCCGCCGAACTCAAGGCCGCACTGGAGGGTGTCGTCGTAGCCTGAGCCACCGACTACCGAAACGGCCCCGGGGCGACCCGGGGCCGTTTCGTGCTTAGCGCGACTGGTGGAACTCGATCGCCCGCCGATAGACCTCGACGGTCTCGGCCGCGATCTTCTCCCAGGAGAACTCGTCGATGCAGCGGCGGCGTCCGGCCTTGCCGTACCGTTCGGCCAGTCCCGGATCGCGGGTGAGCCGGTTGACCTGCTCGGCGAAGGCGGCCTCGAAGCCGGCCACGAAAGCCGGGTCTCCGGCCTGAGTCGGGTCGTAGGGCACCAGCGAGCCAGTCTCGCCGTCCACGACGACCTCCGGGATACCGCCGACGGCCGAGGCGACTACGGCGGTCTCGCAGGCCATCGCCTCCAGATTCACGATGCCCAGCGGCTCGTACACCGACGGACAGGCGAAGACCGTGGCGTGAGTGAGTACTTGCCGTACGGACGCCCGCGGCAGCATCTCCTGCACCCAGGTGACGTTGCCCAACCGCATCCGGCTCAGCTCGGCGAAGGCAGTGTCGAACTCGGCAGCGATCTCCGGGGTGTCCGGGGCGCCGGCCAGCAGCAGCAGCTGGGTGTCCGGGTCGAACTGCTGCGCAGCCCTGACCAGGTGCACTAGTCCCTTCTGCCGGGTGATCCGGCCGACGAACACGACCAGCGGACGGCCGAGGTCGACTCCGAGCGCGTCGACGACATCGGTGCCGTGATCCGGCCTGAACTCGTCGGGATCGATCCCGTTGCGGACGACGAACACGCGGTCGGGGTCGAGTTCGGGGTACGAGTCCAGGACGTCGGAGCGCATTCCGGAACTCACCGATATCACCGCGTCAGCGTCGACGAAGGCGGTCTTCTCCGCCCACGACGACACCCGGTAGCCGCCACCCAACTGCTCGGCCTTCCAGGGCCGGTGCGGCTCGAGGGAGTGCGAGGTGACGACGTGCGGCACGTCGAGGAACTTCGATCCGACCAGGCCTGCGAAGTTGGCATACCAGGTGTGGGAGTGGATCACGTCCACCTCGCCGATCGCAGCGGCCATGGCCACGTCCGTCCCCAGCACGCGCAGTGCCTGGTTGGCTCCGGCCGGGGAGTCCTCCGGGTGGGCGGTCGCTCCCTCCCTCGGCTCACCCATGCACTGCACCTCGACGGTGTCGCACAGCCTCCGCAACTGCGGCACCAGCTGGCCGACATGGACGCCGGCGCCGCCGTAGATGTGAGGGGGGTATTCCCGGGTGAGGATCGAGACGCGCATGGTCATGCCGAGATCGTGTCACAACCGCGTGCGGGTTTCATCCGCGGCGGCATGGCGCTTGTCGGGCGAACGGCGGGTGGCCTAGGTTCAAGCCATGACCAGTGGGCCGAACGTCCTGTCCATAGTCCTTGCGGGTGGCGAGGGCAAGCGTCTGATGCCGCTGACCGCGGACCGCGCCAAGCCCGCCGTCCCGTTCGGCGGCACCTATCGCCTGATCGACTTCGTCCTGTCGAACCTGGCGAACTCGGACCTGACCAAGATCTGTGTGCTGACGCAGTACAAGTCGCACTCGCTCGACCGGCACATCACCACCACGTGGCGGATGTCGCAGCTGCTGGGCAGCTACGTCACGTCCGTCCCGGCGCAACAGCGAACCGGCAAGCTGTGGTTCCAGGGCAGCGCGGACGCGATCTACCAGTCGATGAACCTGATCAACGACGAGGACCCGGACTACGTGGTCGTCTTCGGCGCGGACAACATCTACCGGATGAACGTCGAGGACATGGTCAACGCGCACATCTCGTCCGGCATGGACGCCACCATTGCCGGCATCCGGGTGCCGCGGCGGGACGCGAGCGCATTCGGCATCATCGACGCCGACGCCAGCGGCAAGATCGCACGGTTCCTGGAGAAGCCCGACGATCCGCCTGGCCTCCCGGACAGCCCGGAGGAGTCGTTCGCGTCCATGGGCAACTACGTGTTCACCCGCAGGGCGTTCGTCGACGCGCTGAACGCCGACGCCGCTGACGCCGATTCGCGCCACGACATGGGCGGCAACATCATCCCCAACTTCGTGGACGCCGGCCGCGCGCAGGTCTACGACTTCACCAGCAACAACGTCCCGGGTGCGACCGAGAAGGACCGCAACTACTGGCGCGACGTCGGCACGATCGAGGCCTACCACTCCGCGCAGATGGATCTGGTCTCGGTCGATCCCGAGTTCAACCTGTACAACCGCAAGTGGCCGATCTGGACCTCGCAGGCCCAGCTGCCCGGCGCGAAGTTCACCCTCCGGGGGACGGCCGAGGACTCCATCGTCAGTGCGGGCTGCATCATCTCGGGCGGCGACGTCGACCGCTCGGTGTTCTCCCCGGACGTCAAGGTGGAGAAGTGGGCGCGGATCGAGGAGTCGGTGCTGTTCTCCGGCTGCCGAATCGGCCGCAACGCCGTGATCAGGCGCGCGATCCTCGACAAGAACGTCGTCGTGCCGGACGGTGTCGAGATCGGTGTCGACCACGATCACGACCGCGCCCGCGGTTTCCACGTGGAGAGCGGCATCACGGTGGTCGCGAAGAACGTGGTGGTCCCCAGCAACACCTGACCTGCTCGGACTGACCGTCCCGCGATTCCGAGCGGAGGTTGCTGCGGTCTGCGTGCCTCAGTCCTCCGGCGGGACCGCGAGGGGGAAGACGTCGAGGTGAATCCGGAACCGGCGAGCTCCTGAGGGCGCTTCGCGCGACTTCGCCATCGCGTTCCAGCGCTGGATCAGCTCGCCGAGTTCGCCCAGCAACTGCTCGCTCTCGGCGTTGGTGAGCACCAGCGTGGACGAGGTCAGCTGCCCTGCGAGTTCCTGCCGGCCATGGTCTATCGCGTTGAGCCATGCCGTGAGCGAGGTGGCCCGTTCGGCGATCGCCTGGCGGATGACGGCGACCACGGCCGCGCCGGTCGCGGGATCGTGCAGGAGCGATTCGTCGGTGAGGCTGAAGCCGGACGGACGCCACCAACGTTCGCGTCCCCCCGAGTGGCCGGGGTCGTCCTCGACGAATCCGTGCCGTGCGAGTTGGCGCAGGTGGTAGCTGGTCTGCCCGCTGCTCTCGCCGAGGGTCCTGGCCAGTTGGCTGGCGGTCGCCGCTCCGAGCCTGGTCAGCTCCTCGTACATCGCCATCCGCAGGGGATGGGCGAACGCCTTCAGTGACTCCGCGCCGATCGATGGTTCTTCGAAGGACTTGCCGTCAGCCATATGCAGAGATACCTTTGCATAGAGTTCTTTGCAGAGATCCCTCTGCACAAGGTCCAGCATACGGAAGGATGGCGACGATGGCGGCTGTTGAGGCGACCGAACAGACCGAGACCCGCGGACTCGGGCGTCCATTCAGGGCGCAGTTGGTTTCTACCGGGCTGGCCAACCTGGGGGACGGCGTGCTGGGCACGGTCGCACCTCTGCTGGCGCTGTCGCTGACCACCTCTCCGGTTCAGATCTCGCTGCTGTCAGCTGCGACGTGGCTGCCGTGGCTGGTGTTCGGCGTCGCGGCTGGAGTGGTGGTGGACCGGGTCGACCGGCGGTCGGTGCAGGTGATCGCCCTCGTGGCTCGGGCCGGACTGCTGGCGGCCGGGGCCGCGCTCGGGGTGTTCGGCCTGCTGACGATGCCGCTGCTCGTCGCGGTCGCCCTGGCGTACGGGGTGACCGAGGTGTTCGCCGATCTCGGCGCGACCTCGATCATTCCGGACCTCGTCCCGGCTGAGCGGTTGCCTGCTGCCAACGGCCGCGTCATCGGCGTCCAGCAGGTTGCGAACGCGTTTCTCGGTGGGCCGCTTGCCGGCGCGGTGATCGTCCTTGGTGCGGGCGTGAGCCTTGGCCTGCCGGCCGCGTTGGCGGCGCTCGCGGCCGTGGCCCTCGCGACCGGCCTGAGAGGACGCTTCCGGAGCATCGGAGCCGACGACCGCGTCGAGGGTTCGTGGAAGCAGGTGCGGGAGGGCCTTCGCTTCCTCGTCCGACACCCGGTGATGCGTCCGCTGGTGCTGACGTCCAGCATCCTGAACCTGGCCAGCACGGCCTACTACGCGGTCTTCGTCCTGTGGGCGGTTGGCCCGGCGTCGGCGATGAGGCTGACCGAGTCGCAGTTCCCGCTGGTGATGCTGGGCTTCGCGCTGGGTGCTGTAGCCGGCTCACTGGTCGCCCAGCGCGTCCAGGACCGGCTCGGGGAGGTTGTGACGATCGTCTCGATGCTGACCGGCAGCGTGGTCCTGATGCTCGTTCCGGTGTTCTGGCCCAACGGTTGGGCTGTCGCGGTGTCAGTGACGGTGGTCGGCGTGACCAACACCATCGGCAACGTCGTCTCGCAGTCGATGCGCCAACGCCTGGTGCCGCGAGCCCTGCTGGGGCGGGTCAGCGGTGCGTCCCGGACTCTGTCCTACGGCCTGATGCCCCTCGGTGCTGTGCTCGGCGGCGTGGTCGGGGAGTGGGCGGGATTGCCGGTGACGTTCGTCGGCGCTGTCGTGGTCTCGCTGGCGGCGTGTACATATCTCGCCGTCTCGCTGCGGAATGGGACCAACCTGACGCTCGATGGGGCCGGGACTGCGGAACCGGCCGGTTCGGAGTGACCAGCGGCAGGTTTGTCCCCGGTCCCGGCGGACAAGTTTGGTTACCGTCGCAGTGTGGGCCGGCTATGGCTTGCGGGGGGCGGGGCCGCGGGGTTTCGGGTACCGCAGCGGGGCTCGGGTGGCGCAGCGAGTTTCGGGTAGTGCAGTGTGGAATCTCGGGTGGCGCGGTGGGGCTCGGGTGGCGCAGCGGGGTTCGGCAGTACAACGCGACGGGTAGCGCAAGGCGGGTTTGCGCCGTAGCCCCGCGGTCTCGCCGGCGATGTATGCCTGCCAGGCCGTCTCGCTGCGGAATGGGACGAAGCTGACGCCCGCGGAGATCTGGACGGCGGAGTCGGCCGGTTCGGAGTGACCGGCGTGAGGATTGTCCCGGACCGTGGCAGGTGGGGGAGACGAGTGCCGGCTCGGCGGCGAGATGCGTGCGGCCGGCAAGTGACGGGGTAGCCGCGTCCATGGCCGTGCCCGGGTGTGTCGGCGAGCCATGGTGGTCTGCCGCCGGGTGTGCCGAGCTGGTCGGCCAGGTGGTGAATGGGACGAAGCTGACGCCGGATGGGTCGGCACGGCGGAGTCCGCCCGGCTCGTGGCGACCGGCGTCAGGATTGTCCCGAAGCTGTGACGGATGGATGACGACGGAGCTGCGGCGGGCCTTGGGCGCCGCAGCTGACCGAGACGGAGGTGTCAGAAGGTCCACACGGGGCGGGTCGGGGATGGGGCGAGCCATCGTGTGTCTGCTGGGCCGGTGCCGGTGCCGGTGCCGGTCTGGCTGGTCGGGCGAGGATTGGGACGAACCTGCCGCCAGGTGGGGTCGAGACGGCGTAGTCCGCTGATTCTCTGTCACCCGCGTCAGGATTGTCCCGAGGCTGGGACATTCGGGTTGGCAATCTACGGGTCAGCTGGGCAGCGTTCGGGTCAGCTAGACGGCGTACAGGTCAGCTGGGCGGCGTTCGGGTCAGCTGGGCGGCGTTCGGCGTGCAGGGCGGCGTTCGGCGTGCAGGGCGGAGCGTGCGGCCAGCCTGTCTGGCGTGCAGGACGGCGCGCGGCCAGCTGTCCGGTCGGCCAGCCTGGCGGCGCGAACCAAGAGAGCGCGTGCGGCCAGCCTGCGCGCGTGAAACACGCGAGACGACCGCGAGACGACAGGGCGACGCGGCCAGCCTGTGCGATGCGCGAGTCAGCAGGACACCGAGGCGGCTGGGATCGTTGCCGCTGGCCGTGGGTGGTCGAGGGCCGGCGAGAGCCCGCTCAGCCGCGGACGGCGATCAACAATCCGTCCCCGAGCGGGAGCAACGCGGGCGTGAACGCCTCGTTTGCGACGATCGCGTCGAGCGCTTCCCGGATGATCAGGGGTTCGTCGTCGGAGTTGCGCTCATCCGCGACCAGGCCTCGCCACAGGGCGTGGTGCATTGCGAGGATCCCGCCCGGCCGCAGCAGCCGTTCGGCCTGCGCGACGTACTCCGGGTACTCGAGCGGATCGCCATCGATGAAGACCAGGTCGTACGCGCCGTCAGTGAGCTTCGGCAGGACCACCAGCGCCTGGCCCGCGATCAGCCGCACCCGGCGCTGCGGGACGCCCTGGGCGGTCAGCACCTCGCGGGCGGTGATCTGGTTGTCGGCCTCGGAATCGATGCTGGTCAGCACGCCATCGGAGGCCATGCCGGCGAGCAGTGCGTTCGCCGAGACCCCGGTCCCGGTGCCCACCTCCACGGCGTTCCTCGCCCAGACCGCCCGGGCCAGCAGCGTCAGCACCGCGGCGACGCCGGTGCTGATCGACTCCAGCCCCAACTCCGCTGCGCGTCGGCGAGCCTGGAGGCCGCCCTCGGACTCGGTGACGAACGTCTCGGCGAAGGCGCTCGACACCGCGCTGTGATCGGCCTTCCTGGCTCCAGTGTTCACGCGCCACAGCTTAACGGTGCCCCTACTATTTGGCCCATGGGTCATGTAGTTGTCGCCGAACTGGTCGCCAACGTGCTGTCGGTCGAGGTCGAGCCGGGCCAGCGGGTCGGTCCACAGGACGCTGTCGCCGTGCTGGAGTCGATGAAGATGGAGATACCGGTGCTCGCCGAAGTCGCCGGGTCCGTCACCGAGGTCGTGGTCACTCCCGGCGATGTGGTTCACGAAGGCGATCCGCTCGTCGTGATCGACAACGCTTAGGCTTGACACCATGACTGAGCTCCCCTTCGGCCGGCTGGTGACCGCGATGGTCACGCCGTTCCACGACGACGGTTCGCTCAATGTGGCCGAAGCCCGCCGCCTCGCCGCCCACCTGGTCGATCAGCAGGACAACGACGCCCTCGTGATCAACGGCACCACCGGCGAGTCGCCGACAACGACGGACGCCGAGAAGCTCGCCCTGATCGAGGCTGTCGTCGCCGAGGTTGGTGACCGGGCGAAGATCATCGCCGGCGTCGGCACCTTCGACACCGCACACACCATCGAGCTGGCCAAGCAGGCCGAACAGGCCGGGGCGGCCGGGCTGCTGGTGGTGACGCCGTACTACAGCCGCCCCCCGCAGGACGCGGTCGCCGACCACTTCCTCACCGTTGCGGACGCGACCAGCCTGCCGATCATCATCTACGACATCCCGCATCGCACCGGGACCCCGGTGGAGACCTCCACCCTGATCACGGTCGGTGCCCACCCCAACATCGTCGCGGTCAAGGACGCCAAGGGACTCCCGGTCGCATCCGCCCAGGTGATCGCGGCGACCGGCCTGGCCTACTACGCCGGCGACGACGGCATGGTGCTGCCGCTGCTGGCCGTCGGCGGCGTCGGCGTGGTCGGCACGTCCACCCACTTCACCGGACGGCGGACGAAGGCGGTGATCGACGCCTTCTTCGCCGGAGACCTGGCCGGCGCGATCGACGCCTACCGCGCTCTCCTCGGCGTCTATACCGGGGTGTTCGCCACCCAGGGCTGCATGCTCGTCAAGGCCGGCCTGGCCGCCCGCGGCTTCGCTCCTGGCGGCGTCCGCAAGCCCTTGCTGAACGCGACGGCCGAGCAGGCGTCCGCGTTCGTCGCGACCCTCGAAGCCGCCGGCCTGTGATCGGCACCGGCCAGCCATGATCGACATCAACGGCCCGGAGATCCTGGTCCTGCTCGTCCTCGCCGTGATCATCTTCGGACCGGAGAAGCTGCCTGACCTCGCCCGCAAGGCGGCCCGGGTGCTCAACTACCTTCGCGGCATCGCCAATGACGCCCAGGGACGGCTCCGCGAGGAGCTCGGCCCGGAATTCGCCGACCTCAACCTGGCCAACCTCAACCCGAAGGCGCTGGCTGCGTCCGTCCTCGACCCGGTGAAGACCGAGGTCGACGGGATCGCGGGCAGCGTCACCGAGGTCCGCGACAGCCTCACCCAGACCGCGGCCGAGCTGTCCGCGTCGCCATCGTCCGAAGCCGATCCGGAGCCGGTCGGCGCGGCCATGGCCCAGCGTCCATCGGTGCCATTCGACATCGAGGCAACCTGACCGCGGGCTCCCGGTCGCCACTGGCCCGAGGCGGTAGCCTCGTGCCGTGAGCGCCACCTCCTCGATCTTCGTGTCCCGGATCAAGGGGCTGCCTATGCTCGACGCCAACGGCGACCAGGTGGGCAAGGTCCGCGACGTCGTCATCCAGAATCGCTCGTCGCGCCGCTCGCCCAAGGTGAAAGGCCTTGTCGTTGACCTGTTCGCGCACCGGAGGATCTTCTTTCCGATGGAACGGGTCCGTTCGGTCGACGGCAACCAGGTGATCATCTCCGGCCTGGTCAACACCCGACGGTTCGAGGCGCGCGAGCGCGAGGTGCTGGTGACCGCGCAGCTGTTCGACCGCACCGTCCAGCGAGCCGATTCGCCAGTGCCCGAGACGATCTACGACGTGGCCATCCGGCACACCCGCGGGCGGGAGTGGGAACTGGCCGAAGTCGCCCTGCGGGAGGCCGGGCGCCGGCCCTTCCAGCGCAGCCACGTGACCATCGTCGACTGGTCGGAGGTGCCCGACTTCATCGACAACCCCGGCCCCCAGGACGCCGAGCAGCAGGTGATGCGGCTGAGCGAGTTGAAGCCGGCCGACGTCGCCCGCGAGTTGCACGACATGGACGCGACCCTGCGCGCGGCCGTGGTCGAGGCGATGGACGACGAGCGCCTGGCCGAGGCCCTCGAGGAGTTGCCGGAGGACGAGCAGGTCGCGGTCATCAACGCCCTCGACACCGACCGAGTCGCCGACATCCTCGAGGAGATGGACCCCGATGACGCGGCGGACCTGATCGCCGAGCTGGAGCCCGCACTGGCCGAGAACATCCTGCAGCGAATGGAGCCGGAGGAGGCCAAGGACGTCCGAACCCTACTGAGCTACGACGCGGCCACCGCCGGCGGCCTGATGAACCCCGAGCCGGTCGTCCTCGGCATCGACGCCACGGTTGCGGACGCCCTCGCCGGCGTCCGGCGCGAGGAGGTCACCCCGGCGATGGCCGCGCTCGCGTTCATCTGCCGCTCCCCGCTGGACACCCCGACCGGGCGCTACGTCGGCGCCGTCCACATCCAGCGGCTGCTGCGCGAGCCCCCGTCCGTGCTTGTGGCGAGCCTGATCGACCCCGACATCGCCCCGCTGACGCCGCAGAGCAACGTCGCCCAGGTCAGCCGGTACTTCGCCACCTACGACCTGGTCTGCGCCCCGGTCGTGGATGCGGAGCGCCGGCTGCTGGGCGCGGTCACCGTCGACGACGTCCTCGACCACATCCTGCCCAACGACTGGCGCGGCGTTCAGCTCGACCGGCTCGATGCGGAGGTGATCGATGGCTAGCCAGGACCGGCTCGATACGCCGGGCCGTCGGCGGGCCCTCGTCCCCCGGGTGCGCATCGACGATGATGCATTCGGGGTGTTCGCGGAGTCGGCTGCGCGGTTCATGGGCACCGGGAAGTTCATCGTCTGGATGACGGTGTTCGTGATCGCCTGGGTGCTGCTGAATACCGTCCTGTTGATCTTCAAGCCTTGGGATCCCTATCCGTTCATCCTGCTCAACCTGTTCTTCTCCACGCAGGCCTCGTACGCGGCCCCGCTGATCCTGCTCGCGCAGAACCGTCAGGAGGCGCGGGACCGGGTCAGCATCGAGCACGACCGCGAGGTGGCCGCGCAGTCCCGGGCCGACATGGACTTCCTGGCCCGCGAGATCGCGTCCCTGCGAATGCGGATGAACGACGTAGCCACCCGTGACTTCATCCGCTCGGAGCTGCGCGAGCTCCTGGAGGAGTTGCAGGCCGACACGCGGGAGGACGAGAAGCCCGCCTGACCTCCCGGGAAGCGGAAGCGGTCGGTGAGGGTGCGGCGGCGGATTAGGGTTGCTGGCATGTCCGATCTTGTCGCCGCGGTCAACGCCGCCCTCGCCACCGTCATCGATCCCGAGATCCACCGTCCGATCACCGAACTGGACATGGTCGAATCGGTGGCGATCGACGACGCCGGCAGGGCCGCGGTCACGGTGCTGCTGACCATCACCGGTTGTCCGATGGCCGACACCATCGAGTCGTCGGTCCGGCAGGCAGTGACCTCCGTCCCCGGAGTCACAGACCTGGACCTGACGATGTCGGCGATGACTGACGAGCAGCGGTCGGCGCTGAAGCGCAAGCTTCGCGGCGGACGCGACGAGCGCGAGATCCCCTTCGCCCAGGCAGACTCCCGCACCCAGGTGCTGCTGGTCGCCTCCGGCAAGGGTGGGGTCGGGAAGAGTTCTGTGACGGCGAACCTCGCCATGGCTTTGGCCGCGCTCGGACGCACCGTCGGCGTCCTGGATGCCGACATCTACGGGCACTCGATCCCGCAGATGCTCGGCCTGATGGACGCGTTCCCGACGTCGGTGGACGGGATGATCATGCCGGTGCCGAGCATGGGCATGAAGGTGATCAGCATCGGGATGATGAAGGAGAGCCGCGAGCAGGTGATCGCCTGGCGCGGGCCGATCCTCGACCGGGCGCTGCAGCAGTTCCTCGCCGACGTCTACTGGGGCGACCTCGACTTCCTCGTGGTGGACCTGCCGCCCGGCACCGGCGACGTCGCCCTCTCGCTCGGCCACAAGCTTCCGAACGCCGAGGTGCTGGTCGTCACCACCCCGCAGCAGGCAGCGGCCGAGGTCGCCGAGCGGGCCGGCACGATGGCGTCCATGCTGGAGCAGAAGGTGATAGGGGTCGTCGAGAACATGGCGTATCTCGAGGCTGAGTGCCCTCACTGCGGCGAGACCCACCGCGTGGATGTGTTCGGTGCCGGCGGCGGGGCGGAGGTCGCCCGGACCCTCACGAACCGGCTCGGCTATGAGGTGCCGCTGCTCGCCGAGGTGCCGATCGACCCGGAACTGGCCGCTGGCGGCGACCAGGGCGTCCCGCTGGTCGCGACCGCGCCGGAGCGTCCGGCCGCAGCGGCGATCACCGAGCTCGCCCGGCTGCTCTCGGCGCGCAAGCCGTCCTTGGCCGGAAGGAAGCTGGGCGTCATCCCGGTGTGATCCTCGAACCGTCGCTCGGATCACGTGAACCAGGAGCCTCTGTCCGCGGTCGTGAACTGAAGTACCTGTCCCCGCGGTTCGGCCGGATCGCGTGAACCGAAGTACCTGTCCCCGCGGTTCACCTGCGTGAACCAGGAGCGTCTGCCCGCGGTTCGTGAACCGAAGTACCTGTCCCCGCGGTTCACCGGTGGTCCGGATGGGGCCACGAGCAGCTCGCCGACGGACCGGTCGCCCAGCGAACGGGGCATTTCTGCGCCTGATCGAGGCTCATCTGGCCGATCGGGCTCGTCCGACCGCTCGCGGGGGAGATTTGTCCCGGTAGCCGGGCGGGTCGGACATGCGATCCGTCGGGCCGTGGGCGTAATCACCCTTGCGTAGCGGGGTGCTCGGCTTCCCGGCAGCGGGTAGTGGGCACGCGTAAGCGCTTACATCCCAATGAGGGGAGCCCCCCGTGAGCGACCGAACGCCCAGGCCGGCGACCATCTACGCGGTGGCCGAGAGAGCTGGCGTGTCGATCGCGACCGTCTCCCGGGTGCTCCAGGGGACGAACCATGTCGCCAGCGCCACCCGTGATCGGGTTCTCGACGCTGCGCGCCAACTCGACTACCTACCCCGGGGCTCGGCGCGGGCGCTGGCCGCGAAGAAGCACGAGGCCGTCGGGCTGATGCTGCCTGGGCTCAGCGGACCCTACTTCGCCGACCTGCTGGTCGGGTTCGAGACCGCAGCAGCCGAGTGCGGCCTGTCCGTGGCCCTGCTGATGACCGACGAACGCGGGCTGTCCAGCCCGCTGCGCCAGCTGGTCGCGCGGGTGGACGGTCTGGCGGTGATGGCCCGCCCCGGCCAGCTGGCCCCCGACGACCTGGCCTCTCTCGGCCGATGGCTTCCGTTGGTCCGACTGGCTGCCAGTGACCACCCGGCCACCATCCATGCCGAGAACACCGCGAGCGCCCGTGAGCTCACCGAACACCTCTTCGGGCACGGCCGACGCCGACTCGAGTTCGTCGGCGATCCCGAGCTGGCCCCGGACGCGGCCGAGCGTTACGCCGGCTTCGCCGCCGCGCACGCTGGACTGGGGCTGGTGCCCGCACCCGCCGTGCCGGTCGGTTTCGCAGAGGCGGACGGACGCCGGTACGCCCGGCAGGTGCTGTCCCGGGCCGAACCGCCGGACGGGCTGGTCTGCGTCAACGACGAGGTTGCGGTCGCCCTGCTGGACGAACTCCAGCGTGGCGGTGTCGTGATCGGCCGGGACGTCGCCGTCACCGGCTGGGACGACATCATGACCGCCCGCTACACCCGTCCCGGCCTGACCTCGGTCTCCCAGCCCGTCCGCGAGCTCGGACGCCTGGCCGCCACCGCGCTGCACGACGTCATCGCCGGCGGATCCACCCCCGGACCCGCCGTTCTGCCCACCCGGATCGTGATCCGCGGATCCTGCGGCTGCCCCGAGGCGCTTCCGCCGGATGCCACCGAGCCTCAACCGGGACCCACCAAGGAGGAAACCAAATGAGAACACCCGCGATGAGAACATCCGCGATCGCCGTCCTCAGTGTGGCGGCGCTCACCCTGGCCGGCTGCGGCCGGCCGACGGAGACCCAACCGGCCGCGCCACAGGCCTCCACCTCGATCGGCGCGGGTCCGGCCACCGGTGACCTCACCATCTGGGCGATGGGTGCCGAGGGCGAGAAGCTGCCCGACCTGCTGAAGGACTTCGAGACCGCGAACCCCGACGTCAAGATCACCGTCACCGCCATTCCCTGGAGCGCGGCGCACGACAAGTTCACCACCGCGATCACCGCCCAGAAGACTCCCGACCTGGCCATGATCGGGACGACCTGGATGGGCGAGTTCGCGGGCCTCGGAGCGCTCGATCCCACCCCGTCCTCGATCGACAAGGCCGCGTTCTTCCCGGGCGCCTGGGGTACCACCGAGGTGAACGGGACGTCGTACGGAATCCCCTGGTACGTCGAGACGAGGCTGGTGTACTACCGCACCGACCTGGCCAAGAAGGCCGGCATCACCACGCTGCCGAACGACTGGGACGGACTCAAGGCGATGGCGAAGGCGATGCAGGAGAAGGCCGGCGCCAAGTGGGGGATCAACCTCCAGCCCGGCGGTACCGGCTCCTGGCAGACGGTGATGCCGTTCGCCTGGTCCAACGGGGCCCAGCTCAACAACGGTGACCAGTGGACGTTCGACACCCCCGAGATGGCGGAGGCCGTGCAGTACTACCAGAGCTACTTCACCGACGGCATCTCCAACAAGTCCCCCGCCCCCAACTCCACCGTCGAGCCGCCGTTCGTGGACGGCAGCCAGCCGATGTTCATCTCCGGGCCGTGGGAGATGAGCGCGGTGGAGAAGGTCGGCGGCAAGGGATTCGCCGACAAGTACTCGGTGATGCCGATGCCCACGAAGAAGACCTCGTCCTCCTTCGTCGGCGGCTCCAACTTCGCGGTCTTCAAGGACTCGAAGAACACCGACGCCGCCTGGAAGCTGGTCCAGTGGCTGGCCAAGCCTGAGGTGCAGGTGAAGTGGTACCAGCTGTCCACCGACCTGCCGTCGGTGCAGTCGGCGTGGCAGGATCCGGCGCTGGCGTCCGACACCAAGCTGGCCACCTTCGGCAAGCAGCTCCAGACAGCCGTCGCCCCGCCGTCCTTCCCGACCTGGGAGCAGGTCGCGGCCAAGTTCGACACCGAACTGGAGAAGGTCGCCAAGACCGGTGAGGACGTGAAGACCGCGCTGGCGACCGTCGAGTCCGAGGCGCAGTCGATCGGCACCGGGAGCTGACGATGGCCGCCCCCACCGTGGCTCCGGCCGGGCAGCTGCCCTTGGCCACACCGCCGGCCGGGATCCCGTGCTGTTCGCGGCCTTCACCGTGTGGCCGGTGCTGCAGAGCCTGTTCATGAGCTTCACCGACACCAAGGAGAAGGACCTGCGGACCCCGTTCGCGGTGAACTTCATCGGGCTGGGCAACTACGCCAGGGCGCTGGGGGACCCGACGTTCGTGAAGGCCGCGGCGAACACCGCCTACTTCGTGGTGGTCGGCGTCCCGCTCACCCTCGCGGTCGCCCTGCTCGCCGCCGTCGCGCTGGACAAGGGCATCACCCGCCTGCGGGCGGTCTACCGCCTGGGCTTCTACACCCCGGTGATCACCTCGATCGTGGCGGTCGCCGTGGTCTGGCGGTTCATCCTCCAGCCCGACTCCGGCCTGGCCAACACGGTGCTCGGCTGGTTCGGCATCCAGGGCCCGAACTGGCTCGGTGAGGTGCAGTGGGCGATGCCGTCGCTGATCCTGATGGCGACCTGGCGCAACTTCGGCACCGGCATGATCATCTTCCTCGCCGGCCTGCAGAGCGTGCCGCCGTCCCTCCAGGAAGCAGCAGCGATCGACGGGGCTAACGCGTGGCAGCGGTTCTGGAACATCACCTTCCCGTTGCTGCGCCCGACGCTGCTGTTCGTGTCGGTGACCACCGCGATCGGCTACCTGCAGTTCTTCGAAGAGCCGTTCGTGATGACCTCGGGCGGCCCGCTGAACAGCACGATCTCGCTGTCGATGTACACCTACAACCAGTTCGGCTACGGCAACTACGGGCTGGCCGCGGCGATGAGCTACCTGATCTTCGTGGTCATCGCCGTGGTCACGGCCCTGCAGTTCCGGTTGCTGCGCGAGAACACCTAGGGGGTCGGCATGCTGCGCTCACGGACGAGATATGGCCGGTGGTGGGTCTACCTGGTGCTCACCGTCGCGCTGGTGCTCGTGATCACGCCGTTCGTCTGGATGGTGCTCGGCAGCTTCAAGACCGAGGGCGAGATCCAGCGCGTCCCGCCCACCTGGTGGCCTGAGACCGCCACTCTGGACAACTACACCCAGCTGTTCGCCCGGCTCAACTTCGCCACCTACTTCACCAACTCGGTGGTCGTCGCCGTCGCTGTCACCGCGGGCAACCTGCTGTTCTGCTCGATGCTCGGCTACGCACTGGCGATGCTGGAGTTCCCGGGCAAGCGGGCGTTGCTCCTGGTGGTGCTGGGGACGCTGATGATCCCCGGCGTGGTCACGTTCGTCCCGCTGTTCGTGATCGTCGCCAACGCCGGGCTGATCGACTCCCTGCCCGGCCTGATCCTGCCGTTCCTGGTCACCCCGTTCGGGGTGTTCCTGATGCGGCAGTTCATCTCCGGCCTGCCGCCCGACCTCCTCGACGCCGGACGGGTGGACGGAGCCGGCGAGCTGGGCATCTTCGGCCGGATCATCCTGCCGCTGTGCGGGCCGGCCCTGGCGACGCTCGGCATCCTGACGTTCCTGAGTTCGTGGAACAACTTCCTGTGGCCGCTCGTGGTCGCGCAGACCGAGAGCCACTACACCCTGCCGGTGGCGCTTGCCCTCTACTCCACCGGCCAGAACAACACCCAGTACGGCCTGCTCCTGGCCGGTGCGTGCGTCGTGGTGTTGCCGCTGCTGGTCGTCTTCCTGCTGTTCCAGCGGCACTTCGTCGAGGGCATCGCCACCACCGGAATCAAGTGAGGAACCAACCATGACCACGTCCACCCCCCTCTCGCGCCGAACCCTCCTTGCCGGCGCCGCCGCCACCGGGCTGGTGACCGCGCTGCCGAATGGCACCGCGGTCGCCAGCCCGGTGCGCAGGCCCGAGGCCGCCTTCGACTCCCGCCGGGTGGCCGGCTGGGCCCGCGACACCTGGCGATGCCTGGTCGCCATGACCGACGCGAGGACCGGCCTGCCCGCCGACGGCATCACCGCGTCCCTCGCCGCTGCCGATCGCAGCCGCTACACGTCCCCGACCAACATCGGCGGCTACCTGTGGAGCGCCGTCGTCGCCCGCGAACTGGGCATCATCGGGGAGGGTGAGCTCGTCCGTCGCTGCCGGCAGACCTTGACGACCCTGCTGAAGCTCGACCACCACCGGCCGTCGGGGATGTTCTACAACTGGTACGACCCGGCCACCGGCAAGGTCGTCACCACCTGGCCCGAGGACGGCAGCAGGGTCTACCCCTTCGCCTCCAGCGTGGACAACGGCTGGCTCGGGGCCGCGCTGTGGGTGGTACGCAATGCCGTCCCGGAAGCGCGGGACCTGGCCGACCGGCTGTTCTCCCGGATGCGCTGGGACATGTTCTACGACGCCGACACCGCCCACCAGGGCGTCCGTCCCGGCGGTCTGATCCACGGTGGCTTCTACGACGGCGAGACGCCGCCGGGCTTCTCGGGCTACTCCGGCAACCACATCGGCGTCGGCCCCGACGTCTGGTACACCAACCACCACTACGACACCACGGTCTCGGAGACCCGGATCACCAGCTACCTGGGCATCTTCACCGGGCAGATCCCGGCGAAGCAATACTTCGCGATGTGGCGGACGTTCCCCGCGTCCTGCGACTGGGACTGGCAGGAGTCGCAGCCGGTCGGAACGACCCGGACCTACCTCGGCCTGGACGTCTTCGAGGGCGCCTACCGCTACCGGGGCATGCGGATCGTCCCCGGCTGGGGCGGCAGCATGTTCGAGGAACTGATGCCCGACGTGTTCGTGCCCGAGGCCAGGTGGGCGCCGCGCTCGTGGGGCCTGAACCACCCGTTGCACGTCCGTGCCCAGCGGGAGCACGGCCTGGTCGAGGCCCGGTACGGCATCTGGGGTTTCTCGCCCTCGTCCAACCCGGACGGCGGCTACCGCGAGTACGGCGTGGACGCCCTGGGCCTGAATCCGGACGGCTACTTCTCCGACGTCGAGAAGACCAACTACGACCCGGGCTTCGGCAGTTGCCGGGCCGCGACCAACCCGAAGCCTCATTTCGGCGACGGCGTCGCCACCCCGCATGCCTCGTTCCTTGCCATGCTGCACGAGCCGCGGCAGGCGTACGCCAACCTGGCGAAACTGCAGCGTGACTACGCCGGCTATGGCGACGGCGGGTTCTACGACGCGATCGCGAGCAGCTCCGGGAAGGTCGCGAAGCGCTACCTCTCCCTCGACCAGGCGATGATCATGGGCGCGGTCGGGAACGTCCTGGGACGCGACGTGATCCGGCGTGCGTTCGCCACCCGTCCGGTCGAGCGCAAGCTGCGTCCGGTGCTGGCGATGGAGCGCTTCGGCGCCGGATCCGACTGACCGACCGCTGAACCGCCGGGGACAGGTACTTCGGTTCAGCTGAACCGCCGGGGACAGGTACTTCGGTTCAGCTGAACCGTCGGGGACAGGTACTTCGGTTCAGCTGAACCGTCGGGGACAGGTACTTCGGTTCACGCAGGCTGAACCGTTGGGGACAGGTACTTGGGTTCAGGCAGCCGCGACCGGGTGCCGCAGGATCGTCCGCAGCTTTTCCGGAGCCGCCCGACGTGGATCGCCGAGGTAGATCTCGTGGTGCCGCCCGCCGCGCAGACCGACGAGGTCCGCCAGGCCGTGGCCGGCGAGGAACGCCGACAGTCCGGCCAGGGTCGCAGGTTCGGTGGCGTACGGCCCGAGGTGCAGCACCTGCGCGCAGAGGCCCTCGGCGAACCGCACCAGGCGCAACCGCTCCAGCTCGGGACTGTCGCCGCGCTTCTTCGCCAGGCCGGCGAGCGCTGCGGCGACGTCCACCGGCTCGATACGGTCGGGCACGGGGATGAGCAGCCGGTACTCCCAGTTGTCGGGGTGCGAGAGGTCGAAGTCGCCACCATCGAGCCACCACTGCCCCTGCAGCGGCAGCACCGGGAAGTCGATCGGCCTCTCGGCGCGCTTCTTCAGGGTGAACCTGAGCGTGTAGGCCAGCCCGTACAGAGCCTGGAGCGCTGCCTCGAACCCGGGGGAGTCGGACGGGCCGTGTCCGGTCTCGATCCGTCCGCCGATGCTCAGGTAGGTCAGTTCGGGCACGTCCACGAGCTCGAAGCGTCCGGGCTTGGTGGCGTAGAGGTGGCGCAACTCGCGACGCAGGTCGATGGTTTCCATCGCCACAGCCTGCACCCTCCCCCGATGGCAGGGTCGAGTCACAGGAATCCCACAGCAGGCACCCGGCCGGCGGCGAGGCCGCTGCAATAGGCTGGACGCGTGACTGAGTTCAACCGGGCCGTCCCGCGCCGCACGATCCTCGCCGTGCCAGGCTCGTCCGACCGGTTCATCGAGAAGGCGCGGACGCTGCCCGTCGACGGCCTGTTTCTCGACCTCGAGGACGCCGTCGCGCCGGCGGTGAAGGTGGAGTCGCGCGCCCGGATCGTCGCCGCCCTGAACGCCGAGGACGGCTTCCGGGCCGGCCTGGTCACCGTCCGGGTGAACAGCTGGGACAGCCCCTGGACGTACGCCGACGTGATCGACGTGGTCACCGGTGCCGGCGCGAGGCTGGACGCCCTCGTGCTGCCCAAGACCACTTCGGCCGCCGAAGTGAAGGCCCTCGACCTGCTGCTCACCCAGGTCGAGCACAATGCCGGGCTTCCGGTGGGACGGATCAGCCTCGAGGTGCAGATCGAAGACGCCCTCGGCCTGCTGCACGTGGCCGAGATCGCCGCGGCCAGCCCGCGGCTCGCGTCCCTGGTGTTCGGGCCGGGCGACTTTATGGCCAGCCTCGGCATGGGCGGCCTCAGCGTCGGCACCCAGCCGGAGGGCTATCCGGCCGACGCGTTCCACCACGTCCTGGCCTCGATCCTCGTCGCCGCGCGGGCGTACGGATTGCAGGCGATCGACGGGCCGTACGTCGCCATTCGCGATGTCGAGGGGTTCCGCCGCTCGGCCGAACTCAGCGCGGCGCTCGGCTACGACGGGAAATGGGTACTGCACCCGGCGCAGGTCGAGGCGGGCAACGAGGTGTACTCACCCCGTCCGGCCGACTTCGAGCGCGCACAGCGGATCATGGCCGCCTACGCTGAAGCCACCCAGCGGGCGCGCGGGGCCGTCGGTGCGATCGTCGTCGACTCCGAGATGGTGGACGAGGCGGGCGTGAAGCTGGCGGCCGCGATTCTGGCGCGGGGCGGGGCCGCGGGAATGGAGGAGAACCGATGACCCAGGCGCATCCGACGATGACCGACCTCTTCAAGCTCGAGTACCCCCAGTCGGTCGGTGTGTACGACACCTACAACGAGGCCCAGAAGGCGGTGGACTTCCTCGCCGACTCCCATTTCCCGGTGCAGAATCTGTGCATCGTCGGCACCGAGCTCCGCTCGGTCGAACGAGTGCTGGGGCGGCGCACCTGGGGGACGGTGCTCGGCCAGGGGCTGCAGAACGGCCTGAGCACCGGGATCATGGTCTCGCTGCTGCTGTGGGTGCTGCAGCCGGGAGTGAACGTGCTCCAGCTGTTCCTCGTCGGCCTCAGCATGGGCCTGATCATCGGTCTGGTGTTCGCCGTCCTCGGGTATGCCATGGCGAGGGGACGGCGCGACTTCAACTCGGTCAGCCAGACCGTCGCGACCAAGTACGAACTGCTGGCCGAGCACAAGGTCGCCCAGCAGGCCCGCGAGCTGGTCGCGACCATGCCGGGCGCCCGGGCCGCGATGTTCGCACCGCAGGCAAGCCAACTGGCGTACCCGCAGCAGCCGTACCCGCAGCAGGGCTACGGGCAGCCGGGTTACGGGCAGCCATATCCTCAGCAGGGATACGGCCAGCCGGGTTACGGGCAGGAGGCCTACGGCCAGCAGCCCTACCCGTCCCCGTACGGCCAGCAGCCCTACCCGGCCCCGGGACAGCCGCCGGAGCAGTCGCCCCAGCCGAAGGATCCCGCCTCGCCGTCGGAGGAGGACGGGACGCCTCGCGCCTGACTCAGCTGTCAGCCATGTTGCCGGACAGGTACTCGGCGTAGGCCGGCAGGTCCAGCTGGCCGGAACCGGAGACGCCGATCACGATCACCGGCGACTCGCCGGCCTCGGTGGCGGCCCTCGCCTGCCGGATGGCGCCCGCGATGGCGTGGTTCGACTCCGACGCCGGGACGATGCCCTCGGCGCGCGAGAAGACCACCCCGGCCTCGAAGGCCTCGCGCTGCTTGATCGCGATCGCCTCCATCAGGCCCTCGTGGTAGCAGTGACTGACCAGCGGAGCCATGCCGTGGTAGCGCAGGCCGCCGGCGTGCACGGCCGCCGGGACGAAGTCAGGGCCGAGGGAGTACATCTTCAGCAGCGGCGTGAGGTGGGCGGTGTCGCCGAAGTCGTAGCGGAACTCGCCCTGGGTCAGCGACGGCGCGGCGGTCGGCTCGCAGGCGATGATCCTCGTGTTGGCCCTGCCGTCCAGGTTCTCCCTCAGGAACGGGAACGCGATACCTGACAGGTTCGAGCCGCCACCCGCGCAGGCGAACAGGAAGTCGGCCTTCTCCTCGCCGAACAGCTCGAGCTGCTTCAGCGCCTCCTGCCCGATCACCGTCTGGTGAAGCGCCACGTGGTTCAGCACCGAGCCGAGCGAGTAGGACGCGTCCGGATCCTTGGCCGCAGCCTCGACGGCCTCCGAGATGGCCATACCGAGGCTGCCGGTGGTGTCGGGGAATTGCTCGCGCAGCGCGCGTCCGGCCTCGGTGAGCCCGGACGGGCTGGAGTGCACCTTCGCCCCGAATGTCTCCATCAGCACGTGACGGTACGGCTTGCCCTCGTAGGAACTGCGAACCTGCCAGATCTCGCAGGACAGCCCGAAGATCTGGGACGCGAAGGCCAGCGCCGAACCCCACTGGCCGGCACCGGTCTCGGTGGTCAGCCGAGTCCGTCCGGCGATCTTGTTGTAGTAGGCCTGAGCGATGGCGGAGTTCGTCTTGTGACTGCCCACGGGCGAGGCACCCTCGTACTTGTAGTAGATGCGGGCCGTCGTGCCGAGCGCGGCCTCCAGTCGGCGCGCCCGGTAGAACGGCGACGGCCGCCACAGCCGGTAGATGTCGTGGACCTCGGCCGGGATCTCGATCCAGCGCTCGGTCGATGCCTCCTGCTCGATCAGGCCCATCGGGAACAGCGGCGCCAGGTCGTCGGGAGTCAGCGGCTGCTGGGTTCCCGGGTGCAGCGGCGGAGCCGGGGGAGTGGGCAGGTCGGCGACGATGTTGTACCAGTGGGTCGGCATCTCCGCCTCGTCCAGGACAACCTTCGCCTGCTTCACATCGGCCACGACAACTCCTCGGTTCGGGTTCGTCCGCCGGATCGGCGGGTGGCAGCACCTTATTGGCGGTCGGCAAGAACGGGACATTTCGGCCAAGGGATGGGCTTCCCTCGGGCATCCGCCGAAGTCCAGCCCCGGTCGAGGCAGTTTCGTCCCGTTCCGGTGCCGGACGCGGCAGGCTGCCTCGCCGCCCGGGTCTTGACGGGTTATCGACAATCGTTATACTTATCGACAGTCGATAAGGTTCTTGCCTCGGGAGGTCCACATGTCCGTCGCTCCGATGATCCTGCTGGCCTTCATGCTGGGGCCGGCCGTGCTCGCCGTCCCCGTGCTGGTCATGCTCGCGGCGGGCAGGGGCGGTCCGAACCTGGCGAGGATCGTCACGGTCGTCGCCGGTGTGGCGCTCGTGGCGGCGGCACTCTGGGTCGCTGCGGCGCTCATCAACCTGGGCGGGGACACCACCAGGGTCGTCATTCCGGTCGCGCCGACGCCGGTGAAGGTGCCGGCGGGGGTCACTCTCGACGCAACCGCCACCTTCGAGCAAGGAAGCTTTGATCACCTCAGTGTCTGGGTCACCGGGCTGCCCCTCACCACCCGCCTGGTCATGACGACCGCCGCGCTCCTCTCGGCGGCGACCACGGTTGCGGTTGCGCTGGTGGTACTTCGGCTGGTCCGGTCGATGCGGGAGGGTGACCCGTTCGCGCTCGGCTCGCGTGCCCTGCGGACGACCGGCTGGATCGTGCTGATCGGCGGCAGCCTCGCCACCTGGGTTGGCAACGTGGGCGACTGGATGGCCTCCGCGGATCTGTTCCGGCTGCACAGCTGGTCTGCGGTGGGGACTGTCTCGGGCATCGCTGACCTCAGTGAACTCGGCTGGCCGGACGCCGCCCCCGTCCAGCTCGACCTGCCGTGGGCTGCGCTGACGATCGGCATCGTCCTCGCCCTGCTCGCGGCCGTGTTCCGCTACGGAGAGCGGCTGCGCCACGACACCGAAGGCCTGGTCTGATGCCACCCGAGGACGACGGCGGACGGATCCACTGCCGACTCGACGAGCTACTGGCCGACCGCGGCATGACCCTCACCCGGCTGTCCGAACTCGTCGGAGTCAGTCTGGTGAACCTCTCGGTGCTGAAGAACGACCGGGCGCGGGCGATCCGGTTCTCCACCCTCACCGCGATCTGCGACGCGCTCGACTGCTCGGTCGGGGACGTCCTCGTGGTGGCGCCGAGCTGATCAGCGAGCCCAGATGGCCGCCATCCAGGCCTCGACCTCGTCCGGATCGCGGGGGAGGTGGGACGAGAGGATCTCGCAGCCGTCCTCGGTGATCACGATGTCGTCCTCGATCCGGACGCCGATGCCGCGCAGTTCCTCCGGCACGAGCAGGTCGGTCGCCTTCAGGTAGATCCCCGGCTCGACGGTGATCACCATGCCGGGCCTCAGTTCCGCGTCCCGGTAGTTCTCGGCGCGGGCCTGTGCGCAGTCGTGGACATCGATGCCGAGGTGGTGGGACGTGCCGTGCACCATCCAGCGGCGATGCTGCCCGCCGGTGTCGGGGTTCAGCGACTCCTCGGCGCTGACCGGCAGCAGTCCCCACTCGGCCAGGTGCCGGGCCACGACGGCGATCGCCGCGGCGTGCACGTCGGAGAACTTCGCCCCCGGCTTCGCCGCGGCAAAGCCGGCCGCCTGGGCTTCGAGGACGGCGGTGTACACCTTGCGCTGGGCATCGGAGAACGTCCCCGAGACCGGCAGGGTGCGGGTGATGTCGGCGGTGTAGAGCGACTCGGCCTCGACGCCGGCGTCCATCAGCAGCAGGTCGCCGGAATGCAGGTCGCCGTCGTTGCGGATCCAGTGCAGTGTATTGGCGTGGTCACCACTGGCGGCGATGGTGTCGTAGCCGACCGCGTTGGCGGCGTGTCGCGCGTACAGGCCGAAGACGCCCTCGACCCAGCGTTCGCCGCGGCCTCGCTCGACCGCCGCGGGCAGGTCGGCGACGACCGCCTCGAAGCCGGCGGCGGTGTCCGCGCAAGCCTGCCTCAGCTCGGCGAGCTCGAAGTCGTCCTTGACCAGCCGGGCCTCCGACAGCCATACCCCGAACGCCTCGTCGGCGGCCTTGGCGGCTTCGGTGTCCACCCCCGAACCGCGACGGGCAGCGTCCAGCCGTTCGGTGATGGCGGCATCGGCGTCCCGCAGCAGATGCACCGGGACGGTGTCCAGGCCACGGACGAGGGCGGCGTCCAGATCGGCGATCGGTGCGCAGGCTAGGCCACCGGTGAGCGCGCTCATCTCCTCCAGCGACTCACGCTGGCCCACCCACATCTCGCCGTAGCGGGCGTCGGCGTAGAACTCGGGATCGGTGCGTGGGGCGCGCGGCTTGAAGTACAAGGTCGCGGTCGCGTCCGGTTCGATGACCAGGACGGCGTCAGGTTCGCGGTCAGAACCCAGCCCGGTGAGCCAGGCGAAGGCGGAGTGTGGCCGGAACCGGAAGTCGGTGTCGTTGGTGCGCACCTTCAGTCCGCCCGCGGGGACGACCAGCCGCGTCCCGGGAAACGCAGCGGCGATCCGCGCCCGGCGTTCCGCGGCCGGCCCCGTCGCCGGGAGCGCGGTGGGCAACTCAGCGGGGTATGGCGCCCAGCCGGTGGGGATGAACTCAGTGAAGGCCTTCGAGAAGGGTGTCTGCCGGTTCGGGAGCTTCGGCTGCTCCTCGCTGGTGGCTGGGTCGTTCATGGAAGCGATGCTATCTCTGTGGGGCCGGCGCCGCCCGGCGGGCTCGGTGCCGGGGGGGATTGGGACGGAACGCCCACTGGATCGTCGGCGATGGTGGAATCCGGCGGTGTCCGGGCGACCCAGGGGAGCTCTGTCCCATTCGTGCGGTTGGGAGGGCGGGCGATTCAATCGCTGGATCGTCGGCAGTGGCGACACCCGCTGGCTTCGCCGCGACCTGGACGAGGTCCCGTTCAGGCGGCTGGTGGCGGGAACGGGACGAATCGGTCACTGGGCCGTAGTCACCAACGAGATCCGTTGGTTTCGCCGCCACCTGAGGGAGGTCTGTCCCACTCCGCAGCAGGGTGACTGAGGGAGCAGCAGGGTGATTGAGGGAATGGAGCGAGACGACAGCTGGCCCTGCGGCCGGGATGACCGGTGCCCATGCTGGGAAATGGGGTCCGTCCCAGCGTCGGGTGGCCTGGAGGACTGGGACGAATCGGCCGCTGGATCATCGGCGGTGGCGAGATCCGGCGGCATTTCGGCGACTCGGGGGATGCTTGTCCCATTCTGGCGGCGAGCTGGCCGGCGATGGAGTGCGACGACAGCTGGCTCAGCGACATGGGGGAGGTTTTCCCGGTCCGGCGCGCGTCCATCGAGCTGGGGCGTCCATCGAACTGGCGGTGTCCCGGACCTGGGGGCATCCATCGAGCTGGGGGAGGTCCATCGAGCTGGGGCATCCATTGAGCTGGGGGCGTCCATGGACCGGGGCGTCTATTCGGGCCGCTGCGAGAATGGGACAAAACGGCCGCTGAATCGTCGGCGGTGCCGATATCGGCCGGTGTCCCTGCGACGCGGGGGAGGTCTGTCCCAATCGTCGGGGCGGGCGCGACTCGGCGCCACGGGTGAGCCGGTAAGGTCGGGGCACAACATCAGGAGGTTCGGATGAAGGCTGCTCCGGCTGCACAGGCACGGCTCCTCGACCTGCAGGCGACCGATACCGCCATCGCCCAGCTCACCCATCGCAGGCAGGCGCTACCCGAGCACGCCGCGATCGCCGACGGCAAGGCCGAACGCGCCCGGCTCGTGTCGGACCTCGTCGCAGCCAGGACGCGGGCGTCCGATCTGCAGGCCGAGGCCGACAAGGCCGAGGCCGACCTGGTGCCGGTCCGGGAGCGCCGCGCCCGCGACCAGCAGCGCCTCGACGACGGCGTGGTCAACGAGGCGAAGTCGATCAGCGTGCTGACCGAAGAGATCGCCCACCTCGACCGCAGGATCAGCGACCTCGAGGACGCCGAACTGCAGGCGATGGAGGACCTGGACGAGGCGACAGCGCGCGAGCAGGAACTCAGTGCCCGGCTCGCCGAGCTGGAAGCGTCCGTCCGGGCGCTGATCGCCTCCCGCGACGAGCAGGTCGTCCAGCTGGACGCCGAGATCGCGGCGCAGCAGCAGGCCCGCGACGGCATGGTCGGCGAGATTCCGGCCGATCTGCTGGCCCTGTACGACCGGATCAGGGCGCGGAGCGGGGGGCTCGCCGCGGTCGAACTCGCCGGACGCCGTTGCTCGGGATGCCAGATCGAGGCAACCCCGAGCGCGTTGGCCGGCTACGGCGCTGCAGCCGAGGACGACGTGCTGCGCTGTGAGGAGTGTGAGCGGATCCTGGTCCGCAGCCACGGTCGGTCGGCCTGATGCCGCGTCCGCCGCGGCTGCCGCAGGGTGGCCCGTCGATCTTCGACGACGTCCCGCCACCGGACGCGGCGCAGCCCGTTCGCACCCTCGTCGTCGAGGCGGACGGCGGGTCGCGGGGGAATCCCGGGCCGGCCGCCTACGGGGCACTGGTCCGCGACGCGGACGGGACCGTCCTCGACTCCGAGGCCCGGACGCTGGGGGTGGCCACCAACAACGTCGCCGAGTACTCCGGGCTCGTCGCCGGGCTGGAGCTGGCCCGGACGATCGACCAGACGGCAGCTGTCGAGGTCCGGATGGACTCCAGGCTCGTGATCGAGCAGATGGCCGGGCGCTGGAAGACCAAGCACGCCGACCTCAAGCCGCTGGCCCAGCGGGCCGCCTCACTGTGCGCCGCCGAGATGACCTGGACGTGGGTGCGGCGGGCGGAGAACAGCGCCGCTGACGGTCTGGTCAATGCCGCGCTGGACGGCCGTCCGCAGCCCCGCAGGAACAGCTGATGCCCAGCCCGCGGGTGCGCGTCCCCCAGGAGCCCCGGGCGCTCGCGGCGGGGTTGCGCCGCCTCCGCGACGGCCTCGGGGTGCCGGCGGAGTTCCCGACCGAGGTGCTCGCCGAGGCTGAGGCGGCAGCGGTCGCGCCGCGGCTACCGGTGCGCGACTGCACCGACGTCGCCTTCGTGACCCTCGACCCGGCGGGTTCGCTGGACCTCGACCAGGCGTTCCACCTGTCCCGCACGGCCGGCGGCTACCTGTTCCGCTACGCGATCGCCGACGTGGCCGCCTTCGTGGCACCCGGCGGACGGCTGGACGCCGAGGCCCACGCGCGCGGCGAGACCCTGTACGCGCCGAACCACCGGATCGGCCTGCACCCACCGGTGCTGAGCGAGGGTGCAGCCAGTCTGCTGCCGGATCAGGTCCGGCCGGCACTGGTGTGGGAACTGGCGCTCGACGGCTCCGGCCAGACCACGTCCGCTCGGGTCGAGCGAGGCCTCGTCCGGAGCCGGGCCAAGCTCGACTACGTCAGCGCGCAGGCAGCACTGGACGCCGGAACGGCCCCGGAACAACTGCAGTTGCTGCGTGAGATCGGGACTCTGCGCCTGCAGCTGGAGGCGGCGCGCGGCGGGGTCAGCCTGTCGGTGCCCGAGCAGGAGGTGGTCGCCACTGGCCGCGACTGGACACTGGCCTACCGCGCCACCCTGCCGATCGAGGACTGGAACGCGCAGCTGTCGCTGGCGACCGGGATGGCTGCCGCGAAGCTGATGCTGGATGCCGGGACCGGAATCCTGCGCACCCTGCCGCCGGCGAGGGACGGCGCGATCGAGCGGCTGCGCCGGATCGCGAAGGCGCTGGGACTGGCCTGGCCGCACTCACTGGCCTACCCCGATTTCGTTCGTGGCCTGGACGCGTCGGTGCCCGCGCAGGCCGCGATGCTGAATTCCTGCACCACCCTGTTCCGGGGAGCGGCCTACGCGGCCTTCACCGGGACACCGCCCGAGCAGCCGATCCATGCGGCCATCGCTGCCCCGTACGCGCATGTCACCGCGCCGCTGCGCCGGCTGGTCGATCGGTACGCGGGCGAGGTCTGTGCGGCAATCAGCGCCGGTCAGCCGGTGCCCGACTGGGTGGTGGCCGGGTTGCCTCAGCTCCCCGACGTGATGGCCGAGTCGGGACGGCGAGCCAACCGGTTCGAGCGTGGCACCGTGAACCTGGTCGAGGCACTCGTCCTGTCGCCCCACCTGGGGCAGGAGTTCAGCGGCACCCTGATCGAGGTCGAGCCCGACGACGACGAGGGCACGCTGCAGCTGGCCGTCCCCGCTGTCGAGGCGAAGATCAGGGGCGATCATCTGATCCTGGGCTCCGAGGTGCGTGCGACGCTCGTCGCCGCCGACCTGCTCGACGGTGACGTGGAGTTCCGCGTCCTCTGACGGGGAAGGCTCCGGTACGCTGGAGGTGGACGAGTCGGCCGGGTGATCGCTGCTCACGCAGAGGAAAGTCCGGACTCCACAGAGCAGGGTGGTGGGTAACGCCCACCCGGGGTGACCCGCGGGAAAGTGCCACAGAGAACAGACCGCCACGTCGCGAGACGGGGCAAGGGTGAAACGGTGCGTGTAAGAGACCACCGCGTCCCAGGTGACTGGGGCGGCACGGCAAACCCCACCCGGAGCAAGACCAAGAAGGGCCGCCCGTGTCCGGAAGGACGCAGCGGCCCGCGGACGCCGCTATCAGCGCTGCTCGCGCGAGGCGTCCGGGTAGGTCGCACGCCGGCAACGGCGAAGGCGGTTGGCGACAGCCGTCGCAGATGGATGATCACCGCCCCGACCGGGGCACAGGATCCGGCTTACAGGCCGGCTCGTCCCATCCCCGGCTGATGAATTGGGGCGGCCCAGCCAGACATTCCGGGGGGTTGGGTGCCTGGCGGGGCCTGGTCGCGACTCGAAGAGGGGGATCCGAGTAGTCGCGACGTGTTTGAAACGATAACCCAGTTCGCCGGCTCGCGCGTCCACATCGACAACGGTTTCGACGTTGAGACCCGAAGTCTCAAGCTCTGGTGAGGACTTCTGCCCCGTCCGGTGTGACCACCAGAGTCTGCTCGAATTGCGCGACCCTGCTGAGGTCGTTGGTCACCACCGTCCAGCCGTCCCGCCACACGTGGGAGCGATGGTCCCCGAGGGCCAGCATCGGCTCGATGGTGAAGGTCATCCCGACCTCCATCACCGTGTCGTATGCCGGGGTGTCGAAGTGGGGGATCACCAGCCCCGAGTGGAACGCGGTGTGCACCCCGTGGCCGGTGTAGTCGCGGACGACGCCGTAGCCGAACCGCTTGGCGTAGGCCTCGATCACCCGCCCGATCACGTTGAGTTCCCGCCCGGGACGGACGGCGCGAATGCCGCGGTTCATCGCCTCCTCGGTGCGCTCGGACAGCAGCCGGGACTCTTCATCGATCTCCCCGCACGCGTAGGTCGCGCAGTTGTCGCCGTGGACGCCGTCGTAGAACGCGGTCACGTCGAGCTTCACCAGGTCGCCGTCCTCGAGCGGGCGGGCGTCGGGGATGCCGTGGCAGATCACCTCGTTCACCGACGTGCAGCAGGCCTTCGGGAAACCGCGGTAGCCGAGCGTGGACGGGTAGGCGTCGTTGGCGACGATGAAGTCGTGGACCACCTCGTCGATCTCGTCGGTGGTGACGCCGGGCGCGATCACGGCAGCGCCGGCAGCCATCGCCTGGGCGGCGATGCGTCCGGCCGTCCGCATCTTCTCGATCGTCTCCGGAGTCTGCACATGTGGGCCGTCGTAGCGTTCCGGGCCGCGCTTGCCGACGTACGCGGGCCGCTGGATCTGGGCGGGGACGGGCCGCTCGGGGGAGACTGGGTATGGCTCAACAGGCGTCACGGCTGCGATCTTAGTTCGCCGGCGCGGGGCCCAGATCTGACAGGAGTGGCGATGTCTCCAGACGGCTGGTACTACTGCCTCACCCATCACACGGTTGAACCCTTCGAGGGCTGCAAGGCGCTGGACCGCCTCGGCCCCTACCCGACCCCGGAGGACGCCGCGCACGCGCTGGAGCGGGTCGCCGAGCGGAATGAGGTCTGGGACGAGGAGGACCGCGCGTGGGACGACGACGAGGACGACGGCTGAACCAAAGTACCTGTCCCGGACGGTTCAGGACGGTTCGGGACGAGGCTGAACCGAAGTACCTGTCCCCGACGGTTCAGGACGGTTCGGGAACCCACAGGTGAACCGAAGTACCTGTCCCCGACGGTTCACACGAAGTACCTGTCCCCGACGGTTCACAGGTGAACCGAAGTACCTGTCCCCGACGGTTCAGGAACGCAGGTAGAGGACCTGGATCGAGTCCCGGGCTGCGGCTGACCAGGCCGGATCGGTGGCCAGCACCGCGGCCAGGGGGGCCTGCAGCGGCACCAGGACGCAGTCCGCGCCGGCGAGGCCCGCACCCACGGCTCCTTCGGCTTCGATGAGGCGGGTCGCCGCCAGCACCCGCTGGGGGCCGAAGAGGTCGTTGCGGGAGTCGATCGAGACCAGGACGTCGGGACGAATCAGGCCGAGGTAGCCGCCGACCTCGTAGGTGTTCACGACCCGGCACCCGGACGGGATCGCGGCGATCGCATCGGGGGAGTACCGGCTCGCGTCCGGACGCCCGGGGTGCATCAGCGCGCCCACCGCGAACCAGCCCGCCAGACCGAGCCAGATCGCCAGCCCCGGGATCGTGACCGTCCGCAGACCCCGCAGGCGGGCCAGCAGCGCCGGCGAGGTCGCCACCGCGGCGAGCGCTGGGACGGCCAGGAGCACCGCGATCGGCAGCAGCCGGATCGCGAACACCCCGCCGGCAGTGGTGATCGCCAAAGCGACGGCCAGTCCGGTTTCGCGGAGCCGGACCGCGCTGGCCAGGCCTCCGACGCCCGCGAGCACGGCGACCAACTGGACGGGGTCCGCCGGGTTCAGGGCCGCCCACTCGGTGATCACCCCGGCCGAGGCGCCCTGGACGGAACCGGCCTGCAGGTAGCCGGCCAGGCCGTACGGCGTCGCCAGCGTGGCCAGGGCCATCGCTGCCGCCGTGCCGAGCACCAGCCACCCCGGGCGGCGGGTGACTGGACGCAGCACCAGGACGAGTCCGGCCGCTCCGGCGATGGCGACCCCGAGCAGCGCGGCGGCGTGCAGGTTCATCCACACCAGCGCCAGGCCCACGCAGGCCACCGCCCACGCCCACGGCCGGCGTCCATTCGCCACTGCGCGCAGCATCAGCACCAGCAGCGGGACGGCGAGGTAGTCGACCAGCTGCGGCCGGGCCGAGAACCAGCCCAGCAGCAGCGCCATCGCCACGGTGGCCAGCACCGCCGCCACGGCGGGGGACGCGCCGACGCGGCGTGCCAGCAGCAGCACCGCGGCCATGGCCAGCGCGGCGAGGCCGGCGCACGCCAGTGCGACCAGGGGCAGTCCGCCGATGGAGTGGGCGATGCCGACGAGCACGTTGAACGCCCAGGAGTTCATCGTCCACGGCTCGCCGTTGGCCGTCCACGACCAGGAGTCGAACCGGGGCACCGCGCCGGTGGCCAGGATCAGTTCCCCGGCGCGGACCTGCCAGAAGGTGTCCGACTCGGTCAGGTTGCCCGCACGGTAGGCGGCCAGCGGCAACAGGCTCGCCCACGCCGCCACCCAGCCGAGCACGCCGGACGCCGGACGGTACGCGGAGGACGCGGCCGGGGCGGACATATCCAGAAGGCTAGCCATGCGCGCAGCGGTGCGTCCGTAACCCCACTGAAACATCCGGCCCGGCAGACTGATCGCATGGATAAGCAGACCGAATTCGTGCTCCGCACGATGGAGGAGCGGGACGTCCGCTTCGTCCGGCTGTGGTTCACCGACGTCCTCGGGTTCCTGAAGTCCGTGGCGATCGCCCCCGCCGAGCTCGAAGGTGCGCTCAGCGAGGGGATCGGCTTCGACGGCTCGGCGATCGAGGGCTTCGCCCGGGTCTACGAGTCCGACATGGTCGCCCATCCCGACCCGTCCACGTTCCAGCTGCTGCCCTGGCGCGGCGCCAGCCAGGGCACCGCCCGGATGTTCTGCGACATCCGGCTCCCGGACGGCTCGCCGTCCTTCGCCGACCCCCGCTACGTGCTGAAGCGGGCGCTGAAGAAGGCGTCCGACATGGGCTTCACCTTCTACACCCACCCCGAGATCGAGTTCTACCTGTTCAAGCAGCCGCTCGAGCCGGGCCGGGTGCCCGTCCCGGCCGACCAGTCCGGCTACTTCGACCACACGACCACCTCGCCCGGAGCCGACTTCCGGCGACAGGCGATCACGCTGCTGGAGCAGATGGGGATCTCGGTCGAGTTCAGCCACCACGAGGGCGGCCCGGGACAGCAGGAGATCGACCTGCGCTACGCCGACGCGCTGACGATGGCCGACGCGATCATGACCTTCCGGGTCGTGATCAAGGAGGTCGCGGTGATGCAGAACCTGTTCGCGTCCTTCATGCCGAAGCCGCTGACCAACCATCCCGGCTCGGGCATGCACACCCACGTCTCCCTCTTCGAGGGCGACCAGAACGCCTTCTACGAAGCCAGTTCTGAGTACCACCTGTCGAAGGTCGGACGCCAGTTCATCGCCGGGCTGCTGCGGCATGCCGGTGAGATCACCGCGATCACCAACCCGTGGGTCAACTCCTACAAGCGGCTGGTCGCCGGTGCCGAGGCGCCGAGCTACATCTGCTGGGGACGCAACAACCGCTCGGCGCTGGTCCGGGTGCCGATGTACAAGCCGAACAAGGGCGCGTCCGCCCGCGTCGAGCTGCGGTCGATCGACTCGGCCGCCAACCCGTACCTCGCCTACGCCGCCGTCCTGGCCGCCGGACTGGCCGGCATCGAGAACGAGTACGAGCTGCCGGAGGGGGCAGAGGACGACGTGTGGTCGCTGACCGACCGGCAGCGGCAGTCGCTGGGCATCGCCCCGCTGCCGCGCAGCCTGGGGAACGCGATCGACCTGATGGAGAACTCCCAGCTGGTGGCCGACACGCTCGGCGAGCACGTCTTCGAGTTCTTCCTGCGGAACAAGAAGGCCGAGTACGAGTCGTACCGCAGCGAGGTCACCGAGTGGGAGCTGACCCACTCGTTGCCGTCCCTGTAGGCGAGCGGATCCCCAGCCGACGCCGTGACCGCCGGAGGCTACTTCGTCGGTTGGCTGCTCGGTTGCGTGGTCGGTTGACTTGACGGTCGCGTGGTCGCCCTCGTGGAGGAGGTTGACGAGCTGCTGGAGCTCGTGACCGTCCGCCGGATCGTCTGGTTGGACGGGATCGCGGCCGTCCGGTCCGCGATCACGACGACCTGGCCGGCGGCCAGCCCTTCGGTGATCTCGATCCATCCGCCGCCGACGGCCCCGGTCTTGACCGAGGTCGTGGCCGGCGTCTCCGAGCTCGACGCCAGCACCTGCACCGTGGCCGTGCCGGTTCCGGTCGGGGTCACCGCCGAGACCGGGACGATGACGACGCCGGTCACCGACTTCACCGGCACCGTGACCGACGCCCTCGACCCGCTGGCGAGCCGCTCGCTCGGATCCGGCACGCCGACGGTCGTGGTGTAGGTCGGCGAGTCGCCCGCGGTGCCCGACGTCTCGACCAGGCTGATGTTCGTGACCTTGCCGTCGAGGGCCGTGCTCGACCCGGCCGGCGTGACCTGGACGGCCTGGCCGACGGCCAGCGAGCTGCGGGTCTTGAGCGGGACCTGGAACGTGACCACCGCGTCGCCCGTTCCCACGATCGTGATCGTTCCCGAGCTGGAGCTCGCGCCCGCGCTGAGGGTGATCGTGCCGACGACACCGGAGATCGGCGCGACCAGCTCGGCGTCGGCCAGGTTGTCCCGGGCCGTCTGCAGCTTCTGGTTGGCCTGCAGCAGGCTGGCCTTCGCCGATGCGACCGCGGACGCGCTTACCGAGGACGAACCCGAGCCGGAGCCGGAACCCGAACTGGAGCTGGAACCGCCGGACGGCGCGCTGCCGCCGGTGCCGGGGGAGGAGTTGTCGTCGCTGGGATTCGCGGCGGCGTTGATCGCCGCCAGCTGCGTCTGCAGCGTGGCATTGGCCGTGTTCAGCTGGGCTCGCGCGGTGGCGCAGGCCTTGAGAGCGTCCTCCGTCGGGTCGGCTGCGGCCGCGTACTGGGTCGCGGTCGCCGATGCCTCCGCGGGAGAGACGTCACTGCTCGGCGAGCCGGACGCCGAGGCGGACGGTGAAGCCGATGCCGATGCCGACGGTGATGCCGACATCGACGGCTCCGCGTTCGGGGTGCCGTGGTCGGAGCCGCCCGACGTGCTGGCCGGCGAGACGTCGGAGGAACCCGTCCCGCTCGTCCCGGACCCGGCCGACCCGGTCATCTCCTCGTTCACCCAGGCCATGATCGCGTCGCACTGCTTGGCCTCGTCGACCACGGCCAGGTTGACCGCGGAGACCGCTTCGTTGAGTTCGGTCAGGTTGAAGGTGACAGTGGTCAGCCCCGCCGCCGTCCCGCTGGACTTCTTCGAGGACGAGCTCTTGGAGGCCGCACTCTTCGACGCAGAACTGCTCGCGGCGGAGGACAGCTTCCTGCCGGCGGACGAGCTCGCCGGGTGCTGGGCGTTGTACAGGTTCAGCTCGGCCTGGGCCACCGTGGTCTCGGCCTGCAGGAGTGCCAGCTTCAAGGCTCTGGTGTCGATGGTCGCCAGTACCTGGCCGGCCGTCACCTGCTCGCCGACGGTGACCTTCACCGAGTTCACCGTCCCGCTCGCGGCGAAGGCGGCGGTCTCGGTGTTCTTCCGGGTCACCGTGCCGGTGGCGGTGTAGGTCTGGGTGACGTCGCCGGTGGTGGCGGTCGTGGTGATCCAGCGGCTCTCGGCCGCCGACGAGGTGTTGGCCACGACCAGGCCGGTGGCCGCCACCGCGGCCAGCGCGACCCCGGCGATCGCGACCGCCCGGACGCGTCCGGACTTCAGGGGGTTCATCATTCGCTCCTCAAAGCGTCGATCGGGGCCAGCTTGGCCGCCCGGGAGGCCGGGTACACGCCGGCGACGAGTCCGATGCCCAGCGACACCGCCAGAGCCAGCAGCGTCGCCGGGACGGAGACCGCGACCGTGATCCCGATCACCGGGCTCAGGATCGCCGCTCCGGCCACGCCGAGCGCCACACCGACCAGGCCGCCGAGGACTCCGAGGATGCCGGCCTCCACGAGGAACTGCCGTCGGATCACGCCCGGCGTTGCGCCGAGCGCCTTGCGCAGGCCGATCTCGCGGACGCGCTCGGACACGCTCACCAGCATGATGTTCATCACGCCGATGCCGCCGACCAGCAGCGAGATCGCTGCGATGCCGCCGAGCAGGGCGGTCAGGATGCCGGTGATCGACGTGGCCGTCTCGACCAGCGCTGCCTGGGTGCTCACGGTGAAGTCCGCGTTGTCCGGGGTCACCTGGTGCGAGGCCAGCAGCGCGGTCTTCACCTGCTGGTAGGCGGCCGACAGGCTGTCGGCGTCCGTGCCGGAGAGGTAGATCGAGGAGACGCTGTTCGCGCTGCTCGACGTCGACAGCCGCGACGCGAAGGTCGTCAGCGGAACCAGCACGGTGTCGTCGTTGTTCGTGCTGCCCGACGACCCCTCGGACGTGAGCACGCCGATCACGACGAATGACTGACCGTTGATGCTGATCGTCTGGCCGACGGCCTGGCCGGTGGGGAAGAGCTCACTGGCGGTGGTGGAGCCGAGGACGGCGACCCTGGCCGCGGCGTCCACCTCGGACTGGCTGAAGAACCGGCCGTTGTCGACGGTGCGCGCCCGGACGGTCGTCCATTCGGGCACCGTGCCGACGACGGTGGACGTCCAGGTGGTCTCCGACGACTGCAGCGACCCCGAGACCTGGGAGACCGGTGCGACCGCCGCGATGTCCGGGGCGACGTCGCGATCGGCCAGCATCGCGGCATCCTGCGTGGTCAGGGTGGACACCACCGAGCCGCCGCCGCGGAAGCCGCCCGACGACGTCGACATGCTCGGACTGACGATGATCAGGTTCGAGCCGAGCGAGTTTATCTGATTGGTGATCGACGCGGACGCGCCCTGGCCGAGACCGACGGTCAGCATCACCGCGGCGATGCCGATCAGGATCCCGAGCATGGTCAGCGCCGAGCGCATCCTGCGCGCGTTGAGCGCGGCGACCGCCGTCCGGACGGTCTCGGTCCAGCCCATCATCGCGTGGCTCCGGACGCCGCGACCGGCACCGGCTCGCGCAGCAGGCCGTCGTGGATGTGCACGAGGCGTCTGGCGCGGGCGCCGACGTCCGGCTCGTGGGTGATCACCACGATGGTGCGGCCGGTGTCGTTCAGGTCCTCGAACAGCTCCAGGATCTCGCCGGTGGAGTGCGAGTCCAGCGCGCCGGTCGGTTCGTCGGCCAGCAGGACGGCCGGGTCGGTGACCAGGGCCCGCGCCACCGAGACGCGCTGCTGCTGGCCTCCGGACAGCTCGCCGGGACGGTGTTGCATCCGCTTCGCCAGGCCCACCTTCTCCAGTGCCGCCTCAGCCCGCTCCCTGCGGTCGTGGGCGGGGACCCCGGCGTACACGAGCGGCAACTCCACATTGCGCAGCGCAGACAGGCTCGCCAGCAGGTTGAACTGCTGGAACACGAAGCCGATCTTGCGGTTGCGGATCTCGGCGAGCTCCTTCTCGGACATCCGGCTGACATCGGTGCCGTCCAGTTCGTAGGTGCCCTCCGTCGGGACGTCCAGGCACCCGATGATGTGCATCAGGGTCGACTTGCCCGAGCCCGAAGGCCCCATGATCGCCAGGTACTCACCCTGATCGACCTCGAGGTCGATGCCGCGCAGCGCCTCGACCTTCACCACCCCGGTGGAGTACGTCTTGCGCACCCCGGTCATCTTCAGCTGATGGATCACGACGCTCACCGTCCGCCCGGGCCGCCGCCACCCGGGATGCCGCCACCGCCGGGGACGCCGCCGAAGCCCCCGCCGAAGCCGCCGCCGAAGCCGCCGCCGCCACCGCTGCCGGTGCCGGAGGTCGAGGTCGAACTCGGCCGGGTGAACGTGATCCGGACGGTGTCGCCCTCGGACAGTCCGCTCTTGATCTGGGTGTAGCTGCCGAACACGGTCCCGACCTGCACGGCGACGGTGCTGGTGGTGCTGCCCGTCACCTTGGTGACCACGGTCTGACCGTCGCTGGACCGGATCGCGGCCGTCGGCACCGTCAGCACGTTCGGGAAGCTGCCGGTGGTGATCACGGCGGTTGCCGTCGTGCCGGAGTACAGGCCGGTGTGGGTGCCGGACAGCGTGATCTCGACCGGGAACGTCGCGGTGCCGTCGCTGCTGGTGGACGAGGCCACGATGCCGACCGAGCTCACCGTCCCGGTGAGAGCCTCGGTGCTGGCGTCGGTGGTCACGGTGGCGCTCTGGCCGGTCTTCAGGCTGGCAAGGTCGGACGCACCGACACTGCCGCTCACCTTCCACCGGGACGCCGAGATCACCACGACCTGCGCGGAACTGGACGAACTCGACGACGACTGGCCCGTCCCGCCGGCGCCGGAGCCCGAACTACCGGAGCCCGATGAGCCGGACCCGACGGTATCGCCGACCTCGATCGACACGCTGGCGACGGTGCCATCGACGGGGGCGCGCAGGACCGCGCTGTCGAGGTCCTCGTTCGCCGAGGCCAGTGACGCCTTGGCCGACCTCACCTGCGCCTTGGCGGACGTGACCGCCGCGCTGCTTCCGTTGTTGTCGTACACCTCGCTCAGGTTGGCCTCGGCCGTGGTCAGGTTGGCCTTGGCCAGGTCGACCGCGTTCTCCAGGTCGGTGGCGTCGATGCGGGCCAGCTTCTGCCCCTTGGAGACCTTCTCGCCCGAGGTCACGTAGACCTTCGTGACGGTGCCGCTGACGGTGAAGTTGACGTCGGACTCCTTCTGGGGTGCCAGGGTTCCGTCGAAGGTGACGGTCTGCGTCTGGTCGCCCAGGGTGACCTGCACGTCCTGGCTGAAGGTCCGGTTGGCCGTGCTGGAGGGTCGCAGCAACAGGAAGGTGCCGATCCCGACGCCGGCGAGCAGGACGACCGCGCCCAGGCCGATGGCGAGCCACTTCTTCCAGGTCATCCGCCCCTTCGCTTCGGGGAGGTCCTCGCTGTCGGCGGGGAAGCCCGCCTTATC
This sequence comes from Propionibacteriaceae bacterium, assembly GCA_017306015.1. Classification (GTDB taxonomy): domain Bacteria; phylum Actinomycetota; class Actinomycetes; order Propionibacteriales; family Propionibacteriaceae; genus Propionicimonas. The sequence goes on from JAFKJK010000013.1 coordinate 134,740, forward strand.
GGTAGTCATCGCGGGTCAATCTCGTCCTGGCGCTGTTCACGGTTCGTAACGCTAGAGCCGCCGCCTGTGGGTGTTGCTGTGCGAACCTGTGGTTGAGCTATGCGTCCGCTGCGGGCGATCGGCCTCAGCTCAGCTCGCGCAGCGGCCAGAGTTCGGACAGGTCGGAGTGGATGCCGGACGCCTGGACCAGGTGGCCCGCGAGGGCGTCCTCCCAGGCCAGCAGGCCGCCGGCGAGCCGGAGCAGCGTGACGGCGTCGGTCTGGACGACGTTCGGCGGCGTGCCCCGCGTGTGCCGGCCGCGGTCGCCGATGCCGAGTTGAACCGCGGCGTACGGAGGCACCCGGAGCTCGACGAAGCCCCCGGGATAGCGGACGGCCAGCAGGGCGCAGGCGGTCCGGGCCGCATCCGCCAGTTCGGCCGCGGGGGGCTGCTGCTCGCCCGTCGCGAGCGCAGCCACCGCGCTTTCCAGCCGTCCGAGCTGGGCTTGCGTCACTCTCCTGGCCACGAGCCGCACGCTAGCATCGCGGGGGTGACCAGGATTGGCACCCAGCCCGGGCGACTGGCCCGGCTGGGGTTCTCCGACGCGGCTGCCTCAGCCGAGCTCGTCGCCGGCTGGTCGCAGCGGACAGCAGCAGCGCAGGTCGACGCCGTGCTCGCCGAGCTGCAGAGCGCCGCCGACCCGGACCTGGCCCTCGCCGGGATGAACCGTCTCGTGCTCGCACGGGACGACCTGTTCGAGGTTCTCCGCTCCGGTGACGACGTCCTGCCGAGACTGGCGGCCGTGCTGGGTGCGAGCGTCGCGCTGGGCCAGCACCTCGGCGCCCACCCGGAAGACCTGGAGGTGCTGACCGGTCCCGTCGACCGACGCAGCGTCGGCGAGCTCAGGTCACGGCTGCTCGCCGCCATCGGAGCCGAGGCAACCCTGGAGCAGCCGGTCGCGGCACCGGACCGTTCGGACGACCTGCGGCGGGCGTACCGGCGCGAGCTGCTCCGGATCGCCGCCCGCGACCTGACCGCGGCCGACCCGCTCGCCGTCCTGCCGGACGTGGCGGCAGAGCTGGCCGACCTGGCGGACGCGACGGTCGAGGCTGCGCTCGCCCTGGCGCGAGGGGAGGTGCCGGAGTGGCCGGACTGCCGGCTGGGCGTCGTCGCGCTCGGCAAGACCGGGGCCGGCGAACTCAACTACGTCAGCGACGTGGACGTCCTCTACATCGCCGAGCCGGCGCTGGGACCGGACGGGGAACCCGTCTGCAGCGTCGACCGGGCCTTGAGCGTCGCGACCCGGCTGGCGAGCGCGCTGACCCGGGTCTGCTCGGCCCACACCGGCGCCGGGACGATCTGGCCGATCGACGCCGCCCTGCGTCCAGAAGGCAAGGCCGGGCCGCTGGCGCGGACGCTGGCGTCCCACCGCGCCTACTACGAGCGCTGGGCGAAGAACTGGGAGTTCCAGGCCATGCTGAAGGCCCGCCCGATGGCCGGGGACCTGGAGCTCGCCGGCTCGTTCGTGGACATGGTCTGGCCGATGGTGTGGCGGGTCGCCGACGACGACCAGTTCGTCCCCCAGACCCAGGCGATGCGGCTGCGGGTCGTCGAACTCCTGCCGTCTCGGGACGCGAACCACGAGATCAAGCTCGGAGCCGGCGGGTTGCGCGACGTCGAGTTCAGCGTCCAGCTGCTGCAGCTCGTGCACGGCCGCGCCGATGAGCGGCTCCGGCTGCGCGGCACGTTCGAGGCCCTGGACGCACTCGTCAAGCACGGCTACGTCGGTCGCTCGGACGGCTTCGACCTCGGCACCGCCTATCGGCTGCAGCGGCTGCTCGAACACCGCGTCCAGCTCTACCAGCTGCGTCGCACCCACCTGATGCCGGCCGACGAGACGAACCAGCGCTGGCTGGCCCGCAGCGTCGGCCTGGGCGCGACCGACGAGCTGATGCATCTGTGGCGGAACACCACCCGCCAGGTACTGCGGCTGCACCAGCGGCTGTTCTACTCGCCGGTGCTGGCCGCGGTGGCGCGGATCCCGTCCGCCGAGGTCGGGCTGACCAGCGAGGCGGCCGAGACCCGGCTGCGGGCTCTCGGCTACGCGGACCCGAGGGCGGCGCTGCGGCACATCGAGGCGCTCAGCTCCGGGATGAGCCGCTCGGCCGAGATCCAGCGGCAGCTGCTGCCGGCGATGCTGACCTGGTTCACCGCCGGACCCAACCCCGACCACGGCCTGCTCGCGTTCCGACAGGTCTCCGAAGCCCTCGGCGCGACGCCGTGGTACCTGCGGACGCTGCGGGACGGGGACGTGATGGCCGAGCACCTCGCCCGGATCCTGGCGTCGTCGAGGTACGCGGTGAACCTGCTGCTGCGCTCGCCCCAGAACGCGGCCCTGCTCGGGGACGCGCAGGGCCTGGCTCCCCGGGACGGTGCCGCGATCCTCGCCGAGATGCAGTCGGCCGCCGGGCGGCACGAGTCGCCGGAGGATGCCATCGCGGCGATCCGGGCGTCCCGGCGAAACGAGCTGCTCCGGCTGGCCATGGCCGACCTGCTCGGGGAACTCGACCTGGCAGCGCTCGGATCGGCGCTCTCCGCGGTGACCGCCGCGACCGTGGACGCCGCGCTGGGCGTCGCGTCCCGGGGGCTCGACGTGCCGCCGCTTGCGGTGATCGCGATGGGACGCTGGGGCGGTCAGGAGTTGTCGTACGCCTCGGACGCCGACGCGATGTTCGTGCTCGCGTCCGACGAGCCCGGGGCCACCGCCGCGGCGACCACCGCCATCAGTCGGCTGCGGGCGATGCTCGCCCAGCCGGGTCCGGACCCGGCGCTCCAGCTGGACGTCGATCTGCGCCCGGAGGGCAAGCAGGGGCCGATCGTCCGCAGCCTGGAGTCGTACCGCGCCTACTACGCCAGATGGTCGTCCACCTGGGAGGCGCAGGCACTGCTGCGCGCGGCTCCGGGCGCCGGTGACGCCGGCCTGGCCGCCTCCCTCCTGGCCGACATCGACGGCGTCCGCTACCCCGTGGACGGACTGACCCAGGCCCAGGTGCACGAGATCCGCCGGCTCAAGGCGCGGATGGAGGCCGAGCGCGCACCCCGTGGCGGAGATCCGGCGCGCAACACGAAGCTCGGCCCGGGCGGGCTGAGCGATGTGGAGTGGGTCGTCCAGCTGCTGCAACTGCAGCAGGGCCACTCGGTCCCCGGGCTGCGCACCCCGAGCACGCTGGATGCGCTGGCGGCGGCCGCCGACGCGGACCTGCTCACGGCAGGGGACGCCGCGGCGCTCCGCGAGGCGTGGGTGCTCGCCAGCCGGATCCGCAACGCCGTGATGCTGTTCCGCGGCCGCGCCTCCGACGCCCTGCCGACCGACGTCCGCGACCTGGCCGCGGTGGCGCAGATCCTCGGCTACGCCAAGGGCGAGTCGTCCCTGTTGGTGGAGGACCAGCTGCGCCGCGCCCGCCTCGCCCGGCAGGTCATGGATCGCACCTTCTGGAAGGCCGACTGACCCACAATGAGGACGGGTCGCCGCAGGGCGTGCGTCGTCCCGGCGAACGCCGGGATCCCCGCACCCGAGTCGTCACGTGGGTTGCAGGGGTCCCGGGTCGGGGCCCGGGACGACCTGGGTTGTGCTGCGCCTGGCTGGCCCGTGGAGCCGGATCGCTGGAGGGTGTGTGTCGTCCCGGCGAATGCCGGGATCCCCGCACCCGAGTCGTCAAGTGGGTTGCAGGGGTCCCGGGTCGGGGCCCGGGATGACCTGGGTTGTGCTGCGCCCCGGCTGGCCCGTGGAGACGGATCGCTGGAGGGCGTGCGTCGTCGCGGCGAATGCCGGGATCCCCGCGCCCGAGTCGTCAAGTGGGTGCAGGGGTCCCGGGTCGGGGCCTGGGACGATCTGGTGGAGGACTGATTGCGCGGCGCCCGGTTTGCCCGCCTGGTCATGGACCGGACGTTCTGGAGGGTCACTGACCCGTGGGGACGGATCGCCGGAGGGTGTGCGTCGTCCCGGCGAACGCCGGGATCCCCGCACCCGAGTCGCCACGTCGGTGCAGGGGTCCCGGGTCGGGGCCCGGGACGGCCGGTCTTCAGGTCCGCCGCGTCCCGGCCGCACGGTAGTCTGAAGCCCGATGAACCCCAACGTCCTCGAAGACCTGCCGACCGCGACCGCCAGCCTGTCCGGCTGGGGCCGGACGGCCGCCACGACGGCGCAGCTGCTGTCCACCCCTGATCCCGAAGTGATCGCGAAGGCGGTCGCTGCCGTCGCCGACCACGACGCGGACGCGCCGTCCCACCTGAAGCGGGGGATCGTGGCGCGTGGCCTCGGCCGCTCCTACGGCGACGTCGCCCAGAACGCCGGCGGCCTCGTCGTGGACATGACCGCGCTGAATCACATCCACTCCATCGATCCGTCCGCCGCGATCGCGCATGTCGACGCGGGGGTCAGCCTGGACCAGTTGATGCGCGCAGCGCTCCCGTACGGGCTGTGGATCCCGGTGCTGCCGGGTACTCGGCAGGTGACGGTGGGCGGGGCGATCGGCTGCGACGTCCACGGCAAGAACCACCACAGCGCCGGCTCGTTCGGCAACCACGTCGCGTCGATGCAGCTGTTGGTGGCGGACGGACGCATCCTCACCCTCACCCCGGACGGCTCGCCCGACGACCCGGACGCCAGCATCTTCTGGGCCACGGTCGGCGGCGTCGGCCTGACCGGGATCATCCTCCGGGTCAAGCTCAACATGACCCGCACCGAGACCGCCTACTTCCTCGCCGATGGCGTGGTGACCCACACCCTCGACGAGACCATCGCCGTCCACTCCGACGGCTCGGAATCCCGTTACGACTACTCCAGCGCCTGGTTCGACGCGATCTCACCGGCACCGAAGCTCGGCCGCGCGGCGCTGTCGCGCGGCTCGCTGGCAACGCTGGACGAGCTGCGCGAGCACGCGCCCAAGCTGGCCGCCGAGCCGCTGGCCTTCAACGCCAAGCCGCTGTTCGAACTGCCCGACGTGTTCCCCAACGGACTGGCCAACAAGTACACGTTCACGCTGCTGGGCAACCTCTGGTACGCCAAGTCCGGCAACTACACCGGCAAGATCCAGTCGCTGACCGGCTTCTACCACCCGCTGGACATGTTCAGCGAGTGGAACCGCGCCTACGGCTCGGACGGCTTCCTGCAGTACCAGTTCGTCGTACCGCCGACCGCTGTCGCGGAGTTCAAGCGGATCATCGCCGACATCCAGGCGTCCGGGCACTACTCGTTCCTGAACGTGTTCAAGCTGTTCGGCGAAGGCAACCAGGCGCCGCTGAGCTACCCGATGGCTGGCTGGAACGTCTGCGTCGACTTCCCGATCAAGGCCGGGCTGCACGAATTCCTGCACGGCCTGGACGCCCGCATCCTCGAGTTCGGCGGCCGGCTGTACACCGCGAAGGACTCCCGGACGACCGCGGCGACCTTCCACGCGATGTACCCGCGGATCGACGAGTGGATCGCCGTCCGCCGGCGCGTCGACCCGAACGGGGTGTTCGCGTCCGACCTGGCCCGCCGCCTCGACCTGCTCTGAATTCGATCGCCCGCAAGAATCCACAACGCGTGAGCATCCACAGCCGAAGGCATCCACAACCCGCAGACACCCACAGCCCGTAGCTATCCACCACCTGCAAACGTCCACAATCCGTAGTCATCCACCAACCACCGCTAGTCATCCACCAACCACCGTTGTCATCTCGGGCTCGACCCGGGATCCAGCACAGGAGACGACACCATGATCGACGCGACCGGCAACCCCCAGACCGTCCTGCTGCTCGGCGGATCGAGCGAGATCGGGCTGGCGATCACGGGGGAGTACCTCGCCAAGCAGCCGCTGCGGGTGATCCTCGGCATGCAGCCGGGCGACGATCGCACGGAGTCGACGGTGGCCGCCCTGAAGGCGGCAGGGGCGAGCGAGGTGGATGTGCTCGACTTCGATGCCACTGCCTTCGACACTCACCCGGCTGTGATCGACGCGGCGTGGAAGCTCGCCGACGTGGACGTCGCCATCGTCGCGTTCGGCTTGCTCGGCGACGCCGAGGAGCTCTGGCAGGACCAGGCGAAGGCCGTACGCCTCGCCCAGGTGAACTACACCGGAGCCGTCAGCGTCGGCGTCCTGCTCGGTCAGAAGATGAAGGCGCAGGGCTACGGCCAGATCATCGCGATGAGTTCGGTGGCCGGCGAGAAGGTCCGCCGGTCGAACTTCGTCTACGGCTCGACCAAAGCCGGGCTGGACGGTTTCTACCGGCTCCTCGGGGACGCACTGGCACCGTTCGGGCCGAAGGTGCTCGTCGTCCGTCCCGGCCAGGTCCGCACGCGGATGTCGGCCGACGTGAAGGAGGCCCCGCTCACCGTCGACAAAGAGCAGCTCGCAACCGAGGTGGTCGACGCCGCCCGCAGGGGCAAGCGCCTGATCTGGGTGCCGGCGCCGTTCCAGGCCGTCATGTGGGTGCTCAAGCACCTCCCGGACCCGATCTTCAAGCTGCTTCCGCTCTGATCCCCGAACGGACGGTTTCGCGTCCGGTCCTGTCCGCCCAGCCGAACGGGCGACGATTGTCCAGCGGAACGTTCCGCCGGCCGTCCAGCGGAACTGCCGCCGGCTCTCCACCAGACGGACCGCCGGCCGTCCAGCGGGACGGCCGCCGGCGCTCCACCAGACGGACCGCCGGCCATCCAGCGGGACCGCCCTTCGGTTCTCCGCCAGACGGACCGCCGGCCGTCCAGCGGGACCGCCCTTCGGTTCTCCGCCAGAGCGACCCCAGCTCTCCGCCAGAGGCGACCGCCGGTGGTCCAGCGGACCGACCGTCGGTCGCACCAGCCTCCATCGGGGTGCCGGACCGGCCAGGAGAACTACGGTTCCCCTTCCGCGACGGTCTTCTCCCGCGGCGGTCTGTTCCGGTGCGACGGTCTTCTTCCCGCGGTGGCCTCCTCCCGCGGTGGCTTCTTCCCGCGGCGGCCTCCTCCCCTCCCCCCTGCGACCTCCTCCCGCGACGACCTCCTCACGCATCCACTTCCTCCCGCGACGACCTCCTCAAGCATCCACTTCCTCCCGCGACGACCTCCTCACGCATCCACTTCCTCCCGCATCCGCAACGATTCGGGACAAAACTGACGCCGAGTGCGTCGAACCCCTACCTTTGGCAGCCGGAGGTGTCTTCAGTGGCAGAGATGTCCCATGCGGGATCCGAAGCGTCGTCGCCCGAAACCGCGCCGCGCACTGACGCCGACATCCCGAACCGCTGGCTCGACGGCATCGCCGTGCCCGACGTCGTGCGGGGACTTGCCTGCGGGCGTCCCGTCGAGCCGGTGTGGCGCAACGAGATCGGTGGCGTCACGTTCTCGATCGACGATGGTGCCGAGTACGTCAAGTACGGCTCGCCGCATGCGGAGTTCGACCCGGATGCGGAGTTCGAGCGGCTGCGCTGGGTGAGCGCTTTCGTCGAGGCGCCGCGGCCGATCGACCACGGGGCGGACGGTGCAGGCAACCGCTGGTTACGGACAGCCGGGATTGCGGCCACGTCGGCTGTCCTCGGAGGCTGGCGTGAGCAACCGGCCCTGGTGGTGCCCGAGTTGGGACGCGGCCTGCGCCTTTTCCACGACCGCGTCCCGGTGCGTGGCTGTCCGTGGACCTGGTCGGTCTCGTCCCGACTGCGCGAGCGAGGGCTGCCGGAGCAGGCGCTCGGTCCCTGGCCGGAGTTCGATCCCGTGGTCTGCCACGGCGACGCCTGCAATCCGAACTTCCTTCTCAACCGGGACGGACTCTGCGTGGCCTATGTCGACCTCGGCAGGCTCGGGGTGGGTGACCGTTGGGCCGACCTGGCGCCCGCGCTGTTGAGCCTTGGGTGGAACTTCGGTTCCGGCTGGGAAGAGGCCTTCCTGGCTGGGTACGGCATCGCCCGCGATCCGGCGAAACAGGACTTCTACACCCGCCTCTGGAACGCGGAGTAGGCCGACCTGCAGCGTTCCGGCAACCTTCCGTCCGCGTCTCTTTAACGATACAGACGGTCGAGGGCTTGATCTCTGTAACGTTAAAGTTCACTATGGATGGAGAGGCTCGATCGGAGGAGGTGAGAGATGGCCAAAGTGACCCAGCAAGACATCGCCAAGGTGCTCGGCGTATCGGTGATGACCGTCTCCAACGCCTTCAACCGTCCCGACCAGCTGTCCGCCGATCTCCGTGAGAGGGTCCTGGAGCGGGCGGCGAAAATGGGCTATACGGGCCCGGACGCCGTCGCCAGACAGCTGCGCTCTGGGCGCACGAACACCTTCGCGGTGGTGTTCGAGGAACGGCTCTCCTACGCATTCTCCGATCCGTTCTCGGTGGCGTGGCTGGCTGCGTTCAGCGAGGTGATGGAACGCAAGCGCGCGAGCATCACGCTGCTCAGCGTCCCGGCCGCGGACGTGGACGCCCTCGTCGCGATCCAGGATGCAGCCGTGGATGGAGTCGCGGGTCTGTGTGGCGACCAGCCCGCGATGGCCCGGGCGAGGGAACGCGGGCTGCCGACGGTGTACTGCACCAGGACCAGTGAACCCGGCTCCGAACAGGCCGGCGACTACGTCGTCATCGACGACTATGCCGCTGGCTTCGAGGTCGGCCAGTACTTGCGAAGGCTCGGCCATCAGCGGGTGTTCCTCCTCGCCGGAGCGGCCTACGCGGGCCAGCCGCCGATGAAGGAGTACCACCGAGGCGACCTCGACACCTCCGACCACCTGCGGATCAGCGGCGTGTTGGAGGGGCTCGGCGGTGCGGAGGTCACGATCATCCCGATGGGCACCAACTCGTCGACAGCGGGGCGGGCCGCCGGCGTGGCGGTGCTCGACCGGCGCGATCGCCCAACGGCGGTCATCGCCGTCAGCGACGTGATGGCCCTGGGCTTCATGGATGCCTGCCGTCAGCGGGGGCTTGAACCGGGCCGGGACATCTCGGTCGTGGGATTCGACGACCTGCCCGAGTCTGCTGCAGGCGGACTCACCACGATCCACCAGCCCGTGCGGGACAAGGGACGCCTTGCCGCCGAGTTGTTGCTCGATCCGCAGCGACCTGATCGCCGGATCGTCCTGCCCCACGAGCTGATCGTGCGGAGCAGCACTCACCCGGTGGCTTGAGCCGTCAGGCGTAACCCAGACGGGTCACGACCCAAACCAGAGGAGACAACCATGTCCAGCTTCATCAGCTATGCCCCCGTGATCGAGCACACCGCGGCCGAGAACGCCTCCGCCCTCCCCGACGCTCCCCAGCGCTCGGAGGACGTGCGACCCACCCGCATCCGGCTGTCCGCCGCCGCCGTGCTGCGTCGTCTCGCGACGCTTGAGCTGTCGGCCGCCGACCGGCTCGAACGCCGGGCGGGAACCCGGTTGGCCACCGGCTGAGCTCGGCGGGACATTCCTGCCCCGCGATGTCCGACATGACCCGTCTGCGGGCCGTCCGGTGCATCGAGTGACAGGAATGTCCCATTTCCGGCTGTCCCGCTCGCGGGACGGCGTTGGCAGAGGCCCGGATGGCCTGCTTGCGGTTCCGGTTGGCAAGGCTGGGATGGGTCTGCTCGCGGTTCCGGTTGGCAAGGCTGGGATGGGTCTGCTCGCGGGTCCGGTTGGCAGAGGCCGGGATGGGGCCGCTCGCGGGTTCCGGTTGGCGGGGCGTGGGTCGCCGGGTCGCGGTTCGGCATCCGGAGCCCTCGGTTCGGGATCGGCGACCGATCAGCAGCCGCGTCTGCTGCTGAGGTCGACGGGACATTCCTGCCCGATGATGGTCGCCTCGGCCCGTCTGGGGCACTTCGGCGTATCCGGCGGCAGGGATGTCCCGTTTCCGAGATCGTCGGCCTCGGCGGCGGCCGGGAGCTGTGGGGGACCCGGGGCGCTGCCTCAGTGAACCCGATGATCGATCCGCGCCCTGCTACCGGCAGACCACCTGGGACATTCCTGCCTGGCGGGAGCTCAGCGTCACACGATTTCGGTCTGTCCGGACGTCGAGTGGGAGGAATGTCCCATCTCGTGGCTTGGTGCCGGGCGTGGCCAGGTGCCGGGCGTGGCCAGGTGTCGGGCGTGGCCAGGTGTCGGGCGTGGCCAGGTGTCGGGCGTGGCCAGGTGTCGGGCGTGGCCAGGTGTCAGGCGTGGCTTCGGTGCCGGGCGTGGCCAGGCGTCAGGCGCGGCTTGGTGCCGGGCGTGGCTTGGTGCTGGGCGTGGCCAGGCGTGAGGTGCGGGGCCAGGTGTCAGGCGTGGCCAGGCGTCAGGCGTGGCTTGGCGCAGGGCGTGGGCCAGAGGTGTCAGGCGTGGATCGTCGCGAAAAGCGTGGGTTGTTGCCAGACGTGGCCTGTTGTCAGGCGGCCCGAGTTGCTGGTGGGCCGACACAGCGCCATGGATGCGGCGGTCACGACCTGGCTACATCCGGATCTGGCGAGCACCCTGGCGGTCATGGGACATACGTGCCGGGCGGTGGTCGACAACGGCCGCTTTGGGCCCGGTCGGTGCGTTGAGCGGCAGGGATGTCCCGTCTCTTCGGTGGTGCGCCTCGGGGCTCTCTGGCGCTGCCCCTTCGCGGGTGTCCAGTCCAGTGTGCGTCTCGGCTGCCCGGTGGGACGCCTCCTGGCGTTCCACCGGTGCGCCAAGACGGCCGACGCCGGTGGCGCTGCGCGCAGGGTCAGAGCTCGATGACCGACCCGTCCGGGAGCGCCTCGGCTCCGATCTTCGCCAGCTCGGCCCGCAGGTCTGCGAGCGGAGGGTTGTCGTGGCCGAGGTGGATGGCCACGATCCGCGTCCGTGCGTCGGCCACCCCGGCTTCGCGGAGCCGCGCGACCGTCTCCGCGAACGTGCGCAGGTTGTGATGCTGTTCGCCCTTGCCCTCGACTGTGCCGAAAGTCTCCTCGAGGAGCACGAGATCGGCTCGATGCCCGGCCAACGCCGTCCAGGCGTCGTCGGGCAGCGGTCCCGTGTCGGTCAGGTAGAGGACGCTGGCTGAACCATCCTCGATCAGGTAGCACAACGCCTCGCCCATGGCGTGGTGGTTCGCCGGCAGGGCGAGGACGAGGTAGCCGTCGAGCCGCACCTCGTCCCCAGCGGTGAGGGTGCTGAAGGTCACCGATGCCTGGCGCGGGTCGAGCCATGGCCTGCTCGCGGCGATCACCGGTGCCGGGCCGGCGACGTCCAGCGGCGCGTCGGTGATCCAAGACCGGTGCATCAGCGCGGACGGTGCGAGGTGATCGTCGTGCGCGTGTCCGGCGAGGATCACCGGCAGGTCGGCCAGGTCGCGGCCAAGCCGGCTCACCTGCCGCGGGGCCTCGGGCCCGGGGTCGATCAGCAGCCGTCCATCCACGAGGACGGACGTGTTCGTGCGCACCTCTCCGCGCGCGCGGTAGTCCGTGCAGGTGGTGCAGCGGCAGAAGGTGTTGGGGATGCCGTCCGAAGAGCCGGTACCGAGCAGCAGCACTTCCATGCCCACCTCCAGGTTCGATCGTCCGGCCAGACTATTCCCTGTTCCACTGCGGACGGTCGTGACTCCCGCGACTGCTCCCAGCCCGGACGGCAACGAGTGGACGACCGGGCGGACGCAAGGGCCGCGTGTCCGCCGGGTTGGCCGCCTGGTCGTCGACAAGGACGCCACGCTCTCGGACAAGCCCGGACGGGGGAGTGGCCCCGCGGAAGATCCGGCGGGGCCACATCCAGAGGGAAATGTGCTGGCTGCTCGGGTCATTGACCTCCTGTGGGTTGTCCAACTGGGCTGTTGACCACTACTCAACCCCCGCCGGCTGTGCCTGACAGGATCGTTCGCTGTGGATTCGCCACGAACCCGCGTGGCTCGCCGCCTTCCGGTGCCGGTCGGGATCTAGCCTGATCCCCGCCGGCGGATGACCGCCGAAGAGGAAGCTTGGCAATGTTCAGTCGTCGTAGCGCCATGCTGGCGGCGGTCGGGATGGCGGGAGCGGCGGTCTCAGGCTGCGCAGCCGTCCGCCCGGGCTCGGACGGGGTGCCGGCCGCGGTCGGTCCGGCGGCCACCGTGTCGGCCGTGGCGACCGGATCTCCCAGCGTGACGTCGGGCCCCGCTGCCACGCCCGTCGTGACCGCGCCGCTCACCGGTGAGCCCGTCAGCAGTGAGTCCGCTCTCGAGCACGCGGCGGTCGCGGTGAAGGTCTCGGACGTCCGATCGGCGCACCCGCAACTGGGCCTGAACTCGGCCGACATCGTCTTCGTCGAGCCCAACGGGATCAGCTACACCCGGCTGTGCGCGGTCTTCCACACCCATTTCCCCGAGTTCGTCGGACCGGTGCGCTCGATCCGTCCGGTGGACGTGCCGCTGCTCAGCCCGCTGCGTCCGGTCTTCGGCAACACCGCGGCCGCCTACTGGGTGATGAACTACGTGAACGCGCACGGTGCCGACATCGAAAACCTCTGGTCGTTCAAGGCCGGGGTCCACGGAACCCGGGCCTACTACACGATGCCGGGACGGGCTGCCGTGCACTCGGTCTTCTGCCGGCCTGACGAGCTCCGCAAGCTGGCCAGGAAGATGAAGGCGCCGCCGGCGTTCCCATACCTTCCATTCGCCACCGGGGGAGAACCGCCGTCCACCGCGGCCTCGGCGCGCGGGGCGCGCCGGATCGCCGTCCCCTGGGGCCCGGCCGACACCTTCGACACCAGCTACGACTACGACGAGAAGACCGGCCGCTACCTGCGCAACGAGCCGTGGGGCAAGCACATCCTCGCCGATGGCGAGCGGGTCGTCACCGACAACGTGCTGGTCGTCCGGGCCAAGTGGAAGATGGACAAGATCTTCGTCGGACGCGGCGCGCCAGACCCGGTCGTCAGCATCGTCAACGGTCACGGCACCTTCTTCTACGCCCATCAGGGCACCTGCGTGAAAGGCACGTGGACGAAGGGCGGGACGACCGACCTGTTCCAGTTCACCCTCGACGACGGCAGTCCACTGAAGCTCGCGCCCGGCCGGACGTTCGTCGAGCTCCCGCAGCTCGACGCGAAGGTGAAGATCACCGCCTGAACGACGATGGGCCCCGGCGAACCGGGGCCCATCTGACGCGTCGCGGAGCGTCACATGTCGAAGTACATCTCGCAAACCCGCCGCGTGAGACGAGGCAGGAAGGGACCTGAAAAGTGCAGAACCAACTTGCCTCTGACAACGCCATGAACTGGTTCGGCATGGATGGCGGGTGATGGCCAAAGACGGATGAACGGCGGACTAGCCGCGGACTTGAGGGGTACTGCGGGCCGTCCGGGACGCGCTCGGAGTGATGAATTCTGGATGTCGGACGGCGGACGCCTCGCCAGAGCCAGGTGTTCTTCGTCATCATTCGAGCGTGGAGGAAACGAACGATCCCGCCGAGGAAGAGGACTTCATTGAGCGGTCGAAGGCGCGTGCTCGGGCCGAGCTACCGAAGATCCGCACGGTCTTGGTGCCGGACAAGCAACGGCGGATTGCGATGTACGACTCGGTGGTTGCCAACATCATCTCGATCATCATCCTCTACTGGATCGCCAGGTTGGCGGGAGTGATTCCGGGAGGCGCGATTCGGGCTCAGGCGCTCGGAACGGTCGGATGGTCGGCGCTCATCGCGGCCGCCGTTGCCATCGCCTTCACCCTCGTCATGATGAACTTCCGACCCCAGAACCGACTGCTCAACGGACTACTGATACTGGTCGTGCTTGTCGCCTACTTGGCGCTTCTAGCACTTGTCCTGGTCGCGGTCATCATTCCGGTGCTGGGCATGTAGTCAGCGCCCGTCGCGGCCGAGTTGGCGAGTGCGGTGGACGCGCAAGGCGAGCACCTGCGCACGCGTCGTCGTCCTGCTGCGGCTCCCTCATCTGACCCCAGACATGGGAAAGCTCCCGTGACCTGGAACTCACGGGAGCCTGCGTCCAACGTTCTGGTACGCCCCACTTCGGTACCAATTCTCCCTGCCGCCAAGCGGATAGTCAAGCCGACCAGCCGATTTTCGCAAGGAGACGCTTGCGTTATGCGCCAATGTCCTCCTCGTCGTCTTCGCTGGGCCACCACACCGGCGGGGGACCGGTCAGCGGATCGGCCGTGGCGTCCGTCACGAGCGCCAGGGCGGGCCTGGACGGGTTACTGGGGGCCGTCGACGCCTTCACCGGGTTCAGGGCCTCGGCGACCGACTCAGGCACGCCCAGGGAGGCGTAATGGGCCTCCGGGATGGCGTACCAGGTCAGCCGGGGCTTGAACTCCTTCTTCCCCTCCCTGGTCGACAGGAAGCCGAACCGCAGGTTGCCGCCGTCCGAGTGCCTGTCATCCCGGTTCTCCCACCGGTGGTCACGCAGGGAGAACTGCATGGCCTTATAGCGAGAGTCGTACCCCAAGGCTTGGGCGGCCTGCTGGGCAATGATTCCGAAGCACCCGGCTTTCAGGTCGAGCACGCCGACCAGAGTGCGGGTGAAGTTCGGTTTCCAGTTGCCGCCCAGGTTCTCGATGTCCTCGAAGTACCAGTGGTCGTCGTAGGCGGCGATGTCCATCAGGCGATCCGCGTCTCCCATCTCCCGCTCAGACTGGAAGCCAGTGGACTCCTTGATGACCGCCTTCGCGGCATCCCATCCGAGCTTGTCCAACCGGTCAAACTCAGCCTCGGTGATCGCCCCGGACCTCCGCGCGTACTTCAGCCACAGGTTCCAGCCGAGGGTGATCGCGGCGGCCACGTCAGTGTCGCGACCCTTGACCTTCATGTGCTGCTCGGTGCACCAAGCGGCCAGGTCGGTCGCGATGGAGTCACGCAGCTGCTGGATCGGCCCGTGCTTGCCGCCCATCTTGTGGACGCCGCCCAGCCGCTCGGCCACCCGTGCCCACTGCAGGATGTACCCCGCGTAGGCGATGCTCGGGTCGTCGCTGTCGGCGATTTCCGCCAGCTTCCCGCCGGTCTCCATCTGTGCTTCGAGGGTCGTGCCCAAGGTTGCCGGGCCGACGTGGATCTGTGCGTAACGGGACCTCAGGCCCTCCTCCACCATGTCCTGCACCCGGAGTTCGGCGGTGATAGCCATGTAGGCCACGCACGTCGACATCACCTTGTTCTCGCCCTTGCGGTTCACGTCCTGGCTCTTCACCAGGCGCTTGCCCGACTGGCCGTCGAAGATCGAGTTTCCGACGTAGGAGACGACAGCCTTCTGCGCGTCCATCTCCCTCTCGCGCTTCGTGTCCCGAATGTTGTCGAGTATCGCACCGGCGTTGTCGAGCTTGTCCATCTCGTCGGCGAGCGCGGACTCACTGACCTTCGCTGGCAGCGGGAAGCCCTTGTCTCCAAAGCGCCCCATGAGCGACTGGGGCACCGACGAGGTGACCGACTTGCCGCCACCTGCCTTGCCGTAGAGGTAGGGGACGCCGTTCGGCAGGATGGTCGTCGGCGCGATCATGAACGGCGTCGCGGCCACGATGAACGGCAGCGGGTCGTGCAGCAGGTCGACGGCGAACGTGAACTTCCGGATAGCCTCGCTCTGGCGCGCCTGGTTCTCCGGTTCGTGCGGGTCGGGCAGTGCGTAGCGCTCGTAGCTCGTACCCAACTCGGCGTTGATCTCCGGGTGGAACCGGTGCGCGCCGATGCCCCCCGACCTGGTGACGTAGACCGGTTCATCCAGGCCTTCGTACCACCCGGTGCGCTTGATGGACCTGCTCCGCTTGCGGTACTCGGCGCTGGCGTAGGTGGCCCGAATGGATCCCTCGATGTAGTTCTGCTGCATCGGGTTCCCTCGCGGGATCATGGCGCCGTCCACCCGTTCGTCGGCACACTGGCCCAGGATCGCGGAGTGGAAGTCCTTCAGTTCGGAGTCGCGAACGCCCTTCCAGGTGAACTCGTGGGGTTCCCAGTGTTCGACTGGGATCTCGGACACTTCGCCGTCGCGTGCCTCGACCGTCTCGCTCATCACGACGCGCTCCATGATCTTGGCCTTGCCGGAGTGCACGGTGACCGGACGCTCTCCCTTGCGCTTGTCGTCCTCGATGGTCTGCGACTCGGTGATCATGATGGCGAACGGGAAGCTCTTCTCCGGGTCCGGCCGGTTCGTGTGGACCTTATTGCCGGACGCGTCGAGCTTGTCTTCCTCCGGCCCGGTCATACCCTCGTCCCACCAGGTGCGCCAGTAGCCCTCGCCCTTCTCGGTCGCGACGCCCCTCGACGCGGGCAGGGCGAGCATCATGCGCGCGATGCCGTTGGAGATGAAGTTCGTCCGCTGCTTGCCTTCAGGCTTCAGGAGCAGGTTGTCGTCGATTCCCTTTGCCTGCGCCTTCTGGATCTCCTCCTTGCTGGGCTCACCCGCATCCGACTTGCGCTTGCCGCCCGTGCCGAGGGGGACGTTGAAGACGCCGACCTCGGTTGGCGCGCTCACCCCGGCCCGGAACTCGTCCAGCAGCTTGATGGTCTCGCGTCGCACGGTCTGGTTGGTCCGCCAGTCACCGTCCGGTGCGATGGCGAACTGGTCCGTGCCTCGGGCGAGTTCAAGCAGGATCGGGTTGATCAGCCCGTTCACCCGCCAGTTGCTGATGCCCCGGAAGTTGCAGACCAGGGTGCTCGGCGGCGCCCAGATACTGGTGATCGGCAGCTTCCAGGTGCCCTCGGCGAGAACGCCCTTGGTCGCCTTGCCGATGCGTCCGACGTGGCTGAGCATCATGCCGATGGGAGAGCCTGAGCCCTTGCGGCTGATGTACTTGATCGGGTCGCCGTCGTCATCGAACGGCTGGGCTTCGGGGCTCGGGCTGATCTGGTAGTCGAACCGGAAGGTGATCTTGTCGGTCGGCCGGTCGTTGTCACGCTCGAACCCCGGAATAACCGTGGCGACGATCACCGCGTCACCCTTGTTCAGGTCGAACCGCGGATCGCTGAGGAACCGGCCGGGGTTGTCATGCTTCGACAGGTACCTGTAGAGATGCCGGTCGGGACTGGTCCTGAAGTCTGGTCCCACCGCGCCCCGTTGGGTGAGCGTCCGGTACATGGCCGTCTTGTCACTGGCGTCGTCAAAGGACTTGCCGGGGAGATGCTTTGCGACAGCCTTCCGGTCACGAGCGCCACGATCCGGGACGCAGAGCGGGCGTATTGGGGCTCGCGTCCGTCCCTGGTGCCGTCCCTGCCGCAGTCCTGGGTCCCACCAAAGATCGAGCGTCCAGGTGCGGCGTGATGTCAAGGGACGACGGACAGACTTCCGAGCGCTTGCAGAGAGGCGGTCGGCAGGATGGGGCGCCCTGGTCGTGATGGCCGGGGCGTCCCGCACGTACACCAGAGAAGGGAAGGAGGAGGCATGCAGCTGACCAAAGCAGGGTTGGCCGGAAGTTTGATGGGGGCCGACAAGGGGACCGTGACCTGGACCACCGAGCAGGACGAGACCGGCAAGTGGCACTTCGTCGCGCGCTGGGCTATGACCTTCGGCTCCTTCCTGCCCCTGTCGGCTGAATCGAGCCTGGCACTGGACGGAGTGGAGCCCGAGGAGTTGCCGCCTGAGGTGCGAGCGCTGGTGGACGGTAACCGGCGGGGGACCGTGGAGGGTAACCAGCTGGAGCGAGACCTGCTGTGGCTGTGGTTCGATGTGGACGCAGGAACGTTCGAGGAGCGCCTTGCCGAGGTCGAGGGACGCCGGAAAGCCCTGGACCGGGTGCCCGACGACCGCCTCGCCCGCATCGATGCAGTCCTCTCCCTGGTGCGCAAGGCTCTGGCTGGCTGAGGCGTCGTGAAGACGTCGGGGCGGGCACGGGACATCGTCTGCGGTCACGAGGCCGGTCATGCGGTGGCTGCCGTGGTGATGGGGCTGGGGCTCGCCGAGGTCGTGGTCAACGAGGAGCCGGATAGCGAGGGGCTGGCCGGGCACGCGCTCTACGGACGAAGACGGGGAGGGCCGAGCCCGGATGACGTCCGCCCTTACGTGGTCTGGGGCGCCCTGCACGTCGAAGCTCGCGTCTCCTGGGGACCGCTCGGCGAACCGGTCCAGTCATTCGGTCAGGTCGGCCCGAAAGGTCGGACGTTCCGCGAGGCGCTGGCCCGGATCTGCCGATTGGAGGTTGAGCACTGGCCTGTTGTCCGTGACGCCCGACCTGCCGCCCTGACCTGGTACCTGGCGGTGGCCGAATTGTGCTGGCCTGCCACGTACAAGGTCGCCCGGATGTTGTGGAAGCGCGAGACCGTCACCCACGACACCATCCGCGGGCAGCTGGACCAGGTCGACATCGCCACGGACTACCGGCTCTCCGAACTCGTCGTCAGTGCCCCCTGGCTACCGAAGGACGCCGGACAGGGGGCGGTGTCGGCATGCCGCGCGCGACCGATCGATTGCCCGACACCGACCCCTGACGGTCACGGGTGCAGCCGCCGGTCAGCGCCGTACACCTCAGCGGCATGGACACACCGAAACGCCCGCAGGGACCGACCCGGGCCATCATCGCGGATCTCGAACACGCCGTCGCAGCTGGGGACACCGAGACCGCCGTTGAAGCGCTGGGCCGGTACTCACGAGCAGCCCTGGCCGGTGAGGTGCCGCTGCTCACCAGCCGCCCGAATCTGCCCTGGCGCTGGGTGGTGCTGGTGGCGTCGGTCTCGAACTGGGTGGCCATCCAGCGCGGCGAGTACTTCCCGATCTGGACGGAGGCCATCGCGTCCCTACCCAAGGTGTGGGTGGTCGTCCAGGACGGGCAGGCGGTCGATGCGGACCAGGCTCGGAGGGAGTGGGCGGAGACGCCGAGCACGATCAAGCTGGCCAACATCGCGATCTCGGAGTCCCACCTGCACTGACGGACCGGTCACCTGCCGTACTTCAACCGCGGCTTCACATCCTCCTCGGCCAGCCAGGTGTAGCGAGTCGTGCCCCGGCCGGGGGACCACTCGACTCGGATGCGGCCCTGGTCGCGATGGAGAGCGACGCCCGGGCGAATCTCGGTGTAGGTGCGCCAGATCAGGCGAATGAGGACGGGGCGGCGACCCTCGTAGAGCTTGTCCTTGCTGGGGCCATGGGGTGGTCCGAGAGCGTTCAGTGGCGCGGGGTAGAGCCTGTTGGCGTCATCCCCATAGAGCATGTGTTCGATTATGACTCATCCCGGCTGGTGAGTGTCGGTCCGATGCCGTACACCTTGAGACCTGAGAGGAGGAGTACTGATGACCGAGGCCACGCCGGAGCGCATCCTGCTGGTGGGAGACCTGCACGGGGCGACCGAAGCGGCTTTCCAGGCCATCGAGCACGCCTCCGCACTCAACGCCGACCTCATCCTCCAGCTGGGTGATCTCGGGTTCTGGCCCGGGGAGGCGCCCACCTACAGGTACCTGCTGAAGGCCGCGAAGAGGCTCAGGCTGCGGGGGCTCCAGATGGTGTTCGTGCCGGGCAACCACGAACAGTGGAGCCAGCTGAAGCGATTGCCGATCCAGTCCGACCGCACTGTCTGGCTGAGGGACGACGAGGGCCAGTTCAGCCCCACAATCAAGGCCTGGCCGTTGGGTTACCGGACCGTCTGGGGCGGCACGACCTGGCTCTCCATCCCCGGCGCATCGTCCGTCGACCGCGTGTACCGGAGCCCCGGCGTCGATTGGTGGCCGGACGAGATCCAGCTGACCGAAGAACGCGTGCCGGACGTGGTCGCTGGCGGGCCCGCTCAGGTCGTCGTTGCTCACGATGCGCCCTGGGTCGAGGGCTCGTGGCTGCACGCGCACCACAAGCAGCACCTCCCGCCCTGGCGGCGAGCGCAGTACACACCCTGGCCCGTGTCGGCTCTCATCAAGTCCGACGAGCACCAGAAGCGACTGCGCGAGGTAGTCGATGGTGTCGGCGCGACGAAGGTCTTCCACGGCCACCACCACGAGCGGTACTCGGCGACCTACCAAGGGACTCAGGGAGAGGTGCAGGTCGAGGGCCTGGGGATGAACGGCGATCCTTTGGCTCAGTTGACGTTGCTCGTTGACGAGACCGGTACGCCGATTCTGGAGCCCTGACCATGCCGCGCCGCCACCCGTTCGCATTCACCCGCACCACCGCCGACCCGGCCGATCCGACAACCTGGGGCGTAGAGGGCTGCCTCGAAGTCGTCATTCGCGGGGATGGACTGATGGTGCTCCGGCTTGTCCACGGGCTCAACGATCCCGAGGTGGCCACGGACCTGGAGCAAGCCCTCGGACTCGTCGAGGATCCCGACCTGTTCGACCCCGACGAACTGGACCTCTGGTGGGCGGCACTGGAGCGTTGGATTCGCGGATGAGCCCGTTCGGCAGGTGTCAGCATTCCGCTTGGAAGCACCCTGGCAACTCGTCGTGTTCCCGCCCCCCCGTGTCGGCACCCAGCGATAGCGTCATCAGCGTCTGATCAGCACGAACGGTGGGGGACACCATGGCGCTTCTGGACGAGGTTGTCGGCTGGGCGAAACTACGGCCGTGGTGGCAACAGTTGCTTGTGCTGCGGCTGGCCAGGGGCGACGTAATCAGTGATGACGACTGCGACACGATGGCTGCCGCGATGCTCGGCCCGGTGCCGCCTACCCCGGAGGGAGGGTGGCTCGCAGAACTCAACTTCGTGGACCCTTCCGCAGCCGAGCGTGTCCGCCTGATTGCCGTCCGTGATGTCGAGAACGTGAACCGCCTGGCGCCGGGACAGAGGCTGACCTTCGCACCTGACGGCTTGACGGTGGTGTTCGGCCGGAACGGGTCGGGCAAGAGTGGCTACGCGCGAGTGATCCAAGCGATGGTGCGCACCCGGAAGCGGTCAGCAATCCTCTCCGACGTGTTCGGCCCGACGCGCTGTGAGACGAAGGCTGTTGTCGAGTACGCCGTTGGGGACGACCCGGGCGACGCGGCACTCGGGGATGGTGCCCCGGTCGAACTCAGCAGGGTCAGCTTCTACGACGAGAAGTGTGGCGACGACTACCTCGTGGCCGAGGCCGAGCCTGCCTTCAGCCCTTCGGTGCTCCGCCTCCTCGACGACCTCGCACACGCATGCCAGCGGATTCGCGAGGTCCTCCTGGTGAAGCTCCGGGCGCTTGAATCGCCAGTCACGGGCTGCCACAACTGGAGAGAGGCACACCCGCGGCGAACTGGCTGTCGACGCTGTCCGGAAACACCACGAACGAGGAGATCGCGGCGAACTGTGTGGACAACCCCGCGGACGCGACGAGCCTTGTTGACCTTGACCGGACGGCAGCTGCTCTCCGCTCTATGGACCCCACGGCTGAGAAGACAAGGCTGGAAGGTGAGTCCTTCGCGCTTTCGCGTCTTGCGGATCACCTCCAACTCCTGGAGCGGCAGCTTGGCCAGGATCGCGAGGATGCGCTCGGCCGCCTGCGGTCCAACGCGTCGTCGCTGAGGCAGGCAGCCGAACTAGCGTCGAGCGACGGATTCAGTGCTGAGCCGCTTCCAGGTGCCGGTGGGGCAACTTGGCGGGTCCTCTGGAATGCCGCGGTCGCGTTTAGTCGTGAGGCCGCGCCCGCCTCCCACGCCCATCCAGCCTCCGTGCCGGGGGACCGTTGCGTGCTCTGCCAGCAGGTTCTGAGTACGGATGCTGCCGACAGGATGACAAGGTTCCGGAGCTTCGTGGAGGACACCACGTCGACACAGGCTGCCCAAGCGGAGGGCAACCTCTCGGCCGAACTCCGGCAGATTGGTTCGGTGACCGTGACCCCAGGGCAGGTGTCGCTCGACTTGGGGCACATCGCCGGAGCGCATCCCGACCTTCGCCAGCGCTGCATCGACGCCTTCGACGCCTGGGAAACACGCAAGGCGAGCCTGCTCGCTGTGGCAGCTGGGACCGCTCCTTCGCCAGCGAACGTGAACCTCACCGCCGACGTTCGGTTGGCCGCCGAGGGCGCATGGACTCGTGCTGCGACCCTGAATGCTGCGACCGTCTCTGCCCAGCTGGCCGCAAACAAGACCGAGCAGTCAGCCCTTCGCGCCCGGATCGCTCTGGCGGCAGCTAGGGACGCGATCTACGCCGAGCGCGACCGGCTCTGCGAGCGTGCGCGAATCAAGGCGGCGCGGACAGAAGCGGCAACCAAGGGGATCACCGACAAGATCGGCGAACTGACCCGGAGGCGCGTCACCGTGGCGATGCAGGACCAGTTCTCCCGGGAATCCGACCGGCTGGACGTGACAAGGGTGACCCTGCGCGACACCAAGGCGCGGCTGGGGACGCTGCTGCACCGGCCGGAGTTCATCGGTGCGACCCTTGACGCGAAACTGCCCGAGGTCCTGTCCGAGGGGGAACAGACGGCCTTGGGGCTTGCAGGCTTCCTCACTGAGGCGAGCTTCGATGAGTCCAAGTCCGCCCTCGTGTTCGACGACCCAGTCACGAGGCTCGATCACGTGCGAAGGGACAAGGTGGCCAAACGCGTCGTCGAACTGGCCGCCGAGCGCCAGGTGATCGTGTTCACCCACGACGTGAGCTTCACCGTGGACCTGCGACGTGCGTGCGAGGCGCAGGAAGTCCCGTTCACTGAGCGGGCGATCATCCTGGGGCCCCACCGGCAGCCAGGACACGCCCAGGACAAGCTGCCGTGGACCGCTCAGGACGCTGCGCAGCGGCTCAACACGCTCGACCAGGAGTTCGCCGCACTCAAGCGAGGCGCGGACGAATGGAACGAGGAGGAGTACGGCAAGCGTGCGCGGGAGTTGGCTGGCAACATGTCAGAGACCTGGGAGCGGATCCTCAGCCAGGACATCGCGGACCGGCTGGTGAAGCCCGAAACGAACTTTGTCCAGCCGATGATGATGAAGGTGCTCCGCAAGATCACCGAACAGGACGATACGGAGTTCCAGCTGTCGTACGGGCGCATCTCCGGATGGGCTCCTCGTCATGACAACCCAGCGGCGCTCAACTACGTCCCGCCGACAGTTGCGGACCTGGAAGCCGAGATTGGCGTGATGCGGGCCTGGTACAAGCGAGTTCGCGGCTACGCCTCATGAACCGCCGCGGGATGGATAGCGTGGCCGCATGACCCAGGATCGTGTCGTCACTGCTGCCGACCAGCTGCTCTTCGACGCCCTCGAACACGCGACCGGCGACGTGCTCCTGGTCAGTCCGTACCTCAGCTATCGGGTGTGCGAGCGGCTCGCCCACCTGGCCTCAGCTGCACCTGTCGCCTGGACGCTCGTGACGTGCCGGA
Source organism: Propionibacteriaceae bacterium (assembly GCA_017306015.1). Taxonomy (GTDB): domain Bacteria; phylum Actinomycetota; class Actinomycetes; order Propionibacteriales; family Propionibacteriaceae; genus Propionicimonas. Next base: position 157,803 of record JAFKJK010000013.1, read on the forward strand.
ACGCCGCGGCCGTCAACACCGGGCACCTGAACGTCCCGGGCCTCCGGCGGCTCCTGGGGTCGGGAGTGAACCTCGAACACGTTGACCAGCTGCACGCCAAGGCATACCTGGCAGGGGACGGCTTCGGGCTCATCGGGTCGGCGAACCTCACGGAACGCGGGCTCGGATCCGCGGCACAGCGCAACCGCGAACTCGGCGTTCAGCTGAGCCCGGCCGAGATCGCCGACACCCGCGCGATCGTCCTCGGCTGGGACCGGACGCCTCTCACGTCGGCCGACCTCGACCAGCTGGAGGAGGAAGCCCGGCAACTGTCGAAGCCGCCACGCACCAGGAAGGCCACGACCAAGCCGACCGTCTCGACCGTTGACCGCCTGATCGCTGACGCCAGGGACGGACGCGAACTCTGGGTGAAGGCCGAGTACGGCGCCAGCGATCCCCAGCACTACCAAGGACCGTCGAGGTTCGCGAGCCCGAGCCCGAAGCGGCGGCCGAGTTTCAAGCCGGGCGACCTGGCGATCATCTACTCCCAGGGCATCCACGCTTGCTATGCCGTCGTTGAAGTGACCGATGAGCCGACCTACGACCCGGAGTTCCTTCACAGCGAAGGTGCGTCGGCCGAGGACTCTGCGCGCTGGCCCTGGATCTCGCACACCATCCCGAGGCTCGTTCCAGAATCGGTCGTCGAAGTGAAGCCCGAGGAAATCGGGGTATCCACCCGTGCGCTCCAGAACGGTCACGTCCGCATCGACCTCGCCGGGTTCACTGCCGCGGTACGGGCTCTGGAGGATGCTTCGGGTGGTGCCGAGACCGACTGACCGTTGCTGACTGACGGCGGGTGAGTCTCGGCTTGGACGAATCGCCCGCGCGGAGAGGCTGAGCGTAGATAGCTTGCCTACATGTGCCGTCTGACCAATGAACAGCGCCACACCATAGCCTCGGTGGCGTCCAAGCTCTTGCTCACGGGAGTCTCGCTGCTGACGGCGTGGTTGACTTACAACCAAAAGCGCACCGAGAGTAGGGAGTTGGCCTTCCTGCTCGCCGGGTTTGCTGTCGCGTTCTTCTGCACAGTGTTCACCGCGCTCAAGTCAAGAGGGCTGACGATCATGACCTGTGTCGCCTTCTTGTTTGTTGTGGGCGGATTGATCGGGCTATTCGTCCAGCCCGAACCTACGGGCGACGCGCGAACCGGGCCGTGGGCCTGGGTGTTGTTCACCCTGAGCCTCGGTGGCACGGTGCTCGTGACTGCACACGCCCTGCTGTGGGATGCCAGGATCAGGGAAGCGAAGGAGCGGTGTCCTCTGCACGGGGAAGCGAAGTGTCTTGAACACATCGCTGGACAGTCCGAGTCGACACACCCAGCATCCGGGCCACCTCTGAAGGGCGCTGGCCCTCTCCCACCAGCCGGATCGACAGTGCCCGCTGCTCAGGGCTCAACGACGGCGGCCGTCCACCAACCCGACCCCACCTCCGTGCCTCAGCCAGCCCCGACTGCACCCGTTCCACCAGTAGTTGCCGCTCCATCTCCGCCACCGCCGCGAGAATCGTGAGGACGAGTCGACCGCTCGCCGTCGACGTGTCCAACCCGAGCCCGAGAATCCGGAGACCGACCTGCCGTTCCTCCAGTTCACGGGCCAAGGCGACGACCCCGAGCGCATCTCGTCCGATTCGGCTCAACTCGACTGTCACGAGAGTGTCGGCCGGGCGGAGGTAGGCGAGCGCTTCGTCCAGGCCGGGCCGGTGCATCTTCGAGCCTGAGATCCCGTGGTCAGTGAAGATCCGCTCACAACCCGCCTGACGCAACTCGGTCAGCTGCCGGTCCAGGGATTGGTCCACCGTCGACACCCGGGCATACCCGACGAGCGCGCCACAAACCCGGGTTGAGGCGGCGGGATTCTGTCGCCTAGTTCTGTCGCGGTCATTCGGGCTCTTCGGGGTGCGACTGGCGGGGCCGTCAGAATCATTCGTTTTCGTCATACCTCGGAGGTGTACGGGGGACGGGCCAAGCTCACCCTGAGGAAGCAGCCCCCGTTAGTCAGTGACCGTTTCATGAGGCCGTCGCCTGCCCGGACCGTGCGCGAGCGCAGCCTCGAATACCTGACCAAGGGCCGCGATCAGCCCCCCTCCAGCGATACCGGCCAAGGCTCCCGCGACGAAGGTCCTCCGTTGGTCGTCCGCTGCGCGCGCTAGGTCATGTCCCTGAACGAGTCTGGGGGAAGCAACGCTCTTCTGGATGTAGTAAGCCCACAAGACGTGATCCGATCTCACGGCGCTGGGCTGTACTCCGGTCCAGTCCATCTGAGTGCCACGGGACGTGCCCAAGGTGTAATTGAAGAGAACGGGCTTCGTGTCTGACACTGCGCCCGCCCAGAGAAAGGGCAGGCTGATCCTGAGGTCGGAATCGGTCTCTGAGATGCCCAAGCTTGCTGCAGGCGCCCTGACGGGGACGAGAAACGACGCCGAGGCGGGGCCAGTTCTGGGCTCTCCCGGTGCCTGCACCCAGTCTGTGGTTGCTTCTGCGTGTGGGAACCCGCCCTGGATCACCGTCCGTGAGTTCGTCTTGTCGCAGTCCTCTAGGTCCAACAGCGCGCTTCCCGTCTTCAGGTCGGAGCAACTTCCGACTGACACGTAGTCGAGTCCGAGAGACGGCTTGGACCTTGGCCTCGTGTTGACGTAAACCACAACTTCGACACCCCAAACATCTTCTCCGAATCGGTCCACCGTGATGTTCACACCTGACACGTCCGACGCGACGTACACGCCGCCCCACAGGCTCGTTGGAAAGTCCTCGTATGGTGGTGAGGAAGGCATTAGGCGCCAAGCCAGACCAGCCGCGCCGACTGAGATCACGAGCAACAGTCCTGCGGAGATCAATCTCGCTGCAACCCCGCGTCTTCGTCTAGCTTGGTCGCTGTGGCTGGATGAGGACTCGGACTTCGGCCTCCGAATGCGTGGGAATGGACGGGCACTACTCCTCGTCTTCGGCGTCCCCCTGGCCACGGGCATAGTCTCGCAGGACGGGGCGCTCGTCGTCCGGATTCTCAGCGCTGCCCGCCCCATCGTGGCCCTCGACCGGCTGGCGGAAGCGAAGGATGAACACGGTTTCGGACTCTGAGCGGACCAGGTACAGGCCGCACGGGAGGTGGCTGTCGAGGACGATTCGGTCCATCAGAACTCCTCCAGGGGACGGGCGGACGACGCGAGACGCCTTGCCGCAAACGAGCCGGACCACACGAGATCGACGGGAATGCCCGTCAGCGCTTCGATGGCCTCCCGGAGTTCAGCTGCGGCGTCCCATGCGTCTGTGTTGTCGGCGGCCGGGGTGACGATGAGGGTCAGGGCGCTACTCCAGAGACCTTGCGCGACCGGTCCGGCGATGAGGACGTGCTCGAATCCGTGGTCACGGGCCAGCTGGAGAATCCGGTCACGGTGGCGGGCGGCAATGTCTCGGGCGTCCTTCACACCTGCACGGTGTACGCGGGGGACGGTGGCCTGAACGCGAGGAACCCCGCCGGACGGTCAGGTCTCGACGGGGCTCAGATGGGCTCTCGCAGTGGTGGGGCTCTGGTTGCGGTCACACCATCCAGGTGTACGGCGAACTACGCCTCGCTCACCGAACGGGCTTCAACCACACGCGCCAGGTTGCCGTTCGGCCTCTACCGGAGGGCGCGAGGACCTCGACCCGGTGGCCGCGGTACTCAAAGCGGGCCCTGCCGTCCTCGCCGGTGTTCTCCTCACGCACCTGGTTCCGGAGGGACTGCCGCGTGACGCCCAACTTCTCGGCCGCGATGTTCAAGCTCATGCCCGCCTGGGGGTCGTCCTCGGGGCTGCGGGTGGAGGGGCGTGCTCCGCGAGGGTTGATCACCTGGTCGTAGCGAATCTGGGCCTGACGCTCGGTCACCCCGAGAGCTTCGGCGATCTCATGCCAGGGGACGGGGGGATTGGCGTCCCGGGCCAGGAGAAGCGCCGTGTCCACAGCCTCGGTCGCCTTTCGCTCCGTGCGCGCGAGACCGGCAAGGTCGCTGGAGGACGGGCGGGACGGCATGCCGAAATCCTCGCACGCCAACCCCGTCGCGTCGCTTGCTAGCACCTTGCCTCCTCTCCGCGTGTCTTCACCGCCACTGGTGTACGTGAAAGCTCCGCGCCTCAACTCGCAAGACGTAGGCGTCATGCTAAGATCGTCCAGTCGGGCACGAGGTCCAGCGTCCAACCTCGTCAGAAAGCGAGAAACCCCCGTGACCCAGGCCATCGTTCGCATGGAAGAGGGCGCGACCGCCATCGAGTACGGCCTCCTGGCCGCCCTCATCTCGGTCGTCATCATCGTCGCCGTCACCGCTGCAGGCACCGCCCTGTCCGGTGTGTTCGACAACATCCAGAGCGCGCTCAACACCGTTCTCTGACCTCGGACAAGTCAAGGCCTCGGGTTCATCCCCGGGGCTTTGTCGCTCTTCGGGTTCAGTCGATCCAGACTCGCCAGGCGGTCTTGCCGGTCGGATCGTCGGGGAGGAGCACGGTCACACGATGGTCGGAGACTGTCACCACGATGGGGCCGGGGGAGTCCTCAGCTGCCTTCTGGACCCGGTTGGCGAGCGTCTGCCGGTTCACCCCGAGCGCCTTTGCTGCGACCGCGAGACTCAGGCCTTCGGTGGGGTCGGTCTTGGCTAGGGGTCGTTTTGGGCTGACGGTGCGCTCAGCCGTGGGGTGCTCGACGCGATGCCGGACCCGCCCAACGCTCAGCCCCGTGGCCTCGACGAGTGCTTTCCAGGGGACCGGCGGATTCTGTGCTCGGAGTGCGGCGAGTTCGGCGTCCAGGGCGGCGTCGGCATCCCTCACGGCCTCGGCTCGGGCGGTCAGGCGCGCGAGAGGGTCAGGGTCGGCGGGCACGGGCTCATCGTGGCACGACACCCGCTCGACGGTCACCCGCACAACTCGCCCTCTCTGCTATGGCGTGCAATGTATTACATGCTATTCTAGACGTGTCGCAAGGTGCGATATGCCGGGTCGGGGCCATGCGAGAGGTGTTCATCCCTCTCCCCTGGTGGTCGCCAGCCCATCCCGACCCGGCACCTACAACTCCAACCCCGCCAACCCCAAGGAGCCCAAGTGATCCGCCGTTCAGCCCTCGCCCTCGCTGCCGCAGTTGCCTCAGGTGCAGTCCTGTTGACCGCGTGCAGCAGCACCCCAGTGATGATCTCGTCTGCACCGACCGCAATGACCATCGCCCCCGTGTACACGGTTGAGGAGGCGACCGGCGCGATCTACCAGCTGGACAACAACGGTCGGTCGGAGTGGATCGGGACCTTCCGCGGTCCGGTCGATGGCTGGGCGCTTTCGTCGACTTCCGGAGTCATCTACGCCACGACCAACGACCACCCGATCCGAATCGCAACGTTCGACATCGGCACTCACGTCCTCGACCCAGACGCCATCGTCTTCACCCCCTGATCCGAGACCTCGGAGGCTACATGCGTCGCACCACCACCGCTGCACTCGCGCTGGCCGTCCTGGTCGCGCTCACTCCGGCCTCCCTCGCACTGGCCGACGAGACTGCCGCCCCTGGGCCAACCGCGAGCATGACCCCGTCCGCCGACGTTGCGACCGAAACGCCCAGCCCAACCGCCACCGAGACCTCGACTCCGGAACCGACAGCCACCACCGCGACCCCAGCGATCGATCAGCCGCAGACGGCCTCCCCGACTCCTTCGCCGTCCGCAGGTGAGACCACCTCCTCGTCCGCAACCGAGACCCCCAGCCCGACCGCGTCCAGCAGCGAGCCAAGGTTCAAGGCGGCAGCAACGAGCGTCTCCGGATCGGCCCGTTACGGCGTGACGGTCAGCGGGGACGTTTACCGGGTGGCTGACGACGGCGGCGAGACCTACATCGGCAGTTTCGGCGTCACCACCCACTCCCTCGCAGTCACGGCCACTGGTGAGGTGTTCGCGGGCTCCGACACCGTGGCCTCAGACGGTACTGCGGTGCTGCATCACCTCGGCGGGGAAGACATTGCGCTCTCGGGCATGAGCGCTGCGGCAGGCGGAACGATTCTCGGGGCGAGTGCGGACCCGAACGGCAACATCGTCCTGGCGACCGCGGCCAACACCGCCCTGACCGGCACGCAGCAGTTTTGGCGCGTCGACCCGTCCAAGACCTCGGTGGACTTCGGCGGCAACCCGACCGTCAGCGCCACCCAGTCCGCGGCCTACCCGCCGAACAACGTTGAACTGGTCTTCTCGCGCACCGGTGCCATGGCCTACACGGCAACGGCAAGCACATACGCGGGCGCTGACAAGGCCAATTGGCTCACGGCCGCACAGACGGTTGAGGGCGGGGTACAGGTTGCGACGCAGTACACCGACCTTGCCAGCGTGGCGTCCGGCACCGTCCACCTCCCGGGTTTCGCGCTCGACAGTGACGGCAGCTGGTGGGCGAGCACGAACACGAGCACTCTGGCCAGATCGACCCGACCGGTACCACGGCCGTCGTGAAGTCCACCGGCACCCTGTCCGTTGCGCTCACCGACCTGGCCAGCGGGAACTTCCTCGAACCCAGCTGCGGAACGACCGACGCGACCCACACCTACCAGGACACCGCGAAGGGCATCATCTACAGCGGCTCCGGGGCCTCTCAGGCGAAGGTGGGATCCATCGGTGACATGGTGGATGCATTGGCCACCTCGCAGTCCGGCACGGTGTTCGCGGCCAACCCCAGCACTACGGCGGGGGGCCTCCTCTACGTCTATCGGTGTGGGTCGGCAGCCCCGGCAATCAAGGTCACCGGGCTCCCAGGCAACATGGCGGTGAGCGGTGGCGAGATTCAGGGCTCCACCGGTCTCCTGTGGCTGATCGCTCCGGTCGCCGTCGATTCCTCGGGCACGCAGTGGGGGCTGTACCGGGTGCCGCTCGGACAGGAGAGTGTCGACTTCTCCGGCGGTCCCTGGCTCACCTGGACACAGCCTCTCGGTGGGGTGGGAGCAGCACGGCAGGGTGACATCTTCTTCAGCCGGTCCGGCACCCTGTTCGCGAGCCTCACGAGCGCGGCCAACTCGGGACCCGACAGCCTCTACCGCTGGACGGTCGATCAGTTGGCAGCCGGGGGCCCGCAGACGCCGGAATTGGTCTCGAACCTGGGCAACATCGTTCCGCAGACCGCCTACCTCTCCGGCGTCACCATCGATCCGACCTCAGGCTGGATGCTCGGCGCGACGGGTGCGGGCGGCCTGGTTCAGATCGACCAGACGCAGGACACGGCCGTCGCGGGTTCGTCCTGGACGCTCGATACCATCGCCGCGTTCGACCTCACCGTGAACGCCCGCGGAGACATCACTGGCACCCTCTCGACCTCCGCCGCGAACACCACCGACTATCGCGCGACCTGGACCCGTGAGCAGGTGGCCGCCGGTGGAATCCAGACGCCGACCCTCACAGCGGTGGACGCGATCAGTGCCGGTCACATCTCGATTCGCGGTCGGGCACTGGGACCCGATGACGGCTACGCGTACGCCCTCCTCGACCACTGGGGCGAGACCACTCCCAACCAGTACGTCGGCAAGGTCGACCAGTTCGCCTCCCCGGTCACGACCTCCTCGACCGTGGGCCTCGCGCGCCAGGTTCGGGACCTCGCCTCCCCGATGGTGCAGCCGACCGTCGACCTCACCAAGAGCCTGCCCGAGCGCATCGACCCCAACGATCAGTTCACCGTGACGCTCGGCACCCCGCACGCCGCCGACCTGACCGCGACCACGACCGGCACCAACACGTCAGCGACCACCGGCCGCGACCGACCAGTTCACGGTGTCCATGACCGGCGGTTCCCTGGCGTCTGCAGTCTCCGGCACCACGACCAGCACGGACATCTCCTCCCAGGAGTCTCCGCTTCCGTTGACCCTGGCGATGGCCGGTCAGAGCTTCGCCTTCACCGTGGCGTCAGCCGGAACCACCGACCTGTCGAGGTACGCGGTCTCGTGGCAGTGCGTCGCATGGACCGGGACTTCGTTCACCGGTGTCACCATCGGTTCGGGCTCCACAGCGTCCGGGTCGTTTACCGTGCCTGCCAACGCAAAGCAGGTGATCTGCTCCGTGACGATCTCCGCCATCAACCCGGCGATCTCCATCAGCGGAACCACCTCGGCGACTCCCACCAAGATCGGCGACACCATTCCGTACAGCTTCACCGTGACGAACACCGGCAACCGCGCGCTGACCTCTGTGGGCGCATCCGGAACCTCGGGAAATGCGATCAGCTGCCCCTCGTCCTCGCTGGCTGTCGGTGCGTCCGAAACCTGCACGGCGACCCACACCGTCACCCAGGCGGACATGGATGCGGGCAAGGTCGTGAACTTCGCAACCGTCTCCGGCACCAGCCCTGAGAACACCGTCGTCACGGCCTCGACCACGATGACCACCACCATCGCGAACAACCCGGCGATCAAGCTCACTGCTTCGGCTTCCTCGGTAGGCGGTCTCGGCGACACCGTGAGCTACACCGTCACCTTGACTAACAGCGGTGACCAGACCGTGTCCAGCATGGCCCTGACCGACTCCCGCAGCGACGCCATCACCTGCACCAAGGCCTCCCTGGCTCCGGGCGCATCGACCAGCTGCACCATCCCGGCGTACACCGTGACCCAGGCCGATGTGACAGCGGGCAAGGTTATCCTCACCTTGAACGCCGCGGCCCAGTCTCCGGACGCGGTGGCCCTGGCCGACTCGGTGACCCTGACGACCACCGTTGCTCCGGCTCCGGCGATCTCGATCTCGGGCACGGCGACCGGCACTCCGTCCAAGGCTGGCGACAAGGTTTCGTACAGCCTCGTGGTGACCAACACCGGCAACCGGACGCTCAGCACGGTCGGCGTCACCGCTTCGCTGGGTGATTCGGTCTCCTGCCCGGTCTCGACGCTCGCTCCGGCCGCGATGACCACCTGCACCGCGAGCCACACCGTCACGCAGGCGGAGATGGACGGCGGAACCCTCGTCATGACCGCGACCGCGAAGGGCACCTCTCCTGAGGCCGCGAACGTCACCAACACCGCGACCGTGACGAGCACTCCGAGCACTGCGCCGTCCTCGACCACCGCGCCGAAGTCCTCCAGCGTCTCCGGCAACACCGCCACGGTCAGCGTCACGTACACCAACACCGGCAACGTCACCCCGACCAACATCGGAGCCAGCGGCTGGACCTGTGCGTCCACCACCCTTGCTCCGGGGGCCTCCACCACCTGCACGGGCTCCGTCCCGGTCACCCAGGCCGACATCGACCGTGGCAGCGTTTCGGCGTCCCCGGTCATCACGGCGAAGGCCCCTGACGGCTCGACGGTCACCTCCACGGTCACCATTGCCGTCACCCTGTCCGGCACTGCTTCGGCTTCGTTCACTGCCTCCGTGAGCGGCACCGTGGTGAACGCAGGCGACCGGCTCAGCTACTCGGCCACGGTCACCAACGCCGGAACCCTCACGATCACCTCGCTCAGCGTGTCTGGCGTCCTGACCGGGAGCTTCAGCTGTGGCGCATCCAGTCTCGCACCGGGGGCCTCGACCACCTGCACCGACAGCCTGACCTCCACGCAGGCCCAGGTCGACGCGGGCAGCATCTCGCAGACGGTCAGCCTCTCGGCCACTCCGGCACAGGGCTCCAAGGTGACCAAGAGCGTTGTGCTGAACTCGGCCATCGTCAGCAGCCCGAACGCCTCGACCTTCACCGTGACGGCCGGTTCGGCGCCTGCCTCGGTCGGCGGAAGCCTGAGCTACACGACCTCGGCGCTGAAGAACACCGGCAACGTGACCCTGACCGTCTCCTCGATGACCGGCAGCAAGTCCGGATTGTTCACCTGCACTGACACGTCCCTGGCACCGGGCGAGTCCACCACATGCACCGACTCCTATGCAGTCACGCAGGCGGATTTCGCTCCCTCGCGGTCACGAACACGGTTGTGGCGACCCTGACCGCTCCGGACGGCGCGACCCTGACCCGTAGCGTTTCGGCCAGCACCGCGCTCTCCCAGGAGCCGTGGCTGAGCGTGTCCGGCACTCCGAAGCTCGGGGCGACTCTCTCCGTGGTCACTGGCGGGGCGGGCTGGAAGTTGTGGTCGGTCGCCTGGACGCTGGACGGCAAGGTTCAGCCTCATACCAGTTACCGGAAGCCGAGCATCACGCTCACGGACTACCGAGTGTTGAACAAGACCCTGGCAGTCACGGCGACGATGGTGCGCGGCGCGACGACCCGTTCGTTCAGCGTCCCGGTCGGCAAGGTCCAGCTGGGCACCCTCACCGTAGTCGGAACGCCGACCATCAGCGGCACTCCCGCAGCAGGCAAGAAGCTGGTCGTCAAGGGCATCAAGTTCAGCCCGACCGCCTCCCTGTCCTACCGCTGGTATCTCAACGATCACGTCGTCTCGAAGAAGGCGATCAAGGGCCATTCGGCGTCCTGGTCGTGGATCACCGTGCCGAAGGGTTGGAAGGGCAAGGACCTCAGCGTGCGCGTCACCGGCTCCAGGTATGGCTACGCGGCGCTCGCAGTCGACAGCGCTGAGGTGACCGTCACCAAGTAGGGGGAGTACACCGTCCGGATCACGGCGGGGGACATCGAACCAGGGGACCGGCCCTGGCTCACCAACCCAAACCGTTCCAGAAAGGAACACCCCGCATGACCGGCCGTACCCCCGCCCTCCTGACCGCAGCCGCCCTCATCGCAGCTGCCCTCGTCGCCTGGACGCCCACCACCGCCCACGCCGACCCGGGCACCTCCGACGCCGTTGCCGAGCAGGCATCGCGAACCGTCCTCGTCACCCTCGACCAGGCACAGACCGACCCGAGCCAGACGGCCGAGACCGCAGTGGCGAAGGTCGCGGATCAGTTGGCGGATGCGGGCGTGGAGAGCGTCACAGCCATCTCCCCGACGACCGTTGCTGTCACCCTCGATCAGAACGTGACCGCCGCAGAGCAGGGCCGGATCGCCGCCAAGGTCGAAGCGCTGCCGGGAGTGGGCGCGGCCGAACCCGAGCAGGTCTTCAAGGCCGCCACCGGGCTCGTCACCAGCGACACCTACTCGTCCAGTCAGTGGGCGATGGTGGGCACGTACGGCGTCAAGGGTGCCTACGCGTGGCCCTACAGCAATGGCGCGGGGGTCACGGTCGCGGTCATCGACACTGGCGTCGCCACACACCCCGACCTGGCCGGGCAGTTCGTCGCTGGCTACGACTTCATCACGTCCTCCTCTTCCTCGAACGACGGGGATGGGTGGGATAGCGACCCGTCTGATGCTGGCGACTTCTGCATGCGTGGGCCGGTGGTGGCAAGCGAATCGACGTGGCACGGCACCCACGTCTCCGGCATCGTCGGGGCCATCGCAAACAACGGTGTGGGCATCGCGGGTGTCGCGCCGGGCGTCAAGCTGGAAGCGGTGCGGGTCCTCGGCTGCGGCGGTGGGACGACCTCTGACATCATCGCGGGCATGCGCTGGGCTGGCGGGCTCACGGTGCCTGGCGTTGCCGACAACCCCAACCCGGCCAAGGTTCTGAACATGTCGCTGGGCGGCATCAATACGTGCTCCAGCGCCATGCAGCAGGCCATCGATGACCTCAACGCAAAGGGCGTGCTGGTTGTTGTCGCGGCGATGAATGACGGCGTGGCTCTCTCCGAAGGTGCACCCGCGAACTGCTCCGGGTCGAACCTCGTGAGGGTTGTGAACAGCACCAGCACCGGGACAAGGTACGCGACCTCGAACTACGGCACCTCTGACATGCCAGCGACCATCAGCGCACCTGGAACCTCGATCCTCAGCACGCTCAACGCTGGCACCACCACCCCCGGGCTTCCCTCGTACGGCAACATGACCGGCACCTCGATGTCCACGCCGTATGTCGCCGGTATCGCAGCTGAGGTGATGGCTGCCGACCCGGTGCTGACCCCTGCCCAGGTGGTGGCGACGCTCCGAGCCAACGTGACCGCGATGACAGGCACCTGCTCCACCGATGCTTGTGGTCCGGGTATCGCCAACGCGCAGGCGGCGGTCAAGTCGGCCTCCCAGCAGTACGCGGCCTACCAGGCGTCCATCACCCCGTACGTCTCGGTCGTGCCGGTCACCTCCACGGTCGACGGCTCTATGGCCACCCTGCGCGTGACGGTGGCGAACGGCGGCAGTCCGACCCTCACCAGCGTGTCCCTGTCCGACACCCTCGGCCTCACCTGGACGTGCAATGCGACCTCATTGGCGGCCCTCAACCAGACGACCTGCACGGCCACCGTCCAGCTGACCCAGGCGATGATCGACGCGGGCACGGTGTCGGACAAGCTGACGGTGGTGGGTACGACCGCGGACTCCAAGACGGCCGCGGCCAGCACGACGGTCACCGCGACCCTCACCCAGACCGCCGCCCTCGACCTGACGGCCACCGGGACCAGTGCGTCCAAGGTCGGCGACGCCATCATCTACAGCCTGACCGCCACCAACTCCGGATCGGTGAGCATCAGCGGGCTCTCGGTGACGAACGCGACGTGCGATTCGTCCAACCTTGCCGCAGGGGCCTCCACCAGCTGCGCGGCGAGCCACACCGTCACCCAGGCGGACGTGGATGTGGGGTCGGTCGTCCAGCAGTTCAGCGCCACCGGCTCCACCTCGGCAGGCTCCGTCACCAAGGACGCCACGGTGACCACGACGCTCGCCCGGACGGCCTCGCTGGACCTGACGGCTTCCGGGTCGTCGGTGTCCAAGGTCGGCGACGTGATCGCGTACAGCCTCACTGCGAAGAACACCGGCAACACCACGGTCTCGGGTCTGTCGGTGACCAACGCCACCTGTGCCGCCTCCACGCTCGCACCAGCGGCCTCCACGACGTGCATCGGAACCTCGCACCCGGTCACGCAGGCCGATGTGGACGCCGGGGGAGTGGTCCAGGGCTTCACCGCGACCGGCACCGCTCCGACCGGGACGCTCACCCAGAGTGCATCGGTCAACACCCCGATCACCAGGTCCTCCGGGCTCACCATCGCCGGATCGGCTAGCGGCTCGGTCGGCAAGGTCGGGGATGTGGCCTCGTTCACCGTGAGTGCCCAGAACACCGGCAACGTCACGCTGTCCAGCCTCGGAGCCAGCGGATCTCGGAGCGGCCAGATGACCTGCGGGAAGGCCACGCTCGCACCTGGAGCTTCCACCAGCTGCGTCGGAACCGTGGTCGCTCACCAGGCCGACTTCCCCGCCGGTCTGGTGAGCGACCAGGAGACGGTGACCGCCCACGATCCGTCCGGTGCGACAGTCAGCAGGACCATCACCGCCGCCACCGGCAAGCTGACCCAGGCGCCGTACCTGGTCGTCAGCGGATCGTTCGCTACCGGCCAGACCGTCACCGCGACAGTCGGCGGGGCAGGCAAGGCGTGGGGCTACAAGTGGCTGTTGGACGGACGGGAGCAGAAGCACAACACGAGCAAGAAGCCGAGCTACCTACTCACCGGCGCCGTCGACTACGGGCACCGCATCAGTGTCCAGGTCCTCGTCAAGCTGACCGGCGGCGGAACCGTCACCCTGACCTCTGACCCGGTGAAGGTGGCGCCCGGCCCCATCACCCTCGCCAAGCCGAAGATCGCCGGAGCCGCAAAGGTCGGCTCGACCCTGAATGCGTCCACCACGGCCGCCCCCAAGACTTCGTCGGTCACCTGGCGCTGGTACCGGGACGGCAAGGCGAAGGGCGCGACCTACGCCAAGTACAAGCTCACCAAGTCCGACAAGGGCCGTGACGTGACGGTGAAGGCGACCGCGAAGTTCATCGGCTACACGACCGTGACCGCGGCCAGCGAGGAGGTGTCTATCGGCTGACACCTCACCTCAAAGACGGGAGGCCTCGACATCAGGGTTGGGTGTCGGGGCCTCCTTCACGTCTTGGGGACCATCTCTCCGTCCAGCGTCGATGCGGCCCCGGATGGCGGTTCATGACGTTCATCGTGCCACCGGGACTACCCCCAGGACGCCGGAACGGAGAGAGGTCAGCCCGCCTCGCGCTGGCGGCTCCGGTCGAGCAGCTTCTTCACCGCAGCCATCGACTCGCCCTCCCTGAGACGCTTGTAGACAGTCCAGCCCCCAACGCTCACGGCGAGGTCGTCCGGCTGGAACCCCGCATCCCGGAGTTTCGCCGCCTCTTTGGCTTGGCCGCGCCGGAGATAGACACACCAGGCATCCCTGTCCACATCGGTGAAGCCGAAGTAGGTCCAGGCGAAGTCCTCCATCGTGACGCTTACGTCATCGGCCGGGTTACCCAGGCCAACCGACCGGTCCGGAGACCTCACCGTGCGGGTGCCCGAATCCTTCGGTCCCGCGCTCGCAGGCCGCCCCCTGACCGGGCGATCGCGCCGGGAAGCGCTTTGGTCCTTGGACTGCCAGGGGGAGGGCGTGTGGACGGCGGGCGGCTGGTAGTCGATGTCCAGGTGCTCGCACACCTTGCGCTTCACCGGCTCCTCGATGCACTTGCGGGACGGGGAGGTGACGAACTCGCCAACCGCGTTGAGAGCGTCCATCACGTCCGGCACGCTCACGCCGATACTGGCAGCGACCTCCCGTGCGGTGTACTGCTTCCGCGGCTGCTGCGGCAACTTGTACTTCCAGGTCATGAGTACCCCCTGATTGCCGAGGTGGTCCAGAACACGACTTACACAGAAACGGTAACCCGCGCCTCTGACGTTCCTGTGATGCGCACGGCGCGTCTTCTCGAACTTCAGTTCGATTCCGGGTGACACTGGAAGGTAAGTGACTGGCAGGGGCTGGTCGCTGACGATTCGGGGGGATCGCCAATGGACGCAGACGAGCAGTACATACTCGACCAGCTGATGGATGGCTACAGGCCGACTCGACGGCCGCCACGCCGAGACAACCGGTTCGGCAACCGCCCCCGCCCTGTTGCGGCTCCGGCCCTGGCAGTGAAGGAGTTGCTGGACGACATCGAGTCGGTCTTCTTCCGGGAGGGGGCCACCTTGGAGCATGTCGAGGCGGTCGCTGAGCCGTGGCGGGACACCGGGCTGTCAGCACCGGAGATCCGCGCATGGCTCGACGCCGGGGTCTACACCGATGAGCCGGACCTCGCTGTTGCGCTCGCCACGGTGGGGTTCGATCCTCGCCAGGCAGCCAAGGTCAAGGTGCGCTACACCTCCGGCGGGGAGTCCATGAACGTGATCAGCTGGGTGCGCGGTTCGACCGACAAGGCGGCACGGGCAGCGGACCTGATGAACCGGGTCGTCGCCGCACGCCAGAAGGCCGCCGAGAACAGGGCGAGCTAGGGCGTGTCTCCTATATGGGTCGGGTGTCGCGCGCGACGATCTGGGTGTGTCTCGTGATGCTGTCCTGACCGATGCCCAGTGGGATCGGATCGTGGGGTTGTTGCCGTCGTCGGCCGGCCGTCGGGGTCGGCCGTTTCGGGATGATCGCCGGGTTGTGGAGGGTGTGATCTGGCGGTATCGGGTGGGGGCGCCGTGGCGGGACGTGCCGGCCGAGTTCGGGCCGTGGCAAACCCTGTGGAAGCGGCACCGCCGCTACTGCGGCGACGGGACCTGGGACAAGGTGTTGGGAGTGCTGCTCACCGAGGCTGATGCCGCTGGCCGGATCGACTGGGCGGTAAGTGTGGACTCCACGATCAACCGTGCCCACCAGCACGCGACGAACCTGGCCCATGACACAGGGGGGCCCGTCGAACTACAAGAATCTGCTGGTCGAGCCGTCTGACCATGCCATCGGCCGTTCACGAGGGGGTTTGTCGACCAAGATCCACCACCTTGTCGACGGCAACGGGCTGCCGCTGGTGGTGCTGATCAGCCCCGGGCAGGCCGGCGACTCACCCATGTTCGAGGTCCTGATGGAACACCTGCGGGTCGCCCGCCGCGGGCCGGGTCGACCCAGGTCCCGTCCGGATCGGATGCGTGCCGACAAGGCGTACTCCTCCCGGGCGATCCGGGCCCATCTGCGGCGGCGCGGGATCGTGGCGGTCATCCCCGAACCCGACGACCAGAAGCGCCACCGCAAACGCCGCGGCCCCCGCGGCGGCCGCCCGGTCAGCTACGACACCGACGACTACAAGAACCGCAACGTGATCGAACGCGGCTTCAACCAAGCCAAACAATGGCGCGGCCTCGCCACCCGCTACGACAAACTCGCCCTCACCTACCGCGGCGGAGCCGTCCTCAGGGCCATCACCCTATGGCTCCAGGCATTAGGAGACACGCCCTAGTGGACTCCGGAGATCGGGTTCTGAAGGCCGTCGAGGACTACCGGGCGCTCGACGGGCATCCCGTGCTCCTCCAAGGGACCAGGATCGTCCACGCGTTCCCCGGCTGGCTCGACGCAGACACACCCAAAGCGGAGTTCCGCACCTCGGCCGCCGCTGGAGTCGCCTGGTGCAACACTCGGGTCAAGGTGATTCTCGCCGAGCCGTTCGACGCTGATGCGAAAGACGCCTGCCCGACCTGCGCCCAGTACATCCGCGCGGGCGTAAGGGAACCCGAGCAGCCACTGCCACCAGGATCGCCATACAAACCGAAGGAGAAGGTGTTCGTGGGTCACGAGCGCTATGACGAAACGGTGACGCTGGACCGCAACGGGTTCATGGTCAACAAACACTTCACCCGGACGCTGCCCGCGAAGCCAGGCCTCGCCCACGCGGTCTCGGTTTGGACGACTACCCGGAGGTCACCCGATTCCTCGATCCGGAAAGACCGGCGCGGACCTGGTGTGGCATCCACTGTCTCGTGATCACCGAGTTCGGCTTCTGGAGCGAAGACACCGATGCCTGCCCCGATTGCGCAAAAGCCTTCGAGGCGAACCGGCCGATGCCCATGAAGGTGCCACGGGTCGACCAGTGGGCAATGGACAACACCTTGAAGGAACGCCGGACCCAGCGCTGAGGCGCAGATAGGCTCCGCTCGGCGTTCGACCAGGCAGATCTCGTCGGGCTGACTCTGTTCGCCGAGACGCACCCGGGGCGGATGGGCGTGTCAGAGCGGGAGGTCATGCTCGTGACTCGGACGCGATAGCGTCATGCCGACCGGTGGGAAGGAAGTCGATGGCGAACGCGAACCTGAACGCAGCGAGGTGGACGCCGCAGGACGAGTTCTACACCCAGTGGGCGGACATCGAGCGCGAGATGAACGCCTACACCGAGTACGACCCTGACGTGTTCCGGGACAAGGTGGTTCTGCTGCCGTGCGACGACCCGGAATGGTCCAACTTCGCCAAGTTCTTCGCCCTGCACTTCATGGACTACGGGCTCCGGAAGCTCATCTCCACGTCGTTCGCGCCGGACAGTAACCCGGCGCATCTCGCCTACCAGCCCTCCCTGTTCGAGTCGTCCAGTCCGGCGTTCGACGCGACGAAGACCCAGGCCAACGGGAAGAAGTTCGTCCTCGACAACCAAGACCTCAACCGCGACGGCGCGATCAACATCGACGACCTCCAGTGGGAATACCTCGATGGGGACGGCGACTTCCGTAGCGCAGAAGTGACGGCCCTACGAGACGAGGCCGACATCGTCGTCACCAACCCACCGTTCTCGCTGTTCAAGGAGTTCATCGCGTGGCTGATGGACGGGCACAAGCAGTTCTCGGTGATCGGCACCAACAACGCCGTCACCTATCGGGAGGTGTTCCCGCTCGTCCGTGGCGGGCTGCTTTGGAAAGGTGCTACGGGCAACAGCACAGACATGGTCTTCGGGGTGCCCAAGGGCGCCGACATCAAGGAAGCAGACCGGGCCAAGGCGGAACGGCTCGGCTACCCGTCGACCGACTCGCTCGACTTCACACGGCTGGGAAACTCGTGCTGGTTCACCAACCTGGACCATGGGCGCCGTCACGAGCCGCTGCAACTGATGACCGCCGCTGACAACCTGAAGTACAGCCGCCACAAGGAGGTGCGCGGTGTCGGCTACCACCGGTACGACAACTTCGACGCCATCGACGTTGGCTTCGTTGATGCGGTACCCAGCGACTACCAAGGCCTCATGGGCGTGCCCGTCTCGTTCCTGGACAGGCTCAACCCCAACCAGTTTGAGGTTGTCGGGATGAGCGCATACGGACAGGTTCCCCGTGAGTTCAAGATCTCGTACAAGGAAGGCCACCACCGGCCCTACGTCAACGATGTGGCCGTCTACCAGCGACTGTTCATCCGGAGAAAGGCCGACCAGTGAAGACGGACCTGAAGCACTACACCGTGGCCGAGGTAGTCGACGGCTTCGTCTACAACGAACTGGAGGCCAAGGGTCTCTACGGACTCTCCGGCCAGCTGGTTATCCAGCCTGAGTACCAACGCAACTACATCTACGGCGACGGCAAGCGGGATCGGGCGGTGATCGACTCTCTCCTGAAGGGCTATCCGCTCGGCCTCATCTACTTCAACGACAACGGCACCAACCTCGAAGTGCTGGACGGGCAGCAACGGATCACCAGCATCGGGCGCTTCGTCACCGGCAAGTTCGCGGTCCTGCGGGCCGGTCGTGAGCAGACGTTCTCCTCGCTTCCGTTGGAGGCCCGGGACCTGATCATGAACAGCGAACTGCTCATCTACGTGTGCTCCGGCACCGAGTCTGAGATCCGGGAATGGTTCCAGACCGTCAACATCGCAGGCGTCCCCCTGAACAAGCAGGAACTCCTCAACGCGATCTACTCGGGGCCGTTCATCACCGCAGCGAAAGCCGAATACTCGAACTCCGGCAACCCGCTCCAGCAGAAGTGGGCCTGGTTCGTGAAGGGTGACCCGAAGCGGCAGGGCGTCCTCGAAGTGGCGCTCGGATGGGTGGCGGCGTCCAAGGACCAGGAGATCCACTCGTACCTTGCGCAGCACCGGCAGGACACGGGCATCGCAGGGTTGCAGACGTACTTCACCTCGGTAATCGACTGGGTGACCGCCGTGTTCGCTAGGACGCCCGACCCGCAGATGCGTGGCCTCGAATGGAACCGGCTGTACGAGACCTTCCACAGCAAGGCCTACAACCCGGCGACGGTCGACAAGAGAGTGGACGAACTCCGCGGCGACCCGTCCGTGCACGCTCCGAAGGGCATCTACGAATACATCCTCGGCGGGGAGACCGAACCGAGCCTGCTGGACATCCGGATCTTCGATGACAACGTCAAGCGGGTCGCCTACGAACGCCAGACCCAGGACGCGAAGGCCCAGGGCGTGTCGAACTGCCCGCTGTGCGCCCAGGGAACCAACGCGAACCAGAACCGCGTCTACAAGCTGTCCGAGATGGATGCGGACCATGTGACGGCCTGGTCGAAGGGAGGGGCGACCACGCTGGCCAACTGCGAAATGCTCTGCGTGATGCACAACCGGTCGAAGGGCAACCGTTAGCCCCAGCCATCGGATTCATGCCTCCGGCGGAGTAAATCAGCACGGGGTTGGTGCACGCCCGAACCGATGCCCCGGACCGGCGGGTGGACCGAGACGGTCGGAGCGCACCTCATCGACGCCCAGCAGTGCATCGAGCGAATCATGTCCGAGCGGGCGACGGTCCTGGGGCTGTTGTCTACGCATGTTGATTGATGAGACCGAAAGGACTGGAACATGCTGAACCCCAGCTACCCCTACAACCCCGCACCGAGAAGGCTGCCTCCCTACGAGAAGCTACTAGCCGACCCGGGCAACGCGGTCCTTGGCGACCCTGACCACGCACCGATCGGTCCCGAAGAAGAGGACTTCGCAGAGGACGAGGACTCCGAGATGGCGCCCGATCCTCTGGCCTAGGCTGCCGGTGTGTTCGACGTTGTGCACCGGGCCCTCAGGGGAGACAACCTGGCGGTACTCAGGAGGCTTCGCGGCCGGGGCGAGCGGTTCGACACCATCTACGCCGACCCACCTTGGAACTCGCACCTGCCCGGCCTCGGCTACGACGACAACTACGGCTCCCACCAGGACTGGGCAAAGTTCATGAAGCCTCGGCTCACACTCGCCCGTGATCTCCTCGAACCGACTGGCGTCCTGCTGTGCTCCATCGGTCCAGAGGAACACCACTACCTGAAGGT
Source organism: Propionibacteriaceae bacterium (assembly GCA_017306015.1). Lineage (GTDB taxonomy): Bacteria > Actinomycetota > Actinomycetes > Propionibacteriales > Propionibacteriaceae > Propionicimonas. The sequence continues at coordinate 177,785 of JAFKJK010000013.1, forward strand.
GCTGCTCGACGGAGTGATGGGGGAGCGGAACTTCATCTCAGATGTGACGTGGCATGGGGCTGCCCGCGGGAACGCACGCTACGTCTCAGACGGCGCCGAGTACCTGCTGATCTATGCCCGTGACCTGGCCGCTCTCAGGGACTCAGGAGTGCGCTGGACGATGCCGAAGGACCGGGTCGAGGAATGCCTCCACGTCGCCCGCCAGTGCCTCCAGGACGCCCAGGGGGACACGGTCAAAGCCTCCGCTGCCTACCGCGCCTGGATGCGTACACAGAAGCTCGGGTGGGGTTACCGCAACTACGACACCGTCGATGCTGACGGACGGCCTTACTACGCACAGCCCATCACCAAGCCCACCGGAGACGGACCCAGGTACGACATTCCGCACCCTCGAAACGGTCGACCATGCAGGCTCCCGAAGCACGGCTGGAGACTCACCGAGGAGACGTTCGGCCAGCTGCTCACGGACGGCCGGGTGCTGTTCGGGCCAGACCACACGACGGCACCGCGGCTGAAGTCGTACCTGGAGAGCCAGGGGTGCGTCACGCCACCGTCCGTGTTCGCAGTGAGCCGTCGTGGGGGAGCGCGTCGACTCGAACAACTCGGGCTCGGCGGGGCCATCAAGTACCCCAAGGACCCGGCGGCTCTGGGGGCATGGATAGGCGCTGTGACACCCAATGACGGACGAGTGCTCGACGCGTTCGCAGGGTCTGGAAGCACGGGGGAGGCGGTCGTCAGGCTCAACCAGGCGGACGGCGGGACTCGACAGGTGACGCTCATCGAGGACGCCCTGTTCGACACCGTGCTCGTGCCCAGGATGACTGCGGTGCTCAGCGGTGTACGACCTGACGGCCTGCCTACGGGCCTGGACGAGGTGACTGGGCAAGTCCTCCGGGTCAGCTGAGCCTGTTGAGCGGAACCGGAAACCGATAGCGTCCCGGTGTGCCTGACTGGAGTTGGCTGACCCCACCAATCGCTGTCGCCCTCGCTGCCGCGATCGGTGTCTTCGGCGCGGTACTCGGAGCAGTTGTGACCGGCATCATCAATGGGCGCAACACCCAGCGACAGATCGAGGCCCAAACTCACATCGCCCTGCAGCAACTTCAGTCCCAGGAACGGATCGCAGCTGCCGCCCGGGCCGACGACCGCGTGAAGCTCCTCCTCACCGAGCGCAGGGCCCTCTATGGCGAGGTGCTCGACCAGGCCAAGACGACGCTGCGACTTGCCACCCAGTGGGCATCGTGGATGACGACCCTCAACGGAAGCCTCGACACAACTTTCACCGATGCTCAGGAGGAGTGGCGAGCCGCTGACGAGGAGCAACTTCCGGAAGACCAGTGGACGAGAGCGGCCAAGATCTCCCGTCTGATGGCGGATGCGAGGTCAACAGCCAGAGATGTTCGCCGTACACTCTCGGTCGCATTGAGCGGCATGGAGTTGGTCGCGCCGCCCGAGGTCGTCGATCCTGCGAGCCGTCTCCTCGGCCGCTACGAGTACGCAAGGACCGCCGAAAAGGCCCGCACTGAACTGGAACGAATTGAAGCGGCCTATGGCGAATTCGTGCGAGCGTGCCGGAAGGACCTCGGCGCCGACCCGGACGATCCGACCAAGGCACTCCAAAGCGTCTGACAACCGCCAAGGAGGCCGGATACGCTCGACTTAGCCCGGCGAGGAGACACCCAATGCCCTCCCGGGTCTCCGCACGCCTGCCTCTGGCGGGAAGGTGATGGCCGGGCCTACTCTGGGCTGCATCAGGGCCCGGTGGCATGCGCCTGGGGGTGGGATAGCGCCACCGGGTCCGTCCACGTCCGGGGCAGGAGGGCTTGTGGCCGCCGACTTCCCGCCGCTCGAACTCCTCCACCTCTACCGCGACGAGGTGCACGACATCCTCCGTCGCCACGACATTGAGCACCCACGCGTCGTCGGCCTTGCAGCGAGTGGCCTACGACCTCACCGAACCGTCCCGGGCGATCAGCGACCTCATCGGGCACCGCGTCGTCCTGATTCACACCCGAGTCGGCCTGGAGAACCTGCTTGAAGGGGAGCAGATCGTCTGGCTGTAGAGGAAGCCGGATTCTGCGTACACCTATAGGGCATGAAGAAGATCGCGTTCCTGATGGCACTCCCCGCGGGGTTCCTGGCGCTGCTCATCCAGCACTTCGTCTCGCCGACGAGCAACCTGGACCCGGCGGCGTTCCTCCAGACGTGGTTCTGGTGCGCGGTGGGGATGCTGGCCCTCAGCGTGCTGTTCATCGGCTCCAAGCTCCGCAAGTAGCCGTGACCGTCCGGCCGTCCGTCATCGTGCGGGCGAGGGCCGGTGATATTGCTGCGCTCGCGGCCGGTCGTGGGGTGAGCAACATCCGGGTGTTCGGCTCCGTTGCGCGTGGTGCCGACCGGCCCGGCTCCGACCTCGACCTGATCGTCCACTTCCCGCCCGGCGCCGACATCGTGGACCTGCTCAACCTCGAAGCCGACCTCTCCACCCTGCTCGGAGTACCGGTTGACGTGATCCCGGACGACGGTGACTCACCGGTGACCAAGAGTGCTTTGGCGGAGGCCGTACCTCTTTCGGAGTTCGTTTGGCGACTTTCGGAGTTCGTTTGGCGACCCTGTTGGCGGGAAGCCGACAACCGCGAGACCACAACGCGTCTCAGCGAAGAGGCACCTCCGCACGCTTGACCGCCACATCCTCGAATCCGTTCACCCTCAGCAGGCGCTGCACCGTGCGAACGTTCTCTTCCGGCAGTCCCGGACCTACCCGGACCGACCGGATGGGCAGTGTGCGAGTAGCAGGCTCTGTCCCATAGAGGAAGCGAGTGCTCGCGTCTGGTGCGCCGGTAAGTTCGGCGTAGGCCACAACGCCGTATCGTCCGGCTCGATGATGGAGGTGCGCAGATCCCCATTCCGCGCCCACCAGGACGCGGTGTTCACGCTCACCCATGAAGCCGGGCGACTTGTACCTACCCGCCAGAGTGGCCATCTGCCCGAGTATGTCTGCCTCGACTTCCTGCCATCGTTCATCGAACTCTTCGCCATCCCTTGCCTGCTGCTCCCAAGCACGTTTCTCCTCCCTGTACTCGATCAGGTTGTGCAGTGCTTGGTCCATGTCGGCGGACGAGTACAGGACTCGCTCCCAGCCACCGAGCCACAGCCTGGATGGGACCATGAAGAGGCGCTTACCAGGTTCGGACGGCGGGTTCTCAGGGGCTGGCTCCGGCCCAACGGCAACCGCGGCGAGCGGCAATCCTGCGTCGATCTCGACTGCGTAGCCTCTGCCTTCCGCCCCGTAGTTGCGCCATTGGCCAGCGTCCTCTGGGTCGGTCGAGGCACTCAGGACGAGAACCTCGGTGCGTGCGGTGCGTGGAATCTCGGCGAGGTATCGGAGCGTCGAGACTGTGTCGGAGTCGGGCTGCCCACTAAGCCACTTGTCGATGATCTCCCAGCCCTGGTTCAGTTCTGCGGTGTCATTCAGGCTGGAGGCCTCCGAAGCCCACAGCACCTTGCTCTCAATGATGCCGAGAAGGCCCTCCGCCGAGGTGTAGTGAAATACAGACCCGGGTTCCATGAACGGGAGCCTAACCGGTGGCGTTCGTCACCAAGGCGTCACGCAGCCTTCTCCTCGGGAGAGGTACAGTGGGAGCCCGCGGACGGGTCCTTCGGGATGATCGACGCGGATCCAGGTGCCCTCACGAACCCTGCGATCCCACCAGCGTTGCGACTCGACCGTGGGATACGCGGCGAGCGTCCGGTCCGGGAGTCGCTCTCGAAGGGCCGCCAGGATGGCCGGTCCGATGTCCCCCTGCCCGCGAAGGTTCGAGTCGACCTCCAGGTACTCGATCAGAGTGAACCGACCTGCTGGAACCACGGCGAGGTACGCGGTTGGTCGATAGCGGTCATCCAGCTTGACTCGGGCGACCTCGACCCCGTCAATCAGCGCGGACGTGAAGCTGCACGCGGCCCAATCGAATCTACTGAAGCCATCGCGCGCCGGGAACGGCACAGAGTTCCTGCCACGCTCCTCCCAGAGGAATTCGGTGGACTTCGATGTCGCCATGGCACGAAGGCTAGCGGCTTGGGTCGTCGGTGAATCCGAGGAGCCCGGGGTGTTCAGCTGGCCTGGGCGTACTGCGCGTCGAGCCAGGCCTGCACGTCGGTCCGGCGGTAGAACACCCGCTTGCCGACCTTGAAGAACTTCGGCCCGTAGCCCTGGACGCGCCACCACCGCAACGTGTTCTCGTTGAAGAGCCCGGGCCACTCCGCCACGAGCCTCTTCGGGGTCATCTGCTCCCCGATCACCACTGCCATCCCCGTACCTCTCCGTCGCTTCCCATCGGTCTTGCCGCGGGTGTTTAGGATACGAAACACATTGTCGCTTGGCGCGTCGACACGCAAGGATCTGAGCTTTCCGGCATGATAGCCCCCGTGACCGACACCAACCCATCGGCAATCCCTGCCAACATCGCCGCCAACACGAGGTTCGCCCGCGAACTCCTCGGCTACAGCCAGGCACAGGTGGCAAAGCTGGTTACTGAGGCTGGGCTGACGTTCTACCCAACGACCGTTGCGAGGATCGAGCGGGGGACCAGAGTCATCCGGATTCCCGAGGACCAGCTGCTGGCGAACGCTCTCGGAGTGCCCGTCGAACTACTCAGGCGCTCACCCGAGGAGTTCAGGCGGGCCATCCCGCCACTTGCCCTCCAGCACGAACTGAGGGTCGCCAGGGAGCAGGCCGCCTACTGGGCGGGACGGGTCGAGGAAGCCGAACAGGCGATCAGGACGTACACGCAGGCGTAGGGAGTGGACCTGGCGCCGAACGAGGGGGACAAGAATGGCGAGCATCAAGAAGCGTCCGGACGGGATGTACCGAGCCCGGTTCAAGGGACCTGACGGCAAGGAGCGCTCGAAGCATTTCAAGCGCAAGACGGACGCCGACAAGTGGATCGAGGCCCAGGTCACCGCGTCCAACACCGGCATGTGGGTCACCCCGGCCAGTGCCAAGATGACCATGGAACAGTGGTCGGAACGCTGGCTCGAAGGCTACGGGACGCGTCGGCCGGGCACGGTGCGGGCTGCACGCTGGCACATCAGTGTCATCAACAAGACGTTCGGCAACCGGCAGATCGGCCTGATTCGCCCCTCCGAAATCAAGGCGTTCACCGCGGCGCTCAGCAAGACCTACTCCAAGGGCAGCACCTACGCGATCTACCGGCGGCTCGTCCAGCTGCTCGGAGATGCGGTCGAGGACGGCATCATTCCGCGATCCCCATGCGGCCGGAAGACGTCCCCACCGCAACCGACCCAGAAGCCCCACTGGTGCGACGACAAGCAGGTCTGGGCGCTCTACGACGCCTTCCCGGAGCACCTACGGCCAGCGATCCTCCTCGGAGCGTTCGCGGGGCTCAGGGTGGGAGAGGCTGCCGGGCTGAAGGTCGCCGACATCAACTTCCTCGGGCGGGTCATCACGCCATCGGTCCAAGGCGAGGGGCAGGAGTTGAAGACCACGTCGTCCGGAGCGCCCATCCCGGTCCCTGCTGACCTGACCGACCTGCTCTCCGCCTACATCAAGGCGTACAAGGGGACGACCGTGGTGACCGACGAGGACGGGCGGCCGACGCATGCCTGGACCATCGAGCGCGCTGTGCGAGAGTGCCGAGACAAGGTCCCGGGCCTGGCCGAGATGGGCTTCACCTTCCACGACCTGCGCCACTTCTACGCCAGCACCTTGATCGCGGCCGGGTGCAGCATCAAGGTCGTCCAGGCCCGGATGAGGCATGCTCACGCCAAGACCACCTTGGAGACCTACGCGCACCTCTTCAACAGCACGGAGGACGAGTCGCGTACCGCCGTCGCCAACGTGATGCGCGGTCGTCACGAGGTCATCGACGCCGAGGCTGCCGACGAGACGTAGGCCAGCCCACCCCGAAATGATGAAATCCGCCCGGTCAGTCCAACTGACCGGGCGGACTTCTTTTGACCAAGTCGCGGACTAGCGGCGGACTAGAGCACCACTACTAGCCTCTGACTAGGCACGATGCTCACATGTCGAAGTACATCTCGAACTCGTGCGGGTGCGGACGGAGCCGGATGGCGTCGATGTCGGCCCGCTTCATGTCGATCCAGGTCTCGATCAGGTCCGGGGTGAAGACGTCGCCGGCGAGCAGGTAGTCGTGATCCTCCTCCAGGGCGTCCAGGACCGCGTCCAGCGAACCGGGGACGGTCGGCACCTGGGTGTGCTCCTCGGGCGGCAGCTCGTACAGGTCCTTGTCGATCGGGGCGGGCGGCTCGATCTTGTTCTGGATGCCGTCGAGGCCGGCGAGCAGCATCGCGGGGAAGGCCAGGAACGGGTTCGACGACGGGTCGGGGCAACGGAACTCGAGGCGCTTGGCCTTCGGGTTCGAGCCGGTGATCGGAATCCGGATGGACGCCGAGCGGTTCCGCGAGCTGTAGACCAGGTTCACCGGAGCCTCGAAGCCCGGCACCAGGCGGTGGTAGCTGTTCACCGTCGGGTTGGTGAACGCCAGCACCGACGGGGCGTGCTTCAGCAGGCCGCCGATGTACCAGCGGGCGAGGTCGGAGAGGCTGGCGTACCCGGCCTCGTCGTAGAACAGCGGCTCGCCGTTCTTCCAGATCGACTGGTGCACGTGCATACCCGAGCCGTTGTCGCCGAAGATCGGCTTCGGCATGAAGGTGGCCGTCTTGCCGGCAGCCCACGCCGTGTTCTTGATGACGTACTTGTACTTCATCAGGTTGTCGGCAGCTCCCAGCAGGGTGCCGAACTTCGTCGCGATCTCGCCCTGGCCGGCCGTGCCCACCTCGTGGTGTGCCCGCTCGATCTCCAGGCCGACACCGATCAGGTTGCGGACCATGTCGTCGCGCAGGTCGGCGAAGTGGTCGACCGGCGGCACCGGGAAGTAGCCGCCCTTGTACTTGACCTTGTAGCCCCGGTTGCCGCGGCCGTCGCCGTCGTACTCCGCACCGGTGTTCCAGGCCCCGGCCTCGGAGTCGATGTAGTAGAAGCCCGCGTTGGCCTTGGTCTCGTAGCGGACGGAGTCGAACACGTAGAACTCGGCCTCCGGCCCCATGAAGACCGTGTCGCCGATCCCCGTGGACGCCAGGTAGGTCTCCGCCTTGCGGGCGATGTTGCGCGGGTCGCGGCTGTAGGGCTCCTTGGTCAGCGGGTCGTGGACGAAGAAGCTCAGCGCCAGCGTCTTCGACCGGCGGAACGGATCGATGAACGCCGTCGTCGGATCGGGCATCAGCGTCATGTCCGACTCATGGATCTTCTGGAAGCCGCGGATGGAGGAGCCGTCGAAGGACAGGCCGTTCTCGAACACGTCCGCGTCGAAGAACTGGGCCGGGACGGTGAAGTGCTGCATCACACCGGGAAGATCGCAGAACCGGACGTCGACGGTCTCGACGCCCTCGTCGGCGATGTAGGCCAACAGGTCGTCGGCGCCTTGGAACATATCTCCTCCATAGTCAGGTGGTAACGCCGACCAACCTAGGGTCGCGCCGTAACCGCATGGTTGCGTCCATGTTTCAGCGTCGTTACGGCGAGCGCCCGAACCGGGCTCCGCATCGTTAGGCTGCCGGTCATGGCGGACGACACGACCGACGGCACCCCGGACGAGCCGTACCCGGGCCAGCGCATCGGCCTCCCCGAGACCGGACGCGGTTCGCTCGCGTCCTGGTTCGCCCGTGTTGCCGCCCTGATCCTCGACTGGGCCGCCTGCATGATCCTCGCCGTCGCCGTCTTCGGCCCCGGTGTGCTGCGCGACCCGGGGTGGAAGGCATGGATGGTGCTGGCGATCTTCTTCGTCGAATCCACCGTGTTGACCGCCCTGATCGGCAGCAGCTTCGGCCAGTACGTCGCCCGGATCGGGATCTTCTCCCTCGACGGCCGTCCGCTGGGCTGGGGACGGGCGGTGCTGCGTGCCGGAATGGTCTGCCTGGTGCTGCCGACGATCGTCATCGGGGCCGATCGCAGAGCCCTGAATGACCTCCTGCTGGGCACTTTCGTGGGAAACCTCCGCTGACGGGGACGGTTTCGCTTCCGTAACGAAGTGGCGGACGCGGCCGTTGTGCGTTGAGCCGCCGCTCAGGGCAGGGTACCTTGGTGGCTTCAACCGTGCCTGGTGCTAGCACATCCGGGTGCGACGATTCAATGGAGGAACATTGCGCGCGAAGAAGCTGCTCGCAGCCGCCACCGGAGTGCTCGCCACCGCGCTCGCGTTGTCGGCCTGCACGCCGACCCCGCAGGCTACGCAGACGAGCCTGAACACCGAGTCGGTGGCGACTGTCGCCTGGAACCAGGCGTTCTACTCGTACAACAACGCGACGTCGTTTGGTAACGCGACCGCGAACACGAACATCATCTACCTGACGAACGACTCGTTCAGCTACTACGACAAGGATCTCAAGATCCAGCCGAACAAGAGCTTCGGCACGTACGAGAAGGTCTCCGACAGCCCGCTGACGGTCAAGCAGACCATCGCCGACACGGCGACCTGGTCTGACGGCGTCCCGGTGACTCCGGCCGACCTGATCCTGGCCTACGGCGCCCAGAGCGGGCTCTACAACAACTACGAGGCCAAGGTTGACCCCGAGAGCGGTGACGTCTCCAAGGACAACGTCGGCACCAAGGTCTTCTTCAACTCCTCGAATCCTGGCTGGGCGTTGATCAAGAAGTTCCCGACGATCGACGGCAAGACCATCACCTACGAGTACTCCAAGCCGTTCGTGGACTGGGAGCTCCCGGGCAGCCTGTTCAACCCGGGCGTCGCGGCGCACGTGGTCGGCAAGGTGGCTCTGGGCATCGACGATCCGACCCAGGCCGCGCAGGCCGTGCTGGACGCGTTCCAGAAGAAGGACAACGCCGCGCTGTCCAAGATCTCGAACGTGTGGAACTCGAAGTTCAACTTCGAGGCCATGCCGAGCGACACCAGCCTCGTCGTCGGCACCGGTCCGTACACGATCACGGCGTTGACGTCCGACTACGTGACGATGAAGAAGAACCCGAACTACAAGGGTGAGCACACCCCGAGCATCGACACCATCACCGTCCGCATCATCGGCGACGCTCAGGCTTCGGTGCAGGCCCTGCAGAACGGCGAGGTGCTGGCCACCCAGCCGCAGGCGACCGCCGACATCCTCAAGCAGATGCAGGCGCTCCAGGGCGTCACCGTCCTCAACGGCGTCGGCGGAACCTTCGAGCACGTCGACATGGCCCAGAACAACAAGGGTCCGTTCGACCCGGCGGCCTACGGCGGCGACGCCAACAAGGCCAACCTGGTGCGCGACGCCTGGCTGCAGACCATTCCGCGGCAGAAGATCATCGACACCATCATCAAGCCGCTGAACCCCGACGCCGAGATCCGCAACTCGCTGATCGTCGTCCCGGGCAGCCCGATGTACGACGGTGTCGTTGCCGCTAGCGGCATGGCGACGAAGTACGGCGCCGGTGACAACACCGACAAGGCCAAGCAGCTGCTGCAGCAGGCCGGCGTCACCTCGCCGACCGTCCGCTTCATGTACGACAACACGAACACCCGCCGGGTGCAGGAGTTCCAGTTGATCAAGGAGTCCGCGGAGAAGGCCGGCTTCAAGGTTGTCGACGCTGGCAACAAGAACTGGGGTTCGTTGCTGGGCAACACCGCGAAGTACGACTCGGTGCTGTTCGGCTGGCAGTCGGTCTCGACCGGTCTGTCGGAGTCGGACGCCAACTTCCGAACCAAGGGCCAGAACAACTTCTACGGTTACTCGAACAAGAAGGTGGACGGGCTGCTCGACCAGATCCAGGTCGCAACCGATGCTGCCAAGCAGCAGGAGTTGGTGAACCAGGTCGAGACCCAACTGGTGGCTGACAACTTCTCGATCAGCATCTTCCAGTTCCCGGAGCCGACCGGGGTCAGCAACAAGCTGCAGAACGTCTCGTCGATGTCGCTGTCGCCGACGATGTTCTGGAACTTCTGGCAGTGGAAGCTCGGCTGACCGAGCAGACGGCTCCGCGGAGCCGACACTGACCACAGCTGGGGCGCCAGGCTCGCCTGGCGCCCCAGTTGCGTCCCCGTTTCTTTGTGTACGGGCTGGCCTCAGCTAACTTTGTTCCTCGTGACTGTAGGTGACCGATGATCCGCTACCTGGGTCGCCGTCTGGCGATCGCCGCCGGGCTGCTGCTGATCCTGTCGTTCTTGGTGTACGGAATGCTGGATCTGGCCATGGACCCGCTGGATGACCTGCGGATCTCGCCGCTGCCGAACAAGCAGCAGTTGATCGAGACGCGGATCCGGCTGCTGCAACTCGACCAACCGTGGCCGGTGCGCTATCTGTCCTGGCTCGGCAACTTCGTCCACGGAGACCTGGGGACGGCCTGGCGCTCGGGCCTCTCGGTGAGCAGAGTCCTCGGCCCGGCCATCGCCACCTCCATCCAGCTGATCTTCGCCGCGACCTGCATCGCCCTGCTGCTCGGTGTGACGATCGGCGTGATCAGCGCGCTGCGGCAGTACACCGCGTTCGACTACACGATCACCTTCGTCTCCTTCCTGCTCTACTCACTGCCGGTCTTCTGGGTGGCCGTCCTGTTGAAGCAGTTCGTCGCGATCGGTATCAATGACTACCTCGACAACCCGGTGATGAACTGGCCGGCGGTGATCGCGATCTCGTTCGTCGCGGCGTTGTTCTGGGCGGCGGCGATCGCCACCGGGTTCAAGCGCCAGTTGGTCGTGTTCGCCGCTGCCTTCGCCGTCACCTTGGGCACCTTGGCGTATATGCTGCTCAGCGGCTGGATCGTGGATCCACAGTTGGGCATCATCGGTGTCGGCGCCACGGCCCTGCTGGCAGCGGTCGCCGTCACCATGATCTTCGCGGGCCTGAGCAACCGATTGGCCCTGTACGCCGCGCTGACCACTGCCGTCGTCGGGATCGCGCTGTACGTGCCACTGCAGTGGCTGTTCTTCCTCGTTCCGATGGACGTCTGGTCCCTGTTGGGCCTGCTCGTGGTGGCCATCGTCATGGCCATGGCGATCGGTTGGCTGTGGGGCGGCCCCGACCGGGGCGTCTCGATGCGCGGCGCCGTCCTGGTCGCGGTGATCATCTCCGTGGTCGTCTACGTCGACCGGGTGTTGCAGGGCTGGAACCTCTACGTGCACGCCAGCATCATCAACGGTCGGCCGATCGCGACGATCGGCCCGGCCACCCCGAACCTCGGCGGCGATTTCTGGATCTCCCAGCTCGACCGCTGGACGCATCTGCTGCTGCCGACGATCGCGCTCGTGCTGATCTCGTTCGCGTCCTACACCCGTTACCAGCGCGGCTCGACCTTGGAAGTGCTCAGCCAGGACTACATCCGTACCGCTCGGGCGAAGGGCCTGCCCGAGCGCGTCGTGGTCGTCCGCCACGCGCTGCGCAACGCGCTGCTGCCGCTCGCCTCGATCGTCCCGGTCGACTTCATCTCGCTGATCGGCGGTGCGGTGATCACCGAGACGATCTTCGGCTGGTCGGGCGCTGGCAAGTTCTTCGTCGTCTCCCTGGGCAACAGCGAGATCGACCCGGTGATGGCGTACGTGATGCTCACCGGCTTCCTGGCGATCTTCGCCAACATCATCGCCGACCTCCTCTACGGGGTCCTCGACCCACGGATCCGGGTGAACGCATGAGCGACCACGAAAGCGCCAATCCGAACGCGGACGCCGAACTGCACACCATGGCCGAAGGGCTGCCGCCGCTGGATCCGGACGACCACGGTCGCGGCGAAGGCGTAGGCCAGCTCAAGGAGGTCGAGGGGCTCAGCCAGGGGCAGCTGGTCTGGCGCCGGTTCATCCGGCACCGTGGCGCCCTGGTTGGCGTGTTGATCCTCCTGTCGGTGACGATCCTGTCGATCAGCGCGATGGGCGTGTTCGGCATTCCGGGATGGTGGCAATACCAGAACTACGCGTCCACCCACGATGTGCTGAACGGCGGCGCCCCGACCCTCACCCTGCCGCAGTGGCTCGGCGGCCCCGGGTTCGCGATCGGCGACCACCCCTTCGGCCAGGACGAGATCGGCCGGGACAACTTCGCCCTCGTCATGAAGGGCACCCAGACCTCGCTGATGGTCATGATGGTGATGGGGCTGGTCACGCTGGTGGTCGGCACTACTGTCGGGGCGATTGCCGGCTATTACCGCGGCAAGGTCGACACCTTCCTGATGCGGACGACCGATCTCGTGATCACCCTGCCGGTGCTGGTCCTCGGTGCCGTGATGGGCAAGCTCGTCACCACGCTGCCGGACAAGCTGGACGCGAGCGACGCGATGAAGGCCGAGATCAGGGCACTGGTTCCGCTGATGTTGGCGCTGCTGCTCGGACTGATCCTGTGGCCAGGACTGGCCCGGCTGGTCCGCAGCGAGTTCCTCACTCTGCGGGAGCGTGAGTTCGTCGACTCCGCCCGGGTCGCCGGCGCGACCGACTGGCGGATCATCACCAAGCACGTGCTGCCTAACGCGGTCGGCGTCATCATCGTGAACACGACCCTGGTGATGTCGCAGGCGGTGGTGCTGGAGGCGGCGTTGAGCTTCCTCGGCTTCGGCGTGATCGACCCGAACGTGTCCTTGGGCAAGCTCATCTCTGACTACCAGGGCGCGTTCGCCACGCGTCCGTGGCTGTTCTGGTGGCCGGGCCTGTTCATCATCCTGATCGCATTGAGCGCCAACTTCATCGGCGACGGCCTGCGTGATGCGTTCGACCCGCGGACGAAGCGGATCCCGTCCCGCCGGGAGATGGACCGGGCCCTGGCCAAGACCGCAGCAGCGCAAGGAGCCGAGCAGTGAGCGCCCAGCACGAGACCAGCCTCGAAGGCGCCGTCCGACTGTCTCGCCGGATCGGTGGCGAGGTCAAGCGCGGTGACACGGTCCTCGAGGTGCGCGATCTCGGCGTGAAGTTCTGGGTCAGCGGTGAGTGGTTCGACGCCGCCGACCATGTCAGCTACGACCTGAAGGCCGGCGAGGTGCTGGCGATCGTGGGCGAGTCGGGCTCGGGGAAGACCCAGTCCTCGATGAGCCTGATCGGCCTGCTGCCCCCGAATGGCCGCGCGACCGGGTCGGCCAAGCTGAAGGGCGTGGAGCTCATCGGCCTGAGCGGAACCAGGTTGCGGGAGGTCCGCGGCAACGAGATCGCGGTGATCTTCCAGGAGCCGATGACCGCGCTCAACCCGGTCTACACGGTCGGCTTCCAGATCGTTGAGACGCTGCGGACGCACTTCGTGATGGCCCCGTCGCAGGCGAAGGCGCGGGCGCTGGAGCTGATGCGGCTGGTGGAGATCCCCGAGCCGGAGTCGAGCTTCGACAAGTTCCCCCACCAGCTCTCCGGCGGCCAGCGGCAGCGGATCATGATCGCCCAGTCGCTTGCCTGCGACCCGAAGCTGCTGATCGCCGACGAGCCCACGACGGCCCTGGACGTGACCGTTCAGGCCGAGATCCTGAAGCTGATGCGCGAGCTCCGCGAGCGGGTGGACGCTGCGATCATCCTGATCACCCACGACATGGGTGTCGTCGCCGACATGGCCGACCGGATCGTGGTGATGAAGGACGGACGCGTCGTCGAGCACGGCACTTCCGACGAGATCTTCAACCGTCCCCAGCACCCCTACACGAAGGCGCTGCTGGCCGCCGTCCCGCACCTCGGCACCGAGGCGGACGTCCGGACGCCGCCGGCGCTGAAGGTGTCGATGGTCGCGCACGGCGACCAGCCCGTCCCGCTGGCGCCCGGGGATCCGGGAGCGACCGCGGCCCTGCTGATGGAGAACGTGTCCATCGACTACCCCAAGCAGGGCCGGCGTCCGGTGTTCCGGGCGGCGCACAACATCAACCTGCGGGTCGATCCGGGACGCGTCGTCGGCCTGGTGGGTGAGTCCGGTTCGGGCAAGACCACCATCGGCCGGGCCGCGGTGGCGCTGCTGCCGATCGCCGAGGGCAGCCTGCACGTCGCCGGCCGCGACATCAGCAATGCGACGAACAAGGACCTGTTCCCGTTCCGGCGCGATGTCGGCATCGTCTTCCAGGACCCGGGTTCGTCGCTGAACCCCCGGCTGCCGGTGGGGGAGTCGATCGGTGAGCCGCTGTACCTGCACGAGAACCTGCGCGGGTCGGAGCTGTCGAAGCGGGTCGAGGCGCTGCTGGACAGCGTCGAGTTGCCCCGGTCGATGCGGAACCGTTACCCGCACGAGCTGTCCGGCGGGCAGCGGCAGCGGATCGGTATCGCCCGGTCGTTGGCGCTGGAGCCCAAGCTGCTGATCGCGGACGAGCCGACGTCCGCCCTGGACGTGTCGGTGCAGGCACGGGTGCTGAAGCTGTTCGCCGACCTGCAGGACCGCTACGGCTTCGCCTGCCTGTTCATCAGTCACGACCTGGCGGTGGTGGAGATGCTGTCCAGCCAGATCGCCGTGATGAAGGACGGCCACCTGGTCGAGGTCGGCCCGACGACCGAGATCGTGAACAACCCGCAGCACCCGTACACGCAGCGACTGCTCGCCGCCGTCCCGGTTCCGGACCCGGCCGAGCAGAAGAAGCGCCGCGAGTTGCGGGACGCCATCCTGGAGAGCCAGCACATCGTCTCCTGAGGCGTCGTCGCCCAGGTCTACAGTCGGGCGCGCGTCGAGGGCCGGAAGATCGTGCCCGGCAGCACCGACAGTGCCTCCTCGATGCGCGCGGCAACCTCGTCGGTGCAGGTGCCCTTCGTCGGGTCTTTGAGGAGCTGCCAGACGAACTGTCGGCTGCAGCCGGCTCGGCGGGCCAGGGCCGACTGGCTGAGACCGCGCAGAGCCATGTAGTCGGCCATCAACTGGGCGTCTCGGAGTTTCATCCGCTGTCTTCCGGTTGGGGTGGATGGGCCCATTGTCATCTTTGACTTGACGAAGCGTCAAGCATTTCGCACGCCGATGTCTGATTTAGCTTGACCAAATGTCAACCAGGACGCGCTCTGCCGGGTGTCCTACCCCTAACCAACGGCTGGTCGGGCAGAATGAGCTCGGTTGACAACTCTGTGCGAGGCTTGGACGGCGCGAGAACACCGCAGCGAGTCGACGCCGCCTACCCGAGAGGGACGCGATGCATGCACTGGGCAGGTTCATCGGTGACCTGATGGACGCGCGCAGCATGTCCCGACCCGACCTGGAACGGGCGAGCGGACTCAGCCGCCAGCACATCCACCAGCTCCTCGACGACCGCCGCACCAGCCTCGGCCGGATGATCGACGATGCGACCGTGGCGGGCCTGGCCCAGGCGTTCGCCGACGTCGGCGAGACCGCCTTCATCCTCAAGGCCGCGGAGTCGCTGGGGGTTCCGATCGACCGCCTGGCATCGGTCGACGTCGACTTCGACCGGCTCTCCGACGATGCGCTGCTGGGCATCCTGGCCCGGCGCCTGAAGCGGACGGCGTCCCCGTCGATGAGGGCCGTCGTCGACCCGTCCGGCGGTTCGGGGGCCGAGCATCACCGTGAGGACGCCGGGGAGCAGGCCTCCCTGGCCGCGCGGCACGGCGCGCGGGCGCGTCAGCGCCTCGAGCAGGAGTGGGGCGATCCGGACGGAGCGCCCTCGGGCTGAGTGTCCGTGGGCACTCGCCGAGCCGTCCGGAGCCGCCGGGGGAGGACCCGTCCGGCACGCTGTCAGAGGGGGCCGGCACACTGCTGGCATGCACGATCCCTGGCGTGAGCTCCGCACGTTCACCGACTGGGCGCTGGAGTGGGTCCACCTCCCGGCCGATCTGCTGGGCCTGACCGACTTCCGCACTCGAACCGTCCTCCTCGACGCCCGGTTGCTCCAGGCCGAGCGCCGGTGCACCCTCGCCCACGAGCTCGAGCACGTCCGGCGTGGGCCGATGCCGGCGGATCCCGTGCTGGCTGCCCGCGAAGAGGCGGCGATCGACCGCGCCGTCGCCCGCAAGCTGATCGACATCGGCGAACTCGGCGAGGCCCTCGCCTGGGCGAGCGGCCTGGCGGAGGCTGCCCAGGAGCTGTGGGTCGACGAGGACACCCTTGCTGCCAGGCTCCGCCACCTGCGCCCGGCGGAGGTGCACCAACTGCGGCAACGACTCCAGCGGGTGCCGGTGGGATGAGGGGTGGCGGACGGGGCCAGGTCGAGACGAGCGGGTGGCCAGGACCAGGATCGAACTGGTGACCTTTCACTTTTCAGGCGAACGCTCTACCGACTGAGCTACCTGGCCATGGAAATGACGCTTCCAGCGACCCCGACGGGACTCGAACCCGCGACCTCCGCCGTGACAGGGCGGCGCGCTAACCAACTGCGCCACGGGGCCTCAACAGGCCCGCTGGCCCTCGGGGGGCCAGCCCGGAAACTATAACGTAACCGCCGCTGGGGGTGGAAATCGCGCTGGGCGCGTCCGTTGTGGAGGCGCCCTGTCACCGACACAATGACGGCATGGCTGAGCGCACCCTGATCCTCGCCGCCGGCGTCGGCTCCGGTCACAACAGCGCCGCCCGGGCCGTCGAGGACGCACTGACGACGTCCGGGCTGGGCGGTGAGGTCCGGCGCATCGACGCGCTGGACACGACCAACGAGCTGTTCAACCGGCTCTACGACGACGCCTACTTCGCGCTGGCGGCCGAGGCGCCGTGGCTGGTCAGCTGGGGCTACGACCAGCAGGACGCGCCGTTCACCATCTCCCCGCTGCTGCGCTGGTTCGAGGAGATCAACACGACCTCGCTGGTGCGGGAGATCCGCGACTATGCCCCCGACCTGGTGATCGCCACGCATTTCATGCCGGCGCGGCTGGTGTCGCTGATGCTGGTGCGCAGGCAGCTCCATGCGGCGCTGGACGTCGTCACCACCGACTTCGACTTCCAGGGGCTGTGGCTGAGCACGCCGCTGACCAGGATGTACGTCGCCCGTGAGGAGACCCGGCAGTATCTGCTCACCCTCGGCCTGCCGGAGGAGCGGGTGGTCACCTCCGGGATCCCGGTGCGTCCGGAGTTCAGCGGACCGCTGGACGCCGAGGCCGTCCGCGCCAGGTACGGGCTGCGGCCGGACGTGCCGGTGGTGCTGATCTCGGCCGGGGCCTCGGGCGGCCCGAAGACGCTGCAGGTGGTGCGTCAGTGCCAGGCGATCAGCGCGCCGTTCCAGGCGGTGGTGGTCTGCGGACGCAATGCCGAACTGAAGACCCAGGTGGAGGCGCTGGTGGCCGGCAGCGACCGGTTCACGGTGCTGGGCTTCACCCAGGAGATGCCCGCCCTGATGCGGATCTCGTCGCTGTTCGTGGGCAAGCCGGGCGGGTTGTCGTCCTCGGAGTGCATGGCTGCCGGGCTGCCGATGGTGATCGTGGACCCGATCCCGGGTCAGGAGGTCCGCAACGCCGACTTCCTGCTGGAGGAGGGCGCCGCCGTCCGCTGCAACTACGCCACGACCATCGGCTACAAGATCGGCCAGCTCCTGGCCGATCCGCAACGGCTGACGGCGATGGCGGCGAACGCGCGCCGGATCGGCCACCCGGACGCGGCCGCGATCATCGCCGCGTCGGCCACGTCGCTCGACCTGCCGCCGCTGGGCATCAGCAGGGACGCACAGAAGCTGATCCAGCAGGCGTTCAGCGACGGGATCGAGGTTCTGGCCGACTCGGCAGAGCGGCGGTTGCACTCCATCCACGACCTCGACACCGGCCATTCGGTTGCCCTTGCCAGCGATGCCGAACTGGCTGCCGTCGGCGCGCCCCCCGGCTCGACCCAGTTCGAGCTCAGCCGTCCGTTCCTGAAGGCGCTGCGCTGGCAGCCTGAGTACTCGACGCTCGCCACGCATGCCACCTGGCTGCTGGGGGACGCCGACAGCCGGGTGCTCGGCATCCACTGAATCGGGACGAGACCTGCCGCGAGCCGCAGCCGTGCCCCGGTGCGCGCCTGGGCCCCGCAGCGCGGCATCCGATCTTGCGGATTGGCGGCGTCGGTCCCGGGCATGGTGGCGCTGGGCACCCGGTTATTGAATCGTTACGAAAACGTGGCGGCGTAGGTCTTGTAGACCGCTCTACAACATGCGTAGATTGTTCGCGTACCGATGTAGAGCGATCTACAGAGCACAGGAGTGATCAGTGACGATCCAGGCCAAGCGCTCGGCGACGATCGAGGATGTCGCCCGTCATGCCGGGGTCTCGCGAGCCGCCGTGTCGAAGGTGATCCGCGATGCCTACGGTGTCAGCGACGAGATGCGGTTGCGGGTGCACGCCTCGATCGCGGAGCTGGGGTACCGGCCGCGAGCGGCGGCGCGCGCCATGCGCGGATCCTCGTACACGCTGGGCTTCGAGATCCCCAGCATCCGCAACCACTTCTTCCCCAAGATCATCACCGGCGCACTGGCCGCGCTCGCCGGCACTCGCTACCAGTTGATCGTCGCCCCCGCTGGACTCGACCCCGACGGTGCCAGGCAAGCCGTTCAGGTTCTCATCGACCGGCAGGTCGACGGATTCATGACGATCTCTCCCACGCTCGCTCCCGAGTGGTTCGAGGAGATCGGACAGCGCACGCCGGTGGTCATGCTCGGGCGCCATGACGCCTCGATCAACTACGACACCATCGCCGGCGACGACATCGCGGGAGCCCGGCTCGCGGTTGGCCATCTGCGCGACCTCGGCCATCGCGACATCGTCCACCTCACCAGCACCCCGGAGGCAGAGGCCAACATTCCGTCTGCCCCGCACATCGTCCGTGCCGCCGGCTACGAGCGAGCCATGACTGAGCTGGGTTGCGGCGACCGGATCCGAATCGTGCACGTCGAGCCCAACGAGGGGGCATCGCGGGACGCGGCGCTCGCGCTGCTCTCAGGGGATGAACGGCCGAGCGCGATCTTCGCTGGCCACGACGAACTGGCCCTCGGCGTACTGCAAGCGACGGCCGAACTCGGACTGACGCCGGCGGAGGTGTCCGTGATCGGCTACGACGACACCGACATCGCCGCGTATCCCGCGGTGTCGATGACCAGCATCAACCAGTTCGGCACCCGGATGGGTCAGATCGTCATCGAGTTGTTGCTGGACCGCATCGCCGGACGCACCGAACCCGTACATGAAGTCATCGCGCCGAGGTTGATGGTCCGCCACTCCACAGCACCGTGGTCCGGCGGAGCGTCCCGAGCTCACACAGATGTCCGGCAGAACGAACTGTCGGAATAGCCGACTCATGCGGCTACGACCCGAACAATGGGAGGTATGAAGAAGTGATCCGAACCCACAGGCCCGTGATCGGCCTGATCGCGGGCATGGCGGTGGCGGGTGTTGCCGTGTCCGGCTGCAGTGCCGGCTCCCTGGGCAGTAATAGTGGCGACCCCACGTCGAAGGGATCCGTCACCATCTCGTTCCTCGTCGACAACTCCGACAGTTCCATGAAGCTCGCCAACGCTGCGGTGGATGCCTTCAACGCCACTAATCAGGGGGTGGTCGTGAAGATCGACTCGCGTCCCGGTGGCACAGACGGGGACAACCTGGTGAAGACCAAGCTGGCAACGGGCGACATGAACGACCTGCTGATGTACAACTCAGGGTCGCTGATGGCGGCTCTGGACCCGGCCAAGAACCTGGTGCCCTTGACGACCGAGCCGTTCATGGGCAACGTCGAGGACACCTTCAAGACCACGGTGACCAGCGGTGGCCAGGTGTACGGCGTCCCGTTCGGCCAGGCTCAGGGCGGCGGCGTCCTCTACAACAAGAAGATCTTCGCGAAGCTCGGACTATCGGTACCGAAGACCTGGTCGGAGTTCATGTCGAACAACGCCAAGATCAAGGCCGCGGGGATCGACCCGGTGATCCAGACGTACGGCGACACCTGGAGTTCGCAGTTGTTCGTGCTGGCCGACTTCCACAACGTCATCGCGGCGCAGCCGGATTGGGCCGACAAGTACACGGCGAACCAGGCCAAGTACGCAGACGATCCGGCCATCAAGGGCTTCCAGAGACTTCAGCAGGTGCACGACGCGGGCTACCTGAACAAGGACTTCGCGTCCGCGAAGAACTCCCAGGGGCTGCAGATGCTGGTCAAGGGCACCGGTGCGCAGTACCCGATGCTCACCGGGGTGGTTCCGGCCTACGTCGCGATGTCGGACACCGCGGCGAAGGACATCGGGCTGTTCGCCCAGCCCGGCGACGACGCTTCGACCTATGGCCTCACGGCCTGGTCCCCGGCAGGTATCTACGTCCCCACCACGACCACGGGCGAGAAGCTGGCTGCCGCCAAGAAGTTCCTCGCGTGGATGGCCACTCCCGAGGCCTGCGATGCCCAGTCGAAGGCGGTGTCGCCGAGCGGACCGTACATGATCAAGGGGTCGAAGCTGCCCGACGGTCTGCCGACCGCAGTGAGCGACATGGAGCAGTTCTTTGCTGACGGCAATGTGAGCCCCGCACTGGAGTTCCTCTCGCCTCTGAAGGGCCCGAACCTGGAGAAGATCACGGTGGAGGTCGGCTCCGGTATCACGTCGGCGGCCGACGGCGCGAAGCGCTACGACGAGGACGTCAAGAAGCAGGCCCAGCAGCTGGGGCTCGACGGTTGGTGATCGGCGCGGTTCATGGGGGCCGGATGGAGCCCGGCCCCCACTCCCCGCACTGAATCTATCGCCATGGCCAGCGCCCACGCGGTCGCCACCATGGCACGCCCACACCCTGCGGTGGTGGTCGCCCCTCAAGGCCGCCACCGCAGGTCCCCACCGACGCAGGAAGCAGTATGAGCCTGAAACCGATCACCCCGGACGATGCACCGTCGTCGCCGTCCCCGATGCGCCCGCCGCGGGCATCCGCGCGGCATGTCGACGCCACGTACCCCCTGTGGTTCCATCTACCCGGCGGGATCATCTTTCTGGTCCTGTTCCTGGTCCCCACGGTGCTGAGCTTCTACTTCGCCTTCACTCGATGGACGCTGTTCAAGGCGACCTTCATCGGGTTCGACAACTTCGCCCTCTTCTTCGCCGAGCCCGGCCTGATCGGGTCGCTGAAGAACACCCTGGTCTACGGCTTCCTCACGTCGGGGCTCAAGGTGGTCCTGGGCATGCTGCTCGCCGTGGTGCTGAGTTCGCCGATCATCGCTCGGGGCTATCTCCGCTCGGTGACGTTCTTCCCTGTGCTGGTGTCCACCGTCGGGGTCGGATTGACGTTCCAGGTGCTCCTGGACCCCTTCCACGGCATGGTCAATCAGGTGCTGAGCGGCATCACCGGTCGGGATGGACCCGGCTGGCTCACCGACCCGAACATCGCCCTGCTGAGCGTCGTGGCGATCGACGTATGGAAAGGGATCGGGCTGGCCACCCTGATCTACATCGCCGGAATCGCAGCGATCCCGGCCGAGTACTTCGAGGCCGCCCGCGTGGACGGAGCGAACTCGTGGCAGGTCTTCCGCCGCATCATCCTGCCGCTGAGCTTCCCGGCCACGTCGACGGTGATCATCCTCTCGCTGATCGGCGGCCTGCGGTCCTTCGACCTGATCTGGACGACCACTCAGGGCGGCCCGGGGTTCGCGTCGGACGTGATCGCCTCGGTCATCTACAAGCAGTACCAAGCCGGCTTCTACGGCTTGTCGACGGCCGGGAACGTGATCCTGTTCATCGTGGTCACCGTGATCGTCTACCCCCTGTCACGCTGGCTCAACTCGAAGGAGACCGTGCTGTGAACGCCATGCGTCGCTCCAGCAGATGGCTGATCGGAAGCGCGGGGATCGCGTTCACCACGGTGTTCTTCCTGGTGCCGTTCGCCTTCATCTTCACCATGGCGGCCAAGGATGTGAATGAGGCGTCGATGCTGAACTTCTCGTGGCCGGCGCACTTCCAGTTGCTGGAGAACATTGTCGCGGTGTTCCAGGCCCACGACTACATGCTGATCATCGCCTTCATCAATTCCAGCATCCTCACCCTTGCCAGTGTCACCCTGCTGGTGCTCCTCGGGTCGATGATCGCTTTCGTGCTGGACCGCCGCAAGAGCCGCCTGAACCCGTTGATCAACACTCTGGTGCTGGCGGGCCTGATCATCCCACCCGCTGTTGTGCCAACGATCTGGGTGATGCAGTCCGTGGGCATCTTCAAGACCATGGGCGGATTGATCCTGATCGAGGTGGCGTTCGGGCTGTCGTTCACGGTACTGACCATGCGGGCATTCATAGCGTCGATCCCTCGAGAGATCGACGAAGCCGCCATCGTGGACGGCGCCGGTCCGCTCCGGCTGTTCTTCCAGGTGATCTTCCCGCTCCTGAGATCAGTGGTCGTCACGATCGTCGTGGTGCAGTCGATCTCGGTCTTCAACGACTTCCAGAACCCGCTGTATTTCCTGCCCGGGGACGCGAATGCTACGGTGCAGCTCACTCTCTTCAACTTCCAGAGCCAGTACAACACCAGCTACAACCTGCTCTTCACGAACATCCTGGTGATCACGATTCCGATGCTGGTGATGTACATCCTCTTCCAGCGGCAGATCGTCGCTGGGATGACCTCCGGCGCGGTCAAGGGCTGAGGACCTCGACCAGCGCTCCTGCGACGACGGCGGCAGCGCCCGCCAACGACAACCAACGTGCACAGTCCGAGAACTCTCCCGAAAGCGTGAAACCTGTCATGCCCACCGCAGTCCAGTCCGTCCGTCTCGAGCACCAGCCCGGATCCCTCGCTCCCGTCCCCGCACCGCGGGTCTCCTGGATCACCGTCAGCGAGATCCCGGGTTGGCGCCAATTGGCCGCCGAGATCTCCTGGGACGACGGGCTGCAGGTCGTGGCAAGCCGGCTGGACGGCGACGCGTCCGTGCTCGTCGAGTGGCCATTCGCAGCCCTCGCACCACGGCAGCGCGGCAGCATTCAGGTGCGAGTGCAGGGACCGGACGGCTGGTCGTCGTGGAGCGAACCGCTGCCGGTGATCGCGTCCTTCCTCGGGGACGGGGAGTGGCAGGCGGCGTTCATCGGCCTGCCGGAGCCCGCGCGACCCGCCCAGCCGGTGCTGCTGCGACGGGAGTTCACCGTCGAGCCCGGCCTGGTCAGGGCGACCCTCTACGGCACGGCGCACGGCGTGTACTCCGTCGAGTTCAATGGGAAGCCGGTCGGCGACCAGGTGCTCAAGCCCGGCTGGACGCCCTATGCGCACCGCCTCGTCCACGAGACCACCGATGTCACCACCCTGCTGGCCCCTGGTCGAAATGCGATCGGGGTCGCATTGGCCGGGGGCTGGTACACCGAGAGCTTCGGCTTCCAGGGTCTGGCCAAGCCGTTCTACGGCACCCAGCCGTCCTTCGCCGGACAGGTGCTGCTGGAGTACTCGAACGGAAGCTCCGAGTGGGTGTGCTCGGACGGAGACTGGTCGGCGTCGGGCGAGGGGCCGTGGACCTCGGCCGGGATCTACGCGGGTGAGTCGTTCGATGCCCGCCAAGTGCAGGACGGCTGGGCGTCGCCCGGGTTCCGCTCCGGCTCCTGGGTCGGCGCACAGCTGTGTCCTTCCGGGCCCGCGCCGACACCTCGGACAGGACCTGAGGTGAGGGTGACGCAGACCGTGCCAGTGGTCGAGGTGACCACCTCGCCATCGGGCAGCACGCTGGTGGACTTCGGCCAGAACCTTGTCGGCCGGCTCCGGATCCGGGTGTCGGGGGAGCGGGGAGGCACCGTCACTCTGCGCCACGCGGAGGTGCTGGAGGACGGGGAGCTCGGCGTCCGGCCGCTGCGGGTGGCGCGGGCGACCGATACCTACACTCTGGCCGGCGCCGGTGTGGAGGAGTGGGCACCGTCGTTCACCTTCCACGGCTTCCGCTATGCCGAGATCACCGGTTGGCCCGGAGAGCTCGACCCGACTGCAGTCGTGGCGGAGGTGATTGGTTCCGACATGATCCGCAGCGGCTGGTTCGAGTGCTCCGACCCGCTGGTGAACCGCCTGCACGACAACGTGGTGTGGGGCATGCGGGGCAACTTCGTGTACCTGCCCACCGACTGCCCGCAGCGCGACGAGCGGCTCGGCTGGACCGGTGACATCCAGGTGTTCAGCCCCACCGCCTGCTATCTGTACGACAGTGCCGGTTTCCTGGCCTCATGGCTGGTCGACCTCGCGCTGGAGCAGGAGGCCGCCGGCGGCGTCCCGTTCATCGTGCCTGACGTGCTCGACTCAGCCAGGGTGCCGGCCGCAGCCTGGGGCGATGTTGCGGTCGTGCTGCCCTGGGTGCTGTATCAGCGATTCGGTGATGTGGGGGTGCTCCGGGCGCAATACCCGTCCATGCGGGCCTGGGTCGACCAGATCCTGGGCCTCGCCGGCGAGCGGCACCTGTGGGAGGGGGGCTTCCAGTTCGGCGACTGGGTGGATCCGGACGCCCCGCCGGAGCTTCCCGCCAAGGCAAAGGCAGACCCCGACCTGGTGGCGTCCGCCTACCTGTTCCGCTCGACGAGCTTGCTCGCCGAGGCGGCGGCGGTTCTCGGCAACGCCGCGGACGCCGCGCTGTACGCCGCAGAGGCCGAGGCGGTGCGGCGCGCCTGGTTGGCCGAGTACGTCACGCCCGCCGGGCGGATCCTGTCCGATGCGCAGACGAGCTATGCGCTCGCCATCGAGTTCGGGCTCGCCACCGCAGGGCTGCGCGAGCAGATGGGGGATCGGCTCGCGTGGCTGGCCCGCCGCGACGCTTACCGGATCAGCACCGGCTTCGTCGGCACGCCGCTGGTGACGGACGCCCTGACCAGGACCGGTCACCTTCTCGAAGCCGGACGGATGCTGCAGCAGACCGAGTGCCCGTCCTGGCTGTATTCGGTCGTCATGGGCGCCACCACGATCTGGGAGCGCTGGGACTCGCTGCTGGAGGACGGCTCGATCAACCCCGGCGAGATGACCTCGTTCAACCACTATGCGCTCGGTGCCGTGGCCGACTGGCTTCACCGGGTCGTCGGAGGTCTCGCTCCGGCCGCACCCGGGTATCACCGACTGGAGCTCGCGCCGCGTCCGATCCCCGGGCTGGCCTGGGCCACGACCGGGCACGACACCCCGTACGGACGGGCCGAGGTCGCCTGGCGCCGTGTGGAGGGGAGCATCGAGATATCCGCCACGGTGCCGGCCAACACCTCCGCGCACGTCCTGCTCCCGGACGGGCGGGAACTCGATGTGGCGGCCGGCCACCACTGCTGGAGCGTTGCGGCCGAATCTGCGCCCACGCCGTCCCGGCTGTCCGCGGCGACTTCGCTGGCCGAGATCATGGATGACGCAGAGGCCTATCGCACGGTCCTGGATGCCTTCGCCCGGATCGACCCAGCTGCAGCAACGGACTTCCGGAAGCGGACGGCCTGGGTGCCGAACCAGCCCCTGTTCGGAGCCTTCAGCCTGGTCTCCCCAGCCGTCGTCGCCGAGGTCGAGGCCGGCCTCGCCGAGCTGAACGCGTCTCGAGGTCTCTGAGGAGTCGCCGCCTCCGGCCGACCCGTCGGCAACTCGGCCGTGGGTCCCGGCCGCACCACAGCACGTGCTGGATTGCGCGGCACGTCCTAGCTGTACCCGGACGAGCCGGCGGGGAAGCGGTCGCCGTGATCGGCTGAGACTGGCTGGCATCCCCAACGGGATTCGAACCCGCGCTGCCGCCTTGAAAGGGCGGTGTCCTAGGCCGCTAGACGATGGGGACCTGAGGCGCAATCATACGGGCGCGGCCGCGGTGGGGTCGAACCGGCGAGGTGGGCAGGCGTCCTTGGGGGCTCAGCTGGGCTCGAACGACACGTGGACGTGGTTCATGTGGTTGGCGGTGTCGCTGCCGCGGTCCTCCATGGCCTTCCACTTGCCGTTGTACGGGGTCCAGATCCGCTGCCGCCAGATCACGTACGTCCCGTGGACCCGGCTGAGGTTGTCGATGAAGTACTGGGCCACAGCGTCGCCGAGGGCGGTGTTGTTCTTGTAGTCGGGGATCATGAAGTCGACCGCGCGTCCGTTGGGATGGTCGGAGGAGTAGTCGGAGGAAGACCGCCAGCCGTAGATCGTGGTGATCTGCGGGAACTTGGCGCGGACCTCGAGGACGGCCGCCTTGCCGTTGGGTTCGAGCTTGTCGAGGCTGCTGGAGCCCAGGCTGACGGCTGCCGGCGCGGCGGTGATCCAGGCGACGGTGCCGTTCCAGATGACCGCGGTGTAGCCGTTGGCGAGCGGGACGCCGTCACTGGTCGTCCCGCGCAGCGTCGTCCCGGCCGGGACGGTCGCGAGGACGTCCGCTGCCGCGTCCGCCTTGGCGAGGACGGGGGTCGCCGCGGCCAGGGTCAGCGTGGAGACACGCATCGGCAGGACGTACGCGGCGTCGGTCCCGGCGGCGGCCCTGAGGTAGCCGGTGATGACCCAGCCGACCTTCGCCTTGTACACCACCTGGCTGTAGGAGCCGGAGTGGACGCCCGTGGCAGCGACGGTGCTCCCGGTGGCGATGGTCACCCGGTTGGTGGAGTTGACGGACGCGTCCACGCGGAGGGCGAGGGTGTCGGTGGTGGTGTAGCTGGCGACGGTTCTGGGGAGCGGGACGGAGGTGGCGGTGGTCAGCCGGCGGGTGGAGGCCCAGCCCTTCACCGTCCCCACGGTCACCTTGGTGTAGATGCCGGAGGTCTCGCC
This sequence comes from Propionibacteriaceae bacterium, assembly GCA_017306015.1. Lineage (GTDB taxonomy): Bacteria > Actinomycetota > Actinomycetes > Propionibacteriales > Propionibacteriaceae > Propionicimonas. The sequence continues at coordinate 204,309 of JAFKJK010000013.1, forward strand.
GGTGACCGCCATCACGGTGCCCTTGGCGTAGGTCTTGATCGCCGTTGCGCTCACTTTGGCCTTGGTTCGGACCGGCACCTTCATCGTCGAGGTCTTGGTGCCGGCGGGCCCGGTGACGACGACCGAGGCGGCCTTGGCGTCCTTCTTCAGGTAGGAGGAGGAGACGTAGCCGGTCCTGCCGGCGTAGGTGACCGGGATCCAGCCGGCCGTGGCCTTGCCGGTGGCGAGGACGTGCTTGCCCTTGGCGAGCTGGCCCAGGATCTTGCCGGAGGTGCTCCTGCTCGCGCGCACCCAGACGGCGCTGGCGACCGTGTAGGTGGTGGTCTTGGTGGCAGCGTCGGCCTGCGGCGCCGAGACCAGCGCCAGGGTCGCCGCGACGGCGGTGACGATCGCCCAAGCCAGTACGGCCCGGACGCCGCGGGGGGCATGCATGCGGTGTCCTACTGCTCTCTGGCCCCGGGGAAGGGAGGACGCACGGGGGGACAGCTGAGGCAGTTTCAGGGTCTTCCCCGTGGCTCGCGCCACACCCGTCCGTACTGCCTCAGCGTGGGGTCGACTGTAAGCTCCTCCTCGGCGGTCGCGCAGCCGAATCTGAGGAAATGCAAGGCGACACGCCGGGAAACCTGAACGCGGGGTTGAGATCGTCGGCGGTGTCGTCCGGTCGGTGGCTCAGCCTGTCGAAGGCTGCTCCGGCTAGCCTTGCCGTCATGCCCGTCCATGTGTCAGCCGAGCGGTTCGAGGAGTTGGTGGACGCTGCGCTGGGCGAGATTCCTGAGTCGATGCTGGACCAGATCGAGAACTGCGTGGTGCTGGTTCAGGACGAGCCCGAGCCGGAGCTGGGCGACCTGCTCGGCTACTACGACGGAATCCCCTTGTCAGAACGGACGACGCAGTACGCAGGCGCGTTGCCGGACCGGATCCTGATCTTCTCCGGCCCGCTGTGCCGGATGGTGTCGTCGGAGGAGGAGCTGGCCGAGGAGATCCGGATCACCGTGTGGCACGAGGTGGCGCACTACTTCGGCATCGACGACCACGAACTGGACGACCTCGGCTACGCCTGATCGGCGACGATCCAGAGCCGAGACGGGCTGCTGATCCAGGTGGCGCACGTACCGAGGTGCTGGACGGGCACCCAGCCAGACTTGAGATCGGCGGGCGAAACCGGGACGGCGCCGACGATCGAGGCGAGCTGACGACGCTGGTCGGACTCGGGGATGGCGACTGCGGTCGCGGGCAGGGTGCCGGCGAGGGTATTGGCCTCCAGGGTCTGCAGGACGTCGTCAGCGAGGGCGGAAGCGACGACGGCGAGAGGCCGGCCGAGCGTCCTTGCGTGGTCGGCGACGGGCAGCAGTTCGCGGACGGTGGCGAGTTCGCCGTCCACGACGAGGATGACCGGGTCGTCGAGGACGCACAGGTCGCCGGCGTGGGTGGTGAAGGTCTCGGCGAGGTGACCGTAGGGGAGTGAGGGGGACGCGTCCGCGCGGGCACGCAGGGGCGCCAGGAGCTCCGGATCGGTGACTGGCGCCGACCGCTTCGCGGCGAGCTGGGCGGCGCTCACGTAGCCGGGCGCATCGGCGTCCGTGCGGTGCCCGGGGATGGTGCGGTCGGGGGTCGAGGTGAGCTGCTCGCGGTGGAGCCTGTTGGTGGTGCGGTCCCACAGATAGCCGTACACGACCAGGCCGATCCCGACGACCAGCACGGCCACGATGCCCACCCACGGCTCCATGCCACCAGTGTGCACGCCGACGGGCGGCGCGGGTACGCTACGAGGCGCTGGCGCGCGCCGGAGAGTGGGTGCCGCGTCCGGGCCTATAGCTCAATTGGCAGAGCAGCGGACTTTTAATCCGCGGGTTCTGGGTTCGATTCCCAGTGGGCCCACCAAGGGTTTCCGCGGTGCGATCATGGTCAATGTCGTCCAGCTCCCAGAGCTCCTTCTGGCAAGCCGTGGATCGAACCCCTGACAACCTCCCTAAGCCCAGGAACGCGGCGATCGGGACGCTCGAGCGCCGATATCTTCGACATCTCTCAGCTCTTTCCGGTTCGGCCTACGACGCGACGACGGTCGCAGACCTTCACTCTCCACAAGCCTCCGAAGGGGGCCGTTCCGGACAGGAGCGCTGATGGTTTCCTGCGCGTACTCGATCGTCGGCCACCCGCGCGCGGCAGCGGAGCGAGTGCGCGGAGGCTTCGATCTGGACCGAACCGACATTGAGAGGTGGACCAGAGTGACATTGAGAGGTGGGCCAAAGTAGCATCGAGGCATGGATCCCAAGCCCGAGCCGCCCGCGGCGTACCGGACGAGGCTGGTCGATGACCGGCTGGGCTCTGCCATCGGACAGTTGCCGGCAGTGCTGCTGGTGGGGCCGCGGGCGTGCGGCAAGACGACGACCGCCGCTCGTCATACGGCGAGTGTGGTCCGGCTCAATCGTGACGCGGAGGCCGCGGCTTTCCGGGCGGATCCCGACGTCGCGCTGGAACGCCTGCAGGAGCCGGCCCTGCTGGATGAGTGGCAGGAGGTGCCCGGTGTGCTCGCCGCGGTCAAGCGAGCAGTGGACGCCGACTCACGACCTGGACGGTTCGTGCTGACCGGCTCGGTGTCAGCAGAACTGACCGAGAACTCCTGGCCCGGCACGGGCAGGATCACTCGGATCCCGATGTGGGGCATGACGGTTCGGGAGGCGCTGAGGGCTGCTCCGGCGCGACTGCTGGTGGATCGCCTGCACGCGGCGGACGCGTCCGCCTTCGGTCCTGCCGCGGGTGCTCGCCTGGACCTTGCCGACTACGTGGATCTGGCGACTGCCGGCGGGTTCCCAGACCCCGTGCTGAACCGCGATGGAACCGGTCGGCAGCTGTGGCTGGAGAGCTATCTCGATGAGCTGGTGCACCATGACGCGGCACTGTTACGCGCTGGCATCGACTCCGGGCGGTTCGCGAGCTACGTCGAGGCGATCGCGGTGAACAACGCCGGAGTGGTCGACGACTCGACCATCCTGGACAGCGTGCGGATCGACCGCCGGACGGCCCACGCTTACTGGCAGCTCCTCGAGCGTCTGTTCATGGTCGAAGCGGTGCCCGCCTGGTGGTCCAACCGCCTGACCAGGCTGGTGGCTCTCGAGAAGCGGTACCTCGTGGACACCGCGTTGATGGCGACGGCGTTGCGCCTGGGGACCGACGAAATCCTCCGCGATGGCAACCTGCTCGGCCGGATCGTAGAGGGCTTCGTCGCCATGCAGCTGCGGCCGGAACTGTCGGTCTCGGCGCTGCGGCCGCGGCTGTTCCATTTTCGGGACAAGGGCGGACGGCACGAGGTCGACCTGGTGATCGAGTACGGCGGCGGTCGCGTGGCCGGGATCGAGATCAAGGCGACCGCATCGCCCGGCGCGGATGACGCCCGCCACCTGGTGTGGCTGCGCGACCGGCTCGGTTCGCGGTTCACGATGGGTGTGGTCCTCCATACCGGACCGACCGACTTCGAGATGGGGGATCGGATCGTCGCCGCGCCGATCTCCACGCTGTGGGCCTGAATCGGGTCGACGTTCGACTACGGCAGCCAGGCCTCGCGCAGGTCGGCGATCGGTGCGTCGACCCCTGCTCCGTGCGTGAAGCCAGGGGAGCGGTCGACTATCGGCGAAATGGTGGATGACCTCCGCTATTCGACAGCTCAGGTCTCAGGCGAGTCGGTGTCGCGGTGGACGTCCGGGCAGTCGACGAGGCAGCAGCCGCAGACGCGGCTGCCGTCGGCGAGGATCAAGTCGGCGTCGTTGGTACAGGAGCAGCCGGACTTCTGGCACTCGCACCGGACGCCGCGTTCGGTGAGCTCGGCGATCACGTTCACGAGGCTACGACGCCACGTCCGCGGCCACCACTTGTCGTCGCCCTCGACACCCGACGTGTCTCTCCGCTTCTTCGACGTCGCCATGCTGAGTAGCGACGATGTCCCCCCATGTAACCAACCCCTGTGGATACGGACCCTTCAAGTGCCACAGACCTCATGCATCCTGGAGGGGGGGCGAGACGGCTGCTCCGGACTGGGCCCGAATCTGGCGTCGCAGAGCTTCTGCCCAGCGCAGTGTTAGCGCCTGACTCCACGCTTCGAAGCGACGGTGTGTTCGGCGAGTTCACTCGCGCTGATCTTGCCGTCCACCTGGACATCTTCATCGGGTGGAAAGTACCTGCGCCGGCGACGCTCGAGCGAGAGCACGTACCACCACGGCGGCCGCATCGCACCCTTGCGTCGGTTGTGGTCTGCGCATAGAGCCTGACCGTTTGTGGGGATGGTTGGTCCGCCGCGCGACCACGGGTAGACGTGGTCGACCTCGGTGGCTGCGTCGGGGCAACGGCCCCAGCCGAAGAAGACGGCGCCCTCGCATCGGCCGCCCGCGCGCGCCATCACGGCCCGCCGAGCTTCCCCCATGAACCGCCGCCAGGGGTCACGTCCTCGGAACAAGCGCGGCCCTCTGCCAGGGATCGGACAAGTCAATGCGAGGAGCGTCAGGAAGATCAAGCTCAGCTGCGGGAGCATCGGGAGAACCCCGGCGACGAACGCCCCCAGTACCCGCTCCCAAGCCACGTGCCCGCTCCTGTTTCCGCTTGCTCGTCACGGTATCGGCCAGGTCGAACGCCCCGCTGGAGAACGACGAAACCACCAGGGGGATTCCGGCCGTGGGAGTTCCGCACGGTCTTGGCGGGCGCGCCATGAACTCAGCGACTATCAGTTCGAGCCGATCCTTGGCAGGCCAGTTCGCCGCTGGTCGCGGACGGTGAGCGCGGTGCCGTGCATGTCCTGGAGTCCGTGGAGGAGCATCGGGCCATTGACTTCCGCGAGGAGCTTCTGGTCGACGTTGACGGGCGAGATCCCGAGAATGTTCATGTCGAACAGGGCCTGACGAGCCGTCCACAGCACGGCCCCAGACGGTTTGAGAACGCCGCTATCGGCGGAGGTCGGCCTCTTCCATTCTGGATTTGAGCCAGTGGAACCCTTGTTCGGCGATACCGGATCTGCGCAGACCGCTCGGCGCGTAGCCTCGCTGCGCCCGTGAGGTTGCCTCTACGCTCGCGGCTGTGGGGATCGTCATTCAGTTTGCGACCCGCCGTCTGCGGGACGTATGCGAGCGGCCTGAGGCGGAGTCAGATCTTGACGAGGAGGCAGCGTCGGCCCTCATAGCAGTCCTAGCTATGGCTCGCCTCGTGGGGACGGTGGCAGAGCTCGTGGCGATGTTGGGACCCGCCTGCTCCCAAAGATCGGGTGCCTTGCGAGTGGTCCTGGGTGCCGAGCACGTGCTCAGGATGCGAGAGATGCCGAGCGTCGGACGCGCTGCCACCCCTCGGGTACAGATAAGGTCAATCAAGAGGGAAGGGAACTGATGACGGCGGACTCGTTTGCACCCCGATGGGCAGCCTCGCCTTCAGAGATCCTGAGGTTCTGGCTAGCCGCACGAGGTTTGGGTCCTCGGGATCTCGCTGATCGGACTGGCCGCAGCGAATCGTGGGCAGAGGACCTGCTGGGCGGCACGATCGACATCGACGTGGACACTGCGTATCTCATCGCCGAGGCAACTTCCACATCGCCGTCGTTCTGGGAGGCCGCGGAAACCCAGTTCGAAACTGACCAAGAGAACGTGACTCTCGACACGTGGTGCGAGCACATGCCCATCAAGCACATGTCCGCGATGGGATGGATCCCACAGGCCGATTCGTGGTACGACAGCGCGAGGTCAGCGCTCGACTTTTTCGGGGTAGCCTCAGTCGCTGAGTGGAACAGCTACTACGGTGCGCTGATCAGCAACGCGCGCTTGCGATCAGAACGACCTGGGCAGACCCGGACGCCCGAGCTAGCCACTTGGATGCGTGCGTGCGAATTGTTCGCGCCCGAAGTGTCCGAGAGCTATTCAGAGGACCGTCTGCGCGGAGCACTTGAGGAGGTGCGCTCGTGCGTGACATGGCCCGACCCGGCCCGTTTCGTTCCGCACATCCAGCGCACGCTTGGGCGCGCAGGCGTGCGGCTTGCCATCGTTCGTGCCGCCCCAGCAAGCTTCCTAAGTGGGGCCGCATGGCACGACGCTTCGGGGAGCCCGATCATCGGCCTCACCGCACGAGGGTTGACCGACGATCGCGTCTGGTTCAGCCTCTACCACGAGGCGGCGCACATCCTTCTGGACCCGGAAGCCGCCGCGCCATTTGTGGATGAGCTCGATAGCAGCACGGTGGCCGGCACAAGCTCCTTCCAGGACAGCGATGACCCGACTAGCGAACGCGAAGCGGACACCTTGGCGGTCGAGTATCTCCTCGACGACATAGCGAAATTGCTAGATCTGCAAGGATCCACCCTGGGCGTCCGCGAAATCGTCCGGCTCGCCGCCGCCAACAATACGAGTCCTGGAGTCGTCGTGGGACAGCTCCAGCACCTCGGCATACTCGAATTCTCACGGCGCAACTCGCTGAAGCGTCGGTACCAGTGGTCCGGTTCTATCCTCGGAAAGCGATGAACGCGTCCGGGCTCTTCTGCCAGTTGCATAGGGCATCCTCGATCACGTCGTACGTAAGCCCCCAGCGCTGGTTGGATGCATGCACACGATCCTCTGCCGCGGCCGCAGTGAGTCTGCCATCGCCATAGAGTAAGCGGGCGCCCGCCAGTGGGCCCGAAGACCCGGAGAAGAATGCCCTCCCTGGGGAGACAGCCGCAAGTCGCAGCTTGCCAGCCATGTTCAGGAAGTCAAATCGACCCGTCCTCCCAAAGCGAGCTACTGACCCCATGGATCGGTACAACCCTTCGAACCGTTCATGCTCGGTTCCCTGGTCGCTAACGAGTTCCCGCTGGTGGGCTTCGAACCAAGCGACATAGGTTGCAACTACCGAGCCGGTCCCATTGGGCGTCCAGGCGTCCAGGCTTTCGTACTTCCTGTGGTTTCCGAAACGCACGCCGGCGGCCTTAAGCCGTGGCTCAGCCGTCTGGAGCCATCGCCTAAACGCATCTGGATCCGAACTCACTGCAGAGAACGTCCAGAGATTGCCATCCCCTGCATAGACAAGTGCGGGGAGCTGATATTCCCTGTGCCTGTGTTTTCCGAAGTGCGTAAAGAGAAAGACCATCCAAAGCGCCTCGTGCGGATTCCCTTGCCTTGAGTAATAGACGGCGGCACGTATCGGATCAAAAACTGAGTCCTCAGGGTCTGCGACTCTTCCCGTGTATGGGAGCTTGAGGATTGCTTCCGCGAATCTGCGTCGACGTTGGCTCTCGACGACCTGTTCCGCCAGCACCAACGGTCGTGCTCCTGGAAGGTCCTCACCCGTGCGTGCGTCTTCCAGGACGGAAAGAAGTCGCTGGAATTCCGATTGATCGGAAGGTGAGATCACTTTAGACCCTCCTCGAGAGACATCGACGGAACGAGCATGCGATAGGCCTCGTTTTCGAGGCTAGATCGAAGGTCCTCGTGACGGGCGTTGTCGTTCTCCTTCTGTGCAACGAAGAGGCACAGAAGTCGCTGTATGTCACGCCAGTACGGTGACGAGTGCCACTCTGGATCGGCGGACCCAGCGCGGATCCGTTGTTCGGAGTCGACAAGTATGCCGCGAGCTTCCGCGAAGCTGCCCGCGGGCATCGGAGGCATAATACACTGGGGGGATTGCCATTTCTCCGCAAGATATTGTTGAGCGCCGGCGGAGTGTTCGTCATAAAGGTGCAGGCTCCCAACCAGATGAGTGTATGTTCCCAGTTCCACTCCGAGGTCGCGTGCGAACATCTCCTGCAGCATGGTGAAGCAGAAGGCGTCGTGAATGAACCCCAACCAGATATCGTTCGATCTCATGTACACGATCAGTGACAGGGCGCCCTCACGCAACAGGAACTGCAGCGTGCAGGTGCACGGCACATTCTTGGGCGAGACCTCACGGTCGCCCGCCTCGAAGATCTGCACAGCTGCGCGTCTCGTTGCCGGGCGGTTTCGTAGCAACTCCAGGGCTGAGTTCAACTGGTCGTGAGGTGGATCGCCGAAGAGCCTGGGGCCGTAGCCTCCCGGTATGTGCCCGTCCGCGGCCAAGGGCTGGTATCGGGGGAGGTAGTAGGCGATCTGCTCTGCACTATCTGCGCCTGATAGATACCAGGCCAACTCCGCGAGAGGGCTATACAACAGGAGCCGCGAGGCGGTCCAGCTTACTCTGTTGACCGGATTACTTAGGACTAAGTGGACATCTGTGAGCTCGGTGCATGGCCCGCGACTTGTCGCGAGAGGGCGACCGCTCCTTTTCAGATGCTTGAGCGCCGCGCGTAGGAGATCGTCAATGCTAGAGGCCGTGATGCACTTTGTCATGCTTCTCCCGCCGAGGGCCTCGACCGGAAGACCGCAATGCGTACGTGCGCGCCGATGCCTTGGGTAACAACGGGCCTCGCTGCGCTCGGGTGGCGAGGCCCGTTGCCGGAGTAGAGTCCGATGATATAGAACACCCCTGCCTCCAGTGCCTGTGTTGGTAGGTTACCCGTTCGCGAATACGACGCTGGGCGAGCCGCGCCGATGCCGCGCACGTCTGCCTCGACAGTGCTGAGCGTGCGTCGTCGGCGCAGCCAGACTTCCTGGGGGCGGCAGTGGGGTGATCGTTGTGCGCCGCGGGTCAGATGCTAGGGCCCTTATGTGAGCGAGCAATACACAAGGGCTACGTCAACACTTGCCCTGCTCTCGTCCAGCACCTCGGTTTAGGTCACGGGAAAGGACCTTTTGGCGGCGTACTTGCGCTTCTGTGGAGTCGGTATCAGCGAGGATGATCCGTACCCGCCTGGCTGTGGGCATGTCTGCCGGAGCCCAGTCGAGGTTGCCTAGATCCTCGGAACCGAGCCATCGGCTTCGGGCGTGCTCAAGACGTCGAGGGTGTCCTGATACCACGCTGCACTCGAAGGTGCTGAGCGTGATCTTCGCGAAATCATACGTATGAGTGGTCGTCTCCACGAGCCTGCCAACCCGAACCACGCACCCGAGCTCCTCGCGGACTTCTCTTGCCAGCGCCTGCTGGGGCGTCTCGCCCGGCTCGACCTTTCCGCCGGGGAACTCCCAGAGTCCAGCTAGGGGCCCACTTGCCCGCTGAGCGCAGTACACACGGCCGTCGCGGATGATCACTGCGCCCACAACCTCGACGTCCTCCACGGCCTAGAGCCTACTTTGGTGTTCGGGTCCCGTATTGGGGTGCGCATGGTAGAAGTGCGCCGGCTGCACGATCCGGTGACAGGGTCACCTGTTCGCGCAGTAGACCTCCTGAGAGTCAGGGCGTCGACAACGGGCCACGCGGCACACTCCACGGGGCAGATCAGGGTCGCATAGCGGTCATGGGCATGATTGTAGGAGTCCAGCCGGCGATCACGACCCGGTGGGCAGGCAGCTGGGGCGGGTCGGCCCGACTCTCCGATCTGGGAGCGTCGCGTGAGTTGGAGGCACGCGAGGCGAACATGCAGTTGCGTCGCGAATGGCGCTTAGCTTAGGAACGCAGCGACTACGGCCAGAGCAGACGCAAGGACCAGTAGCCCCCATCCCGCTAGCTGCAGACGCACACGCTTGTAGAGCTTGGCCTCGTGAGGTGATTCCTTGAGCAACTGCGCCATCTCTCGCCGCCTCTCGTACCAGCGAACTGGGTGTCGCGCGAACGGGTACTCGACCTTTAGGTCGTCGATCGCGACGAAGGCACGTTGGCCTTCGGGATCAACCTCCTTCAGCTGCCGCAGGCTCTGGACAGCTTGGATTCCTGTGCCGATCATCGCGAGCATTGGGACCGCCGCATCCAGCAACATCACGCGAGGAGAATGCCACAGGCCACCGACACTCGAGCGGTGAACGCGGCACCCGGCCGGACGCACCCGGTTCGCGCGATGTCCGCGGGAGACCCGACCAGCGGACTTTCGGGGTGAAAGTCCGCGCCAATGCTGACGCACGCGGAGGGTTACACGACCGTAGAATACCTAGTTAAGCGCCAGTCAGGGACGGTCTTTTAGTCCGCGGGTTCTGGGTTCGATTCCCAGTGGGCCTACCAAGGGTTTCCGCGGTGCGATCATGGTCAATGTCGTCCAGCTCCCAGGTCTCTTGTAGGCTCACGAAGGTCGCGTCGTAGCCAGACACCCCGCTGCGCACCAAACGCTGCGCTCGCACGACGAAAATCCGGACATCTCTCGGGCGTCGAGCGGGTCGCGTACTCGTAGCCCGTGTGGGCCGTCAGCTTGTGCAAGGTCATCACGATGGCTACCTCCCTCCTCCATGACAGACAGTTGAACGCGGCCTCGGTGGCCACCGGGAACTTCCTGTCACCCCACTAAGCCGCTGGTGGAGCCCCTTCCGCACAGGGTCGGGCAACGGCCTTCTGGACGAGGCACGATTCGAACCGTTCACAACCTCCAGAGCCCCAGGAGGCAGGCGATCGGGACGCGCCGCGTCGGGATATTCGACCCTTCTCAGCCCTCCTGCCTGCGTCGTGGTCGGCGACGTGGCGCCAGCCGCAGACCTGGTCACTTGCCTTAAGTCTTTGGAGGGGTCCGTTCCGGACAGCGATGACACGAACTGCTCACGGTCTCGCAGTGACGAGACTCGAACCGCATGTGTAGACTCGTGTGTAAGGAGGCGCACATGGCTACCAATCTGGCGATCGACCCTGACTTGCTCGACCACGCACTGTCGGTGAGCGGGGTGCGGACGAAGAAGGAGGCGGTGACGATCGCGCTGCGGGAGTTCATCGCACGACGCGAGCAGGCCCGGATCGTCGAGTCGTTCGGTACCTTCGATTGGGACGAGGGGTACGACTACAAGGCCGACCGGCGGAGTCGCGACGTCGACGTGGTGCCCGGCGAGTGAGTCGGTTCCTGGTAGACACCAGCGTCTGGTCGCTGGCCTACCGACGGGACACGCGGCCGGACGTGCCGCAGGTCGCTGTCCTCCGGTCGGCGCTGGTGGACGGTGAGTATGTCGCGATCACCGGCATGGTGCTGCTGGAGTTGCTACGCGGCTTCATTCCGGCACGCGCGCAGGAGCGCATCTTGGCCGATCTGGCTCCGCTGGAGCTGATCGAGCCGACTCGCGACGACTACGTGGAGGCTGCTCGGTTGGCGAACATCTGCCGTCAGGCCGGCGTCCAGCTGGGCTCGGTGGACGCATTGCTCGCCCAACTCGCGATCGCGAACGGCCTGGAACTGCTGACTACCGATCGCGACTTCGAGAACGCAGCCAAGGCGGTTCCCCTGCGAGTCTGGCACCCGTAGTCCGGTCTCAAGGTTTCATCGGACGGCCGCGACGGACTCCGTCCAGATGTTAGGTAGAACGTCGTCCAGGTGTTGGTTGGCGTGCCGTCCGAGGATGTGTCGATGCTGCTTTGGCCCACGTCCCTCTGCTGGAGGTGCAATCGCTCGAAGGGTGCTCGAGTAGCGGAGCTCCGAACCTGACTGACGAGAACGCCTGACGGGGTGCCGGCCGAACCCGGACTGTCGCAATGAATCGGACATAGGGACATCCGTCGCCCAACCCCACCAAAGCGACCGCACCCGTCCAGCGCTTCGACGGAGACCTCGGCGCTCATCTTCGCGGTGCAGGTGGCCTGTGTGAGCGACACGGAATGGCGGGCTACCGCCATGTGCAGCTGAGCCGAGCTGACCTCAGGACGATGTCCGCGGTGCCATCGTCGAGGCTCTGCGGCTGGTCCCTCAGGAAGCCGACGACCTCCGTCTGGTCGAGCACCTCGACGTCGACCGGCTGCGCCTTGATCGTGAGGTTGGCGAGCCCCACGAACACCACCAGACCGGTGGCCTTGACCTCGATCCCGCAGGCGGAGCTGAGCAACGAGCTCGCCCGTTCCGCTTCAGATCGGCTCTCGCGAACATAGTGCTGCCAGACGTGATTCACCATGAGCGCGTCCTCGCCGACCCAGACGTGACCGTCGTGGTGGTGCTTGGAGTTCACCGTGAACACTCCACCCGGGCCAACGACAAGGTGGTCAATGTCTGCATTGTGAGTTCCGACCGGGATCGAGTTCACGAAAGCCCATCGTGGGTCCAGTCCGACCAGCTGATTCAGCTCGTCGGCGACCGCCCGCTCGCCGAGAACCCCGAGTTCCATCGCCGAGTAGGCGCGCCGTCCCGGGAAGTCCGGCTGAGCAGGCTTCAGCTCCCGTCCGGCCTCGGAAGCGGCAGCGATCTGCTGCTCGAGATGCTCGCCCGGCCGGCGGAACGCGAGATCCAGGACGGGGTCCGCGATCGTTCGGCGGGGGACGTAGCCGACCGTCTCCTCGATTGCCCTGGCCTCCTGCAGCGCGGCCTCGAAGTCCGGCTTCAGCTCTGGCATGTCGAGTGTCGGTTCGCCGCTGTCGACGTCGAGCCATCCCACCGTCCGATCGTCGGCCGTGTTGACGTACAGACGATGCTTGCCCCACTTCGACCATTTGACGACGATCAGTCCGGTTTCGGTCATCCGGCCGGACGTGCCGCGTCTTGGCGGGGCGACGTCATCGGACCGCGGCGCTACGGGGTCGACGAGGGACGATTTCTCATGTGCGGGGGCTGACACGCTGCCAGCCTGCCGACACACCTGTGACGTTGCCTAGACCCCGTGTGGGCGACACGACCCGCGCGTTCGAGCTTTCGACATCCACGTGAGAAGGCGCCGCAGTTCGGGACGTGCGACCGACGACTGCGGCGGATTGCTTTAGGAGCCTGGATTCGTCCGATTCGGCCCGCCGCGGGACGCGGACCTTGCGAAACAGGATGTCGCCATTGATCGAGCCTTCGCGGCACGAATGATGGAACAGAGTGCCCTCGACTTTCCAGCCCGCGTGCGGCCCGGCAGGGAACTCAGGGCGCTCAGTCGCGTCCCGTCCGTCCTTCGACCCGGTGCGTCAGCGTCTGTCACTGGCGGGGGAGTGGCGCAAGGCTGCCCTACCGGGACCGCTATCGTCTGACTGTGTCGGCGGGGTCGCAGCAGCTGGTGGTGATCCGGGGCAACTCGGGTTCGGGAAAGACGACGCTGGCGCGCGATCTGCAACTCGCGATGGGGCGGGGCACGGCGAACATCGGCCAGGACCATCTACGCCGCGTGGTCCTGCGTGAGCACGACCGGCCCGGCGGTGACAACATCGGTCTGATCGCTGCGACCACACGGCACTGCCTGGCCATCGGTTACCACGTGATCCTCGAGGGCATCCTCGTCTCCGACCACTACCGCTCGATGCTCTGCGAACTCCTCGACCGGCACGACGGGCCCACCCGCGTGTTCTACCTCGACATCAGCCTGGAGGAGTCGCTGCGGCGTCACGCGGGCAGATCCCTCGCCGGCGAGGTCTCTCCGGGTCGGTTGCGGGAGTGGTACCGCCCTCGGGACGTGCTGGACGTGCCCGGCGAGGTCACCCTGGACGGGAGTCTCCCCCGGCAGGAGAACCTCGCGCTGCTTCGGGATCACATCGGGCCCGTCACGCCGCGTCCCGACACTCCGGACGGGCTCTTCCTGTAGGGCTCACCTCGGGAGCGAGGCCATCGGCGACGACGGGCCGACGTGGCCCTCGGCGAGCCCCACCGCGCGTCCATCGGGTCCGATGATCCGGCCCAGGTGCTTGTCGATGCGCATGACAACGGAGCGGTCGGCGATCCGGGCGCCGGTGAACGCGTCGGTGAGCGCGATCTCCAACCGGTTGACATCGCTGAGGCGGCGCAGCCACACCGCCAGGATCACGTTGTACCTGCTGGCCGTGGTTGCGGCGAGGCGCACCTCGGGAATCGTCGTGATCCGCTTGCGCAACACCTCGACCGTCTTGCCGGGGGCCTCGATGAAGTACCACGCGTACACGGGCCAGTCGGAGTAGGTGCGCGCGATGTCGGTGCGGAAGCGCAACCGGCCTTGTGACCGCAGAGTGGCGATGGCATCGCTCACCCGTTGTGCAGCGAACCCGGTGCGAGCCGCGATACCGCCCACGATGGCCCGTCCGTCCCGGCCCAACTCGTCGCGCAACGCGGTCTCCAGGTCCTCCGGCACGTTCTTCGCTGCCCGGGGACGGGGCGGACGCGGCGGCGGAATCCGGTGCACTTCGGCCGGAGACAGCGACCGCAGGCGCCAGCTGACCGCCTCCATCAGCAGTTCGTTGATCAGGTGCGTACGGACGGATCGGATCCCGGCGACCTGCCCGAGCCGGTCCACCGAGTAGTGCGACATCGCCTGGAGGTCGTCCGCCTCGGCGAGCACGAGCAGATCGCGCGAGCCCGAACTGTAGTCGACCACCAGCGCCTCGCGGTCCTTCCGCAGGCCCTCGGCCACCGCCTGGAGTTGCCCGTGTTCGCACTCCAGTTCGAGCATCGCCATCTGCCCCGCCGGACGGTAGCCGGTCGACCAGGCAATCCCGTCGCTTCGGAGCCGGTGCCAGCGTCGCGCCAGCGTCCCCGGATCCACCCCGACGACCGGGGCCAGATCCTGCCACGTCGCCCGCGGCTCGATCTGCAGGGCGTGGAGGAGCCGCGAGTCGGTCTCGTCGAGCTGTTCGGGCTGGGTCATCGCACCTCATTCCTGGCAACGGGTGTCACGCTATCGTGCATCACACCCGCCATTCCCGCAGAATTCCTGCACCGTTACCCGGCCTTCACATGCTGGCCTCAGCCTCGTTCCAGCAGTGGTGCACGACCCGGAGGAGGACCAGCGGTGGTCGCAACGACCGAGCTCAGCGGAATCACGGACGCCAAAGCGGCGGCGCAGACCGAGGTGATGGCGCGCAGCGAGTCCTTGATCGAGCTGAGCCACGACATCCACGACGATCCCGAGCTGTCCTGGGAGGAGCACCGTGCGGCCGCCCGGATCGCGGAACTGCTAGCATCCGCCGGCTTCGACGTGACCGTGGGCGCCTACGACGTGCCGACAGCCGTCGAGGCCGTCCTCGGCGACGGCGACCTGACGGTGGCGATCTGCGCCGAGTACGACGCGTTGCCCGGCATCGGCCACGGCTGCGGCCACAACGTCATCGCCGCGGCCGGCGTCGGTGCGGCCCTGGCCCTGGCCCCGGTGGCCCGGTCCGCCGGCCTGCGCGTGAAGCTCCTGGGCACTCCTGCGGAGGAGCACGGCGGCGGCAAGGTCGCCCTGCTGCGCGCCGGGGCCTTCGAGGACGCCGACTTCTCCATGATGGTGCACGGCATGACCGGGACGGACACCTCGGCCGCCGGCTTCACCGGCACCGCCGTCGACCGCTTTGAGGTGACCTTCCACGGCCGGGCCGCCCACGCGGCCGGCATGCCGTGGGAGGCCGTCAACGCCGGGGCAGCCGCGACCCTCGCTCTGACCGCCGTTGCGCTGCTGCGCCAGCACATCGTCAAGTCCGCCAACCTCAACGGCTACATCTCCGAGGGCGGCCAGGTGACCAACATCATCCCCGACCGCACCGTCATCCAGATGGAGGTGCGTGCCCGGGACATCGACGAGTGGCGAAGCCTGAAGCAGCGTGCGCTGGCCTGTTTCGAGGGTGCGGCCATCGCGACCGGGTGTACGTGGGACTGGCGTCCGACCGAGTACCCGTACGCCCCGGTGAAGGCCGACCCCGACCTCGCCCGCTGCTGGGACGCCAACGTCGTGGCCCGCGGACGCACGCTGTCGGTCAACTCGCTGGACGGCGGCTCCACCGACATGGGCAACGTCACTCAGGTGCTTCCGGGGATCCACCCCATGATCGCCTTCCTGGGCGAGAACGCCCCCGCTCACAGCGAGGCTTTCACCGCCGCCGCGATCACCCCGGCGGCCGACAATGCCGTCCTGGACGGTGCCCTCGCGCTCGCCTGGACGGCCCTCGACGCCGCGCTCGACCCCGTCCTGCGTGAACGCCTGCTGGCCGAGCGCGCCCAGCGTCCCGACGGCGCGACCCGCATCAGCCTCGAGGCCTGACCCGCTCCCTCCCACCGCGAAGGAACCCCCGATGACCAATCCCACCCAACCGGAGAACCCGATCACCTCCGCAGCGCCCTCCGGCCCGGTCCGGGCGATCGCTGACAAGCTCACCATCACCGTGAAGGACCGTCGGCTGTGGGTGGTCGTCGGCCTGCTGCTGGTGATCTCCGCGATCGCGCAGGTGATCGGGGCGAAGACCATTCCCCTCGGTGGCGCTCTGTCGATCACCCTGCTGCCGATGATCTGGGGCCTGCTCGCGGCGGGCTTCGTCTCGGGCCAGCCGTGGCGGAGGCTGTCGCTCACCAGTCAGGAGATCGCCACCGAGATCATGGGCGTCGCCGTGCTGCTGCTGTGCGCCCGACTGGCCTTCACGATCGGCCCGAACATCGGCCTGGTGATCAGCGCGGGTCCGGCCCTGCTGCTCCAGGAACTGGGCCACCTGTTCGGCACCCTCCTGCTCGCCCTCCCTCTGGCCGTTCTGCTCCGGATGGGACCGGCCACCATCGGCGCCACCTTCTCGATCGACCGCGAAGGCTCCTTCGCGATGGTGAGCGAGCGCTACGGGTCGGACTCCCCGCAGTACCGCGGCGTCCTCAGCATGTACGTGTTCGGGTCGGTGTTCGGCGCCATCATCGTCAGCGTGATCGCGTCCCTGACCACCAGCCTGGGCATCTTCGACCCCCGCGCGCTGGCCATGGGGTCCGGGGTTGGGTCGGGATCGATGATGGCCGCCGCAGCAGCCGCGGTCGTGGTCGGGCACCCCGAGATGAAGGACCAGGTACTGGCGCTGGCCGCCACCTCCAACCTGATCACCGGCTTCCTCGGCCTGTACGTCGGCGTGTGGATCTCGCTGCCCCTGGCCGACCGCTTCTACAAGCTCCTCACCCGCAACCGCGCGGCGGTGCTCCCGGGCAACGAGAAGCCCGTCCCGGTCGCCGAGGCGGAGGCTGCTGTGGCCCAGCCCGTGCACCTGGCGCGGTGGATCTCGATGATCGCGCTCACGGTGCCGGGTGTGATCGTCGCCACCATCGCCACCGGTTCCTTCTCGATCAACTCGGTGGTCACCTACATCGTGCTGTGCGTGCTGGCCGCGCTCGGCCTGTGGCTCAGCGACCTCACCAAGGGCAAGCTGCCGGCCATCGTGACCGTGATCACGATCGGCACCCTGCTCACCTCGCCGATCTCGCCGATCGCCACCTGGCTGGTCGCCACGGCCAAGAGCGTCGACTTCCTCACCGCGATCACCGTGATGCTGACCATCGCCGGGCTGAGCATCGGCAAGGACCTGCCTGCGCTGAAGAGCATCGGCTGGAAGATCATCCCGGTCGGGATGGTGTCGATCGCCGCGACGTTCGTGCTGTCCACCATCGTGGCGGAGTTCGCCCTGGGCCTGTGGCACTGACCGTCCTGCTTCATCCGGCGGGCGGCTCGAACGCCCGCCGGCGCGGGACTATGGTCGGCGCATGGCGAGCACCGATTCCCCGTCCCCGATCCCGGCGGAGCCGCAACGCGTTGACGCCCCGCTGACGCGGGCAGCCGTCTTCCTCGTCCTGACCGTGGACGGCGGGGACGCGGCTGCTGCCACCGTGCGGGACACGCTCGGCGGGCTGGACGACCTGGTCAAGACCGTCGCGTTCCGCGACATGCACGCCTCGCTGACGTGCACCGCCGCCATCGGGCACGAGGTGTTCGAGCGGGTGACCGGGCATTCGGCGCCCGCCGACCTGCACCCGTTCGTCCCCGTGCACGGGGAGGTGCACACCGCCCCCGCCACGCCGGGCGATCTGCTGTTCCACATCCGCGCCGACTTCACCGACCTGTGCTTCGAGTTCGAGAAGCTCCTGCTCGCCGCGCTCGGAAGTGCCGTGACGGTCGTCGACGAGACGTTCGGCTTCCGCTACTTCGACGCGCGTGACCTGTTGGGCTTCGTGGACGGCACCGCCAACCCGGTCGGGCCGGACCTGCCCACGGCGACCCTGGTGGGCGACGAGGATCCCGGGTTCGCCGGCGGGAGCTACGTCGTGGTGCAGCGCTACACCCACGATCTGGACGCCTGGCAAGGCCTGACAGTCGAGCAGCAGGAGGCGGTGATCGGCCGCCGCAAGTTCGACAACGTCGAACTGCCCGACGCGGACGGGCTCGCTCAGAAGTCGCACAAGACGCTGAGCACGATCACCGATGCCGCGGGCGAGCACGACATCGTCCGCGACAACATGCCCTTCGGCCGTCCCGGGCAGGGCGAGTTCGGCACCTACTTCATCGGCTACTCCCGGCACCTGTGGGTGATCGAGAGGATGCTCGAACGCATGTTCGTCGGCGACCCGCCCGGCAAGCACGACCGGATCCTCGACTTCTCGACACCCCGCACCGGGACGACCTTCTTCGCACCCAGCGCGACGTTCCTGGCGGGGCTCGCCGACTGAGCCGACCGGATCGCAGCGCCGGGCACGGGCTCGTCGTCACCACGCCTGGCTGACCACCTCCGAGAACAGCTCGTCGGCGTCGACGGCGCATCCCTTCGCGGTGAACCAGGCGGCCATGTTGGCGCAGTCGCGTTGGAGGAAGCTGTCGGCGTTCGGGTTGGCGTACAGGTCGACCAGCTGAGGGACGTCGATGATCACCAACCGGGGATCGCCGCTGCCCACCCCGGTGACCAGCGTGTTGTACGGACTGAGGTCGCCGTGCACCACCCCGAGGCCGGCCATGGTCAGCAGCGAGCTCAGCAGCTGCTCGAACAGCGACTCCAGTTCCGTCGGCGATGGCCGGGTCTGGTGCAGCCGCGGAGCCGCGCCCTCGCCGTCGGTGATGTACTCCATCAGGATCTCGCCGCCGTCGATCTGGACGGGATACGGCACCGGGACGCCGGCCGTGTGCAGCCGTTTCAGTGCGCCCCACTCGGCGTTCGCCCACAGACCGGCCTCGACCTCGCGGCCGTGTCCCGACTTGCGGGCCATCGCCCGGGTGTCGCGGGTGTTGCGGATCCGCCGACCCTCGGTGTAGCCGGAGTCCCGGTGGAACAACCGATGGCCGGTCGACCGGTATCGCTTGGCCGCCAGCAGGCAGGTGTGGCCGGGATCGTCGAGGGCCGTCCGCTCGAGCAGCGAAACGTCCGCCTCCTTGCCGGTCTTGAGGACGCCGAGGTCGGTGTCGATCGCGTCCTGGGTGACGAGCCAGTCCGGCCAGGGCTCCGGACCGCGGCACAGTCGTTCGATGCTGCCCCAGGTGGACCAGCGTTGGTTCGGTTCGAGGTTGTCGTCGTGGGTCTGGAAGAAGAGCTCGTCCCAATTGAAGGACGAAGAAGTGTTTGACAAGGGTGTTTCTCTCTGGACGAAGAGGCACCCGGCGGTGAGCGTCAGGCGGCGGGAGCCTCAAGCGAATGGGCGGTCGAAGACAGCCCAACGACAGTGGGTGACATGTCCCGACCTCCTTTCACGAGGCTCACGCGCGATTCGCGCTGGCAGCACGCTACCAGCCGCGTCCCGCAAAGGCCACGCCGGGGGAGTCGCTGCCGGGCTCGCGGTTTGGACGCGTCCGCTAGGTTGCCAGAGGTGGGCACTGGCGAGGACGCAGTGGAGACCCGGGGGAGCGAACGCCGGGGAATCGTCATCGGCGCCGGATGCGGGCTCGTGGGGCTGTCGCCGTGGCTCGTGCTCGGCGAGCGTCTTCCCCTGCAGAACCTGTGGCGGACGCAGACGATGCCGGGCGCGATGCCGTGGGCGATGGTGCCGCTCAACCAGTACTACCTCCCTACGATCCTGGCCCTGCTGATCGTGCCCGGCCTCATCGGCGGTGTGGTCGTACGGGCGCTTCGGCGTCCGGAGCTCAGGATGCCGGCCGGGCAGGGACTGCTCGTGTTCCAGGTCGTGGCGGTCGTCCAGTCGTTCGCGGTACTCGTGCCCGGCCTGCGGCTCAGCGGTCTCGCTGCGGTCTACGTCGTCGGGCTGGCCGTCATCTGCCTGCTCGGCCTCGGCATCGGCCAGGCCGTGCTGTGGCTGATCCCCTCCGATCGGCCCGCGGATACCGCGCTCGGTCTCATCCTCGCCGCGGCGCCCCTGGCCCGGTGGCTCATCGCCCCGTGGGAACTCGGTCTCGCCCCGTTCGGTGTCCCGTCCGCGCTCGTCGTGGCCGTCCAGTGGCTGCCCGGGCTGATGGTCGGTCTCGTCCTCGTGTGGTGCACGCTGCGCCGGCAGAACCGGCTGCGCACGTGGGTCGTCGGGGCGCTGGTCGTCTGGCTCGTGCCGGCGGCCTTCGACGCCGCGAGCTCCGCCGTCGCCCGGAACACCGCCCGGGATGGCCTGGGCGCCGTCGCCGACCGGGCGTTCGAACTGATCCGGGTCTTCGCCGGGCCCGGCAGCTCGAGCCTCAGCGGAGCCCTCCTCGCGCTGGGCGTGGGAGTGGCCGGCTCGCTCGGCGTGTGGCTCGTCCGGAAGGTCAGGTCACCGGCGCAGGTCGAGCAGCGCTGACCTGGCCGGTGTGTCAGACGCTCCCTCAGGCCGTGCCACGGCTCAGGGCCGTTGTGGCCAGGGTGGTGAGCTCGTCCGCGAGCGCGCGGGCGACGGCGGTGGCATCGAGTGCGGTCGCGTCGGTGTGGACGGTGCATGCCAGCCGTCCACGGTAGGACAGGGCGGCCACGCCCAGGCGGACGTTGCCCTGGATCGGCGTCACCGGCCAGGCATGCTCCAGCGGGGCTCCGCCGATCGTGAGCGCGGCCGCCGGGCCGCGAACGTTGGTGACGAACATCACGACGAACCGCTGCCGCCGGGCCAGCCACGCGAACAGGCGCGAGCCCCAACGGGACCGGGTGAGTTCGAAGGTGCCGGCTGCGCGGGCCTCGTCCTTGGCCGCCCGGGTGGACGCGGCGATCCGGCGGATCCGCAACGCGACATCGGGCTCGTCGGTCGGCAGCTGCACCATCATCACGCCCACCGCGTTGCCGGAGCCGCCTCGCTCCGGCAACGCGACCGGGACGCTGGCCGGCAGGACGCCGGGCACCGGGTGCCCGCCTGCCCGCAGCCCGGCGGCGGTCGCGGCCGCGATCCCGGCCAGCAGGGCGTCGTTCACCGTCCCGCCGGCGTGGCGGGCCGCGTCCCCGAGTGTGGCGAGGTCCACCTCGGCGAAGCCGACGCCGCGGCGGGGACCGATCGGGCCGAGCAGGACGGTCCTCGGAACCGAGCGCCGCAGCATGGCGGCGATGCGCACGACGCCGGTGACAGCCGCACGCCACCAGGCTCCCCGGGGGCGAGGAGAAGGCTCAGCCCGCGCCCGGGACGGAGCCGACTCAGCCCCGAAGAGCAGTTCCGCGAGTCGCACCGCTGCCACCCCGTCGGCGATGGCGTGGTGGGCGCGGAGGACCACGGCGGGCCCTTTCGTTGACCCCGCGGGCACCACCAGCAACTCCCAACCTGGTCGATGCGCGGCCAGCGGCCGAATCATCAGAGCGGCGCAGAGGTCGGCGAGACCGTCGAGCCCGGGCACCGCATCGGACGCCCGGATGTGCCACGTCAGATCCGGCTCGCACGGCTCCCAGACCAGCCGGCCCTCACGCTCGATGATGCGCTGGCGGAACCGCGACAACTCGGGGACCGACGGATCGTGCAGTCGGCTCTCGATCTCGGCTCGGAGGCGGTCGAGTTCGAGCGTGCCATCGGCATGCACGAAGCCGCCGATACCCAGCAGGCCGGCCAGCGCGAAGACGTTCACCTGGTCCGCCGTGTCGAACACCACGTTGGACGCGTCGGCCGCCGTGAGCCGCTCAGCGCCAAGGCTCGGAACCATCACACCGCTCCTCGTCGAGGTCCCCGACCAGCCTAGCGATTCGGGTCCCGGCGTCGACCTGTGAGACACTGAGTCCAGGACGCGGCAGTCGCGTCCCAGCATCGCACCACATTCGTGCACCGCGCAGACGAGGAGCGCACCGGACGCGTCAGCGGCCGGGAAGCGACGAGTCTCGAGGGGCGCCGCGTCAGCGGCCCTCCGACAGACGAGCAGCGCCAGCCCTCGGCACAGATGGCCCGGCCATCGAGCACGCGAGCCGACTTGGACCGTGGTGACCATCTTGAGCCGAAAGCAGTTCCACCTTGTCACAACCTGATAGCGCGCTGACCTCGTTCGCGTCGCTTGGCGTCCCCACCCGGCTGATCGACCCGCTGTTCCACAGCGGGATCAGCACCCCGTTCCCCATCCAGACCGCCACGCTGCCGGACACGCTCGCCGGCCGGGACGTTCTCGGCCGCGGCCGCACCGGCTCGGGCAAGACGCTGGCGTTCTCGCTGCCGCTGGTGGCCCGCCTCGCCGGGCTCGTGCCGTCTGACGCCAGGCCCGGACGCCGGTCGCGTCCGGGTGCCCCGCGCGGGCTGGTGCTGGCACCCACCCGGGAACTGGCCAACCAGATCCTCGCCACCGTCCAGCCGCTCGCGGCGGCTGCCGGCCTGGGTGTGATGACGATCTTCGGCGGCGTCAGCCAGTCCGGTCAGGTCCGCCGACTGCGCCAGGGCGTCGACATCGTCGTGGCCACCCCCGGACGGCTGGAGGACCTGATGGGTCAGGGCCACGTCCGCCTGGACGACGTCGCGATCACCGTCCTCGACGAGGCCGACCACATGGCCGACCTCGGCTTCCTGCCGGGCGTCACCCGGATTCTCGCCGCGACCCCGTCCGGCGGCCAGCGGATGCTGTTCTCCGCGACCCTGGACGCCGCCGTCGACAAGCTGGTCAAGCGGTTCCTCGACCGTCCGTTGGTGCACAGTGTCGACGCCGCGTCGTCCCCGGTCGTCGCGATGACCCACCATGTGCTGCTCGTCGCCGACGCCGGCACCAAACGGCAGGTCGTCCGCGAGCTCGCCGCCGGCACCGGGCGGCGGCTGCTGTTCACCCGCACCAAGCACCAGGCGCGCAAGCTTGCCCGCGAGCTCACGGCGGACGGGATCCCGGCCGTCGAGCTGCACGGGAACCTGTCCCAGAATGCTCGCGAGCGTGGCCTGACCGCCTTCTCCGATGGGTCGGTGCGGGTCATGGTGGCCACCGACATCGCCGCCCGCGGCATCCATGTCGACGGTGTGGAACTGGTCGTCCACGTCGACCCGCCGGCCGAGCACAAGGCCTACCTGCACCGCTCCGGACGCACCGCCCGCGCGGGCAATGCCGGGGATGTGGTCACGCTCGTCCTGCCCGAGCAGCGCAAGGACTTCCACGCGCTGTCCCGGGCGGCGAAGATCTCGGCCGTGCCGACGCCGGTGCGTCCCGGTGACGAGGCGCTGCGCGAGCTGGCTGGACCGGCCGCCGACCGCGTGGCCCCCGAGTCGGCTCCCGCCGCTGCCGCCCGGCGTGGCGAGCCGGCGCCCACGTCAGCCGGCCGCAAGCCGCAGAAGGGGCGCAAGCAGGACGCGCCCCAGCGCGAGCGGGCCTTGCAGTCGTCCCACCCGAACGCGGGTTCCAGCGCGAGGCGCGGCCAGCGTCGCTCGTCGGCGTCCTCGTCGGGCCACGGCGTGGCAGCCTTCTCCCGCCAGGGCAACCGCCGGAACGGGACACGTCGGGCAGCCTGACGTCGCGCGGCGTCCTCCGGAAACACTGGATCTTCACAGGCTACGCACAACAGACCCTGTCGCCGAGCGTCGGCGGTGCCTAGGCTGACCCCCGGTTGACACTTCGAGGGGCGACCCCGAGGGTCGTGCCGAACTCCCATCGCGGAGGTGGTCAGCACGAGCGAGGTGAGGATCACCGTCCAGTTCCGGTCGGAGTTGGCCCCGTTCGTCGACGGGCTCGGTGCACCCGCGGCCATTGGGACGCTTCTCGGTCGTCTTCGCCAGTTGCATGCCGTCGTTGAGCCGGGCTTCCCCGGTTCGAATGATCCCGGACTCGCGACCTGGTTCGTGGTTCGGGTTCCCGCTCAGAACTCGGCCGAGGTGCTCGCCCAACTCCAGCAGGATCCGGGCGTGACCGCTGCGTACATCAAGCCTTCCGACGCGCCCGCGTGAGCCCTCGACCCACCCGAACCGAAGAGGTGAGTCATGGCAGAACCGAGCCGGTCCGCCCGTTCGCGGCGCACCGGATCCACCCCCAGCGAGACCCGAAGACCCCTATCCATCGAAGGCCGGCCCGAGTTGGTCGTGATGACCTCGGCAGCGGCCGGCCTCCGCGCTCGCCCGGACGGGCTGACTGCGGCCCCACGTGCCGGCGCCGGCGGCCTGGAGAAGCTGTTGTCCGGAGCCGGAGCGAGGCTGCGGCCGCTGTTCGGTGTGGAGGAACGTATCCTCGCCTCCGTCCAGCGCGTGAGCCGCACCAGCGGCGTGGACGTTCCCGACCTGTCCCGGTTCTACCGCCTTGAAACCGCGGAGGACAAGGTCGCAGGCCTGATCGAGCGATTGCTCAACGAGCGGATCGTCGAGGCCGCGTATCTGAAGCCGGCGACAGTGCCGCCTTTGTGGAAGTACGCCTATGAGGTCGGCCTTCTCGACTGGCACCTCTTCGACCTGACTGCGGACTTCACCAGTCGGCAGGGCTACCTCGACGCGGCACCCGGCGGCATCGATGCCCGGTGGGCGTGGACCCAGGCCGGCGGTCGCGGCGACGGTGTGCGCATCGTCGACGTCGAGGGCAACTGGCGCTTCACCCACGAGGACCTGGTGCAGAACCAGGGCGGCGTAGCGGCCGGCACCCGGATCGACACCGACGTGCAGTGGCGCAACCACGGCACGGCGGTGCTCGGTGAGGTCAGCGGCGATGTCAACCTGTTCGGTATCACCGGCATCGTCCCGCAGGCGAACGTCCGGGGTGTCTCGCACGGAGGCATCGGCAGCGCGGCCGCGATCCAGCAGTCCGCCGACCTGCTCTCGCCCGGGGACCTGCTGCTGCTCGAGATGCACCGTCCCGGGCCGCTGCACAACTTCGCCGAGCGCGACGACCAGGAGGGCTACATCGCCGTCGAGTGGTGGGAGGACGACTTCGCCGCCATCCGCTACGCGGTGGCCAAAGGGGTCGTGGTGGTCGAGGCGGCGGGCAACGGGGCTCAGGATCTGGACGCCTCCCTGTACAACACTCGTCCGGCCGGCTTCCTCTCGACGTGGACGAACCCGTTCCGTCGCTCCAACCGGGACTCGGGGGCCGTCGTGGTGGGGGCCGGGGCGCCACCGCCAGGCACGCACGGGTTCACGTGGGGAACCGATCGTTCGCGGCTCGGTTTCTCCAACTGGGGTGCCCTGATCGACGCTCAGGGCTGGGGCTCGGGCGTCACCAGCACCGGCTACGGCGATCTTCAGGGTGGCACCGACGAGGACCTGTGGTACACCGACGACTTCGGCGGGACTTCGAGCGCCTCGCCGATCGTGACCGGCGCCATCGCAGCCGTTCAGGGCGCGCTCAAGGCCCGGGGACGGATCCCGTTGTCCCCGGCGAGGGCGCGGGAGTTGCTGCGAGCCACCGGTTCGGCGCAGCAGGCTGAGACGGACCGCCCGGCCAGCCAACGGATCGGCAACCGACCGGACCTGCGGCAGTTGATCCCCCGAGCGCTGCAGACGCTGTCATACACCGGGACGCAGTTCACCGGCTCACTGCAGCCGAACCAGGTCAAGCGCTGGTTCACGTTCAACTGGCCAGCCCACTGGCACGTCTACTGGACGGTGGTGCCGACCATCGCCAGGACGGGCGTTCGCCAACTGAAGTGGAAGGTGCAGGTCGAGCGCGCGAGCGACGCGACGATCACCTACTGGATCGAGGTCACCAACCTCACCCCCCAAGACATCGGCATCGAAGCCCGGTTCGCCGTGCTCGGCTACTAGGAAGCAGGAACGACAATGCGAGTAGGAGTGCAGTTCACCGGAACCGTCGCGGCCAACCAGACCAAGCGCTGGTTCACCTTCAACTGGCCGCAGCAACAGCAGGTCATCTGGAACGTGGTGTCCACCACACCGCGGGTCGGCGTTCGGCAGGTGGAGTGGGACGTCGAGGTCGAACGGGCCTCTGCGGCGTACATCACCTACTGGATCGTCATCCACAACCTGAGCGACCAACCGGTAAACGTGGAAGCCCGCTACGCGGTGCTCAACTGAGGAGTCATGGTGAGGATCACGATCGAGATCGATGAAGCGTCGGCCCTCCTCTCCGCCCGGCCCGCGGTGAGCGGCACCGAGACTCCTGGCGAGGCGGACGGCGGCGTCGCTGCTGACGACCAGTCACCGGACGTGGCCGCGTACGCCATGAGACGCGACGCCACTGACGCGGGCGGCCCACCGGACTGGCTGGTGGAGGCGATCGCCGGCCAGCGGCCCGGTGGGCTCGAGGCGCCGGCCACAGCTTTCCCGGCGGCCGCGGACGCTCTGGACGGCGGCTCGGCACCGGGCCGCGACGAGGCCACAGCCGAGTAGACGATCCCCTCCTCGGTCACGGGTGCGCGCTTCGGGCCACCTCTGGACCTTCGCTGCCGACGTGGAGGCGCCGCAGGTGAGGTTGCCGCAGGGTCCGGGTCGCGTCCCACGCGTGGAAGGCGATCACGTCGCCGTCCGGAGTGGCCACGATGCTGTTGTGTCCCGGGCCGAGCAAGCCATCCCGGGTGGACAGCAACCGCGGCGCGTCGTCGAGGGGCTGTTGCCAGGGTCCGAGCGGGTGGTCGGCGACCGCCCACGAGACTGCGTACCCGGGTCCCGTCCAGGCGCCGCCGGAGTAAGTGAGCCAGTATCGGCCGCGCCTGTGGACGACGAACGGGCCTTCCAGGGTGTGCCACTCGAAGCGGGCACCGTAGATCCGGCGGTCCCGCTCGTAGATCTGCCAGTCGGCGGACGGCGTGAGCACCGTCGTGGCCGTTCCGAGCGTGGTCGGCTCCGCCAGCGGAGCCACCGCGAGGTGGGTGCCTGGGCGGGGATGATCCAGGACGTCACGAGCGAAGAAGAGGTACCAGCGGCCGTCGATGTCGCGGAACGGGTGCGGGTCGATGGCGAACCGCTCGCCGGGCGTCAGGTTCACGCCGAGGTCGTGGAACGGCCCGGTCGGAGCAGGGGAGCGGGCCACACGCAGATGGTGGCCGCTGATGCCGTGCCCGACCGAGTAGAACAGGTGATACGCGCCGGCGACGAAGGCCACCTCCGGGGCCCAGTACTCGTCGCCGTACTCGTCGGGCAGGCGCTCCAACACCGGGCCCGCCGACCGCCAGTGCGCGAGGTCGTCGGACAGGAGGCACTCGAACATCCGTTCACCCGTCGGCGCTCCGGGTCGGGGCGGCGGCCCGGAGCCGTACGCGGCGTAGCCACCGTCGGCCAAACGGACCACGGCCGGGTCGGCGAAGTAGCCGGGCCAGACCGGTCCGGTCGGGAACTCAGCCACGGTTGGCGGCCGACTCACGGAACGCCTCGGCGGCCGCGGTGGGGTAGCGCGACAGGACTCCGTCCTCCTCGACCAGCCTGACCAGGCCCATGCGTCGCAGGAAGTCGTCGCGACCGCGTTCGGGTCGGCGGACCACGTCGACCTCGAACTCCTCGACGTTGCTGCCGGCAGCCGCCCACGACCAGTCGACGAAGTCGAGAAGTGGCCACCACGTGTACCCCCGCACATCCAGCCCGTCGTCGCGCAGGGCGAGCGTCGCCGCGACCGATTCGCGAAGCCAGGCCGTGCGGGCCGCGTCGTCGCCCTCGATCGAGGTCTCGGTGATCGCGACGGGCAAGCCGTACCGCCCGGCGAAACCGGTGAGCGCGGCTGTGAGTCCGGGGGTCCCGGCGAAGTACGGCCGCTGACGGAACCCTCCGGCGATCGGCTCGACCGATCTGGGTGTGAGGTCGGGGTAGTAGTTGACACCGATCACGTCCACCGCGGCCGGTGCGGCCACCAGTTCCTCGAGCTCCGCCCCTCTCGCGCCGTTGCGCAGCAGCCACTCGGCCAACGGGTGTCCGGAGTCCACGCGTCCCAGTGCGAGGTCGGTGGGCAACCATCCCAGTCCGGTGAGGAGCGCGACGTGCTCCTCGGCTTCGGGGCTGGCCGGACGCGCGAGTGTGGCCGCTTCCACGTGCACGATCTTTGTGGACGGAGTAGCTGCCCGCACGGCGGCGGTGGTCGCCGCGATCCCGCGGGCGATCGACATCGTGACCGCCGTCCAGCCCGCCCAGCCCGATTTCCGAGGCGGCCAGATCCCACGCAGCCCGCAGAACGACGCCGTGGTGAGCGGTTCGTTCACCGGGGTGACCGAGGTCACCACGTCCGGATAGCGGGACGCCACCGCGGCCGCGAAGTCGGCGATCGCGGCCGGATAGCCGGGGTCGACGAACGATTCCCGCAGCCAGGTGGGCGTGCCGTAGTGGACGAGATCGGCGATCACCGCCAGGCCGAGCTCGCCGGCCCGGCCGAGCGCCGCGTCCAGCTCTCCCCACCGGAACTGCCCCGGTCCGGCGTGCACCAAGGGCCAACTGAGGCCGTAGCGAAGCGCTCCGGCACCCAGCCGGGCTGCCAGTTCCAGATCGGCGGCACGGTGGATGGTGTGGTCGGTGAGGCGGAACTCGTCGAGGCTCGCGGTTCCGTCGGCGGGGTAGACGCAGGTGTCCTCGATCCCCAGCGTCCACGTGAGGCGTCCAGGGGCGAACGGGGTGGTCATTTCAGTCCTGTCGTGGCGACGCCGGCGACGAAGTAGCGCTGGGCCAGCGCGAACGCCGCGGCGAGGGGGAGGAGGGAGATCGTCGCTCCGGCGAGAAGGACCGCGTGATCGGTGACGTGCTGACCGGCGAACAGGGTCAGCCCGGCAGGAAGGGTCAGCATGTCGGTGGTGTTCGTCATCGTGAGCGGCCAGAGCAGATCGTTCCACAGGTTCGTGAAGTGGAGCACCGCGACCGTCGCCAGCGCCGGGCGGGCGGACGGGAGGATGATCCGCCAGTACGTCTGCCAGTGGTTGGCGCCATCGATCCGGGCCGCTTCGTCGAGTTCCCGGGGAATCGAGACGAAGAACTGGCGCAGCAGGAAGATGCCGAAGGCGCTCGTGGCGCGCGGGATGATCAGGCCCTGATAGGTGTTCAGCCAGCCGAGGTCGAAGAGCTGGATGAACACCGGGATCAAGGTGACCTGGAACGGCACCATCAAGGTGACGATGACCAGCCAGAAGCACAGCTTCGCGCCGCGGAACGGGATGCGGGCCAGCGCGTACGCGCACATCGAGTCGAACAGGACGCACAAGGTGGTGGTCACTCCGGCGAAGACGACGGAGTTGAGGAACATCCGCGCGAACGGCAGGTCGTTCCATACCGACTGGTAGCCGTGCAGCGTGGGCGAGAGCGGCAGCAGCCGGGCCGGGTTGTCGAAGAGGTCGGCCTCGGAGCGGAACGATCCGCCGATCATCCACACGAACGGGACGAGCACGATCAGCGCGCCGACGGCGAGCAGCGTCCACCGGACGATGGGCCGCAGGCTAGTCGACATCGTTGTACCTCATCAGTCGCAGTTGCAGCGCCGATGCGCCGAGGATGATCAGAAACAGCACCCAGGCGATCGCCGAGGCATATCCCTGGTTGAAGTACTGGAAGCCCTCGCGGTAGAGCATGTTGACCAGGGTGTCCGTGCGGTTCAGTGGCCCTCCGGTGGTCATCACGTAGACCAGGTCGAAGACCTGGAGGGAGTTGATCGTCAGCATCATGCCGGCCAGCAGCAGCGTTGGCCGCAAGGACGGCAGGGTGACGTGCCGGGTGAGCCGGAAGCCGTCCGCTCCGTCGATCCGGGCCGCCTCGTAGAGATGGCCCGGGATGCCCTTGAGGCCAGCGAGCAGGATGACCATCGTGAAGCCCACGTTCTTCCAGACGTTGACGAAGATGACGGTGGGCAGTGCCAGATCGGGGTCCTGGAGCCAGCCGATCGGCGTCCCGCCGAACGTCTTCGTGATGCCCGCGACCAGCCCGATGCTGGGGTCGAGCAGGAACCGCCAGACCATGCCGATCGTGGCCAGGGCGACGATGGTCGGGAAGAAGTACACCGATCGCACGGCCTTCGCGAGCCAGGTCTCGGCCTGCAGCGCGGACGCGGCGGCGTAGCCGAGCACCAACTGCAGCGACACCGACAGGACCGCGAAGACCAGCGTCACCCACAGTGAGTTCCAGAAGAGATCGTCGTGGAGCAACTGGACGTAGTTGTCCAGTCCGACCCACTGCTGTTCGCTGGCGCCGACCGTCCAGTCGTAGAGCGAGTACCGGAAGGACTGGACGATCGGCCAGATGATGAACACCGCGATGATCAGCAGGCTCGGGGCGGCGAACAGCCACGCCGCCCGATCCCGGAGCCACGCCCGGCGGGCGCCGTGGAGCCGACGGCGAGGGGCGACCCTCGTCTCCACGGGGGCGCCCACCGGGCTCGCGGTCACTTGCTGCACCCGGTGAGCTGGTTCAGCTTCGCCGTCGCATCGGTGACCGACTTGGTGACGTCGGCGCCGCGGGTGATCTGACCGATCAGCGGCACGTACACCTCGGCGTCGACCTTGGTGGCATTGGGCACGCCCGGCAGGTAGAGGCGGGCGGACGGCAGCGCGGCGGCGAACTTGGCGACCACGTCGTTCGCCTTGAGCTGCGGGTCGTCGCCCAAGTCGGTACGCACCGGCGGGAAGCCGGACGCGAGCGCGAACTGCTTCTGGGCTTCCTTTCCGGTCCACCAGGCGAGGAACTCCTGGGCCTGGTCGGGGTACTTCGTCTTCGCCGAGACGGACAGCGGTACGGTCGACGCGAGGGTCACAGCGCCGTTCGCACCGGTGGGGACCGCGGCCACGCCGAGGTCGATGCCCGCATCCTTGTAGCCTGCGGCGGCCCACGGACCGTTGAGCTGCATGGCTGCCTTCCCCGCGCTGAACAGCGAGTCGGACTCGGCCCCGCTGAGCCCGGCGGGGGCGTTCTTGTCGATGACCAGCTTCGACCAGACGGACAGGCTCTGAATGGCCTCCGGTGTGTTCAGAACCGAGCAATTGCTCGCGTCCACGATGTCGGAGCCGTCGAGCCACTGCAGGATCGGCCACATCTGGATCGTCTCGTGGTCGGCGAGGGAGAGGCCGTACACACCGTTGCCGGTGAGCTTCTGGGCATCGGCGCGGAACTCGTCCACGGTGGCCGGCGGGTTGGCGATTCCAGCCTTCTCGAACAGCTTCTTGTTGTAGTAGAGCTGCAACGTGGCCACGTTGGCGGGCACGGCGTACAGCTTGCCGTCCTGCGTGAACGCCTTGATCGCGGCAGGCGCGAGATGGTCGGAATCGACCTGCCCTTCACCCGTGCCGGTCTTCGTGATCGGGAGCAACGAGTTGGTCTTGAGGTACTGGGCCAGGATGTTCGGGTCGAAGTTCGGCGTTGCGAGATCGGGCCCCTGTCCGGTGGCCCAGGCGGCCGGCAGCTTCTGTGCGATGGTGTCCCAGGGCTGTACCTCCATCGTCACCTGGATGTTCGGATGGCTCTCGTTGAAGGCCTTGACCAGCCCTTCGTAGGCCGGACGGTCTCCACCGGTGAACCCGGTCCACAGCGTGAGTTGGACCTTCTCCCCGGCTGAGGGGCCGGTGGCACCGGAGGGCTGGCCAGCGGCGCCGGCGCAACCTCCCAGGGCCAGTGCTGTGGCTGCCGTCACTGCGGCAGCCGCGACGAAACGCGTGCGCATTCTCTTGTTCTCCTTCGAACGGTTCGGTTGGGTTCGAGTGATGGGTTGGCGCGGCTCAACAGCCGCAGGACTGGCGCAAGACCAGATGGGGTTCCGGCGGGGCCGGAACAGGGGTGGCTTCGGTGATCCCGACAGGTTTCAGGAGACGAGCGGCTGCACTTCGGGCGAGCTCGACCGCTGGCACATGCACGGTGGTGATCGACGGGGTGGTGACCCGGCTGAGCCCGAAGTCGTCGTAGCCGATGACAGCGAGATCGGCAGGGACGCGGACCCCGGCAGCCGCCAGTTCCCGCATCGCGCCGAAGGCCATCTCGTCATTGGCGGCGAAGACGCCGTCGACGCCGAGCTCCGCCAGCTGGTCGGCAGCAGCGGCACCGGACTCCTCCGAGTAGTCACCCTCGACCAGGATCGGTTCGATCCGGTGGGCCTCACACGCCTGAACAAAGCCGTCGCGACGATCGATGGCGCTCTGGTGGCCCTGCGGACCGCACAGGTGGGCGAGTCGGCGCCGGCCGTGGGCGACGATCAGGTGCTCGGTGGCTGTGACCGCCGCGTCCAGGTCATCGATGAAAACGCTGTCGGCTTCGGGGAGTTCGGGATAGCGACCCAGAAGCACCACCGGGAGGCCGCCGCGAACCAGGTGGGCGATGCCAGGGTCGTCGACGGCGGCGCTGGTGACGACCGCTCCGTCGACCAGGCCGGAACGCAGCACCCGGTCGTAGGCGACCTCGCCGTGCAGTTCGTCGGCGTTGGTGGACAGTACGACCTGTAGGTCGTTGGCCGCCGCCACCTCGTTGATGCCCGTCAGCACGTGCAGGAAGTAGGTGTGGGTGAGCACGTGGCTACTGGTGTTGGGCACGATCAGGGCGATCGCTCCCACCCGCTTGCCGCGCAACGCCCGTCCGGCGATGTTGCCGACGTAGCCCAGTTCGTCCACCGCCAACTGCACCCGTCGCTTGGTGTCCTCCGCGATCCGCGGGTGGTCCTTCAGTGCGAGTGACACCGCGGAGATGGACACGCCGACCCGCTCGGCCACGTCTTTCAGTGTGACCTTGCCGGCAGCCCTCTCGGCCATCTCTCCTCCTGCTCAAACGTTTGAACAAGCTCGCTTGGTTACGGCTTCTGCTCAAACGTTTGAGCAGAAGCCTAGGGCAACCAGTACTCCGATGTCAACGTCTACCTGGCTCTGGCGCCCGCCTCGCGAACGGGACATTTCTGCCGCCGGATCCGCATCAGGTGGGCGAGGTGGAAGGATCGCGCCAGGTGGCGGCAGTTTTGTCCCATTCGATCCGAAGTCCCCGACCCTGGATGGTCGACTCAGCTCACTCCCACGACTGGCTGACGCCGTGCGACCGATGCTCGTCGGTCCCGGAGGTTGTCTGCTGGGACGCATAGCATGGCGCCCGTGCCCGCAGTGACCCAGCCGCTCGACGTGCTGCGGGCCACGTTCGGGTACGACGGGTTTCGCGGCGACCAGGCCGAGATCATCGACCACCTCATCGCCGGAGGGGACGCGCTGGTCCTGATGCCGACCGGTGGTGGGAAGTCGGTGTGCTACCAGATTCCGGCCATTCTGCGTCCCGGGGTGGGAGTCGTCATCTCGCCCCTGATCGCCCTCATGCATGACCAGGTCACCGCGCTGGAGGCATTGGGCGTCCGGGCGGGCTTCGTGAACTCAACCCTCGCCTCCGACGAGCAGCGGGCCACCGAGCGGGCCGCCATCGCCGGCGAGCTCGACATCCTCTACCTCGCGCCCGAGCGGCTCGGCATGGCCCGGACGCAGGGGTTCCTCGATCGGCTCCAGATCTCCGTCTTCGCGATCGACGAGGCTCACTGCGTCTCCCAGTGGGGCCACGATTTCCGGCCTGACTACCTGAGACTGTCGATCCTGCACGACCGGTGGCCGGACGTCCCACGGATCGCGCTGACCGCCACCGCCACCCCGGCCACCCGCCGTGAGATCACCGAGCGGCTCGCGCTGGACGAGGCGAAAGTGTTCGTCTCCAGCTTCGACCGGCCCAACATCACCTACCGCATCGAGGCCAAGCAGCAGCCGCTGAAGCAGCTCCTCGAACTCATCCGCACCGAGCATCCGGGGGACGCCGGCATCGTCTACTGCTTGTCCCGCGCCTCGGTGGAGAAGACCGCCGAGGCCCTCGAGCGCGAGGGCATCACCGCGTTGCCGTATCACGCGGGGCTGCCGGCGTCCGTCCGTTCGGCGAACCAGAACCGCTTTCTCCGCGAGGACGGGGTGGTGATGGTCGCCACGATCGCCTTCGGCATGGGCATCGACAAGCCGGACGTCCGCTTCGTCGCCCACCTCGACCTGCCGCGCAGCATCGAGGGCTACTACCAGGAGACCGGACGCGCCGGACGCGACGGCCTGCCGGCCACCGCCTGGATGGCCTACGGCCTGGCCGACGTCGTCCAGCAGCGGCAGTTGATCAGCTCCTCCGACGGCGACGACGCTCACAAGCGCCTCCTGAGCCGTCAGTTGGACGCGATGCTCGCCCTGTGCGAGACCCTCCGCTGCCGGCGACAGGTCATCCTGGACCACTTCGGCGAGGACGCCGGTGCCTGCGGCAACTGCGACACCTGCCTGAACCCGCCCGAGTCCTGGGACGGGACGGTGCCGGCGCAGAAGCTGCTGTCGACGATCGTGCGGCTGGATCGCGAACGAAACCAGCGTTTCGGCGCGGGCCAGATCGTCGACATCCTTCTCGGCAAGCGCACCGAGCGGGTCGAGCAGTGGCATCACGACCGGCTGAGCACCTTCGGCATCGGCACCGAGTTGGCGGACGCGCAGTGGCGCGCGGTCGTCCGCCAGCTGCTGGCCGGTGGCCTCCTGACCGTCTCCGATCGCCACGGGACGCTCGGGCTGACCGAGGCGTCCTGGTCGATCCTGCGCGGCGAGCAGCAGCTCTCGTTGCGTACCCAGACCGCCGTCCGGCCGTCGCGGACCAGGCGCGCGAAGGCGACAGGAAGCCGTTCGGCTGCCGCCACCAGCCTGGACGCCGCCGATCGGGCGCTGTTTGAGCAGCTGCGGACGTGGCGGGCGGAGACGGCGCGGACGGCGTCCGTCCCGGCCTATGTGGTGTTCCCGGATTCGACGTTGGTCGGCATCGCGCAGTCGCGTCCCGGCACGCTGGACGCGCTGGCGGCGGTCAACGGGGTCGGTGCGAAGAAGCTCGACCAGTACGGCGACGAGGTGCTGCACCTGGTCGCGGCGTCGGCCGGCACCGGGTCAGACAAGACCAGGGAGCCGCCCGCCCCAGACGCGTGACAATGGAGCACCGACCACCCGCAACCAAGGAACACCGATGACCGACGCGCCCTTCAGCTTCCTGCCCGACCTCGCCGGACTCATCGAGGTCCAGACCGAGGCGACCGTCTCGCGCACCGCGTTCCGGGCGCCCGGGACGCGGGTGGTGCTGTTCGGCTTCGACACCGGCCAGGAGCTCACCGAGCACACCGCCGCGATGCCGGTGCTGCTGCAGGTGCTGTCCGGACGCCTCTCGATCACCGCCGACGACCGCACCGAGGAACTGGTCCCCGGCGGCTTCATCCACCTCGGCGCCCGCGTCCCCCATGCCGTGTACGCCCACGAGCCGTCGAAGCTGATGCTGACGATGCTCGATCCGCGCTGAGGAGATGGCGCGCAGCTCCGACACCACTGATCAGCCCTTGACGGCCCCACCCAGCAGGCCGGCGATGAACTGCTTCTGGAAGAACAGGAAGACCAGCAGCAGCGGCAGGGTGGCGAGCAGTGAGCCCAGCATCAGCCCGGAGTAGTCCACGTGGGTCAGTCCGATCATCCGGTTCAGGGCGAGCGGCACCGTGTAGCTGGTCTCGGTGTTCAGCATCAGCAACGGCCAGATGAAGGCGTTCCACTGGCTCATGAACGTGTAGATCACCAGCGCTGCCAGCTGCGGCAGGGCCACCGGGAGCACCACCCGGTAGAACGTACGCAGTTCGCCGGCGCCGTCGATCCGGGACGCCTCGACCAGCGAGTCGGGGAAGTCCAGGAACGCCTGTCGCATCAGGAAGATGCCGAACGCGTTGGCCAGGAACGGCAGGATCACCGCCTGGTAGCTGTCGATCCACCCGATGCTCGCCATCATCTGGAACAGCGGCACCAGCAGCACCTGCATCGGGATCATCATCGTCAGCAGCACCAGCCCGAGCAGCACCCCCCGTCCGCGGAACCGGAACTTCGCCAGGCCGTAGCCGGCCATCGCCGACACCAGCGTGCTGAAGATCGTGTAGACGACAGCGATCCCGAGCGAGTTCAGCATCACCCGCGCGAACTCGGTGCTCTGCTCGAGGCGGGCGAGGTTCTCCAGCAGCTGCGGCCCCGGCAGCCACGGCAGGGGAGTGGCGAACAACTCCGACGTGGTGTGCGTGGACGCGATCGCCATCCACCAGAACGGCAGCAGGCTCACCACCGCTCCGAGAGCGAGCGCGGCGTACGCGGCCACCAGACCCAGGCGTTTCACCGGACGGCCTTCCGCGGACGGGCGTCCCGGTCCCTGGTGAACCAGAACTGCAGGGCAGAGGCGATCGTGATGATCACCACGAGCAGCCACGCGATCGCGTTCGCGTACCCGAAGTCGAACTGGCGGAACGCCACCTTGTACAGGTACAGCACCGGGGTCAGGGTGGCGTTGTTGGGACCGCCCCCGGTGAGGATGAAGTTCTCGTCGAAGAGCTGCAGCGCGCCGATCGTCGAGGTGACCGTGGTGAACACCAGTACGGCCCGCAGCTGCGGCACCACCACCTGGCTGAAGGTGGCCCAGCGTCCGGCACCGTCCACCCGCGCGGCCTCGTACTGCTCGGCGGGGATCGCCTGCAGCCCTGCGAGGATGATCACCATGTTGTAGCCGGTCCAGCGCCAGGTGATGGACGCGATCAGCGCCACCTTCGCCCACACCTCGTTGTTCAGCCAGTCCACGGGTGGGACGCCGACGACCCCCAGCAGCTGGTTGACCAGGCCGCCGTCCGTGGCCAGCATCACCCGGAACACCACCGAGTAGGCCACCAGCGTCGTCACCGCGGGCAGGAAGTAGGCCAGCCGGAACCCGGTGCGCCAGCGCAGCCACGACTGGTTCAGCACATACGCGATCCCCAGCGCGAGCACGATCATCAGCGGAACCTGCACGACCAGGATGATCAGCGCGTTCACCAGCGACTGGGCGACCAGCGGATCCTCGGTCAGCCGGACGTAGTTGGCCGCCCCGACCGGACGGGAGACGCCGCCCTTCGTGGTGAAGAAGCTCTGCAGCAGCGACGCGAACAGCGGGTAGGCGAAGAACAGCGCGAACAGCGCCAGGGCCGGCAGCGAGAACCACAGGCCGGGCCGGGCGAGCCGGCGTCCGAGTCGGGTGGAGCTCCGCACCCGGCCGCCCGCTCGCATCGCCGCCGCCGACATCAGCCCGCGATCTGCCGGCCCGTCGCGGTCGCGATCTGCTTCGCCGCGTCGTCCAGGACGGTCTTCGGATCCTTGCCGTTGAGCACCGCGGCCACCACCGCGTTGCCGACGATGTCGGACGCCTTGGCCGCGTCGCCGGTGAAGTTGACCGGCGGGATCTTCGCCGTCTGCTCCGCGAACAGCTGGTACACCTTCTGGCCACCGAAGTATTTGTCGGGCTGGTTGAAGATCGGCTCGGTCAAGGCGGGCAGGTAGGCCGGGAACAGGCCTTCCTTCTCCATCATCGACGCCTGGTTCTTCGCGTCCGCGAGCACCCAGGCGGCGAAGTCGGCGGCGAGGGTGGGGTTCTTGGCCTGTGCGGGGACCGCGAGGTTCGAGCCGCCGTTCGCGGCCGTCCTGGCGCTGTCACCGAACGCGGGCAGCGGCACGACGCCGAACTTTCCGGAGAGCTCCTTCATCTCGCTCTCCAGCGTGCCGATCCACCACACCGCCTCGGGGTGGACGGCGGAGTCGCCGGCCTTGGTGGAGCTGACCCGGCCGTCCCAGCCCTTCACGTTCTTGAGCAGTCCCTTGTCATGGATGGTCTTCAGCACGGTCAGCGCCTGCACGGCCTGCGGGCTGTTGACGGAGACGTTGCCCTGGGCGTCGAAGATCCAGGCGCCCTGCTGCTGCATCAGCATCCCGAACGTGGCTCCGGACGAGACGTCGATCGACATCAGGGTGTGGCCGGTGGTGGCCTTGATCCTCTCGCCGGCAGCGATCAGGGCGTCCCAGGTGGTCAGGGAGTTCGGGTCGACCCCGGCGGCCTTGAGGTAGTCGGAGCGGTAGTAGAGCGCGACGGTTCCGGAGTCCCACGGGACCATGTAGATACCACCGTCGGTGCCGGTCGCCGCCGCCCACTTGGACGGGTCGAAGTCGGCCTTCTTGTCGCCGATCACCGAGTCGAGCTTCACGAAGCCCTGCGGGAACTGGCTGAGATAGCCGGACGCGTGGTCGGTCTCGATCGTGACGAGGTCGGGGAGCCCGCTGCCCGCCTGCAGGCCCACCGAGATCTTGTCGTAGGCGTTGTCGTAGCCGATGTCGACCACATCGATGGTCGTGTCGGGGTGGCTGGACTGGTACTCGGTGGCCAGTCGCTTGAGCGCGGTCGCCGCGACGTCCCACGACCACACGGTGATCGAGCCGGTGGGCTTGGCGGACGCCGTCACGGCCGGCGCGGACGTCGCTGCGGGGCCGGTGCCGCCCATCGCGCAGCCGGTCAGGGAGAGTGCGGTCACTGCCGCGAGGGCGACGATGCTTCGGGACTTCATGGGCCAACCTCCTCGTTGTACTCCCAATACTGTATTCAGAATACCGAGGGCCTGTACAGAGTCCCTTCTGGTGAAGTGCGAGCCTCAGCTGGTCAGGTAACGGCTGCTGGCCTGCATCAGGATGCGCTTGGCGCCGTTGACCCAGTTGGTCTCCAGGGCCTGCTTCGCGCCGGCAAGGTCGCCCTCGATCAGGCAGCGGGCGATGGCGGCGTGCTCGGCGGCAACCCGGCCGACGATCGCCTCGTCGGAGACGAGCAGCGACTCGTAGCGGTGGAACGACTGGCGGACCGAGCCGATGAGGGCGAGCAGCCGCTCATTGGGACAGGCGCTGAGCATGACGCCGTGCCACTCGTCGTCGCGGGTCATGATCGTCCGGTGGGCTTCGGCCTCGCTGTCGAACTCGGCGGCGAGCTTCGCCAGTCGCGTGCCCAGCTTCTGCATCCTGGGCCGGGGGCTCAGCTCGATCGCC
Organism: Propionibacteriaceae bacterium; assembly: GCA_017306015.1. GTDB lineage: Bacteria > Actinomycetota > Actinomycetes > Propionibacteriales > Propionibacteriaceae > Propionicimonas. The sequence goes on from JAFKJK010000013.1 coordinate 242,964, forward strand.
AGCCCCTCCAGAGCCGAGATCACCGGCGCCAGCTCCTCGAACTCGCGGGCGCTCAGCGCGGCGAAGCGGAAGCCCTTCCCGCTCTCGCTCTCGATCTGCCCCTCCGCCTCGAGCGCGATCAGGGCTTCGCGCAGGGGGGTCCGGCTGACGCCGATCTCCGCGGCCAGCTGTACCTCGTTGATGCCTTCGCCCGGCTTGGCCGTCCCGCTGCGCATCCGGTCGATCAGTTCGTCGCGGACCTGCTCGCGCAACGCGCGGCGCTCGATGGGCATGCGTTCCTCCTGCCGGTCCTCGGCAGCATAACGGCACGGCCGGGGGCCGGTGTCGTCAAGGACGATGGTGCCGAGGTTGCATTCCTGTATTCAGTATTCCTAGTGTGGCTGCCAGGTTCCTCACCCGCAAGACAGGAGGCAACGATGGCGCATCCCTGGGCCGACCAGTCCGTCCTGCACCACAACCGGCTCCCGGCGCGGGCCTACTTCGTCGGCTACCCGGACGCCGCCACTGCCGCGTCCCTGCAGCGCGGCCTGAGCGACCAGTGGGTGAGCCTGGACGGGGCCTGGCGGTTCGCGTACTTCGACCGTCCCGAGCTCGTGCCGGACGAGTTCTGGGAGACCGAGCAGGACTGGCCTCGCCTCGACGTCCCAGGCCTCTGGCAGACCCAGGGGTACGGGCGACTGCAGTACACCGACGAGCTGTTCCCGTTCCCGGTCGACCCGCCCAACCCGCCGGCCGACAACCCCACCGGCGCCTACCAGCGCACGTTCCGCCTGGAGCCGAATGATCTCGACCGGCAGGTCGTGCTGCGCTTCGACGGCGTCGAGAGCTTCCTCGAGGTCGCGGTCAATGGACGCCGGGTCGGCTTCTCCAAGGGCAGCCGGCTCGCCGCGGAGTTCGACATCTCCGAGCACGTGGGGGTGGGGGAGAACCTGCTCTCCGTCCGCGTGCTGCAGTTCTGCGACGGCAGCTACCTGGAGGACCAGGACATGTGGTGGGCGGCCGGCATCATCCGTCCGGTCTCCCTGCTGTTGCGGCCGCGGGCGCGGCTGGAGGATCTGGTCGTCCGCACCACCTTCGCTGCCGACTACCGCGACGCCCGCCTTTCGCTGCGCGTCCGGTGCTCTGCCGAGGTGGGTGAGGTCAGCTGGGTGCTGCTCGACGCTGCGGGGACGCCGGTGGCGTCGGGGGAATGCGTCGCCGGCGTGTCGGAGCAGGGAGTCGCGCGTCCCCGGCAATGGTCGGCCGAGGACCCGTACCTCTACACACTGCTGCTGACGATCCGCGACCGGGACGGGGTGGTGACCGAGGTCGTCCCGCAGCGGGTGGGCTTCCGCCAGGTGGAGATCCGGGACGGGGAACTCCTGCTCAATGGACGCCACCTCGTGCTGCACGGGGTGAACCGGCACGACCACGACGACCACGACGGACGCGCGGTCGGCCTGGCTCGCATGGAACGCGACATCGCGTTGATGAAACGGCACAACATCAACGCCGTCCGCACCTCGCACTATCCGAACGACCCGCGCTTCTACGAGCTGTGCGACCGGTACGGGCTGTTCGTCCTTGCCGAGACCGACCTGGAGTGCCACGGCTTCGCCTGCGTCGGCGACATCTCCCGGATTACCGACGACCCCGCCTGGCAGGACGCCTACGTCGACCGGATCGAGCGGCACGTGGTCGCTCAGCGCAGTCATCCGTGCATCGTGCTGTGGTCGCTGGGCAACGAGTCCGGCTACGGAGTGAACATCCCCGCGATGTACGCCCGCTGCCGCGAACTCGACCCCACCCGTCCCGTGCACTACGAGGAGGACCGGGACGCCGAGGTCGTCGACGTGGTCTCGACCATGTACTCGCGGATCCCGCAGCTCAACGACTTCGGCGAACACCCGCACCCCAAGCCGCGGATCATCTGCGAGTACGCCCATGCCATGGGCAACGGCCCGGGCGGACTGTGGGAGTACCAGCAGGTGATCGACCGCTGGCCGAGCATCCAGGGCCACTTCGTCTGGGAATGGTGCGACCACGGCATCCTCACCACTCTTCCGGACGGCACTCCGTTCCACGGCTACGGCGGCGACTTCGGTGACGAACCGAACAACGGCAACTTCTGCATCGACGGGCTCGTGCTTCCCGACCAGACTCCCAGCCCCGGCCTGGCCGAGTACAAGCAGGTGCTGTGCCCGGTGCGGATCGAGCGGGACGGGGATCACCTCGTCCTCACGAGCCGGTACCAGTTCACGACGGCATCCGACCTGCAGCTGGATCTGGAGTGGCTGGTCGACGGTGGATTGGTGACTGCTTCCGCGGTCGACGTGCCGGCGATCGGGCCCGGCGAGACGGGCATCGTCTCGATCGGGGTGCCACGGCTTCCGGCGGGGGAGCAGCTGCTCACTGTCCGCGTCCGGCGGAGGGCCGCGACGATCTGGGCGCCGGCCGGGCACGAACTCGGCGCGTACCAGTTCGTACTCGGCTCGTCCTCGCGTCATCCCGGTCTGCTCGCCGATTCCTCCGACCGTGATCCCGGTTCACTCGACCGTGATCCCGGTTGGCTCGACCGTCATCCCGGACTTGATCCGGGATCCGCACCACGGGTGGGCCCGCGTCGCATCCGGCTGTCGACCGAACTGCGCGACGGCTGCCTGACGGTGACCACCGGCGATGGCGTGGTGACCTTCGACCACGTGGCGGGCCGTCTGGCCGCGTGGACGCACGCGGGACGCGAACTGGTCACCGGCCCGCTGCGGTTCCACCTCACCAAGCCGGTCATCGACAACCACCGTCCGCTGTACGAGGCACTCTGGCTGCCCAACCAGCTCGGGCTCGCGTCCGAGAGCTGCGTGGACTTCGAGTGGCGGGTCGACGGCGACTCGGTGTTCGCGGACGCCCGCACCAGGATGGCGCCGCCGTCCGCCGGGTGGAGCCTGGAGCTGCTGACCCGCTACGAGGTGCGTCCCGACGGCACGCTGCGGGTGGAGGTCTCCGGTGAGCCGGACGGCTACGACGACCTGGTGCAGGTGATCGGCGTCGACCTCGGTGTCGCCAAGCGGTTCCGGCGTGCGTCCTGGTACGGCCGCGGCCCGGGCGAGAACTACCCGGACTCCCGTCAGGCGGCGCTGCTCGGCCGGTACGAGGCGGACGTGGCCGAGCTGAGCGTCGACTACGTGTTCCCCCAGGACACCGGCAACCGCGGGGACGTGCGCTGGTTCGCCCTGCGCGATCGCAAGGGGGCGGGACTGTTCGTGGCCGGCGAGGAGCGGCTGAACGCGAGCGCGTGGCCCTGGTCCGCGGCGACGATCGAGGCCGCCCGGCATCGCTACGACCTCGTCGAGGATCCGCGCAGCGTCACGCTCAACCTCGACCACCGGGTGCTCGGGCTCGGCTCGAACTCCTGGGGGCAGGAGATCCTCGACAGCCACCGGGTGCGGCTGGAACCGTTCCGCTTCGCGTTCACGCTCGCCCCGCTCACCGGCGAGGTCGACCCGGGCGAGCTCTGGCGGGCGCTCGGGCCGGATGGGAGGCCGTGATGCAGCGCTTCGCGAACCTCGACGAGTTCCTGGCGGCGTGTGGCGATGCCAGGAAGTGGCGGCGGGTGGCTGAGGCCGTCCAGCGCGCCGACCGGATCCTGCCCGAGGTGACCTGCTCCATCGGAGACTCGCTGACCTACCGGGTCACCACCCGTCCGGACTGCACCGAGCTGACCGGGCACCGCCGCTACCTCGAGGCGCGCTGCGTCCTCGACGGCGCCGCCGTGATCGAGGTCGCGCCCGAGGCCGACCTGCAGCCCACCGACACCTACAGCGACCTCGCCGACCGCCGACACTTCGCCGGATCCGGCGAGCGGTATCGGCTGGACGCCGGCGAACTCGCGGTGGTCGAGGTCGGCGAGGCCGTCCGGGATGTGGCCATCGACGGCCGGGTCATGGTGCTCCGCATCACCGTCGAGGGCTGAACCGAAGTACCTGTCCCCGACGGTTCGGCGGGTTGAACCGAGGTACCTGTCCCCGGTGGTTCAGCGGGTTGAACCGAGGTACCTGTCCCCGATGGTTCAGGATCGAGAGGAGCGCGTCCGGTAACGATTCGGTAAGGGCCGGCCAGAGCCATTGACTCGCCCGCACACTGTATGCAGAATACAGCCATCGAGCGTCAATCGAGGAGAGAGGCTTCCATATGTCGATGCGCCCCAAGACCCTGAAACTCCTTGCCGGACTGGCTGCGGGTGCGCTGGCGCTCGGCTTCGCCGGCTGCAGCGGCGGTGGCGGACAGGCGTCCGCTCCCAGCACGGGCGGCGGCGGAACGGCGGCGAGTGCGCCGTCCGGGACGGTCGTCTGGTCCACGTGGGGGACTCCTGAGGAGCTGACCCGCTACAAGGACTTCAACACCCAGTTCATGAAGAAGTACCCGCAGATCAAGGTCACGCTGAACCCGGTCGCGTCCTACTCCGACTACCACTCCAAGCTGCTCGCCCAGCTCACCAGCAACACCGCCCCCGACGTCTTCTACATCGGCGACGACAAGCTCGGCCAGTTCGTCGGCGCCAACGTGCTGATGCCACTCAACGAGCGGATGGCGGCACCCGGGAGCAAGATCAGCAAGGACATGTTCTTCGACGGCCTGTTCGGCGCCGCGCAGGTCAGCGGCGAGACCTACGCCGCCCCCAACGACGTGAACCCCGACATGTTCTGGTACGACAAGAAGGCCCTCGCCGCCGCGGGAATCACCGAGGACCCGGCCACCCTGGCCGCCAGCGACCAGTGGACGACGGCCAAGTTCCTGGAGATGAACGACAAGCTGAAGGCCGCCGGCCTCACCGGCTCGATGTTCTGGAACTACTGGGCCACGCACTACAGCTGGATCTCCGCCCAGGGCGGCAAGGCCTACGACGGCGACAGCTTCGTCGGCAACACCGACCCCAAGACCGTGGACGCGGTGACCACCCTTGGCAAGTACTTCCAGGACAAGGCCTTCGTCGTGGCCGACACGTTGCCCGAGGGCGCCGGTGCCGACAGCATCTTCGTCCGGCACAAGGCCGGCTTCTTCGTCCAGGGCCGCTACACCATCGGCACCCTGAAGTCCGCCGGTGTGCAGGCTGACTACGACGTCGTCCGCTGGCCGACCGCCGACGGCAAGGCCGCCCCGACCGGCGTCGCGGCGTCCTACCTGGCCATCAACAAGAACACCAAGAACCCGGACGCCGCCTTCCTGTTCTGGAGCGAATTCCTCAACGCGGACGGCCAGAAGTTCCGGCTGCAGGGCGGTGGCAACGCCGTCCCGTCGGTGAAGGGTGCGGACGACATCGTCCTCGAGGGCAACTACCCGGCCCACGCCCAGGCGATCCTGGACGCCCGCAACATCGGCTTCGTGAACTACCCGGCCGAGGCCAAGGTGCCGAGCCTGTCGTCCGACATCAGCGACCTGTTCCTGAAGCTGTACCAGGGCAAGGCGGACGCGCAGGGCACCCTGGACGCCGTGGCAGCCCTCGCCAAGGAGAAGATCGGCAAGTGACCCCTCGCCTCGCGCCGGTCGCCCCCGCCACCCGCCGTCCCGCGGCCTGGCGGCGGCGCGACCGGCGCTGGGGCTGGGTGTTCGTCGGCCCGCAGGTGATCGGCATGCTGCTGTTCATCCTCGGGCCGTTCCTGGCGAGCCTCGTGCTGGCCTTCGCCTCCTGGGACGGGCTGACCGAACTGAAGTGGGTGGGCTGGGCCAACTTCGCCGACCAGCTCGGCGACGAACTCCTGCTCCGGTCGATCGTCAACACGCTGCTGATCGCCGTCATCACGGTGCCGATCGGCCTGGGCCTGTCCCTGCTGATCGCCGTCGCGCTCCAGAACCTGCGGACGCGCTCGCTGTACCTGGTGCTGTTCTTCGCCCCGGTGGTGACCAGCACGGTCGCGGTCGCGATGATCTGGCAACAGCTGTTCCGCTCCGACGGAGTGCTGAGCAGCGTCATTGCGAGCACCCTGCACATCGATCCGCCCGACTGGCTCGGCGACCCCCACCTCGCCCTGATCTCGGTCTGCATCGTCACGATCTGGATGTCGGTCGGCCTGAACACGGTGATCTTCCTGGCCGGGCTGCAGGGCGTCTCCCCGTCCGTGCTCGAGGCGGCCCAGCTGGACGGGGCCGGACCGTGGTCGCTGCTCACCCGGATCCGGATGCCGCTGATCTCCCCGATCATCTTCTTCTCGACGATCGTGGCGTTCATCTCCTCGCTGCAGACCTTCGACACCGTCTTCGTGCTGACCTCGGACGCCGGGCCGGACAACGCCACCCGGACGATCGTCTACCACATCTACGACCTCGGCTTCGGCCGCTTCGAGTTCGGCCCGTCCAGCGCCGCTTCGGTGATCCTGCTCATGCTCACGCTGGTGATCACCGGGCTGCAGTTCACAGCGCAGAAGCGCTTCGTCCACTACGAGAGCGACTGACCATGGCCACCCTCGAAGGCGTCGCACCCGTCCGGGCCACCTCCGGTCGTCGCGGACGCGACCTGCGCAAGCTCCTGCTGCACCTGGTCCTGCTCGCCGCCGGCCTGGCCATGGTCTTCCCGTTCGTGTGGATGCTGCTCACCTCGTTCAAGGCGCTGCCGCAGCTGCTGGACGAGCCGCTGAGCTTCCTGCCGAACCCCTGGACGATCGACAACTACGTCCAGGCGTGGACGTCGGTGCCGTTCGGCCAGGCCTACCTCAACAGCGCCTACATCTGCCTGCTCTCGGTGGCCGGCACGCTGGTCACGGCGTCGATGGCCGGCTATGCGTTCGCGCGCATCGAGTTCCGCGGCGCGAAAGTGCTGTTCGTGGTCTTCCTGGCCACGCAGATGATTCCCAAGCAGGTCACGCTGATCCCGTTCTACCTGCTGATGACCAAGTTCGGCTGGGTGGACTCCCACCTGTCGCTGATCGTCCCCGCGATGCTGGTCAACCCGTTCGCGGTGTTCCTGATGCGGCAGTTCGTGCTCACCCTGCCCAGGGAGCTGGAGGAAGCCGCCCGGGTCGACGGCTGCGGCCGCTGGCGGATGTTCTGGCGGATCGTGCTGCCCAACCTGCGTCCCGGGCTGGCGGCTCTGGCGATCATCGTGGCGCTGGACGTCTGGAACAACTTCCTGTTCCCGCTGGTGCTGCTGAACACGCCCGACCTGTTCACCGTCCCGCTGCTGCTGACCAGCTTCCGAGGCCAGTTCGGCACCATCAACTACGGACTGGTGATGGCCGCATCGGCGATCGCCACCATCCCGATGTTGATCGCGTTCGTGATCGGGCAGCGCAAGATCATCGACTCGCTCGCCACCTCCGGGCTGGGCGGACGATGACCACGCCGGAGCAGCTCGCCGACGCCGCCGCGGCCTTCGTCGACCTACGGGTGGTGCCGTTCACGCTGCCCGGCTCGCGACTGCTGGTGCGCCTCACGGACGCGGGGCTGTCGGTGTGTCGTGCCGAGTACGAGGTGCGGGCTGAAGACGCGATCGCAGTGACGTCGCTCCGGGTCTTCGACGGGGACGCCGAACTGCCGGTGACCGCGGTGCACGTGGACCGGATCGAGTTCGGGCACGGAGCGGCCACGCTCACGTTCGCCGGCGTCCGAGAGCTGAGCCTCGGCTCGCATCGCCCGCTCCGGATGGCCGCCGACCTGCCGGACGGGGGCCGCATCGATGAGCTGACCGGCGACCACGCGATCGGACTGGAGATCAGCGACGATCGCGGGGTGGCCGTGCGCCACCACCGGGCCCACGCCGAGCACCTGGCCGCCGTCCGCAGCCTCTGGCTGGACTGGTTCGAGTGCTGCCCGTCGGTCCGCCCGGACCTGCAGGCGATGGCAGCCCACTGCTGGTGGGTGCTCGGCGCGAACCAGGTCCAGCTCGAATCCGTCCCGGAGTCGCGCGCTGTCGTCCCGGCCAAGCTGGGCTACGTCGCGCTATGGCAGTGGGACGCCTACTTCATCGCCATCGGGTTGCGGCACGGCGACCTCGAACTCGCCCAGGAACAGCTCGAACTGGCCTTCCGATTCCAGTCCGCGGACGGGCAGCTGCCCGACGTGGTCCACGACGACGGCGTGCTGGCGAGCAGTGACGACCTGCCTGCAGGGGATCTGGCCCGGCTGCGCGAGCTGTCCTCGCCGGTGGCCGACCCCGACGTACCGATCGCGCTGACCAAGCCGCCACTGGCTGCGCTCGCGCTGGCCAGGCTCGCCGAGAGCGGGGCGCCGGGGGAGTGGCTGGACGGGATGGTGTCCCGCGCGCAGGCCTCGCAGCAGTGGTGGTTCGACCGCTGCCTGGCCGCCGACGGATTGCCCGAGTACGGGCATCCGTACTCGTCCGGACTGGACGACAGTCCCGTCTTCGACACGGAGCTTCCGGTCGCCACCCCCGAACTGGCGGCGTATCTGGAGCTGCAGGACCTGCTGCTCGCCGACCTGCTCACCGAGCTCGGCCAGGCGAGGGCCGCCGACGTGCACCGACGTCGGGCCGGCGAGACCCATGGCCGGCTGCTCCAGCTCTGGCACCCGGAGTCGCACCGGTTCGCGCCGCGCGGGAACGGCGGCCCGATCGCGACCCACACCGTGCTGGACCTGCTGCCGCTGCTCGTCGGCGACCTGCCGGCCGAGGTCGTCGCCGACCTTCTCGCCGACCTGGCCGATCCGGCGACGTTCGCTGCGCCCCACCCGGCACCGACCGTCGCTCTCGCCGACGAGGAGTTCGCTGCCGAGCGGATGTGGCGCGGCCCGGTCTGGCTGAACACCAACTGGCTGCTGGTCGAGGGACTGGGGCGAAGCGGCTGCCCGGCGGCCGCCGACGTCCTGGCTCAGCGGACGCTCGCCATGGTCGTCGCTGCCGGAGGGGCGTTCGAGTACTACAACCCGCTCACCGGCCAGCGCGCGCCGCACGCAGCACCCGCATTCGGCTGGACGGCGGCGCTGTTCCTGGACCTGGCCGTCCGGTACGCGCCGCCGGAGCTTGACCCGGCGATATCGCCGTAGCACGATTCTGCATACATCATACAATGTGCAGGCTTCTACAGGAGGGAAGGTGTCACCGATGAGCGCCCCGTACGCGCACCCCTACGTACCGAACTCCGCGCCCGAGGCCCGGGCCGCGATGCTCGCCGCGGTGGGCGTGACCTCCGTCGATGAGTTCTATGCCGACGTACCCGACGCCCTCCGGCTGCACCGGCCGCTGGACCTGCCGCCCGCCCTGGTCGCCGAGCAGGACCTGGCCCGGCACGTCACCGGCCTGCTCGACCGCAACCGTCCGCTGGCTCCCGGACGCAGCTTCCTGGGCGCCGGCACCTACCACCACCACGTGCCGGCCGTCGTCGACGAGGTGATCGGACGCAGCGAGTTCCTCACCGCCTACGCCGGCGAGCCCTATGAGGACCACGGACGGTTCCAGGCGCTGTTCGAGTACGAGTCGCTGATGGCCGAACTGCTGGCGATGGACGTGGTGACCGTCCCGACCTACGACAGCTTCCAGGCCGCGTCCACCGCGCTGGCGATGGCGGGACGGATCACCGGGCGGCGCACGGTGCTGGTGGCGTCCGAGGTGCTGCCTGATCGCCGCTCCCGGGTGCACGACTTCGTCCGTCCGTACCTCGACCTGGTCGACGTGCCCCCCCGGGACGCGATCGCCGACCTGCCCGCGCTGCTCGCCGTACTGGACGAGAGTGTCGCCGCCGTCTGGGTGGAGACCCCGAGCCACACCGGTGCGATCGAGACCCGGCTCGCGGAGGTGGCCGAAGCCGCGCACGCGGTGGGTGCGATCGTCGTGGTGAGCACCGACCCGATCTGCTACGGCGTGCTCACTCCGCCGGCCAGCCACGGTGCGGACATCGTCTGCGGCGACCTGCAGTCGCTCGGACTGCACGCGTACTACGGCGGCGCCCATGGTGGCTTCCTCGCCGTCCACGATGACCCGCGGTTCGTGATGGAACTGCCCTCGCGGATCTTCGGGCTCGCGGCCACCGACGTCCCCGGCGAGTACGGCTTCGGGGACGTGGCCTACGAGCGCACCTCGTTCGCGGTGCGCGAGGAGGGCAAGGAATGGGTGGGCACGGCAGCCGCCCTGTGGGGCATCGCGGCCGGGGTGTACCTCGCCCTGCAGGGTCCGCAGGGCATGGCGGAGTTGGGGGAGACCATCCTGGCCCGCACCAGGTACGCCCAGCAGCGGCTGCAGGGGATCCCCGGGGTCCGCCTCGGGGACGACGCCGTCCATTTCCGCGAGTTCACCATCGAGCTCTCCGGAGTGAGCCCGGCCAGCGTGGTGGAGCGTCTGCGTCCGCTGGGAATCGCCCCCGGCGTCCCGCTGGACGACCAGCGGCTGCTGATCTGCGTGACCGAGACGAACACCTCCGACGACATCGACGCCCTCGCCGCCGCGGTCGCCGCCATCCTCGAGGAGGACCACCGATGAGCCTTCCCGTCGCCCGCAAGCCGGCGCTGCGCCGCTTCCACCAGGCCCGCTGGGACGAGCCGGTGGTCTTCGAACTCAGCGCTCCCGGCGAACGGGGAGTCATCCCCAGCCAGGTCGAGCCCGCTGTGCGTGCCCTGGTCGGTGACGTCGTCTCGGGGCTCCCGGACGGCCTGCGCCGGGCGGCGCCGCCGGCCCTGCCCGAACTGGGCCAGATGCGGGTGCTCAGGCACTACCTGCGGCTGTCCCAGGAGAACCTCGGCGCCGACCTGAACGTGGACGTCGGCCAGGGCACCTGCACGATGAAGTACTCGCCCAAGGTGAACGACCGGCTGGCCGCGCATCCGTCCCTGCTCGACCTGCACCCGCTGCAGGACCTGGCGGACGCGCAGGGCATCCTCGAGATCATCTGGCGCACCCAGCGCATGCTCGCGGAGATCTCCGGCATGGACGAGGTGGGCCTGCACACGCAGGGCGGCTCGGCGGCGATCTGGGCGAACATCGCGATGATTCGCGCGTACTTCGAGGGTCGCGGCGAGGCGGAGCAGCGCACCGAGGTGATCACCACGATCTTCAGCCATCCGTCGAATGCCGCGACGGCGAAGGCCGCCGGCTACGAGGTGATCACGATCTACCCGGACGCGGACGGCTACCCCGACATCGAGGCGTTCAAGCGGGCGCTGTCGCCGCGGACGGCAGCGATCATGGTCACCAACCCCGAGGACACGGGCATCTACAACCCGCGGATCGCGGAGTGGGTGGAGCTCGCGCACAGCGTGGGCGCGCTGGCGTCCTACGACCAGGCGAACGCCAACGGCATCCTCGGCATCACCCGCGCCCGGGACGCTGGTTTCGACGTGTGCCACTTCAACCTGCACAAGACGTTCGGCACGCCGCACGGTTCGGGCGGACCGGGCGCGGGCGCCAACGGGGTGGCCGCGCACCTGGTGCCGTTCCTGCCGCGCCCGATCGTCGTTCGGGACGACGACGGCACTTTCCGCCTCGACGACGTCCGTCCGCTCTCGATCGGCAAGGTCGCGCCGTTCTACGGGGTGGTGCCGAACATCGTCCGGGCGTACGCGTGGATCCGGGCGCTGGGTGCGGACGGACTCCGGGCGGTGGCCGAGACGGCGGTGCTGAACAACAACTACCTGATGGCCAGGGTGCTCCAGATCCCCGGCGCCTCGGCGCCGTACGCGACCGGACGGCGGCGGATCGAGCAGGTGCGCTACTCGTGGCAGGACCTGTACTCCGAGACCGGGATCAGCTCGGAGGAGATCGGCGTCCGGGCGTCCGACTACGGGATGCACTACTGGACCAGTCATCACCCCTATGTCGTGCCGCAGCCGTTCACGCTCGAGCCCACCGAGTCGTACTCGAAGTCTGAACTGGATGAGTATGCCGACGTGCTGGCGCAGGTCGCCCGCGAGGCCAGGGAGGCCCCGGACGTCGTGCGCACCGCTCCGCACAACCAGACCGTGCACCACACCCACCACGACGACCTGGACGACCCGGAACGCTGGGCGACGAGTTGGCGGGCCTACCAGCGCAAGTACGGCTGCGGGGATCCCGGGTCGAGCCCGGGATGACGTCCCCCTCCCGTCCTCTCGGCCCCTACCGTGATCCCCACCTCGGCCGCGGTCCCGAGCCCTACCGCAGTGTCGAGCCCGGTCGCGGTGTCGAGCCTGGTCGCGGTGCCGAGTCCGGTCGCAGTGCCGAGTCCGGCCGCAGTCCTGACCACTCTCGTCATCCCGGCGAAAGCCGGGATCTCCGGCGCCTCGGTTTGATCGTGAACCCCGTGGCTGGGCTCGGCGGACCGGCCGGCCTCAAGGGCAGCGACGGGACGGCCACCCAGGAGCTGGCGCGTGCTCGCGGCGCCGAACCGCACGCCTCCGAACGAGCGGCGCGGATGCTCGGCACGCTGGCGGCGGCACTGCCGGACGCTCGCATCCTGACCGCCGCCGGGCCGATGGGCGCCGACGCGGTCCGGGAGGCGGGACTCGGCGCCGACGTCGTGTGGACGCCGAGGTCGCGCGAGACCGGCGGCGACGACACCACCGCCGCGACCGAGGCGTTGGTGCGCGCGGGTGCCGAGCTGGTGCTGTTCGTCGGTGGCGACGGGACAGGCCGGGACGTGACGGCCGGCCTGATCGACGACGTGCCGATCCTCGGCGTGCCCGCCGGGGTGAAGATGTACTCCTCCTGCTTCGCGGTCGGCCCCGAGGCGGCAGGCTGGCTGGCCGTCCGCTGGCTCGGCGGGGGGTTGCCCACTCGTACCGCAGAGGTCCTGGACATCGACGAGGACGCCCTGCGCGCCGGTCACACCGAGCCGAAGCTGCATGCGCTCGCCCGCGTCCCCGAGTGGGCCGGACGCACCCAGGCGCGGAAGGCGGCCACGCCGGTGTCGGAGGCGGCGGCGGTGACCGCAGCCGTCCGCGGGATGCTGACCCGGCTCGAGCCCGGCGTCCGCTACCTGCTCGGGCCGGGCGGCACGGTCGCCGAGCTCGGCCGCCAGTTGGGCCTTGACCTCTCGCCGCTCGGCGTCGATGTGGTGGTCGACGGCGAACTGCTGGCCAGGGACGCGTCCGAGGCCGAGTTGTTCGCGCACGTCGGTGCCGGTCCGTCCCGTGCGGTGGTCACGGTGATCGGCGGACAGGGTTTCCTGATCGGACGAGGCAACCAGCAGCTGTCGCCTCGGGTACTGCGTTCGCTGGCGCCGGACCCGTTGCTGGTCGTGGCCACCGAGCAGAAGCTGCTCGACCTCGCCGGGCGTCCGCTGCTGGTCGACACCGGCGACCCAGAGCTCGACGTCCAACTGGCAGGCCACGTCCGGGTGGTCACCGGACCAGGCAGCGTGGCCATGTACCCCGTGGCATCACCAGAATGAACCCGAACCGACAGGAGAGAACCATGAGGCTTGAGGGCAAGGCAGCGATCGTCACCGGCGGTGGCGGCGGGATCGGCCGGGCGACCGCGCTCGCGTTCGCGGCGGAAGGCGCGAAGGTGGCGGTGGTCGACATCGATCCCGAGGCTGCGGCGAAGACCGTCGAGCAGGTCCGCGTGGCCGGCGGGACGGCGATCGCCGCGCCCGCCGACGTGTCCAGCGAGGCGGACATCAAGGCCGTCGTCGCGGCGGTGGTTGAGGCGTTCGGCACCGTCGACGTGGTGTTCAACAACGCGGGCATCATCCGCCGCACCACGGTGGAGGACATCTCGGTGGACGAGTGGGACCGGGTGTTCGCGGTCAACGTCCGCTCGATCTACCTGATGTGCCGCGAGGTGGTGCCGATCATGGCCGCCGCGGGTGGCGGCTCGATCATCAACACCGGCTCGGGCTGGGGCCTGAAGGGCGGCGGCCGGGCGGTGTCATACTGCGCGTCCAAGGGCGCGGTTGTGAACCTGACCCGCGCGCTGGCGATCGACCACGGGCCGCAGGGCATCCGGGTGAACTCGGTGAACCCGGGCGACGTGAACACCGACATGCTTCGCAAGGAGGCCAGCCAGCTGCACCAGGATGCGCAGAGCTTCCTCGCCGAGGCCGCCGACCGTCCGCTGGGACGGATGGGGGAGCCGTCCGAGATCGCGGCAGCAGTGGTCTGGCTGGCCAGCGACGAGTCCAGCTATGTCACCGGCTCCGCGCTGAGCGTGGACGGCGGTGGCAACGCCTGAGCCCGGAGCGCCGGCTTGACTGAGGGGGCAGGGTGGAGGGTGGCGAAAGGACCACACATGAGGAGAGCCACTCTCGGCAACGGACTGCAGGTCGGCCGGATCGGTCTGGGCTGCATGGGGATGTCGGCGTTCTACAGCGGCGCGGGGACGGACGACGCTGCGTCGATCGAGACGATCCACCGGGCGATCGACTTGGGCGTGACGCTGTTCGACACCGCGGAGATGTACGGGCCGTACCTGAACGAGGAACTGCTGGGACGGGCGCTGGCCGGGCGTCGCGACCAGGTGGTGGTGGCGACGAAGTTCGGCACGATCCTGCACCGAGGGGACGGCTCGCGTGGGCTGGACGGCAGCGCGGAGAACGTTCGGCTGGCCGTCGAGGGCTCGCTGCGCCGGCTCGGCACCGACTACATCGACCTGTACTACCAGCACCGGATGGACCCGGACACGCCGATCGAGGAGACCGTCGGTGCGCTGGCCGAGCTGATCGCTGAGGGCAAGATCCGGCATTACGGCTTGTCGGAGGCTGCTCCGGCGACGATCCGGCGGGCGCACGCCGTCCATCCGGTGACGGCGCTGCAGACCGAGTATTCGCTGTGGAGCCGCGATCCGGAGGCCGAGATCCTGCCGACCGTCCGCGAGCTGGGGATCGGGTTCGTGGCGTACTCGCCGCTGGGACGCGGGTTCCTCACTGGCTCGATCCGGTCGACCGAGGCGCTGGACGCGTCGGACTTCCGCCGGCACAACCCGAGGTTTGAGGGCGAGAACCTGCAGCGCAACCTCGCGATCGTCGACCAGGTGGAGGCGGTGGCGCTCGAACTCGGCGCGACGCCCGGTCAGGTGGCGTTGGCGTGGCTGCTGGCCAAGGGTGAGGACATCGTCCCGATCCCGGGGACGAAGCGCGTGGCCTACCTGGAGGAGAACGTGGCCGCGGATGCCCTGGAACTGTCGGCCGACCAGCGTGGGGTGCTGGACGCCGTCGCCGCACCGTACGGCGACCGCTACGCCGACATGAGCGGCGTGAACCGGTAGTACGGGCGGGTTCCTGGTCCTGTCGACGCCGATGCCGCGACTGGCTGAGCTTCGACAGGCTCAGCCAACGACCGCCAGCCAGCCCGGAGCGCGCCCAGGCGTCCCGTAGCTCTGGCGTCGGCTGCGGGCCTCGGCTCGTCACCCGGTGAGAGCCGGGACCACGCGAGGGCCGCGGGTCAGCATCGGGTGATGAAGCGGGTGCGGGCTCGCCGCGCTCGCTCGACGCGTGGAGAGCAGGGCAACCACGCACGCCGTCGTCTTGGAAGACGTGCCACATCCTGCGGAGGCGGGATCAGCGTTGGCGTTGTCGGTGCGTTTCGATCCGAGGTCCCGGGTCGGGTCCCGGGACGACGGGGTGGCGTGGCATGGACCGGTACCGTCCCCACTTCGCCCTACCCGGCTCGTCACGCCGACGCCGGCTCTACCCAACTCGTCATCCCGCGTGCCAGGGCACTACGCCGGCTCGTCGTGCCGGCGTAGGCCGGGATCTCGCGCGGGGGCGCGTGCGTGGGGTCGGTTGGTGAGGCGGGCGTGGACGTGTGTGGCTGGTCGGTTCGGCTGGATGGTCGTCCGGGGGGTCCCGGGTCGTCGATGCTCGGTCTGGGATGGAATGGGACCGTCCTCGTTCCGCTCACGCCTCGTCATCCCGGCGCAAGACGGGATCTGACCTTGGGGCGTGCCTGGGCAAGCGTGGACGCGGACTGTTGGGACGGTTGGCCGGCTCGGCTGCCTGGGTCCCGTCGGGGCTGGGGCGACGACGTTTGGTCTGGGACGGAGTGGGACAGTCCCCGTTCCGTTCACGCCTCGTCATCCCGACGTAAGCCGGGATCTCGCCCGGAGCGCGTGCCTGGTCGGTTGGTGAAGCGGACGTGGGCGCGGGTCTGTTGGGACGGCCGGTCGGTCGTCAGCGGCTGTCGTGGGTCTCGGGTTGGGGCCCGGGACGACGATGCTGAAGTGTCGTCCCGGCGGACGCCGGGATCCCTTCACCTGCGTAGCTGTTCGGCTGCCGGGGGTCCCGGGTCGGGCCCGGGACGACGATGCTGAAGTGTCGTCCCGGCGAACGCCGGGATCCCTGCACCCTTCCGACTACTCTGCTCAGCTGCTGGATCGGCACTGCTCGGCTGTCGGGGGTCCCGGGTCGGGGCCCGGGACGACGATGCTCGGTGCTGACGCCGGGCTACCCGGCTCGTCACCCCGGCGTGCCCGGACCCTACCCTCGTCATCCCGGCGGAAGCCGGGATCCCGCCCGGGGACACAGGTCAGTGGCGGGTGGTGAGGCGGGCGTGGATGCGGGGCCGTTGACGGGGGTCGACCCGCCGGGGCGGCACCACGGTGGGGATGCCGTCGGCGCGGAACACGACTGTCCACCGGTCCGCGGCGGGGTCTCGGCTGGGTTCCAGGATCCCGTGGTGGTGTGGACATACCAGCACCAGATTGTGCAACGCTGTGACGCCGCCGGCCCACCACGGGATCACATGGTGGGCTTCACACCCACCTGGTGGGGCGTCACAGCCGGGGAAGATGCAACCACCATCCCTGAGTTCGAGTGCTGCCCGGATGGCTGGGGTGACCAGTCGTACGGTCCGGCCCACATCGAGTGGTTCGGAGTGGGAGCCGAGGACGACCGGGAGCAGGTCGGCGTCACACAACAACCGGCGCACCACACTGGCTGCCACCGGCTGGCCGTCACGGACCAAGTGGGCGCCCAGGCCGGCGTCGGTGCAGTGTTTGGTGAGTTTGTCGTGGGACAGGGTGATCACGATCCGGGGACGATCCCCACCATTGCGGGGAGCCACCTGCCGACGACTGTGTGCCTGGAC
>JAFKJK010000004.1 GCA_017306015.1 Propionibacteriaceae bacterium
CTCACCGGCAACTGGATCGCCACCACCCAACACCTCGCCGACGGCACCATGCACCCGGTCGTGGCCAACTACCGAACCAACACCATCCACGTAAACACAGCCAACGCCCGCTTCCTCGCCCTCGGCGACGACATCGTCGTCAGCGCCCTGGCCCACACCACCACCCTGCAGGTATGGGAACTCACCACCGGCACCACCCAAACCCTGGCGGCTTCCTCGACCATCGTCGCGATGGACGGCGCCCGCGTCGCCTACACCACAGACAGCCAAGTCGCCATCGCCGACTTCGCCGGCTGAGGAAGTACCGTATGTCGAGGAGGCTGCGATGAAGCTGTTCGGCAAACTCGTTCTCTGCGGCACGGCCGTGGCCGTGGCAGCGCTCTCGGGCTGCGAATCGGCTCCGCCGGTGGAGCTGTCCGCGCCCGCACCGGCCGCCGTGCCCGCTGCGATCCCGGCGAAGACGGTCTCGGTGAAGCTTCCGACAGAAGCCCTGCCGGTGAGTGTGCTGGCGGTCTCCGGCAAGAACATCCTGGTGAAGGGCGATGCGACCTACCGGCTCTCGCACGACTCGGGCAAGACCTGGGTGAGGGCCGCCTTCCCGTGCCTGAACCCGGACGGCTGCAACCCGGACACCTCCTGGCGGTTCGGACGCGTCGTCGGCGGTGTGCTGGCCAACTACTCGGCCGACGTGAACCGGATCGACGCCTATTCGCTGGTCACGAACGCCGTCGTCGGCTCCAGCTACACCGTCCCCGCCGACCTGACGGTGGTCGACCTGGCCGGTGGTCTGGTGCTGCTGACCAACTCCAGCACGGGGACGTTCGTCCTGCACTCGCTGCTGGACGGTACCGACCGGCCGATGGCGGTGCCGGCAGGCTCGGTCAACCATCGCGTCCTCGACGACGGTTCCGTGCTGGCCGGCGAGACCGGTGCTGGCACCACCTGGGTGCGGATCGCGCCGGACGGCTCGACGTCGACGGTGTTCAGTTCGGGGTCGGGCACCGGCGACGTCCTGGTCTCGGGCAACCTGGCCTCGTTCCGGCTGAGTGCGGGCGCGAAGAAGCCCGGCACCTACTGCGTTGTGAACGTGCTCACCGCTGCGAAGTCGTGCCACGCCGGCGCGGCCAGAAGCGACTTCCAGTACGCGCTGGGCAGCACCGGTCTGCTGGTGAACCGGTACAGCGCGCGGACCCAGCAGCTGTACTGGCTGGCCTACTCGGGCGGCAAGCTCGGCAAGCCGAAGCGGGTCGCCACGGTGACGGCGTGGGACTTCGACGACCACTACGGGGTCGAGAACGCGAAGCCGCTGGTGGCGACGTGGACGGACGCCACCACGTCCCTGCTGCGCCCGAAGGGTGACGGCGTGACGAGGATCACGCTCGGCTGGGCGACGCGTCCGGTGTACCCGGCCGACCTGGCTCTCGGTGCGTCCACGATCGTCGGAGCCGTCGACACCCACAGCACCAGCCTGACGTGGACGCGCTCGCTGAGCTCGACGAAGATCGGCAGCCAGAAGCGGCTCGGCGTGAACGGCCGCGTTGCGGCGTCCGGTTCCCGGATCGCGCTCGCCGAGCGGGACTCGGGCAGGATCCGGTTCTTCAACGCCGGACGGCTCGTCGGCAAGGCCAACCAGCCGGAGGCGAGCGCCGGCTACACCTTCAGCGGCGGCTACCTGCTGTCGCGTCCGGCGTGCCGGCTGGCGCCGCCGACCGAGGACGACGACTGCGACTCGGCCGCAGCCCTGTACACCGCGACGGGTGCACCCAGGAAGACCCCCACGGTCACCGAGGACATCTCCGGCCAGTTCCGGGTCGTGCGCGGCGGCGACGGCTCGATCAAGAGCCGGACGCTGGTGGTGTCGAACTTCGTGAGGAGCGGCCAGCCGTCCTTCACGGTCGACCTGCCTGATGCCGGCACCGACGGCTACTACACCGACGTCCGCCTGTGGGGCGACTGGATCGGCGCGACCCAGCACCTGTCTGGCGGCACGGTGCACCCGGTCGTGGCGAACGTCCGGACCGGCGCTGTGTTGGTCGGCCCGGACAGCGCCCGCCTGCTGGACCTCGGCGCCGGGATCGCGGTCAGCGCGCTGCCGCACTCCACCACCCTGCAGGTGTGGCAGTTCACCACCGGCGCCACCCAGACCGTCGCGGCCGCGTCCACGGTCGTCGCGGTGGACGGCACCCGAGTGGCCTACCTCAAGGGAGGCAAGGTGGTCGTCGCCACCTTCGCCGGCTGACCTGCTGCAGTCGACAGGGTGAACGGAGACATCACGGCAGGGCGCTGGCTCTACCCGAACACGCCGTTTCGGCCCGGTAGAAGCCTGTAGTGCTACGACAACGCCAGTGGGTCATTGAGTCTGAGGAGCTGTGGACGGAGAGGGAGTTGTCCACAGATGTTCGAATTCAGTTCGATTGTGTCAGTGGCGGGTGAGAGGCTTGTTCCATGGGGACGGGGAGCACGGGTCTGGTGTCGGCAGGAGAGTTGCTGGCCGCGCTGCTGGCTGGTCTCGATCGGCTGGATCCTGACCGGATCGGGCTGGAGCCGTCCGTGCGTCTGGAGTGGCTGCGGCAGGCCCGGCTAGCGCAGTCGCGGCTGACCGGGCTGTGTTCGATGCTGGCGGCCGAGGCCGAGCAGGCGCAGTCTGCCGAGAAGGCCACCGGGAGTCCGCTGAAGGTGTGGCTGGGACGGCAGGAGCCGCTGTCGCGGTCTGAGGCGTCGGCGGTGGTTCACCAGGCGCGGGTCTTCGCTGGACGTCCAGTTGTCGCTGAGGCTGCCGTTGCCGGGCGGGTCAGCATCGGGCAGGCACGGGCGATCACGAAGCTGCTCGACGGGCTCAAGGGCAGCCTGGACGGCTCTCAGGTCGTCCGGGCCGAGGAGTTGCTCGTCGGCTGGGCGGGCCGGATGGACGCCAAGCAGCTGGAGGGTGCTGCGGCGAAGGTGTTGGCCGAGGTGGCGCCGGTCGGTGCGGACGACGTGCTGGAACGACGGCTGCAGGCCGAAGCCGAGGCCGGCTGGCGCAACCGCCGTCTGCGATTCTGGAAGGACGGCGGCTCGCTGTGTTTCGAAGGGTCACTCCCCCGTGTCGAGGGCGAAGCCTGGGTGGCGCTGATCCATGCCCACACCGAGGCCGCGCGGCGCACGGCGATCGAGGCTCGGGACCCGCTGGCCGTCCGGTCCACGATCGAGCAGCGGCGAGCCGATGCCCTGATCAGCCTGATCCGCAACGCATCCAAGGCGAAGCCGGTGGTCGGAGCTGGCACCGCCACGGTGATCGTGACGCTCGACTACGACCGGCTCGCGGCGGACGCCGCCGGTGCGGGGCTGCTCGGCGCCAACCAGCAACTCTCTGCCGGTGAACTACGCCAGCTGTGCTGCGATGCCGGACTGATCCCGGTCGTCCTGGGTGGTGAATCCGAAGTGCTGGACGTGGGCCGCTCGTCAAGGCTGGTCACACCGGCGATCCGGGCGGCGCTGATCGCGCGCGACGGCGGTTGTGTGTTCCCCGGCTGCACCGTGCCGGCACAGCTGTGCGAGGCGCACCACGTCGTGCCCTGGTACCTCGGCGGACGCACCGCACTGGACAACCTCGTCCTGCAGTGTCACAGCGACCACGGCTTGGTGGAGCCCGCCAGGCACGGCACCCGGGACCAATGGGAAGTCCGGATCGCCGAGGACGGGCTGCCCGAGTTCATCCCCCCGCTGCGAATCGACCCCGAGCGGAGACCCTTGCGGCACGCCCGGCACCAGTCATCCGCCCGCGCCGGGTAGGCGGTGCCGGGCCGCGGGCACCGCCCAAGTGGGTGGTACCGGTCAACGGTCGCCCCCTGAGGAACTGGCACCGGTCAACCGGCGCCCTCGAACGCCGGTCACTGGCTGGATGATCAGTTCCAAGGGGTCAGTGGTAGTAGGCGACCAGTGAGCGGAGGACGGTGGCGCCTGTTTGGTCGTTGTCTCAGATGGCGGCGACGAGGGCGAGGATGCGTCGTGCGATCCGGACGCGCACGCCGGTGATGGTGCGGCCGCCGGGGAGTTCGAAGTCGAGTTGGCCTTCAAGGTGTCGCCGACCAATTCGATGAGTTGCCGTAGGGGCTGAACAATCGGGCTGCGGCTTGGGGTTTCTCGCCAGCGCGGCGGGTCGGAGCAGGTCGATGCCGTTGTGGTCGAGGCGGGCTTCGAACTGGCGGCCGTAGTAGGCCTTGTCGGCGATGATGGTCCGGCGCTGGCCTTCGGCCGGGTCAGGGCTGGTGTGGTCGCGAGCAGGTCTTCCTGGACGTCGCGTTCGTCGGTCTTCGCCCCGACCAGCGCCCAGCCCAGCGGCAGGCCGTGCAGGGTGCACACCAGGTGCAACCTGAGCCCCAGAAGTAGCGGGAATGGGAGGCGCAGTAGCCGTACTCGGCGCAGCCTGCCAGGTCGGAACGTTTCGCGGTCTCCCGCGACCTGCCGCACTCCACCGGGTCGAATCCGCCAGCCACACATCATCACCGGCCACACGGGTCAGCGCGGCGAGTTGCCCGATCAGCCAGGCGATGGTGCCGGCCAGCTTCCGCAGCCGCTTGTTGTTCGTTCGGCATGCGGGATCTGCGACCCCCGGCGTCAAGCATGCCGGACCTGCGACGCCTGGCGTTCAGCATGCCGGACCTGCGACGCCTAGCGTTCAGCATGCCGGACCTGGGACCCCCTGTCGTCAAGCTTGGAAGCCGTCCGACGTCGCCGAATTGCGACGCTACCGTCCGGCTCGCCCACGCCGCGCCCGCTGAGCGCACCTTCGACCCGCGGGTCGCCTCGGTCCGCGATCAAGCTCGATGTCGATCAGCCGGCCGGTGATCCCCACTGCGCCAGCACCGTCGTTCCGAGGCGTCACCAGCAAGACCGCGTCCCCGCTGCATTCCTCGCCGGCCGAGCGTGCACCGACGGGGCTGAGCCAGAACGCCCTCCGCCCGAGCCGTGGCTCGGGCGGAGGGCGCCCCCCATTCGTGGGTCAGCTCAGCTTGTGGGTCAGCTCAGCCGACGCCTCCTGGCGAACACCAGCACGCCGCCGAGCACGGCCAACAGGACCCCGAAGCCCGCGAGCCAGCCCGCGCCCTCGGTGCCCGTGTACGCCAGTCGTTCGCTGGCCGTCACCGCGACGTCGGCGGAGTTGTCGTCGGCAGTGGCCTCGGCGTCGGCGACGTTCGGGCTGACCGAGGCCTGGTTGACGATCGAACCCAGAGCCGTCACGGTGGCCGTCACGGTGATCGTCGGCCCGTCCTGGCCACCGGCCAGCGGCGCCCGGGCGACGCAGGTCAGCTCGACGCAGTCGTAACCCTCACCGGTCATCGACACGATCGTCAGGCTGCCCGGCGGCAACTCGGTAACCGACCACCCGGCCAGGGCGTCCGACGGTCCGTCGTTGTGCGGCACCAGCGTGTAGGTGACGGTGTCACCCTGGTGGACCGCTCCGGAGCCGACCCGGGACTTGGTGATCGTCAGGTTGAACGTCACCAGTCCCGCGTCGATGGTCGGATCGTCGGGCGTGACCGCCGAGTTGGCCCCTGCGGCCGGGCTGGTGAAGCTGAACCGTCCCGTCGCCCGATCGGCGTTGGAGTCGGTCTTCACGTCGCCGAGGAGCCGATCGGTGAAGGTCGTGCCGTCCGGCTTCACGAACTCGATCGTGTACGAGGCGGCCGGCATCAGGTCGACGAAGGAGTAGAACCCCGCATCGTCGGTCGTGGTCGTCGCCACCTGCTTGCCGGACCCGTCGTAGAGGTTCACCGTGACGTGACCCACAGCCGGCTCGCCGGCGTCCTGCTGGCCGTTGCGGTTGTGATCCCACCAGACGTGGTCACCGACACTGACCAGCTTGATCAGGCCCGCGTCGAACGACGGGTCGTCCGGCGTGGCGGCGGAGTTCGCACCACCGGCGGGCGCCGTGATCGCAACCCGTCCGGTGGCCACGTCCGGGTCCGAGTCACGGGTGTCGGCCACGCTGTCCGCGTCCGCCTTCGTGAACGCCGTGCCTGCCGGCTTGACGAACTCGATGGTGTAGGGCGCTCCGGCCTCCAGGTCGGTGAACGAGTAGAACCCGCTGGCGTCGGTCTTGGCCGTCTTCCACGGCGCGGTGTCCCCCGGCCGGTAGAGGTTGACGGTCACGCCACCGACGGGCAGTTCGGACGCGTCCTGCTCGCCATCGCGGTCATCGTCGTACCAGACGTAGTCACCGACGCTGACCAGCTTCACCAGCCCCGCGTCGATCGTCGGGTCGTCCGGTGCGGTCAGCGAGTTGACCCCGCTGACGGGTGCGGTCACGGTCACCCGTCCGGTCGAGGGATCGGCGTCGGAGTCGGCACTGTCGGCAACACCGGCGACGTTCCCCCTGGTGAACGTCGTGTTCGCCGGCTTGACGAATTCCACGACGTAGTCGACGTTCGGGGTGAGGCCGTTGAAGGAGTAGAAGCCGGCCGCGTCGGTGGTGGTCGTCTTCCACGGCGTGGTCTCACCGTTGCGGTAGAGGTTCACCGTCACGTCCTCGACGGGATCCTCGGACGCGTCCTGCTTCCCGTTCCGGTTGGTGTCGAACCAGACGTAGTCGCCGATGGAGACCAGCGAGTCCACGCCGATGTCGGCCTGGGCGTCGTTGTCGGTGGCGCTCGCGGCGGTGTCGGTGGTGTCCTTCACCGGCCGGACGAGCGCATTGGTCTCCACCCCGTCCGTCGGGGACGGGCTGACGTAGGCCACGTTGTGGGCGTGGCCGACGTAGGCGTCGTTGATCGTCGCGGTGACGGTGATCGGGTTCCCGGCTGCTCCCGCGGCCAGCGACGCGCTGCTGGTGCAGGTCGCACCGGTGCAGGTGTAGCCGTCCCCGGTCATGCTCACCAGCGTCAGCCCGGTGGGCAGGACGTCGGTCACCGACCAGCCGCCGAGCGCCGTGGACGGGCCCGCGTTGCGAGGCGTGAGCTCGAAGGTGACCGTCCAGCCCTCGTAGTACGGGCCGGAGGAGGTGACCTTCTTGTCCAGCTGCAGGTTGTAGGCGTACAGCCCGGCATCGATCGTGTGGTCGTCGGCCTGGCCCGGATCACCGGAGTTGGCGCCGGTGACCGGCGTGGTGAGGCGGTAGCGACCCGTGGTCACGTCCGCGTTCGAGTCGATGCCGGTATCGGTGCCGGTCAGCCGGCTGGTGAAATTCTCCCCCGCCTTCTTCACGAACTCGACCGTGTAGTCGGTGGCCGCCTCCAGGTTGCGGAACGCGTAGTAGCCCTGCGGACTCGTGGTTGTGGTCGCCACGACCACACCGGACGCGTTCAGCAGGTTCACCGTCATCTCCGGGTAGACCGGCTCACCGGTGGTCTGGACGCCGTCCCGGTTGTGGTCCCACCAGACGTAGTCGCCGATGCTGACCAGCGGCGACAGCGTGATCACCTGCTGGTCGTCGTTGTTCGTCGTCGACGCGGCGGTGTCGGTGCCGAGATCGGGAACGACCAGCGCGTTGGACTCCGGCACCCGGTCGGAGCCGGCCGGGGTCACCCAGGCGACGTTCTTCAAGGTGCCGGACAGCATCGCGCCGACCGTGGCCACCACGGTGACCGGTGCGCCCTTGGTCCCGGCCTTCAGGGTCGAGGCGTTGGTGCAGGTGGCGCTCGCCTGGTCACAGGTGTAGCCGGTGCCGGACATCGACTTCAGCGTGAGCCCGGCCGGCAGCAGGTCGCTGACCGACCAGCCGGCCAGTGCGTCCACCGGGCCGAGGTTCTCCGGCGTGAGCGAGTAGGTCACGTCCTGGCCGAGCCGGATCTTTCCGGTGGTCTCCAGCGACTTGTCGATCGTCAGGTCGTAGCGCAGGAAGCCGGCGTCGAGGCCCGGGTTGTCGGCCTTGTCCGCGCCGCCGTTGTTCGACCCGGTCGCCTCGGCGGTGAACGACACCCGGCCGGTGGCCGGATCGGCGTCGGAGTCGGCCAGGTCGGCGGTGCGGCTGTTCGACGTCACGCCGGAGGCGTCCTGGCTGGTGAAGGCCGTCCCCGCCGGCTGGACGAACTCCACGGTGTAGCGCTGGCCCGAGACCAGGTCGGTGAACCAGTAGTGGCCGGTCGAGTCGGTGATCGTGGAGTCGAACAGGATCCCTTCGGAGTCGTACAGGTTGACGGTCACGCCGGCCACCGGCGGCTCACCGGTGTCCTGGAGGCCGTCCCGGTCGGTGTCGAACCAGACGTAGTCGCCGACGCTCACCAGCGGCTTGGTGACGACCAGGCCGGCGTCCAGGGTCGGGTCGTCGGCAACGCCGGGCCCGCCGAGGTTCTTCGAGACACCGGCAACCCACTTCGGGCTGGTGAAGTCGATCGTGCCGGCCTTCGTCACGTCGGAGTCGATCGCGTCGCTGGCGCCCTTGTTCCGGGACGTCCAGCTGAAGCCGGACGGCTTCGTGAACGTCAGCCGGTAGTCGGTGTCGGCCATCAGGTCGGTGAACCAGTAGTAGCCCTGGGCGTTCGTGTCGGTCTCGGCGACAAGGGCGCCGTCGGCGTCCGTGAGGGCGACGTGAATGCCGGCCGCGGGCACCTCACCGTCGTCCTGGCGGCCGTTGTCGTTGGCGTCGTACCAGACGTAGTCGCCGATGCTGACCGGCGCCGAGATGATGACGCCGACCTTGAGCGGCTCGGTCGACAGGGTCGCCTTGGTGCTGTGGTCGGGGTAGACGCCGGTGGCACGCTGGGCGATCGCGTTCCACGCGATGGCCAGATCGAGCGGAGCCAGAGACGACTTCGGCTGGTCCGCCGGGGCCGTCATCGGCACCTCGAAGACCACCTGCTCCTTCGGCTGCCAGATCGCGCCCGTGTCGGTGAACGCGCGGATCCGGAAGGACTTGACGCTCGCCCAGTCGGTGACCGAGGTGACCCAGGTCACGTCGTCGCAACTGGACTGCCAGGTGCCGGGCGTGCTGCCGGACTTGAGTTCGGGACGGCACGGGTTGCTGCTCGTGCTGTACTCCACGACGTAGTCGAGGTCGGCGGCGTTCGTCAGCGACGGGACGAGGGTCACCGGGCCGGACAGCGTCGGCACCCACTCGCTTCCCCGGGCGGTCTGGACAGCCTCGCTCACTCCCTTGTCACCCACGTAGGGCAGGACGTCGTAGACGACCTCGTCGCGCAGGTCGACATTGCCCTGGTTGACCAGCCGCAGCCGGTAGGTGAACGGCCCGCCCGGTTCGGTCTGGGCGACGCAGGGGTAACGGGTGAAGCCCTCCCAGGTGGGGCACTTCGCGTTCGGTTTGCCGGTGTCCTTGTGGACGGTGGGCAACGGGCCGAGATCCCACTTCTGCAGGCCGACCGCCGCCGACGTGATCACGGTCACGGTGTCGGTGGCTGCACATTCGGCACTGGGCGAGCCGGCGCTGCCGCAGGTCATCTCGAGCGGCTGCCCGGGCAGGGAGACGGTCATGGTGTTGGTGTAGGCGCCGGCCTTGACGCCGTCCTTGACCCGCACCTTCAGGTGCAGGCTGTACTTCTGGGCGTCCCGCTCGGTCAGCGCCGGCAGGGCCAGGTCGGTGAACGTCAGCAGCGTGCCGTCGGCACCGGTCGTGGTGGTGAAGGCCGGGGTGGCCGCGCCCGACGTGCACGCGCCCGCGGTGGTCTCCCAGTAGTAGCGGACGTCCAGGCAGGGCTCCTCGTCCTCGACCAGTTCGAACCCGGCCGGGAGCAGGTCGGTGACCGTCGCCCTGGTCGGGGGGTCGATCGACTGCAGCCGCCAGTCGAGGAGCCACCAGAACTCCTCACCGGGCTCGAGGTCACCGTCGATGATGTGCGACTTGGACGGCGTCACGGTCGCCTGGTTCTTGTCCTTGACCGTGTAGCTCGCACAGTCGCCCGAGCCGGCACCGGCGCTGCCGTCATAGGCGACGCAGTTGTTCAGCTTCGTGCCGTCCGACGTGCCGGCGGCGACGGTGCCGGTCACGGTGAAGCCCAGGGACTCCTCGACGGCCTGGTTGTGGACCGTCATCCGGAGCTTGGTGGCACCATCGGGGACGGTCAGCACGGTGCCCGAGTAGCGGGCGATGGTGCCGAGGCTGATCCAGGTGGTGCCGTCAATGCTGTACTCGAACGTGCCGCTCCCGCCGCTGGCCGAGGGCATGTACCAGTCGGACGCAGTCACCTTCACCTGGGTCAGGTGAGCCGGCAGGGTGTCGATGAGGACGGCGTCGGCCAGCACGGTGTTGCCACCGTTGTAGCCCTGCATCGCCCAGCTCACAGCCTGGCCCGGCATGGGGTTCGTCGTCGTGGTGGCCTGCTTGTGGGCGGACATCCCGGGCTTGCCGGCTGCGATGGTCACGGTCGCGGTGGCGTCGCCGATCGGTGCTGCCGACGGGTTCGGGACGCGGTACTCGACGTCGGCGACCGACACCCTGTTCACCGGCGTGCTGCCGGCGGCGAAGGAGCCGGACGGGTACTTCACGGTGATGTGCGCGGCGTAGTTGCTCACGCAGGGATTGCCGCCACAGTTCACGTCCTTGGCCTTGATGGCGGCGTCGGGAATGGACACCGTCCCGTCCGCGTTGGCGACGATCGAGCCGGACGCTCCGTCCACCCAGCCGCTGACGTACTGCGCGCCGGCGGGAAGGACGTCGGTGAGGTTGAACGAGGCGATGTCGGCGCCGATCTTGTTCAGCGGGCCGGTGCCGGCGGCGTTCCGCGGCCGGGTGAACTGGATCAGGTAGCGGACGGTGCCGTCCACACCCGGCTGGGCCTGCGGGTACTCCTTGACCTTGCGCAGTCCCCAGTCGTAGGCGGCCTCCGGCTCCTCGTTCACGGTCACGACAACGGTGTTGCTGCTGGCAGCCGCCGTGTTGGGCGAGGTTCCGGTGGCGGTGTTGGGGATCGTCCGGTCCCCGGACGGTACCGCCTTCACCTTCGTGGTGATCTTGAACTGCGCCGTGTAGCCGGCCTGGAAGTAGGTGTTCTCGTCGTCGCCGGACTGGCCGAGGGCCCAGGTCAGCGTCTGGCCGGAGCGGGAGAAGGCAATCGGGTACGAGGCTGTGCCGTGGCTCTCGCTGACGAACTCGAGGTTGGGGTCGAGGACGTCGGAGATGGACGCGGTGACACAGTGGTCGGTGTTGCTGTTGCAGGTCACGTCGATCGTGTACGAGACGGTGTCGCCCACGTCCACCGTGCTCGCACTGGTCCGGGTCTTGACGATGCCCAGGGTTGCGTCGGCCGCTCTCGCCGGGGCCGCCACCGCACCGGACCAGGCCAGCAGTATGCCTAGTCCGAGGCTGATCACCGCCCGGAAGGTCCCACCACTGGTCAGCCCGCGACCGCGCGCGTCAGGTATCACCGCTTGCACTCCCTCATGTGAATCGCGGGCGTTTGCCGAGCCCGCAGAAATCAGTCGAGCCCCGCATGGCGGTGAGGGACGTGACGCTTGCCGGGCGTCACTGTAGTGAAACTTAGCGGCGACTGAGGGAAATTCGCAGAATTCGAGGATGAAACGCGTCGCGCGCCTGCCGCACGGGGCTTCGGGCGAGTCCGATGGGCACGACAGCCAGGGCGAGTACGGTATCCGAAGGCGTCCTCGGGAGGCGGCGATGAGGCTGTTCGGGAGACTGGCCATCGGCACGACCCTGCTCGCGCTCATCGCCACCACCGGCTGCCTCCAGGAGATCGCGCCCGGTCAGACGCCGGCCGCCTCTGGCTCGTCGGGCTCACTCCCGGCGCCCGCTTCGCTCGCCCCCACCACACCCAGGGTGGTCTCTGCGGAGTTGCCGACCGAGACGATGCCGGTGAGGGTGCTGGCGGTCTCGGGGCCGCACATCCTCGTCCAGGGCGAACTCGGTGCCGGCCGGTCGACCTACCGGATCTCCCACGATTCCGGCCAGACCTGGACCGGGACGCAGTTCCCGTGCGGAAATCCCGACGGCTGCAACGTCGTTCCGCCCGGCGGCGACCGGATCGGACGGCCCGTCGGCGGGGTCGTGGTGGGCTTCTCCCACGAGGTGAACCGGCTGGACGCGTTCTCGCTGGCCGATGGCACCGGGGTGGGGACGCCGTACACGCTGACCCAGGCCGAATCGCTGTACGACCTGGCTGGAGCCCGGGCGCTCCTGCTCAACTCCTTGACCGGCAGGTTCACCGTCCATTCGCTGCTGGACGGGACCGATCACGTTCTGGAGGCGCCCGGAGGCTCGGCGTACCGCCTCCTCGACGACGGCTCGGTCCTCACCTCCGAGAGCGGCGCGGGCACCGCCTGGATCCGGATCGCGCCGGACGGCTCCACCACGCCGATCCTCAACACCAGCCGAGGGACCGGCGACGTCTTCGCCACCGGCGATGTCGCCTGGTTCCTGGTCGACGGAGGTGGGGCGAAGCTGCCCCGGATCTGCGCGGTGAACCTGGCCACCACCGTCAGGTCATGCCAGGGAGGCGTCACCACCTGGGACCGGATGTACGGCGTCGGCAGCACTGGAGCGGTGATCCAGGGCTACGCGCACGGCACTGTGACGCTGTCCTGGTTCGGGTATGCGGACGGCGCGGTAGGCAAGCCCAGGAAGCTGGACCTGACGAAGGTGTGGGATCCCGGCTGGCCGTACTCGGCGGAGGGCGCGCCCCCGCTGGTGTCCAGCCGGGGGTCGGCGGCCACCACCCTGGTCCGGCCCGAGGCTGCCGGTGTCACGATCCTCGACCTGGGCTGGGCGACCCGTCCGGTACTGCCGGACCAACTGGCGCTCGGCAGCGACACGCTGCTGGGCAGCAGTCGCACCCACAGCAGCAGGTTGAGCTGGACGCGCTCGCTGTCGGCAACGCGGATCGGCGGCGAGCGCCGCCTCGGTGACGACGGGGACGTCGCCGCGTCCGGCACCCGGTGGGCGTTGTTCACCGCAGACAGGATTCGCCTGTACAGCTCCGGCAGCCTGGTCAGATCCTTCGCCGCAGCCACCCAAGGCAGCTCCCTCACCTTCGCCGGCGACTCCCTGTTCACCCGCCCAGCCTGCCGAAAAGC
>JAFKJK010000014.1 GCA_017306015.1 Propionibacteriaceae bacterium
CAGCCATCGCCGGCAACAACGTCCGCGGAATGTTCGTCGTGATGTTCTTCTCACCCGTAGCCGCAATCGCCTGATAATTCGCCAACACCGTCGCCGGAGTCGTCTGCTGCGTCACCGCATACACCACACACCGCTGCCGCTCCATCCGGTCGTAGTCCTTGAGGTGGTAGCGACCACGGGCGAACCACAGGGCCGTGCCGCCCTTCAGGTGCTGGTCGGGACCGGGCTCGATCCATCCGGCCGGCTTCTCCTCCGGGTACGGCGGGCTGGCATCGTGGCCGCCGATCGGGACGGCGTAGTTCACGTTGACCGTGATGCCGCCGATGGCGTTGATGAAGTCCTTGAACCCGTCCATGTTGACGAAGACGTAGTAGTCGATGTCCAGCCCCAGCGCATAGCCGACCGACTGCATCATCACCGACGCACCGAAATCCTTGGTCTTCCCCAGGACATTGTTCGGGACCTGTGCCGGGATGTTGCGGTACATGGCGTTCAGCAGGTACTGCGAGCGCTCGAACAGGCTCGGATTCGGCTTGGGCGAGACAAAGCCGTTGGGGTAGTACTTGCGCAGCGGCGAGTCCGGCGGGAACGGCATCCGTTCGGCGTTGCGCGGCATGGTGATCAGCGTGGTCGCGCCGGTATGGGTGTCGATCGACGCGACGATCACGGTGTCGGTACGGGCCCCAACCGAGGCCGACCGGTTCGACTTGACGCCGGAGTCGCCGCCGAGGATCAGGATGTTCAGCCGGTCGGTGCCGGCCCAGGGATCAGCGCCCGTCGGCGGCGGGGTGCCGTCGGTGTCTCCCCCACCGAAGATCGTGCTGATCGCGGACCCGCTGATGTAGGCGTAGTTGGCGCCCAGGGCCAGCGGCGCCGCGACCGCGAAGGACAGCACGCCGACCAGCACTCCCCCAGCGACCCGCTCCACCGCGGTGGCCGGCGATGTCCGCAGTGCCAGGTGGGTCGTGGTGACCACGGCGACCCACCCGAGCGCGACGACGAGCAGTGCCGCTGCGGCTGCGTAGAGGTTGTTCGGGTCGAGGGCGAGCTGGGCGACCTGGTCCCGACGCTGCGACCCGAGGACGTTCCAGAATGCCAAGGCACCCAGACCGATGCCGACCACCCCGATCGCGAACAGGGCGAGCACCACGCCACCGGCCAGCCTCCGTCCGGCGCGCAGCAGGCCGATGCCGGGGACGACGGTGCCCAGGACCGTCCACAGCGACGTCTCACCGAAGCCGCGGAGTTCCTCAGGCTGGCCACCACCGGACGCATACCGCATTCCCGACGATGGTTCTCCGGACTGACGGCTCGCTGGCATCATTTCTGGCTTGTCCTCGACGATCTTGACGGCGAACGGAGCTTAGCCAGCAGGACAAAACGCCCTGGTCGCAGGGCCGGCGGAACTACTCGCCCGTCGCGCCGTCGATCGCCTCCCGCAGCAGGTCGGCATGGCCGTTGTGGCGGGCCCACTCCTCGATCAGGTGCAGGTACAGCGTGCGGACCGACCAGGACTCGCCGCGACGGTCGAAGGTGTGGTCCAGCGGATAGCGCGCGGAGACCGCGTCGACCGCGGCCCACTCGTCGAGGAGTTGCCGGTAGTCCTCGGCAGCATGACCGGGATCGACCTTCGTCCACTCGTCGTCGTCGACGTACAGGCTCGGCACGTCCTCGCCGGCGACCCGGTGGCGCCACCAGTGGCGCTCCACCTCCGCCATGTGCCGCGCGATGCCGAGCAGCGTCAGACTCGTACTCGGGATCGGGCGGGTCACCAGCTGCTCACCGGTCAGGCCGGCCAGCTTCCACAGCAGCGTCTGGCGCTGCCAGGTGACGAACGCCTGCAGCGCGTCGCGCTCGGGGAGCTGGAGCGAGAAGTCGTCACGGTCCACGTCCGGGGCTGTCCAGGTCATGACTCCATCCTGCCTGACATCGTGCCGGACGCGCCGTGGCGCTGCGCAGCCAGCAGCAGCCCGGCCAGCGCCACGAGCGCGACCCCGCCCGCGATGACTCCCACCGCCGACGGCCGGCCGACCAGCCCGAACGTGAGGCCGCCCACGGCCACTGCTCCGCCGGTTGCCGCGAGCCCACCGGGCAGACCGCGTCCGAGCGCGGCGAGTTCCACGCGGGCGCCCGGTGCCACCCGCTCGGCCCACCAGGCCAGGCGGACGGCGGAGTAGGCCAGCGGGATGAGCGCGAACACCACCGGGTCGAACGGGCCGTACCCGTCCAGCGCGACGAGCAGCCCGCTGACCACCATCGCCGCCAGCGCCAGGATCGGGGCCGGCCAGATCAGCATCAGCGCTGTCGCGAGGCCGACCACCGTCCAGCCGACTCCGGCGTACGTGCCGACCCGCTGCGTCCCGATCGCGAGCACCGTCCCGGTCGCGACCGCGGCCCCGAGCCGCAGCGCCCACCCCGGGACGCTCGGTCCGGTGTCGGCAGCGATCCGCGGCAACGGTCGTTCCCCGACGCTCGGCAGCTCGCGCAGCAGCGGCACTTCGGCACCGAGAACCCGCAGCCAGCTGGTCATCGCCAGTCCCGCTTCCGGGCGGCGAGCCGGGCGAGCGCGTCGAGAGTGGCCGCGGCCGAGGACCGCGCCGACCCCGACCAGCGGACGATGGGGACGCCCTCGCGGGCCAACCCGTCCAGTCGCACCTGACGCTCCATCCGGACGATCCGCCACGCGATCGCCAGGTAGGGCTCCCGGACGGGCCGCACGTCGGGCAGCGTGTCCACGAGGACGACCGGGTGGCCCAGGCTCCGCCACGTCCGCACCAGCTGCGCTGCCGCCTCGTCCAGCACCGTGCTGAACAGGTAGACCAGCGCGTCCGCCGGTATCTGAGGCGGACGCACCCGCGCGCTCGGGTCGCCGACCGGGTGCACCAGCGCCAGGCCGTGCAGGACGCGGCGCAGGTGCCGGCGTCCCGAAGCCGGCGGCAGCGGCCGGGCCGCGAGCGCGAGATCGACCAGGCCGACCCGGTCACCCTTGTCCACCAGGGCGCGGGCCACGCTGGCCGCCGCGTGCCGGGCGAGGTCGAGCGACGTGGCCTCGTCCACGCGCAGTTCGCTGAAGCCCCGCCACGTCCGGACGTCGGGGCCGACGTCGTCGCGGGAGTCGACCACGAGCATCACCGCGGCCTCCGCGTCGGCGAAGGTGCGGCGCACGTACAGGGTTTCGAGGTTCGGCGAGCGGCGAGCGGTGGTGCGCCAGTCGATGCGCTTGAGCCGGTCCCCCGGGACGAACGGGTGGATGTCCCTCAGCTCACTGCCCTCGCCGAACCTCCGTGACACCCGCGGCCCGGTCAGCCCGCGCAGGTTGCGGGGCACCGGGACGCTGCCCAGGCGCATCGACGACGGCAGCACGAGCCGCCCGGCACCGCCGGCAGACTGCGGCTCGGACTCCCAGACGCCGTCGTAGCCGCGCACGTCCACCCGCGCCGTCTCCTGCGGGCCGGTGCGCACCGAGGCGAGCGTCAACCTGAGTTCGCGTTCGCGTCCTCTCGGCACGGCGACGACGAACTCGGTCAGCCGATGCCCGGGAGCGGACGCGCGCAGGTGAGCCACCCCTCCGCCGGCGATCAGGACGGCCGACTCGACACCTCCGGTCGACTCGCCCTCGACGACGCCCTCACCGATCGCCTGGCGAGCCGAGGGCGGTCTGGTCAGGCTGAACACCGCGACCAGCAGCGTCGGCACACCGATCAGCGCGACGTCGGGACGGCCGGCGGCGAGCCCGACGACGAGCAGCGCGATCCCGGCGACGACCGCCTCGTGCACGCCGGTGGGCCGCCAGGCCGGTCTGTCCCGGGGCATCAGGCAAGCCGGACCGTGGCCGGCCCGGGCACCGCTGCGAGCAACTCGGAGACCACGGCCTCGGGACGGCGTCCGGACGCCCAGGCGGTCGCGGTGAGGGTGAGCCGGTGGGCCAGCACCGGGACGGCGACGCGCTTGACGTCCTCAGGCAGCACGACGTCGCGGCCCTCGAGGACCGCCACCGCCCGGGCCAGCAGCACCAGGTTCTGCGAGCCGCGCGGCGAGGCGCCCACCTCGAGCGCGGGGTGGCTGCGGGTCGCCTCCACCAGGTCGACGCAGTAGGCGATCACGTCCGGATCGACCGGCAGCGCCTCGACGCCCGCCTGCATGGCGATGACCGTGGCGGCGTCCACGACCTGGGAGACCGGTGCCGCCTCCTGTTGCCGCGCGATCCGGCGCAGGACGACCTCCCGCTCGCCGTCCCGGGTGGGGTAGCCGACGGCCAGGCGGACCATGAACCGGTCGAGCTGTGCCTCGGGCAGCGGATAGGTGCCCTCGTACTCGACCGGGTTCGAGGTGGCGACCACGTGGAACGGCAGCGTCAGCGGGCGACTCGCACCCTCCACCGTGACCTGCCGCTCGGCCATCGCCTCCAGCAGCGCCGACTGGGTCTTCGGCGCCGTCCGGTTGATCTCGTCGGCGAGGAACAGGCCGGTGAACACCGGTCCGGGACGGAACACGAAGTCACCGGTCTTCGGGTCCCACACGCTCGACCCGGTGATGTCGCTCGGCAGCAGGTCGGGGGTGCACTGGAGCCGCGCGAAGGACAGGCCGAGCGCGGTGGCGAGGCTGCGGGCAGCGAGCGTCTTGCCGGTGCCCGGGACGTCCTCGAACAGGACGTGGCCGCCGGCCAGGATCGTGCCGAGCGCGATCTGCAGCGGGTCGCGCATGCCGACGACCACCGTCCCGACCTCGCTGAGGATGGCGCGGCCGAGGCGGGCGACCTCGGCGAGGGGCAGTGCGTCCGTCATGGAGTGGTCCTTTCGTTGCCGAGCCGGTCGATGGCGTCCAGCCAGGTCTGCAGGGTGCGCGCGGTGGGCGGTCGGGCGGACGCGAGGCCGTTGGCGACGCGGGCTCCGAGCAGTCGCTCCACCTCCGGCCACTGGGCGGCGTCGCTCGCGTCCACCCCGAGGAGAGCCAGCCGGGCGGCGGCAAGGCCGCGGACCCGGTCGACGATGCGCCCTCGAACGAGCCGGTCGCGGCCGAACACCTGCCAGCCGAGGTCGCTGACCGCGCTGCGTCCGCCGGCCCGGCTCTCGAATGGACGCTCGGGCCAGTCGGTCGTCCACTCTTCGGCCGCCCCGGCGGACACCGTGACGGCGGCCAGCCCGAGGCACCCGAGCAGGGCCGCGTGGGTCGGGTCGAGGACGCCACCGAAGCCGAGGGCCGCAGCGACCACGGCGACGGCGGCCACGCGCACGATCAGCCCGACGGGGACGCTCACGGCTCGTCCTCCGTCCGGCGGTCGGCGGACGCGTCGTCGAGGGCTCGGGCGATCCGGGTGATCGAGGACCGGGCCCGGAGGACATCATCCGGCGTGACCGGACGATCGGTGAAGCGGGCGCGGTGGTAGAGACCCCTGAGGACTGCGACAGCGTCCGCAGGGGCGGGCGTCCGCTGGAGCAGTGCGGTGGTGAACTCGGTGGCGGTCTGGGCGGGATCGCGCCGCGTCCCCTGCAGCGCGGCCTCGTCCTCGAGCGCCACCCAGGCCGCGATCACGGCGTCCCCGGGTTCGGCGGAGCCGGAGAGATGGGCGTTGGCCCGGGCGACGGCGGTCGCGAGCGAGGCGATGTCGACGGTCAGCGTCTCACCGGGTGCGTCACCGTCCAGCACGTCGGGCTGGACGTCGGACTCCTCGGGCCGCCACGAGGCGCGGAGCCGCCGGACGAGCCAGTACACCCCGAACGCGATCAGGGCGACCAGCAGCGCCCCGAGCAGGATGGACGTGACGCTCCCGATCATCCGGACGAGCGAGGGATCCCGCTGACCCGGCTCCTGCGGCGCGGCCGTGTACTGCGGGGTCTGCGGAGGACGCTCGGGCTCCGCGAACGACGGCAGCGTGAGCGTCACGATCCAGGGCGTCGCGGACGCCGCGCCGAGCACGACGACGGCGATCGCCGCGATGATGCCACCCCGGATCGCCGCCACGCCAAGCTTCACCCCGCCATTCTCGCCCACGGCTCCCGCGGGCCTGGGTGCGCCCACTTTCACGATCGTCGGGGTTCGCCATCGTCGAGCCGACCGTGCTGGCCCTGTCGACCGACGCCGAGGCCGAGCAGCGTGCCTTCTACGATGCACCCGGCATCAGCGAGGTGCACGACTGTTCACCGGCCCGGCGTGCGTCAGTCCGGCTCAGCTGGTCTGGATGCGTGCCTTCTGTGCTGCCGTCAGTGGAGACACCCACCCTGCACAGCCAACCGACAGGACGGACCGGGACGCGGCAAAGGCGGGCGCGATTGTCTTGGGGTGTGATCAGTTCAGGACGAGGCGGCACCGGGTCCCCCACCACGCGGCGCGCACCCGCCGAGGGTGGGAACAAGATCACTCTTGACAACTACTCCCTTGTCACCTCGGGTATCGAGGGACTCATGATCCACCGGTCACTGCCCCGATCGACCTGTGGCACCCAGACCCGGCTACGGCGTCCGACACCCCTCGGCCGCCCGGCTGCGCCAATGACGGCGAGCCGGCGCGACGCGGACGCCCGCCGTCCACTTCGGAGCGGGCCGGCCCTCGGCTGAGGGCCGGCCGCTCAGCCCCGGAAGTCGTCCGGGTCGACCGATTCGAGGAAGTCGTGGAACGCGGCCACCTCGGACTCCTCGCCGCCCTCGGACGCAGCGTCGGTCACTCCCGCCTGCGCGAACAGGGCCTCGGCCACCAGGATCGGCGCGCCGGTGCGGACCGCGAGAGCGATCGAGTCCGAGGGACGCGCGTCGATGACCTCGTCGCCGGCGTCGCTGCGGACGGTGATCTCGGCGTAGAACGTCCCCTCCTCGAGCCTGGTCACCGCGACCTGCTGGACGCGGGCGTCCAGGCGGTCGATCAGGGTGGCCATCAGGTCGTACACCAGGGGACGCGGCGGCGTCTCTCCCTGGGCGACCAGCATGATCGCCGTCGCCTCCTGGGCACCGATCCAGATGGGCAGCAGCGTCCGCACGCCGTCGTCTCCCGCAACCGGCTCCAGGATGATCACCGGCTGGCCCCGGGAGTCCACCGCGAGGCTTCCCACCCGCACCTCGATCATGGTTCGGCCCTCGCCTCCTGACAGTTCATCGACTGGACATCCTCATCGTAGGTACCCACTGCACCCGGTCTCCTGGTCGCGCCACGATCCCGGACGCCAGGGGCCAGCGCGGGATTACGTCGTCGGTGCCGAGGCCTGGCCAGCCAACGGGAATCGCAGGCCGGCGAGCAGCCGGCCGTTCCAGATCTCGGCGCTGACCTCCTCCGGACGGACCGCGATCACCTCTCCACCGGTCGCCAGCACCTTGACGGCGAGCCGGGAGAGCAGGTCGTAGCCGGCCTCGTCGAACGTGATGTCGCCGGTGGCGTCGTCGAAGGCGCCCAGGATGTCGACGGTGAAGTCGTAGATCAGCACCTCCACCGCGCCCGCGGCCGCCGCCTTCGCTGCCTGCGCCAGATCGGTCACGGCCAGTCCGGACGCGAACCCGGCACCGATCGCGTCCGCGCGAGCGCTGACCCGCGACGCGTTGAGTCCGCCGATGCGGCTGCGGATCGCCTCGTCGATCTGGTCGGGACGCAGGTCGTCCGGCGAGCCGGGAACGTCGACAACCTCCCACGGCAGTCCCTGGGCCTGGATCATCCCCAGCAGCGGCTCCGTCGCGAACACGAACAGCGGCCTGACCGCGTTCGGGTCGAGCCGGCCGAGTTCGCTGCGGACGGCGTCCGCCACCACCTGGGCATAGCGGTCCAGGAGCACCTTCTTGCCCTCGTCGCCGACGAGGCGGCGCAGGTGCTGGCGGCCGCGGATGGTCATCCGGTTCGTGGCGTCGGCTGCGTCGTCGGCGTACTCGTCGCCAAGTTCCAGCTCGGTGGCCCGGGTGGTGGCCGAGGCCTCCCACAGGTTCCAGCCGCTGCTGGACAGCGTCAGGGCGTAGGCCGACTGCGGCGAGGTGATCGACCGCGCCAGCTGTCCGATGTCGAAGTAGCCGCCGACCTGGATCTGCCGCTCCAGCGAGTTCGGCAGGACGTACTGCTCCGACACCCCGGACGCGAGGAACACCGCCAG
Source organism: Propionibacteriaceae bacterium (assembly GCA_017306015.1). Taxonomy (GTDB): domain Bacteria; phylum Actinomycetota; class Actinomycetes; order Propionibacteriales; family Propionibacteriaceae; genus Propionicimonas. Next base: position 8,063 of record JAFKJK010000014.1, read on the forward strand.
AGAACCGGACAGCTGCCCCCACAGAGCCGTATCGCCGGCCACCGCGTCCCAGGCCGAGCGGAGCGCGTCCTGCTCGGCGGCCGTCGCGCCCGCGGCCCGCAATTCCCTGACGGCCTCGTCCACGGCGCTCTTCGCCGAGGTGGCGGCGAGTTCGCGTCCGGCCGGTGTCGGGTCGGTGGGGAGGTAGATGGTGACGGCGTTGGTCGTCGGCTCGCCGAGGCGGAGCAGGTCGTCGACGGTGGGAAGTTCGTAGCGGATCATGGCGGATCTCCTTCGTTGGCAGTCACAGGCCCGGGCCAGTTCCAACCTAGTCGATGGGCTGAGACCGGCGGCTGTGTAACGCTGGGGCATATCCGGGTGACCGAAGACGACACCAGGAGCCACTCATGCCGATCAGCGAAGGCCAGCTCGACCACCTCATCACTGCCGCCGATCCCAGCCGCGGCACGCCGGACGAACGCATCCTGGAGCAGACCTGGGCGCACGTCACGACCGACCTGGACTCCGGGGCCGCCGTACCGTTCCGGCGCCGCAGCCGGCTGATCCGGCTCGGCATCGGCATCGCCGCGGTGGCGGCGCTCACCGCCGCCGCTCCGTTCATCGCCACCCGTACCGGTGAGTGGAATCCACCGGAGTGGGTCTCCGCCGGCGGGCCCGGAGAGATCTACCGCCTCGACGGCAGCGACTTCGCCTCCCAGCTCGCCGCGCTCGGCGCCGACATCCCCTATCCGGACCAGGCCAGCCGCCAACAGGTGCTGGACAACCTGGTCACCGAGTTCGCCGGCGGCCCCGAGCCCGTCGCTGCGAGCACCGGCGCGCTGCGCGCGGACCTGGCTCGCAGCGCGATCTGCGCCTGGGCCCGGACGTGGCAGGCTGCCAACAGCGCCGGCGACGCGCAGCTGCGCAGGACCAGCACGGACGCGCTGGCCGGCGCCCTCACCTGGCCGGCGGTCACCGACGTCGACCCGCACCCGTCCATCGACGGCGACAAGACCGACGACGGCCGCGGACCGACCGTCTTCGGAGACCTGCCCGGCATCATCCACGCCGCCCGCCACAACGACCCCACCGCCCTGGCCAAGGGGCTGGAACAGAACAGCTACTACTGCGCCTACAACGACGAACGACAGCCCCGGGTCGCCCAGGAGCAGGGCGCGCCGACAGCGGCGAAGGACCGGCCGGCGGTGCCGACCACCCCGCCCAGCGCCGCTTCGTCGACGAACAAGTGACCATGGGCGGCATCAGCAGCGCGGACTTCGAGGGGTTGTACCGCGCTCACGCAGGGGAGATCCTCGGCTACCTCAGCAGGCGGGCGGACGCGAGCGACGCCGCGGACCTGCTCGCGGAGACCTTCCTGTGCGCCTGGCGGCGTCGGGGCGACCTCCCCGCTCCCGACCAGCGCCGGGCCTGGCTGTTCACCACCGCCCGGCGGCTGCTCCTCGCGCACTACCGTCACCCGGCGCCCAGGCCGGTGCCCACCGTGGAACCGCGGCAACCGTCACCGGCGACCACGGACGGGCTGAACACCGACATCGTCGCCGCCGTCCTGGCGGAACTCCGCGAGCCCGACCGGGAACTCCTCACGCTGACGGTCTGGGAGCACCTCCCGGTGGTCGAGGCCGGCCGGATCCTCGGTCTGTCCGGCGGCGCGGCCCGCGTCCGGCTGCACCGGATCCGGCAGCGCCTGGCGGCCGACCCGCGGCTGGTCGGCTTGGTCGAGGTCAGCTCACCGCGGATGGGCGGCACGCCGACCAAGCCCCACGCCCAGGATCCGGCGCCCAGCGGTGGGGTGGCCCAGCCGGCCGCCTGCTGACTCAGGACCTCCAGGTCCGCCAGAGCCGGGCGTACTCGCCGTCCGCCGCCATCAGTTCGGCGTGCGAGCCGAGCTCGGCGATCCGGCCGTCGATCACCACGGCGATCCGGTCGGCGTCGTGGGCGGTGTGCAGCCGGTGCGCGATCGCGATCACCGTCCGGTCCTCCAGCAGGGCGGCCATCGAGCCTTCCAGGTGGCGGGCGGTGCTCGGGTCGATCAGCGACGTGGCCTCGTCCAGCACCAGCGTGTGCGGGTCGGCGACCATCAGCCGGGCGAGCGCGATCTGCTGTGCCTGCGCCGGAGTCAGGTGCGCGCGCCCGTGGCCGAGCACGGTGTCCAGGCCGTTCGGCAGCCGCTCGACCCAGTCCAGCGCCTCCACCGCACGAAGGGCGTCCAGCACGGCGACGTCGGCCGCGCCGCCCTCCAGTTGCTGGTCGCGGGCCAGGACGATGTTGTCCCGGACCGTCCCCACGAACACGTGGTGCTCCTGGGTGACCAGCGCCACCTCGGTGCGCAGCACGTCCAGCGGCAGCGTCATCACGTCCACGCCGCCGATGTCGACCTCGCCGGTGCGCGGGCCGTTGATGCCGGCCAGCAACCGTCCCAGCGTCGACTTGCCCGACCCGGACGGGCCGACGATCGCCAGCCGCTCCCCCGGCTTGAGGTCCAGCTCGATGCCGTGCAGCACGTCGACGCCCGGACGGTACGCGAACCGCAGGTCGTGACCCTCGACGTCCGAGCCCTGCGGACGGTCGTCGCCGGCCACCCGGTCCTCGGGCAGCTGGGACACGCCCAGCAGCCGCGTCGTTCCGGCCAGCCCGACCTGGAGGGTGTCGAAGACCTGGATCAGCCGGTCCATCGGGTCGACGAGCCCCTGCACGTAGATGGCGGCGGTCGTGATCTGGCCCAGGGTCACCCAGCCCTGGGAATAGCCGAGGGTGCCCAGCAGGACGACGCCGACCAGCGGCAGGTTGTAGGAGACGTCGAGGAAGATGAAGTACAGGTTCCGCAGCGTCATCGTGTACCGCTCGGCCTGCGCACTGCCGTCCACCTCAACGTCGCCGAGGTGAATCCGGCGGCTGCCGATCCGCAGCGCCTCCACCGTCCGCGCGCCCTCGACGGTCTCGGTGGTGACCGAGTTGATCTTCGAGTAGGTGGTCGACTCGGTGATGTAGCCCGCCGCCGCGTAGCGCAGGTAGTAGCGGGTGGCCAGCCACAGCACGACCAGCGATCCGGCGACCGAGGCGGCCAGGAACGCCGAGTTCAGCAGCAGCGCGACCAGCGTGGCCACGACCAGCACCGACGACATCACCAGTTGCGGCAGCGCCCAGCGCACCGAGTTGCTCATCTTGCGGACGTCGGACGTGATCCGGGTCAGCAGGTCGCCCGAGGACGCCTGCTCGACCCGTCCCAGGGGCAGCCGCAGGACGGTGTCGACGACCTCCTCGCGGGCGGCGGCCAGCAGGTCGTAGCCGAGGACGGCCGACGCGCGCCGGGCCAGCAGCACCAGCACGGACTGCACGATCACGACGACCACCACGCCGGCGACGATGGGGTCGATGTCGGCGACGGTGGCGTGCCCGCCGGCTACCTGGTCGACCAGGTCGCCGAGCATCCGCGGCACGATCAGGCCGGCGACGGCGGCCAGGATGTTGGTCGCCAGCACCAGCGCGACCCGGGGCTTGCGCACCTTCAGCAGCCGGCCGAGGAAGGCCAGCGCGACCTGGCTGCTGGCCACCGGCAGCCCCTGCTCGGGGTGGCGGGAGTCCTCGTAGGTGATCCGGGCACGCTCGCGCCGCAGCAGGAACCGGCTGCGCAGAGCGCTCAACCGCTCCCACGGCCCCAGCCCCGGCATGACCCGCAGCTCCGGCGGGACACCGGTGACGTCCTGGGCTTCGCGCCAGGTGTCGGTCCGGGTGTCGACGCTCATTCGTCCTCCTCCATACCGCGGCCGACCACCTGGCGATAGGCGGGCAGCGTGAGCAGGTCGCGGTGGCTGCCGCGGGCGACCTCGCGTCCGTCGACGAGCAGGCTGACCTCCTCGGCGTGGTGCAGGATCAGCGGGGACGCGGTCATCACCACGGTCGTCCGGCCGCGGCGGTGGCGTACCAGCCGCTCGGCGATAGCCGCCTCGGTGTGGGCGTCCACCGCGGAGGTGGGTTCGACGAGCACGAGCACCTCGGGGTCGAGGAGCAGCGCCCGGGCGAGCACGACACGCTGACGCTGGCCGCCCGACAGCCCCCGGCCCAGCTCGTCGACCCGGCTCTGCCAGCCGTCCGGCATGGCGGCGAAGACGTCCTCGGCGGCGGCGGTGTGCAGCGCGTCCTCGGCTTCGGAGCGGCTGTGGGTGCCCCAGGGGTCGACGACCTCCTGCAGCGTGCCGGCGAAGAGCTGGCTGCCGGTGTCGCTGACGACGACCCGCTCACGCAGGGACGCGAGCCGCACGTGCCGGTAGTCGACGCCGTCCGCTGTGACGCCCCAGTCGATCGCACCGACGGCTGCGTCGGCGCGGGCGGCGGCCGCACGCTCGGCCTCGCGGGCTTTGCGGCGGGCACTCGCCTCGCGGCGGCCGAGGTCCTCGTCCTCGTCGGCCTCGTCCTGCTGCTGGCTCGGCAGGTAGCGGCCCAGCCGGTCGGCCAGTGCCGCCGAGTCGTCGGGGACGGCGCTGACCACGGCGAGGAATCGTCCCGGCTCGACGGTGACGCCGCTGGCCGCGTCCCGCAGCTGCGGACGCGGGGCGAGAGCCTGCTCGCCGTCGGCCAGCGGACTGGTCGCCGAGAGCAGGGTGATCGTCTTGCGCGCCGACACCAGGCCCTGCACCCACTTCTGGGCGAACTCGAAGAAGGTCTGCAGCGGGACCACCATGAACAGCGCGTAGCCGAAGAAGGAGATCAGCTGCCCGACGGTGAGCTCGCCGGCCAGCATCTCGTGCGAGCCGAGCCAGACCAGCACCACCAGTAGCAGTCCGGACAGCAGGACGCCGATGGTCTCGGTGACGGCCTGCCAGGTTCCGGTGGCGACACCGAGCCAGCGCACCTTCTGGGACTGGTCCGCGTAGTTGCGTCCGAACGTCCGCTCACCGCCGATGCCGCGCAGGATCCGCAGGCCGGCGACGATGTCGGTGGCCATCGAGGTGAGCTCGGAGTTCTGCGTCCGCTCGGCCGTCTGGGCCGCGTTCAGCGGACGCAGGACTGGCGAGGCGGCGCCGACGAGCAGCGGCGCAGCGATGATCACGACCAGCCCGAGCGTCGGCGAGGTCGTGAACATCAGCACGCACACGAGCACGAAGGAGCCCAGCGCGCCGATCATCCGGGAGAAGACCTCGATGGTCTGGCCGAAGACGTCGGCGTCCGAGGAGGCGATGCTGAGCACCTCGCCGGTCGGCGCGCGCCTGGGCAGGATGTGGCCCAGCTGGACGGCCTTGCGGGTGGTCAGCTTCTGGATGCCGTACATCGCGATCAGCCAGCCGCGGACCACGAAGGTGTGCTGGGCGATCCCGGCGGCCGCCCCGATGAGGATCACTACGGTCAGCAGCCCGGCCCAGAACAGGACGGCGTGGACGTCGCCAAGCAGGATGCCGGAGTCGATCGCCTTGCCGAAGAGCAGCGGGCTGATCGCACCGGGCAGCATCCACAGCACGCCGGTCAGCGACATGGCCGCGACCACGTCCCATTGCACCCGCAGCGTCCAGAACAGGAATCTGCTCGGGCTGCGGGTGTCGGGACGGGAGGTCTCGGCGGGGGTGTAGGCGTCGACCAGTGGCGGGAAATCGTGCATAGCCGGCCAACATTACGCCGATCGGCGTCCCGCGTCAGCCCAGAATCATGCGCAAGGTTGCGGCGAGTTCGACCGGGCTCGTCTCCTGGAGGTTGTGGCTGCCCGATAGGCGGACGGCGGTCGCGTCCGGGCGCGCCGTGGTGAACCGGTTCCAGGCGGCGTCGTCGACCAGCGAGAGGGTGGCGGCGACCAGGTCGATCGGGGTCTCGGAGGTCTCGATGACCTCCCACAGGTGCTCGGTCGTCAGGTGCTGCAGGGCTTGCGGGCCCAGAGCGCCAAGGTGGTGCTTCCAGACGACCCGTCCGTCGTTGGCGATGCGGGTGTTCAGGAAGACGCCGCGCTCGACGGACGCGCCGCCCAGGCCGAACGCCTTGGCGCGCTCGACGATCTCCTCCCGCGACCCGAAGGACGTCGGCCCGTCCAGGAAGGACGCGACCATGGTGGCGGCCTCCGGCTTCAGCGGCAGGACGTCGACGAGGACGAGGCGGCTGAACTCGGCGCGTCCGGCCCTGAGGAGTTCGAGGCCGACCAGGCCGCCCAAGGACTGGCCGACGAGGGCGAAGTCGGGAGCCAGCAGGCCGGTGTCGAGCGCCGCGGTCAGGGCGTCCGCGACGGCTGGGGCGATCCGCTCCGGGGCGTAGTCGCCGTCCTCTCGCCAGCCGGAGTCGCCGTGTCCGGGCAGGTCGAGGGCGAGGAAACCGGCGCCGGGTGAACCGAAGTACCTGTCCCCATGGTTCAGGGCGGCAGGTGAACCGAAGTACCTGTCCCCATGGTTCAGGGCGGCAGGTGAACCGAAGTACCTGTCCCCGTGGTTCAGGGCGGCGCTCCAGGCAAGTAGCGTCGAGTCCCAGGTGTGGGCGTTCAGCGCGGCGCCGTGGGCGAGGACGACGCCGGCCGGGCCGGTGCCCCAGGCGAGGGCACTGACGCCGTCCGTTGGTTCGACGCGACGGACCGGCGGGATCTCGGTGGCGCCGACCAGCGCCGCGTCCGAGTCGAGGAAGTCGAACTCTCCGGGCTCTGCCTGACTCATGCCTCCAGTATCCCGGTCGACCCACGTCGCCGTCCCGTCGACCAAGGTCATCGTTCCCATCGACCCACGTCATCGTCCCTGTCGACTCGTCGCCGTCACTGTCAACCCTCGTCGTCGTCCCGTCGACCTACGTCGTCGTCCTCGTCGACCCCACGTCGTCAATCCCTGTCGGCTCCCTCGTCGTCCCGGGCTTGACCCGGGATCCCTGTGAAGACGCCAGCAACGTCAACGGAGGTCCGGCGTTGGCCGGCACGACCCGACGGACGCGCTTCAGGCGGCCCGGACAGAGCCCGCGGCCGAGGCCAGCAGGGCACGGTGGAAGGTCGGGTCGCCGGTGAGCTCGGGGTGGAACGAGATGCCGGTGACCTTCCCCTGGCGGACGGCGACGACGCGGTCCTGCCACGTGGCCAGCTCCTCCACGCCAGTGCCGAGCCGCGTCACGATCGGAGCGCGGATGAACGCCACCCGCACCGCGCCGAGCGCGGTCACCAGCGCGGTCTCGGCCGAGTCGACCTGGGGCCCGAACGCGTTGCGCTGGACGGTGACGTCCAGGACACCGAGTGACTGCTGGCCCGGTGCCGGGTCGACGACCTCACGGGCGAGCAACACCAGGCCGGCGCAGGTTCCCAGCGTCGGCAGCCCGGACGCGATCGCGTCCCGCAGCGGCTCGGCCAGCTCGAAGAGCCGCAGCAGCTTGTCGATGGTCGACGACTCGCCTCCCGGCAGCACGAGCGCGTCCACCCTCGGCCCGTCCGGCCCGACGAGGTCGGACGGTGCGCGCACCGGCACCACGTCGGCGCCGAGTTCGGCGAGCAGCCGGCCATGCTCCACCACCCCGCCCTGCAACGCGAGGAGCCCGACCCTGGTCATCTGGGCTCCGTCCGGCAGACCGGAGCGGCGACCGCTGCCGACCCAGTCGGACGGCATCGCGATCCGTGGGTGAGGCGCGTACCTCGGGACGTCATAGGTCCAGCACCCGTCGGAGCCCGGCACCGATTGCGTCCATCAGGTTCGCCGGAAGTGCCACGCCGGTGACATCGAGGTCGGAACGATCGACGGTCATCGGCTGCGAGACGTTGACGACCGAGTCCTTCGGCAGGCCGGACGCCAGCGCTGGCACGAAAACGTTGCCTGGGTGCCTGGCGAGCGCCGTGTTGGAGGTGAGCGGCAGCACGACCACCGTGGAGATGCGCGACGTGTTGTAGCGATCGGACTGCAGGACGACCGCCGGCCGACGCTTGGCGGGAGCGCTGCCCTTGGGCTCGCCGAAGTCGACCCAACCGATCCCTCCGCGCTGGATCACCACTCGTCCCACCCCTCGGCCAGGCGGTCGTTCGCCGCATGACGCAGCTCGGCGGAGTCCTCGCCCGGCTGCCCGACAGCGTCGATCGCTTCATCGATCTGCGCCGTCAGGTCGGCGTCGGCCAACTCGTTCGCGTACTGCTCGGCAGCGCGCCGATAGAACTCCGATCGCGTCATCCCGTGCCTGCGCGCGACCTGGTCGAAACGCTCTGCGGCGTGGTCCGGAAGGCTGATCGCTGTCTTCATGGATCCCATTGTATAACTCTTTATACCGATGACCCTGGACCCGTGTGGCGCCGACCAACTGGCCCGCGGCGCAGTCGCCTACCAGCCCCGCTCCGCGAGCCGGTGCGGGGCGGGTAGGTCCGCCACGTTGATGCCGACCATCGCCTCGCCGAGCCCCCGGGACGCCTCCGCGATCACGGCCGCGTCGTCGTAGCGTGCGGTCGCCTTCACGATCGCCGCCGCGCGCGCGGCCGGGTTGCCCGACTTGAAGATGCCCGAGCCGACGAACACGCCGTCCGCTCCGAGCTGCATCATCAGGGCTGCATCAGCCGGGGTGGCGACCCCGCCGGCGGTGAACAGGACGACCGGCAACGCCCCGGCCTCGGCGACCTCCTTGACGAGGTCGTAGGGCGCCTGCAGGTTCTTGGCGGCGAGGTACAACTCGTCGGGGGCGACCTCGGCCAGGGCCTTCAGTTCGGCGATCTCGCGCCGGATGGTCCGGATGTGCTTGGTGGCCTCCGACACGTCCCCCGTCCCGGCCTCGCCCTTGGAGCGGATCATCGCCGCACCTTCGGCGATCCGCCGCAGGGCCTCGCCCAGGTTGGTCGCCCCGCACACGAACGGGACGGTGAACGCGTGCTTGTCGATGTGGTGGCTGTAGTCGGCCGGCGAGAGCACCTCGGACTCGTCGATGTAGTCGACCTTGAGGTGCTCCAGCACCTGAGCCTCGACGAAGTGGCCGATCCGGGCCTTCGCCATCACCGGGATCGACACGGCCTCGATGATCGCGGTGATCAGGTCGGGATCGCTCATCCGCGCGACACCGCCCTGCGCCCTGATGTCGGCCGGGACGCGCTCGAGCGCCATCACCGCGACCGCGCCGGCGTCCTCGGCGATCTTCGCCTGCTCGGCGGTGACGACGTCCATGATGACGCCGCCCTTCAGCATGTCCGCGAGACCGCGCTTGACCAGTGGAGAACCTGTTGAAGTCATGCCGTCCATGGTCGGCCGCTTACTGGTACATCACAAGATCCAGAATCACCAGCGATTGCTGGACCAGTAAACTCGCGGCGTGCGAACGAGCGCTGAAGTCACCCTGCCTCTGCGGCTGGACCGGGACGCCAGCGCACCCCTGCCCGGGCAACTGGCCGACCAGCTCCGCGACCTGGTCGGCACCGCCGTGCTGGCCCCCGGGGACGCGCTGCCGTCCACGCGGACGCTCGCCGCCCACCTCGGCGTCTCCCGCGGGACGGTGGTGGTCGCCTACGACCAGCTGCTCGCCGAGGGCTACCTGAGCGCTGCCGGTGGCCGATCCACCATCGTCAACCCGCACCTGCGGCAGCTGCATCCGCCGCAGCCGGCGCGGGGACGGTCGCTGCCTGGGCCTGTCGAAGGCCGGCACGGTGGCCTTCTTGACCTGCTGCCTGGACGGCCCTGGCCCGACGAAGTGGTGGGGCCCGCATGGAAGGCCGCCTGGCGGGCTGCGGCGTCAGCTCCGGTGGGAGTCGCGGCTCGGGGCCTCGGCCTGCCCGAGCTGCGCCGAGCCTGGTCGGAGCACCTGCGCCGGATGCGCTCGGTGGTCCGCGAGCCCGACCAGATCGCGGTCACCGCCGGCGGCCGGGAGGGTCTCGCCCTGCTCCTGCTCGCCGTGGCGCGCGGCCGTCGGCTGCGGGTCGGTGTGGAGGAACCCGGCTACCCGTCCCTGCGCCGGGTGCCCGGACGCTTCGGGGCCGGGGTGATCCCGCTGCCGGTGGACGAGCGCGGGCTACGGGTCGACGACCTGCCCGGCGGCGCGGACGCCCCCGAGCTGCTGCTGGTCACGCCGAGTCACCAGTACCCGTTGGGCGGCTCGCTGCCGGTCGACCGCCGGCTCGCGCTGCTGGAGTGGGCACGACGCAACGACGTCCTGGTCGTCGAGGACGACTACGACTCCGAGCTGCGCTACACCTCCGCCCCGCTGCCTGCGATGGCCGCCCTCGACGACCCGCACGACGGCCGCGTGGTCCTGCTCGGGACGCTGTCGAAGATGCTCACCCCGGACCTCGCGGTGGGCTTCCTGGCCCTCCCGTCCCGGCTGGTGCCAGCCGTAGCCGCGATCCGCCACGACCTCGGCCAGCCGGTCGGCCTGGTGGCCCAGCGGGCGCTGGCCGCCTACCTGGACGCGGGCGCGCTCCGCCTGCACACCCAGCGGATGCGCAACCGCTACCGCCGCCGCCGCGCCCAGGTCGTCGCCGCGCTGTCGGAGCTGCCCGGCACCCGGTTCCACCCGATGGACGGCGGCCTGCACGCCGTCATCGAGACCGAGCGCGCCGAGGACGAGGTGGTCGCCGCCCTGGCCGGAGCCGGCGTCCGGGTGAGCCCGCTGTCGCGGTACTGGTCCGGTGGCGGAACCCACCCCGGCATCGTGTTCGGGTTCGGCGCCGTCAGCGATGCCGAACTCGCGCGTGCGCTACGAGTGATCGCCGCCGAAGTCATTGGCTCGAACACCCCACCCGCGTCATCCCGGGCCTGCCCCGAGACCCCGCATCGACACACCCAGCCACCCCACGTCATCCCGGGCTTGACCCGGGACCCCGCATCGAACACACCCAGCCACACCGACGGAGATCCCGGCGTACGCCGGGATGACGAACAAGGACCGGGTGACAGCGAACGGACCCGCTGACAGAGAACGGACCCGCTGACAGAAAGGCCGAGGTGACAGAGAAGGGACCGGGGTCACAAGGGAACCCGGATGGCGAAGAAAAGCCGGGACGACAAGGGCTGATGGTCGCTGGCTGAGCTTGCCGAAGCCTGCGACCCGAACACCCACCCACGTCATCCCGGGCTTGACCCGGGACCCCGCATCGAACACACCCAGCAACACCGACGGAGATCCCGGCGTACGCCGGGATGACGAACAGGGACCGGGTGACAGAGAACGGACCCGCTGACAGGAAGGGACCGAGATGACAGAGAAGGGACCGGGGCGACAAGAGGACTCACATGACGAAGAAGAGCCACGGATGACAAGGACTGATGGTCGCTGGCTGAGCTTGCCGAAGCCTGCGTTCGCTTCGCCGGGCTCAGGAAACGGCTGGCATGCTCAGTAGTCAGGTGAGCGGGTACGCGGCGAACGCGAAGCGGGTCGAGTCGGGAGCCCAGCTGTTCACGTTGAGGGTGCCTTGGCCGCCGAAGACCGGCCAGGAATGGACGACCACCTCCCAGTCGTCGGTGCGGACGAGCCTCACCTCGACGTCCAGGTTCTCCGGATGGCCCAGGGTTCCGGTCGGGAAGCTGATGTAGCTGGCCAGACGGCCGTCCGGGGAGAGGTGCGGGAACCAGTCGACCAGGTCGGACGCCACGAGCTGTTCGGGCTCGCCGCCACCGGCAGGGACGCGCGCCAGCTGCGCGTGCCCCGGCTGGGAAGCCCAGTGCTCGGTGTTGAGATAGATCCACTCGCCGTCGGGCGAGTACTCCGGCCCGTCGATGTGGCCGTGGCCAGCTTCCGGATGCCGCGTCGGGCCCCCGGCGGACGGCAGCACCGCCAGCCGACCGGGCTGGCTCCAGTCGCGCGGAATCTCCACGAAAGCGAGGTCCGCACCGTCCGGGGAGACGCCGTGCAGGAAGTGGTGGACGCCCGGGTCACTGCTCACGCGGACCGCGGCGCCCCCACCGAGCGGCGCGCGGTAGATATGCCCGTCCGCAGCGGACAGGTAGACCAACCCCCGCGGCGCATCCACGACATGGTCGTTGTTGATCGGCGGCAGGCCGGTGAGCTCCACCGGGCTCAGCGCGGAGGTCGAGAGGTCGAGCCGCCACAGCAGGCCGTCGCCGTTGACCAGCAGTGCGCTGCCGTCGGGGCTCCAGTTCGGCGCCTCCAGCAGCACCTCGGTGGTCTCGTGGACAACCTCCACCGCGCCGGTCGATGCGTCCGCCACCCAGATCTCGCAGCGCTGCCCGGGCAGCAGCCGACGTCCCGGCGTCACAGCCTCGCTCATGGCACCAGCCTCTCAGATGCGATCCAGCCCAGCGCGGAGATCGGCGACGAGGTCGGCCGGGTCCTCGATGCCGATGCTCAGCCGCAGCATGCCGTCGGTGATTCCCGCCGCGGCCTGGGCAGACTCCGGCATCGCCGCGTGCGTCATCGTCGCCGGGTGCGAGATCAGCGACTCCACTCCCCCGAGGCTCTCGGCGAGGCAGAACAGGTGCAGCCCGTCCAGCAGCGCATCCACCGCGGCCCGGTCGGCGACCTCGAACGTCACGATCGACCCGAACCCCGGATAGTGCACGGCGTGCGCCGCCGGGTGGGACGTCAGCAGCTCCACCACCGCGGCTGCGCCGGTCTGGGCGGCGGCGACCCGCAGATGCAGCGTCCGCAGCCCGCGCAGCGCGAGGTAGGAGTCGAACGCTCCCGCGGTCGCGCCGAGCGCGTTCGCCCACCAGCACAGGTCGGCGCCCCGCTCGGCGTCCGCAGCGACGATGACGCCGGCGACGACGTCCGAGTGCCCGGACAGCGACTTGGTCGCCGAGTGCACGACCACGTCGACGCCGGCCTCCAGCGGCCGCTGCAGGACGGGACCGGCGAAGGTGTTGTCCGCGACCACCAACGCGCCGGCGGCATGGGCGGACGCGGTGACGGCGGCGATGTCGGTGATCCGCAGCAGCGGGTTGGACGGGGTCTCCAGCCAGACCAGGTCCGCCCCTTCGGCGATCGCGGACGCCGCAGCGGAGGCATCGCTGAAGTCGACCAGCCGGAGCTTCAGCCGTCCGCTCCGGTCGAGGGCGTCGAACAGCCGCCACGACCCGCCGTAGCAGTCGGACGGGGCCAACAGCGTCCCGCCCGCCGGCAGCAGGGCCAGCACGGTGGTGCTGATCGCGCTCATCCCCGACGACGTGACGCAGCCGACGGAACCACCCTCCAGCGCCGCGACGGCCTCGCCGAACAGGTCCCGGGTGGGATTGCCCGAGCGGCTGTAGTCGTAGCGTCCGCGCTGGTCCAGCCTGTCGAACGTGTACGACGTGGACAGGTAGATCGGCGGGGTGACCGCATTGTGCGCCGGGTCGGTGCCGATGCCGGCGCGGACGGCGCGGGTGCGCGGCCGGACCGGCGTACAGGCAGGGTCGTCAACAGGTCGGTCGGTGGTCATCGTCGCTCCTCAGGTGGTGCTCTGGACGGGGGAAGGCAGCACCTCGTCGAGGGCGCCGCTCAGGTCGGCGATCAGGTCGTCGGCGTCCTCGAGCCCGACCGACAGCCGTAGATGACCGTAGCGCTGGAAGTGCTCGGGATAGTGCTCGGCACCGCCGCGTCCGCTCGGCCCGACGTGGACGATCAGGGTCTCGTCGTGGCCCAGCGACACCGCCGAGGTGATCACCCGCAGCGCGGCGACGAACCGGTTCTGCAGGGCGGTGTCACCGTCCACCGCGAACGCGAGGACGCCGCCGAAGCCGCGTCCCTCGAACTGCCGGACGGCCAGCTCGTGCTGCGGGTGGGACGCCAGCCCGGGGTAGGCGACGAAGGCGATCCGGGCGTCGGACGCCAGGAACTCGGCCACCTTCTGCGCGTTGGCCAGGTGCTGGCGCAGCCGCAGCGGGAGCGTCACCGAGCCGCGCAGGATCAGCCATGCGTTGAACGGCGAGATCACCGCTCCGAGATCGGACAGCGAATCGGCGCGGACCCGCCGGACGAGGTCGGCGCCGCCGATCACCGCCCCACCCATCGCGTCCCCGTGGCCGTTGATGAACTTGGTCAGCGAGTGGATCACCAGGTCGGCGCCGTCGGCGAGCGGCCGGTACAACGACGGTGGCGTGAACGTGTTGTCGATGGTCAGCAGCACACCGTGCTGGTGGGCGAGCGCGGCCAGCGCAGCCACGTCGGCCACCTTGGTGGTCGGATTGGCGATGGTCTCGGCGTGCACCAGCCGGGTGTTCGGACGGAACGCCGCCCGCACCGCGTCGAGGTCGGCGACGTCGACGAAGGTCGCCTCGATGCCGTAGCGCTGGGGCAACAGCTCGGTGAACAGCCGCCAGACCGCCTCGTAGCTGACGTCGGAGACCAGCACGTGGTCGCCGCTGCGCAGCTGGGAGAAGAACACCGCGTGCAGGGCTCCGACTCCGGACGCGAAGGCGATGGCCGCGTCCCCTCCTTCGAGGGCGGCCAGCTTCGTCTCCAGTGCCTGCTGGTTGGCGCCGGACGTGCGGGTGTAGATCATCCGTCCGGGGTTGGACCAGTCCAGCTCCGACGGATCGTCCGGCAGGAGGTACGAGTTCGCCATGATCAGCGGACGGCGCAGCGCACCCGTGCCCGCGTCCGGCTCGTTGCCGCCGTGGACGGCCCAGGTCGCCTCGGCGACGGTCGCCGGGTCGTGCTTGTCGGGACGGGTCATCCGCGTCCTCCTCGTGGGTCGCTGCAACGGGTGGAACCCGCGTCGGGGGCTATCGTGCCTCGCCCAAGCCCCCGGCGCGGGTCGTCTTTCTGCTCAGCCGGGAATCACGTCACCCGACGGCCAGGTCTTGGCGATGAAGTCCTTGACCTCCTGGCTGTGCAGCAACGTCTCCAGCTTGGCCACCCCGGGGTTCGTGTTGTCCGACCGCCACACCAACAGGTTGGCGTACGGGTTGTCCGCCACCTTCTCCCGCAGCAGCGCGTCCGCCGAGTTCAGCCCCGCGGTGAGGATGAAGTTGCCGTTGATGAACGCCAGGTCGACCTTCGGGTCGTTCAGCTGCTGCACGATGACCTCCGGCTGGTTCTCGATGAACGTGAACCCGCGCGGGTTCTGGGCCTTGGTGAGGTTCACCACGGTGGAGTCCGTGGTGATGTCCTTCAGCAGGCCGTTGTCGGCGAGCAGCTTCAGGCCGCGGTACTGGTTGGACGCGTCGTTGGTGATCGCGATGCTCGCCCCGTCGGGCACGTCCGCGATCGCCTTGTACTTCGACGAGAACACCGCGTAGGGCTCGATGTGCACCCCGGCGCCGTGCTCGAAGGCGTAGCCCTTGCTCTTGATCTGGTCGGTCAGGTACGGCAGGTGCTGGAAGTAGTTCGCGTCCAGTTCCCCGGACGCCAGCGCCTCGTTCGGCTGGACGTAGTCGTCGAACTCGACGATCTTCAGCGTGATGCCGGCCTTCGCGGCGAGGTTCTGCTGGACGAACTGCAGGATCTTGGCGTGCGGCGCCGGGCTCGCGCCGACGGTGACCAGCGTGGCTCCGGCGGACGCGCCGTCCGCGGGGCTTGACGCCGGGGCTGCGGCCGTCGAGGTGGTGCAAGCCGTCAGCGCCATCGAGGCCGCGGCGACGAGCGCGACGGACAGGTGCTTGCGGAGGTTACCCATGGTGTTCCCTTTCGGATTGTCGGCCCTGGGTCGGGCCCTGGATGTGGCCGGGTTCGGCCAGCCTTGCTCCGTGCCGCCGGTGGGCGACGACGGGAGAATGTGGGCGGTCATCGGTGGTCGACCTTCGACACGACGGCGTCCCCGGCCCACTGGACGAGCTGCACCAGCACGACCAGGATCACGAGGATCAGCACCATCACGTCCGGCTGGAAGCGCTGGTAGCCGTAGTTGTAGGCGAGCCGTCCCAGCCCGCCGCCGCCGATCAGCCCGGCCATCGCCGAGTAGCCGATCAGGGTGACGACGGTGGTGGTCACGCCGGCGACCAGGGCCGGGGCGGACTCCGGCAGCAGCACCTTCCACACCGTCTGGAAGCGGGTCGAGCCCATCGCGTGCGCGGCGTCGACCTTGCCCGGGGCCACCTCGCGGAGCGCGGCCTCGACCAGCCGCGCGAAGAACGGGACGGCCGCGATCGTGAGCGAGACCGAGGCGGCGATCGGGCCGATGGACGTCCCCACGATCCAGCGGGTGAACGGCACCAGCGACAGCATCAGGATCGCGTACGGCACCGAGCGGGTGATGTTGACGCCCACGCTGCCCAGCACCACGTTCACCGGACGGTTGTGGGCCAGCCCGCCGGGCTGGGTGACGAACAGCACCACCCCGACCGGCAGGCCGAGGACGACCGTGGCCACTCCGGAGACGCCGACCATGAGCAGGGTCTCCAGGAACGCCGGCCACAGCGCGTTGGTGACCACCGGGTTGGCGGCGAGCTGGGTGAGGAAGTCGATCATCGGACGCTCCCCGTGGTCGCGGTGACGCCAGCCTGGACGCCGTTGGCGCTGAAGTAGCCGACCACCTCGTCCGGGCTCAGCGGCGGCAACACCTGCACCCGCCAGCGTCCGAACGTCGTGCCGGCGAGTCGCTCGACGGTGGCGGCGACCACCGGGAAGTCGACCCCGAAGTGCCGGGACGCGGTGGTCAGCGCGGACAGCTCGCCGTCCCGGCCGACGTCGAGCACCTCGACCGTCCCACCCTCGGCGGAGTCGGCCCCGGCGGCGGGCGGCAGCGCCAGCAGTGACTCGCTGAGCCGGCTGCCGAAGGCGCCGACCACCTCGGTCAGCGGCCCGGACTCGACGACCCGGCCGTCCTCGAGCAGCGAGACCGAGTCGCAGATCCGCTTGACCACGGTCATCTCGTGGGTGATCACCAGGACAGCCAGTCCGAGCCGGGCCTTCAGCGCCGCGATCAGGTCGAGGATCTCCCCGGTCGTGGCCGGGTCGAGTGCGCTGGTCGGCTCGTCGCACAGCAGGACGTCCGGGTCAGTGGCCAGGGCCCGGGCGATGCCGACCCGCTGGCGCTGGCCGCCGGAGAGCTGGGCCGGGTGGGCGTCCGCGTTCTCGGCGAGACCGACCAGCCCAAGCAGTTCGGCGGCTCGGGACGCCCGCTCGGCGCGTCCGACGCCGGCCAGTTCCAGCGGGTAGGCGACGTTGTCGGCCACCGTCCGGGAGTCGAAGAGGTTCGCGTGCTGGAAGACCACGCCGAGACGGCGCCGCGCCCGGCGCAGGTCGGCGGACCGGACGGCGGTGAGGTCGGTGCCGTTGACCTCCACCACCCCCGAGGTCGGCCGGTCGAGCAGGGCGATGCAGCGGACGAGGGTGGACTTACCGGCACCCGACTGTCCGATCACGCCGTGCACGGAGTTGTCCGGCACGGTGAGCGCGACGCCGTCGAGGGCGCGGACCTCGCGGGTTGCCTGGCGGTAGACCTTCTTCAGGTCGGTCACTGCGATCATGGGCGGTCTCTGTCGGTTCTGGGCCCGTCGGGATGCGCGCAGGCGCGATCGACGGACGGTGGAAACTGGCACCGACGACCCCCGGACGGACGCGAGCGTCCGTCAGCTCAGGGGCAGGCCGAGCTGGCCTTCGAAAGGGGTTGCCGGATCAGTCGATCAACGGCACATTCGCGCGCACATCATCGTCGACGCTGCGGGAAGCAGGCGGACGGTGCGGCGTGCGGTGATGGTCACGTCCGCCAAGGTAGCCCGACTCCCGGGGGCCGGGCAAATCGTCTCACGCGGGGCAATCGCTGGACGGCTGGGCAGGCCCGCGTACGTGCGCATACACTCTTATCCATGAGTATTGACCTTGTCGGAGTGGATCATCGGCTGCGCACGTACGAGTCGATCCTTGGGCTGCTGCCCGACGCCGACAACCCGACTCCACTGGTGCGGCTGCACCACACCGGCTTCGAACACGCCCGGATCTACGCCAAGCTCGAGTGGTACAACCCCTTCGGCGCGGTCAAGGACCGGGTCGCCGCGAACCTGGTCGCCGACGCCGAGGATCGCGGTGAGGACCTGCAGAACCTCGTCGAGCCGACGTCGGGCAACACTGGGATCGGCCTGGCGATGGTCGCCAACGCCCGTGGCTACGGCTTCTCGGCGACACTGTCGCGGGCCATCCCGCTGGAAAAGCGGACGGCACTGCGGCTGTTCGGCACGGACCTGATCGAACTCGACGACGCGCTGTGCCCGATGCCCGGCCAGCCCGAGGGAGCGATGGCGAAGGCCGAGGAGCTGGCCGCGCGTCCGGGGTGGCGCGAGCTGAACCAGTACGCCAACCCGGCCAACCCGGAGGCGCACTACCGCACCACCGGCCCGGAGATCTGGCGACAGACCGAGGGCCGGGTGACCCACTTCGTCGCCGCCCTGGGCACCTGCGGGACGATCACCGGCACCGGCCGGTTCCTGAAGGAACAGAACCCGAAGGTGCAGGTCATCGGCGTCCACCCGACCGACGGCCACGACATCCCCGGCGTCCGCAGCCGGCGGGCGCTGGCGCTGACCGAGTTCTTCACCCCGGACGCGTACGACGCGATCCTCGAAGTCACCGATGACGACGCGTACGGCCTGTGCCGCACCCTGCACCAGCGGGAGAGCATCGTCGCCGGGCCGAGTTGCGGGCTGGCGCTGGCCGGGGCGCTGCGTGCCGTCCCGGACGAGCCCGGGGTGATCGCGGTGGTGGTGTTCCCCGACAACGCCTACAAGTACCTGTCGTCCTTCCGCCGGCACCTGCCCGACCTGTTCCCGCCGGAGCAGCCGGCAGCCCCGGCGAACCCGTTCGCTTCTCACCTGGAAGCCGCGTTCGCCCTTGCCAAGCAGGGTCCGGACGTCATCGACGTGGCCGAGGCCAAGCGGCTGCTGGACGCCGGAGTGACGCTCGTCGACGTCCGCAACGCCGACGAGGTGGCGCGGGTGCAGATCCCGCAGGCCGTGAAGCTGCCGCTGCCTGAGCTGTCGGCGGGACGCACCACCGGCTTGCCGGCCGACCGGAGCACGCCGGTGGTGACCGTCTGCGCGGCGGGCACGCGCTCGTTGTATGCGCTGCTGCTGCTCAAGGCCCAGGGATACGCCGACGTCAAGAGCGTCGACGGTGGCATGGGCGCCTGGGTGTCGGCGGGTCTGCCCACCGGGTGAGGTGCCGTCAGGCGGGTGAGTTGCCGTCAGGCGCACAGGGAGTGATGTTTCCTCCTGACTACAGGCGGAAAAGTCACTGTTTCACTCGTCAGCTCAGGCAGCGGAGCGGGCGCTGAGTCGTCCGAGGGCGTTCAGAACCTCGTCCTTGCGGGCGGCACCGACGATCCGGTGACGGACGATCCCGTCGGAGTCGAGCAGCAACACGGTCGGAGTGCGGAGGATGCCGAACTCCTCGACGAGGTCGAGGCGGGTCTCGGCGTCGACGTCGATGTGCGTGACACCGGGCCGTTCGGTCACGACGTCCGAGAGCACCCGGTGGGTGGACCGGCACGGGGCGCAGACCGTGGCGGAGAACTGGACGAAGGTGGCGTCCCGTCCGAGCGCCGCGCCGAGCCGTCCGGGGTCGACGCGGGCCTGCCGAGACGTCGCCACCGCCCGGATGCGGCCGTCCGTGATCCGGCGGTAGCCCCCGAACACCAGCGCGAGGGCGAGCGCTGCCAGCGCTATCCAGACCCCGGTCACGGTCAGCTCGCCGCGTCCGCGGTGCGGCCGAGCAGCCTCTTGCTGAGAAGGTAGAACTCGCAGCCGAGGCAGAAGTCGAAGATCGCGTTCAGCAGCGCCGCAACCAGGGCGAAGCCGACGGCGACGTAGAACAACACCGGCGAGCTGATGAACCAGCCGAGCAGGGCGACGAGGGCGAAGACGAGGCCGACACCCTGGGCGAACCGGGGAGGCGCGGCGTCCTCCAGTTCGGCGGGAGGATCGAGGCGGGGACGCACGAGCGTTCGGAAGACGACGCCCCACGGCTGCGCCCTGAGCCCGATCAGCGCCCCGGACGCGAACGCGGCGGTCTGGATCAGCAGCAGGGCCAGCGCGGCCAACGGGCTCACCTGGTACACGGCGAGCGCCAGAGCCAGGAGAACAGCCGTGATGGCAGCAGCGAAGCGCGGACCGCGCGGGTCGACCTTCTCGGTCGCGGTGTTGTCGGGCATGGCATCCTCAACGTCTCGTAGTCAGGCGCATGACAGTGTATACGTGCGGGCACACAAGTGTCACCTGGCCGCTGGGTCCGGTTGGCCGGTTCGGCTGCCGGGGTCCCGGGTCGGGGCCCGGGACGACGACGGAGGGGGTCTCCCGGCGGACGGTGGGAGGGCGCGCGTCGTCCCGGCGAACGCCGGGATCCCTGAACCTGCGTAGCTATCGGGCTGCCGGGGTCCCGGGTCGGGGCCCGGGACGACTGTGGCTAGGTCCGTCCGTGTCGTCCCGGCGAACGCCGGGATCCCTGCACCCGCCCGGCCACCTCACCCGACTGCCGCCGCGAAGGTTCGACACCGCACGGACGTCGGAGAAGCGCCGCCCGAGCCCCAGGGACGCGCTCAGTGCAGCGCGCTGAGCCGTCGCTGCCGGGAGTGCTCCAGGTGGGCGGTCATCGCCGTCCGCGCCGCGTCCGCGTCGCCGGCCTCGACCGCCTCGACCACGGCGACGTGCTCACGCTGCGTCGTGGCGAGGTCGTCGGCGGGGCCGGGCGGGCCTTGGTCGTAGATCCTCAGCTGCGCCGACCAGCGGGTGAGCGCACCGGTGATGGTGGCGTTGTGGGCGGCCAGCCACAGTGCCTCGTGCCAGGTTGCGTCCGCTTCGTGGGCTGCCCGCTCGTCCCCGGACGCGGCCAGCGCGCACGCCTCGGAGTGCGCGGCGTGCAGCCGGGCGAGGTCGAGGTCGGTATGCCGCTTCGCTGCGGCCGCCGCCGCGACCGACTCCAGCGCGATCCGGGCCTCGTAGATCTCCATGACGTCGTCGGGAGTGCCCGTCCGCACCCGGAAACCGTTGTCGACCCGCTCGATCAGGCCGTCCGCCTGCAGCGCGACCAGCGCCTCGCGCACCGGCGTCCGGGACACGCCGTACCGCGCCGCGAGCGTCGTCTCCAGCAGCCGCTGTCCGTTCGGGAAATCACCGGCCAGGATGTCGTCGCGAATGCGCAGGTACTGGTCACTGGTCAGCGAACCAGACTGGGATCGATCCGGCATCATCGCTCCAATCCACGGGTATACGAGGGCATTCTTCCACAGCCGACCGATGAGCGGGAGCCGGGCGCCCGACACGCCGCCGCCGCCCTTGCCGACTCGGTACATACCCGGTATATGCTCACCAGCAAGCATCAATACCGGGTATAGGAGACGACGGTGTCGATCAAGCACGGACTACTGGCCCTGCTCTCGGAGGGTCCGGCCTACGGGGCAGCCCTGAAGGCCGACTTCGAACAGCGGACGGGCAACACCTGGCCGGTCAATGTCGGGCAGGTCTACACCACCCTCGACCGGCTGCAGCGCGACGCCCTGGTGGCTGCCGACGACCCGGACGCGGAGGGACGGATCCGCTACCGCCTCACCGACGATGGCCGGACCGAACTCGATCGCTGGTGGCGGACGCCCGTCGACCGCCAGGCCACCCCCCGCGAAGAGCTGGTGATCAAGCTCGCGCTCGCGGTCGACTCCCCCGGCATCGACTCCTCCGCGGTCGCCCAGGCCCAGCGCTCCGCCACCATGCACCGGCTGCAGCAACTCACCCGGCTGAAGACGTCGATCGACGTCGCGACCGACTTCGCCTGGCTGATGGTCGTCGAGCACCAGCTGTTCGCCGCCGAGGCCGAGATCCGGTGGCTCGACCAGCTCGAGGCCAGCCTGTCCCGCTACGGCCACCGGACGCCCACGCCGTCCGCCGCCTCGGAGCACCCCACCGCCGCGGAGGTGTCCCGGTGACCGCCACCCTGCCAGCTCCCCAGCGCGCCATGGTCACCGAACCCGTGCTGCAACTGCTCGACGTGACTCGCATCCACGGCTCCGGCGAGACCGCCGTCCACGCCCTGCGCGGGATCAGCCTGGAGATCGGCGCGGGCGAACTGATCGCGGTGATGGGCCCGTCCGGGTCGGGCAAGTCCACGCTGCTGAACATCGCCGGCGCCCTGGACGCCCCGACCACCGGCGCGGTGGAGATCTGCGGCGTGATGCTGGAGAAGCTGTCAGCCACCGAACTGGCGAAGCTCCGGCGCACCCGGGTCGGCGTGGTCTTCCAGGACTACAACCTGATCCCGTCCCTGACCGCGGCGGAGAACATCGGCCTGCCCCTGGAGCTGGACGGCATGAACGCCACCCTCGCCCGCCAGGAGGCTCGCGCGGCCTTGCGCGAACTCGGCCTGATCGGGCTCTCCGACCGCTTCCCCGACCAGCTCTCCGGCGGCCAGCAACAACGCGTCGCCATCGCCCGCGCCCTGATCGGCGAGCGCAAGCTGGTGCTGGCCGACGAGCCCACCGGCGCTCTCGACTCGGTCACCGGCGAGGAGGTGCTGGCCCTGCTGCGGGCCCGCTGCGACGCCGGTGCCGCCGGGCTTCTGGTCACCCACGAGCCGCGGCACGCCGCCTGGGCCGACCGGGTGGTCTACCTGCGCGACGGCGTGATCGTGGACGCGCATTCGGTCGCCGACGCGGGTCCGGGTGTGCTGCGATGAGCAGCGGCTGGCGGCCCGCGCTGCGGATGGCGCGGCGCGAGATCCGGCGGGCTCCCGGACGCAGCCTTTTCACCTGGCTGATGATCTTCGTCCCGGTGACCGCGATCTGCGCGATCCAGGTGGTCATCGCCAGCAACAGCATCTCCGACACCGAGTGGCTCGACCTCAAACTGGGCAGCGCGCAGGCCGTCCTCACCCAGACCGGCTCGGCGTTCGAGCCGTCCTACAGCAATCCCGGGCAGACGCTGTCCGACAACGCGGACAGCGAAGACGGCTCCGGGAACGCCGCGAACACGGCGAAGCCCGTCCCCGGCTGGGGCGCGTCCGTCGAGCAGCAGCGGGACGCGACCGCCGCCCTGCTGAACCGGACGGTGGTCGCACTGACACTGTCCACGCTTGTGCGTGCAGACTCGGGCAGCAGCATCGACCTCCTCGGCGTCGACTTCTCCGACCTCAGGGCGGCCGGCTTCGTCCACGATCTCCGCGGGCAGGTGCCGCGCGACGCGACCCAGGCGCTGGTCAGCCCGGCCGGGCTGGCCGCGGGCCTTCCGTCCTCGGGAACGGTCACCCTGACCAGGTCGGACGGGAGCGCAGCGACGGTCAGCATCGTCGGCACCGCCCAGGCCCACTTCGACGGACCGGTACAGCTGATCACCGTGGGTGAGGCCAGACCCGACCGCGTGCTGTTCTACGTCTTCGGCGGCCCCCCACTCGGCTGGGACGAGGCCGTCCGGCTGGCCGGCTACGGCTTCACCGTGACCAGCCGGGAGCTCAACGCGCATCCGCCGGCCGGCTGGTCGCCGGGGAACTCCGAGCAGATGCAGCTCTTCTTCGGCACCCTGGTCACCGCGGCCGCGCTGCTCGAGGTGGCCCTGGTGGTGGGTCCGGCCTTCGCCATCGGTGCCGCCCACCAGCGGCGCAGCCTGGCGCTGGCCGCCACCAACGGAGCCACCACGGGCCACCTGAGGAGGGCGGCCGTCGGGCAGGCCATCCTGCTGGGCATCAGCGCCGCCATTCTCGGCACCGCTGCCGGCAGCGGCGTCGGCGCGCTCGCGTACCCGATGCTGTCCAGCGATCCCAGCCAGATCCACGGCCCGCTGGAGTTCCCGCTGCTCCAGCTCGGGCTCGTCCTCGGCCTGGGCACGCTGACCGCGATCGCGTCCGCTCTGGTCACCTCCCGCGGCCTGGGCCGGCTCGACCTGGTCTCCTCGCTGCGCGGCTCGGTGCGTCCGGCACCCCCGCGGCGCGGCGCGCCGATCGTCGGCGGCCTGATGGCAGGCGCCGGCCTGGCGGGGGTGTGGCTGGCCATCAGGCTCCCCGACGCCGTCTACCCCTGGGTGTGGATCGCGTCCGCGCTCGCCGTGCTGGTCGGCTCGATCCTGGCGGTGCCGTGGCTGCTGCGGCTCGCCTCCCGGTTCTCCGGCCGATCCCCGATCTCGGTGCGGATGGCGCTGCGGGACACCGCCCGGCAGCACGGACGGGCGACCTCCACGGTCGCGGCAGTGCTGGCCGGAAGCCTGATCCTCGCGGCCGTCTGGACGATCTACACCAGCGGCAACGCCAACTCCGCCCGCCGTTACCACCCCAGCCTGCCCCCCGGCCAGGCGATCCTGCAGTTCTCCGACCAGACCACAGCAGCCTCCTGGGACGCGGCGAGGAACGCCGCCCTCGGCGTGGAGCCCAGGCTGCGGGTCAGCGTGCTGTCGGCGCTGGACAGCGCCCCCGATGTCCCGGACGGATCCACGACCCGCGGCTTCACCGCCGTGCGTGCGGGCTGCACCGTCGAGCAGACCGCCGAACCCGGTGGACCAGTATCCGACTGCACCTCCCTGGGCGGCGGCGGGTACGGGGACGGCATCCTGAGCGGCAGCGTGGAGGACTTGGTCGCCGCCTTCGGCCTCGACACCGGCCAGCGCCAGGCGCTGGCGGCCGGCACCCTGCTCGCGGTGACCGACCCGCCCCCGGACATCACCGCGACAGGCGTCTCCGCCGACCAGTGGGCCCGCACCGACATCGTCGACGGGCACGTCCGCTTCGTCACCACCGCGGACCAGCCGGAGGTCTACACCGTGCCGGCCCAGGCACTCCCCGCCTCAGCGCTGGAACGCGGCGCGGTCCGCTTCCGGTACGGCGCGATCATCAGCACCGACGCCGCGACCAAGCTGAGCTGGCGCAGCTACTTCTCATGGCTGCAACTGGCCGACCCGGCCGGGCCGATCAGTCCGGAGCTCGAGGCTCAGCTGAACACCGCGCTGGCGCCCTGGATGGAGAACCCGGACGCCTGGTGGGCCGGCATCGAGGTCGAGCGGGGTTTCGAGCCCACCGAGCAGCCGGTCCTGATCGCCGTCACCGCCGCCTTGATCCTGCTGCTGCTGGTGGCCGCCGTGACCGCGACCGTGCTGTCCACCAATGAGTTGCGTCCCTACCTGGCCACGTTCGCCGCCGTCGGTGCGTCCCCGGGGCTGAGCCGTCGGTTGTCGGCGGTCCAGGGCGTCCTGCTGGCCGGTATCGGCTGCATCCTCGGCGTGGCCATCGGCAGCTTCGTCGCCGGGCCGCTGGCGGCCGTGTCGACAGCGGAGACCAGCTCGAACAGCCCGCTGCCGCCGATCATTGCGTTCCCGTGGCTGCTGATCGCCGCGCTCGTGGTCGCCACGCCGGCGGTCGCCGGGCTGACTGCCGCCCTGTGCACCCCCTCCCGGACGACGCTGGCCAAGCGGAGCTGATCGCGGGCCAACGCGGACACACTGTTCACCATCGCGTCACCGCCGCGCGAGGGTGGTGCGCCCGCATAGTGTTGGGTGCCAGGAGGGCGGCAATGGAGACGAGTACCCCGGGCGAGGTCGCTGAGGTCGTTGAGGTGGCCCAGGCCATCCACGGCACGGTGTCGGCTGTGATCGAAGGCAAGCCGGAGGCGGTGGACCTGGCGGTCACCGCGCTGCTGGCGGAGAGCCATCTGCTGATCGAGGACGTGCCCGGCGTCGGCAAGACGATGCTGGCCAAGTCCGTGGCCCGGGCGATCGACTGCACCGTCCGCCGGATCCAGTTCACCCCCGACCTGCTGCCCAGCGACATCACCGGGGTCGCGATCTGGAACGGTACCGGCTTCGAGTTCAAACCGGGCGGCATCTTCGCGTCCATCGTCATCGGGGACGAGATCAACCGCGCCTCCCCGAAGACGCAGTCGGCGCTGCTGGAGGCGATGGAGGAACGCCGGGTCTCCGTGGACGGTGCCTCCCACGACCTGCCCCGGCCGTTCATGGTGATCGCCACCCAGAACCCGATCGAGATGGAGGGGACGTATCCCCTGCCCGAGGCCCAGCGCGACCGGTTCGGCCTGCGGATCTCGATGGGCTACCCCAGCACCGAGGCCGAGGTGGCCATGCTCGACCGGCACGGCGAGGTCGAGCCGCTGGACGACCTGGTCCCCGTCACCGACGCGGCCACCGTGATGCGCTGCGTCTCGATCGCCCGGCGCGTCTTCGTCCACCAGCGGCTGAAGTCCTACCTGGTGGCGATCATCGACGCGACCAGGACGCACCCCGAGACCCGGCTGGGCGCCTCGCCGCGGGCCGGGCTGCAGTTGCTGCGGGCGGCGAAGACCAGGGCGGCGATCTCCGGACGGAACTACGTCATCCCCGAGGACATCTCCTCGCTGGCCGTGCCGTCGCTGGCTCATCGCGTCCTGCTCACCACCCAGGCCCAGCTGAGCGGACGGAGCAGCGAGGAGGTCGTGGAGACCGCCCTCCACGCGGTTCCGGTCACGGGACACCGGTGACATGAGGTCGGGCACCGGACTCACCCGGCGCGGCTGGAGGATGCTCGCCGCCGGTGTGGTCTGGTGCGTGGTCGCCTGGTTCATCGGCCAGCGCGACCTGTGGTGGCCGGGGATGTTCCTGGTCGGGCTGCCCGTGGTCAGCTGGCTGCTGCTCCTCCCCGGAGCCGCCCAGCTCGGGGTGTACCGCCAGGTCGCTCCCGAACAGCTGAGCGTCGACGACCAGGCCGAGGTGCAGCTGGCGCTGACCCCGAGGGCGCCCGCCCTCGGTGGCGTCACCCGCGTCCGTGACCGGCTGCCTCCCGGTCTCGGCACGTCCACCTGGCAGCCGGTCCCCGCCCAGAGCGGACGCCGGCCGCAGCGCCTGCGCTACCGCCTGCAGCCGCAGCGGCGCGGACGCCACCGGATCGGCCCGCTGGAGCAGAGCCGCGACGACGGCCTCGGACTGGCCCGGGCCGTCCAGGTGGTCGAGACGTACAGCGAGCTCCTGGTCACGCCGCGGCTGATGCCGCTGACCAACCTCCGCGCCGCCCCGGGTCTCGGCACGGCGACCGACACCGCCCTGCGGCGCACCCTCCACGGCAGCACCGACGACGTCCTGATCCGCGAGTACCACCAGGGGGACGACGTCCGCCGGATCCACTGGCGCTCGACCGCCCGCACCGGGGCGTTGATGGTTCGCCGGGAGGAGCGCGCCCGCGACCCGATCGTCACGATCGTCCTCGACAACCGTGCCCGCGCCTACGGCCACGACGGCGACGACCGGTTCGAGTGGGCGGTCTCGGCGGTCGCCTCGCTCGGCGTCCAGCTGCTCGCGGCGGGGTTCGACGTGAAGCTGGTGTTCGCCGACGGCTCGGTCCTCAGCCCGCCGCGGGGCAGCACCGGACGGGACGACGTCATCCTGGAGCACCTCGCCGAGGTCGACACCGAGCCGCAACGCCAGCTCTCGGACGCGCTCGCGGCCTCCGGCTACGGCGCCGACGACCACCTGCTGATCGTGGTGCTGGGCCAGGTCGGCGAGGACGACGTGATCGCGCTGACGGACGCCGGCCGGCGCCGGCAGGCGTGCTGGGCGCTGCTCGTCCGGTCACGGCCGGAGGATCTGGAGGGGCTGGACGCCCTGGCGGCGGCCGGGTGGCGGTGCCACCACGCCGCGATGGGTACGACCCTGGACGAGGCCTGGCGACACCTCGGCGGAGGGGGGCTGCGATGACCGGGAAGGACCAGCTCAGCCTGGCCGCGGTGGTCGCCGTGCTCGCCTCCGGCATCTCCCTCGCGCCGCTGACCAGGGACCGCACCTATCTGATGCTCGCCGCAGTCCTGCTCCTGGCCAGCGCGGGGTTGGGCGCCATGGCCCGACGCTTCGTCCGCAGCGAGGTGGTCGTCCGGCTGGTCCAGCTGATCCCGATCGTCCTGCTGCCCTGGCTGGTTCCGGAGGCCCAGAACCCGCGGAAGCTGGCGGCCGACACCTACGCCTACATCCAGCAGGGTTCGGCCCCGATGCCGTTCCACGTCGGCTTCGCGGTGTTCTGCGTCCTGCTGATCTGGATCTCCTACCTGGTCGTCGAATCGCTCGTCAACGCCAGGGACGCCCCCGGCTGGACGTTCGTCCCGCTGGTCACCCCGTTCCTGATCAGCGCCACCTTCGGCTACTTCGAGGCCAACCCGTGGCTGTTCGTGCTGACCGCAGGCGGCTTCGGCCTGCTCCTGGCCACCGCCGCCCGCAGTCGGGTCGCCGTCCGGCCCGACGCGTCCGGCCGGGAGGAGCTGGCGACACTGAGCTGGCGCACCGGGATCAGCCGCGCCGCGATGGTCTCCACGATCGGCGCCATCGCCGTGAGCATGCTGGTCGGGTTCGCGCTACCGGCGAGCTTCCGGCTCTCGTCGTCGACCGCCGGCCCCGGCGAGGTGCGGTTCAACGACCCGAGCCTGGACCTGATCCGCAACCTGAACTCGACCAGCAACCTGCCGGTGATCACCTACCGGAGCACGGCCGACGGCGGAGTCATGCTGCGGCTGGCCGCCCTGCCGATCCTCGACGACACCGGCTTCCACCCGGGATCCCCGGATCTGGTCGCAATGCCGTTGCCACCGGCGGGTGGCTCCGAGCCGGCCACCGTGACGACCGACGTGACCGTCAAGGACTTCGCCAGCGGCTACCTGCCGGCACCCTGGATCCCGACCTCGACCAATGTGACGGCCCGGGACTGGAAATGGGACCAGGCCACCCTCGCCGTGGTCGCCGTCGGCAGCAGCCCCGACACCGCGACCCGCAACCTGATCTACAGCGTGACCAGCTCCGAGGTGCCGACCCTGGACTGGTTCGCCCGCACCGATGCCCTCCCCGGCACCGAAGGCCCGGACGTGACTCTCCAGGTGCCGGCCGGGGTCGACCCGCGGGCCACCGACCTGGTGCGCAGGCTCACCTCGGGCAAGGACGGAGCGTTCCGGAAGGCCCTGGCGCTGCGCGACTATCTGCGCTCCGACCTGTTCACCTACAGCACCCAGACCGCTCCGGGCACCACGCTGCAGACCCTCAACGACTTCCTCTTCGGCAGCCGCACCGGCTACTGCGAGCAGTTCGCCGGCGCGATGGCCGTGCTGGCCCGGATCGCCAGGATCCCGTCCCGGGTGGTGGTCGGGTTCCGCCCCGGGACCAAGACCGGGGACACCTGGGAGGTCACGCCGCGCGACATGCACGCCTGGGCCGAGCTCTACTTCGACGGAGTCGGCTGGATTCCGGTGGACGCGACCCCGCCGAGCGTCTTCGGCGCCCAGCCGACGGCGTCCCCTTCGGCGAGCCCCTCGGCCACCCACACCAGCGCGGCCCCGACGGAGTCCGCGTCCGCCGCGCCGACGCAGCAGGCACCGGTGACGCCGGACGTCGACGACGACGGCCCGAACCCGCTCGGCGTCGGGGCCCTGGTCGTCCTCGGGCTGGCCGTGGTGGCCTTCGCCCCGAACCTGGTCCGGCGGCTGCTGCGCCTGCTCCGGGTGTCCGGCCACGGCCGGCAGCCGCACGAGGACGCCTGGGACGAGGTGTGGGCGACGGCACGCGACCAGGGCGTCCGGTGGCCGCGGGGTTCGACGCGGGCGGTCGCCGCCGCCCTCGCGCCGGAGCTGGACGGGTCGGCGCGCGGCCAGTTCGTCGCGCTCGCCCTGTCGACCGAGCGCGAGCGGTACGCCCCGCAGCGCGAACCGGTCGGCGCGGTCTCGGGCCAGGTCGCGACGATCCGGAAGGGGATCCAGGAGCGGTGGCCGGGCGCGCCGACCTGGCTGGACCGCTGGTGGCCGCGCTCGCTGTGGCCGCGGAGCCGCTAGGAGGCCGATCCGTCCCGCGGATCACCCCGCCATCGGCGGCAGTTCGACCACGCTCACCCAGTTGCGCACGCCGTTCAGGTCCACCGGCCACTGGTGCGTGACCGGCCGGGCGGACGGTGCCCAGGACTCGACCTGGACGCCGTCTGCGGAACCACGGCCGGCTGTTCGCGGACGGATCCGGGCGAGCGCGTGGAGCGCGCCCGAGCCGTCGGCCTTGGATCCTGCCTCCTTCAGCGTCCACGCCCGTCCGACCGTCTCGGCGAGATCCGCCGGCGACACCAGCGCCAGCCGTTCGCGCTCTGCGGCGGTGAACAGTTCCGGGTTGCCGACCAGCGCGGACACCGCCGCGGACGGAACCGTGTCCACATCCAGGCCGATCGGGACCGAGCCGACCGCGACCGCGACCAGGCCCGCCGAGTACGAGACCGAAACCCAGGCCGTCCGGCCGGGTCCGGCCACCCGCAGCCGGCCGGACGCGGCCCGCGCAAGTCGCCACTGAGTGGCCGGCGTGTCCGCGTCGCGCTCGCTGAGCAGCAGCCGGAGCAGCACCCGGGCGACGGCCGCGCGAACCCGCCGGTGCGGCGCCAGGCCGGCGAGCTCCTGCCGGTCCGCCCCGTCCAGGAGCTCGACCGGCACCCCGGCGGCGGCCAACCCGGCGAGCCGGGTGCGTCCGCCAAGGCCGGCCGATTCGAGATCGATCATGGCCACCCGGGCGTCGGCACCGACCGGCCCGCGCACCGAGATCGCATCGGTCCACGCCCAACCGGGCACCTCCGCGCCCGGCTCGGCGGGATCGACCGGCTCGACCGGCCCGGCGACGACCTGCGCCGGGTTGCCGCCCCACACCGCGCCGGCGGGCACCTGCTCGCCCTTCATCAGGAACGAGTCGGTCTCGATCCGGGCGCCGTCTCCGATCCGGGTGCCGAAGTGAATGTACGCGCCGGGCGCCAGCACCACTCCGGAGCCGAGCTCGATTCGCTCGGAACAGAACAGCCCGTCCTCGAGGGAGTGCGCCTGGATCGAGGTGCCGTGATTGAGGACGGCGCCGTCCCCGATCCGGACCAGGCTGCGTTCCGGGAAGTCGCACCCGTCGTCGAAGACGCACTCGCCGACGTCGGCCCCCAGCAGCCGGAGCAGTGCCGGCCGCAGCGTCGTCCCGGCCAGCAGCTTCAGCTGTGCCTCGATCGAGAGCTTCCAGAACCGCTCGTGCCGCCAGAACCTCGGGTCCAGCAGGGCGCACGACATCGGCCGCAGCCGCCCGAACCCGAGCGCGGCACGTTCGGCGAGGATCGCCGCTGCGGTGCCGACCAGAGCGCCGACCAGCAGGGTCAGCCACGTCTGCACCACGGCCGGAGCCGGAACCAGCGAGGCCGCCCTGGCGACGATCACGAAGACCGAAAGCTCGAACCAGCCGAGGCTGAGGAACCGTCCGATCGTGCCGAGGTTGTGCCGGAGCTTGAGCCCCAGCAGCCGACGCCGTTCCGCGTCGCTGACGGCGGTCCTGCGGTCGCGGGTGACCGAGCGCGGGATCTCGAAGGCCGGGCTGCCGAGCAGCCCCACCCCGGCGCGGACCGGCCCCGTGACCGGCAGGGCGACCTTGGTGCCGAGCAGGCAGTCGTCCCCGACCCGCGCCCCGGCCGGCCAGCCGATCGTGTTGCCGAGGAAGCAACCCGCCCCGATCTGCACCTGCTCCTGCCGGAAGGCCGTCGCCGAGATCACGGTGTCGAACACCGACAGCCCGTCGGAGACCATCGTCCCGGCACCGACGCTGACGCCGTACGGGTTCTCGTGACGCTGTTGCTGGCCGAAGTTGGAGCCGGTGTCACCGGTGCGGTCCAGCGTCCAGCCGACCGCGCCGAGGTAGCGCAGGATCAGGCTGCTGTCGCCGAACAGCTTCATGTGGACGGGATTGTTGGTGAGTGTCCTGATCAGGGTGTGCAGCGACCACCGCCAACCCCACAGGGGGAAGTCGCGTCCCTGCGGCACCAGCGGTGCGAAGGTCCGGGGCAGCACGGTGGCGGCGAGCGCCATCAGCAGGTGCATCGCAAGGAGGACTGCAGCACCGGCCAGCACCGCGGCCGCCAGGAAGGGGAGGGAGAGCATGCCGGCCGGGCTGGTCAGGTCGAGCGCGGAGAGCGGCCCGGGCAACTCCCCGTCCAGGACGAGCGGCTCGAACAGCCGCTCTGCGACCACGATCAGGGCAGCGGCGACGACCAGGTAGAGAGCCAGTTGCCCGACCGCGTAGCGCGCGCGGCGGCCGCGGCTGGGCGCCAGCGCGGGCAGCGGCGGGAGCGGCGCTTCGAGCGGACGCCCCGGGTTCCCCTCCCACCTCGCCCGGGCGGGAACCGCCTGCCCGGGCCGCAGCGCTGACGAGCTCGCTAGCCGGGCTCCGGCGCCGACGCCGGTATCGACGTCCAGCACGCACTTGTCGCCGACCACCGCGCCCACGCCGACGCTCACCGTGCCGAACCTGATCCGGTCGGCCTCGACCCGGTAGCCGGGGAGCGCGCACTCGCGTCCGACGATGGCGCCGGCGCCCAGGCTGATCAGGTCGGGACAGGCCGGAGCCGGCGCGAGCAGGACCGCGCCAGGACCGATCCTCGCCCCACACAGCCGCAGGTGGATCGCCTGCAGCGGGCTGCCGGCCAGCCAGCCGAGGATGCTCAGCTGCTCCAGCCTCATCGCCAGCCAGAAGCGGTAGTGGGCCAGGCTCCACAACGGGATCGATCCGGGCCGCACGCGACCGAGCAGCAGCCACTTGCCGCCGACGCTGAGCAGCTCGCTCGCCAGCAGCACGGCGAAGGCCAGGCCGACACCACGCAGGCACAGGTCGAGCGGGCCTGAGGCCGCGTCCAGCACGCTGTAGGACGGAGCCAGCACCAGCGCCACCAGCAACGGGGCGAGCGCCAGCGACGCCGCCTGGGCGACGCTGAACAGCGCGTGCCGGCGGCGCAGCCGATCGGTCACCGCCGGCGCGGCCGTCGGCTGCGGCTGGGCCTGATCGGAGTCGTCGGTCGAACCCGTGTCGAGCGAGTCGGCGACGGCCGCCCAGTCCGTCGCCGGTGCGAGAGCGGACGCCCGGGCGGCCAGCCGGTCGACGCTGGGATGCAGGTAGACCTCGCGCATCGACAGTTCGGGCATCCCCGGCGTCCGCCGAACCGTGGAGCAGAACCGGGCGAGCAGCAACGACGTTGCGGCCAGGTCGTCGAAGAGGTGGTCGGTGGCGCCCACCGTGGGCACGGCGAGGGTGCGGGCCAGCAGCTTGGCGATCACCGCCTCGGGCGGTGTCCGCGGCGCGACTCCGCTGCTCGGCGCGCCCCTGCGGACTCCGGGACGGGGCAGCCGCGAACGGTCCGCCTTGTCGCTGGGGAGCAGCGGAATCCGGTCCAGCACGTCCAGATAGGCCGGAACCATGTAGCCGGGCAGACGGGACCTGGCGTGGGCCAGCACCCGGTCGAGATCCACCGATTCGCCGGCGCGGGCGGTGACGAAGCCGGCCAGTTCCACCACGTCCGCCGCGCTGTGGGTCGTGACCACCGCCTGGGCCACCCCGGGCGCCTCCATCAGCACGCTCTCGATCTCGGCGAGCTCGATCCGGTAGCCACGCACCTTCACCTGCAGGTCGATCCGGCCGAGGTATTCGATCCGGCCGTCCGGGAGCGTCCGGACGAGATCGCCGGTGCGATAGACCCGTCTGCCGGGGTTGTTGGGCAGGGCCAGCGGCTCGCGGATGAAGGCCGCGGCGGTCAGGTCGGGACGGTTGACGTACCCCTGTGCCACCCCCAGGCCGCCGATCGCCAGCTCCCCGACTTCCCCGTCACCCAGGACGGTCTGGTTCTCCGGGTCGAGCACCAGTGCGGAATAGGTCGGCAAGGGCAGCCCGATGGTCACCGGTTCGTCCGGATGCAGTTCGCACCACGTGGCAGTGACGGTGGTCTCGGTCGGCCCGTAGACGTTGAGGAAGCGGCGGTCGGGGCGCCACCAGCGGAGCACCAGATCCGCCGGGCAGGCCTCGCCGGAGACCAACAGGTAGCGCAGCCGCGGGAGATCCTCGGGAAGGGTGGCCAGCAGGGTCGGCACGCATGCCATCGCCGTCACCCGCGCGTCCACCAGGAAACGGTGCAGGTCGTCGGCGAGCAGACTGCCGCCGGCCGGGCGAGGCACCAGCGTGGCGCCCACGGCCCAGGACACCCAGATCTCCTCGACGGAGAAGTCGAACGCGAGCGTGAGTCCCTGGTACATCCGGTCGTCCTCGCGCAGGCCATAGACTTCCGCCGCGACCCGGACGAAGTTGACGATGGACGACTGCGAGACCGCGACCCCTTTCGGGCGTCCGGTCGTGCCGGAGGTGTAGATGATGTACGCCAGGTCGTCGGCGCGTCCGGCGGCCGGTCGCGGCAGCCGCTCCGCCGGCAGCCCGGCCAGTTCCGCGGCGAGCGCGCCGAGTTCCAGCACCGGCACCGATGCCGACGCGAGCGCGGCCTGGCCGGCATCGTCGGTCAGCACCAGGCTGACCCCGGCGTCGGCGAGGATGTAGTCGATCCGGTCCGGCGGGAAGCCGGCGTCGAGGGGGACGTAGCCGGCCTGGGCCTTGAGCGTCGCCAGGAGGGCCGGGTAGGCGGCGGCCGGGTCGCGGAAGAGCAGCGCCACCCGGTCGCCGGGTTCGATGTCGCGTCGCTGGAGAAGCCACCCCAGCCGGTTGGCCGCCGCGTCGAGTTCCGCGTAGGTCACCGTGGTCGCGCCGTCGACCGCCACCCGGTCGGAGTCGCCTCGCGCGACCAACCGGTCCACCGTCGCCTCGAAGACCTGGTTCAACCGCTCGCCCGGACGCCAGCGCGGCTGGTGGCCGACCTCCGTGTCGAACAGCACCGTGGTCATCAGCGGATCGCTCTCTCGGTGGCCGCCTCCAGGCGTCGCAGGCCGTCGGCGAGCAGTTCGTCCGGGGTGGTCAGAGGGGGCATCAGCTTGACGACCTCGTCCCGCGGCCCGCAGGTCTCCAGCAGCAGGCCGCGATGCAGGCAGCCGACCCGGATCCGTGCGGCCAGCTCCGGATCGGCCACGTCGATGCCGACCATCAGCCCTCGCCCCTTGACCTGCGCACCCGGAATCCGGTCAGCCAGGTCGTCGAGCGTCTCACGCGCCAGCCGCGCCCGCCGCGCCACGTCGAGGGCGAATGCCGGCGTGGACCAGAAGTGTTCCAGTGCGGCGCGTGCCGTGACGAAGGCATGACCGTTTCCCCGGAACGTGCCGTTGTGCTGTCCCGGCCGCCACTGGTCGTACTCGGGCGAGATCAGCAGCAGCGACATCGGCAGCCCGAACCCGGAGATCGACTTGGACAGCACCACCAGATCGGGCCGGATCCCAGCCTGTTCGAAGCTGAAGAAGTCTCCGGTTCGTCCGCAGCCGGCCTGGATGTCGTCGACGATCAGGAGGCTGCCGTGCCGTCGGGCCAGCTCCGCGATCCGCCGCAGCCAGCCGATGGACGCGGCGGACAGTCCCCCTTCGCCCTGGACCGCCTCCACGATGATGGCCGCCGGCAGGTCGACGCCGCTCGACGGGTCGTCGAACTCCTTCTCGATCAGCGCGCTGGTGTCCACGTCCGGCCCGAAGTAGCCGTCGTACGCGAGCCGCGAGACCCGCGACAGCGGCTGCAGGTCGGCCATCCGCATCGTCGAATTCCCGGTGACGGAGAGCGAGCCGAGACTGGCGCCGTGGAAGGCATTGGTGAAGGCGGCCACCCCGGAGCGTCCGGTGACCAGCCGGGCGAGCTTGAGCGCCGCCTCGACCGCGTTCGTGCCGGTCGGCCCGGTGAACTGCACCCGGTAGTCCAGCCCGCGGGGGGCCAGCACGATCAGCTCGAGGGACTCCAGGAAGTCGCGCTTCGCCGCAGTGTGCAGGTCCAGGCCCTGGGCGACTCCGTCCCCGGCGATGTAGTCGACCAGGGCGTCCCGGAGGACCGGGTGGTTGTGGCCGTAGTTGAGGCTGCCCGCGCCGGCCAGGAAGTCGATCCATTCAGCGCCCGACTCGTCGCGGAGCAGCGAGCCGGACGCCGAGCTGAGCACGGCGTCGAGGCTGCGGCAGTAGCTGCGAACAGCCGATTCGCGACGGTCGAACACGGCTGTCGGACGCCGATCGGACGCCTCGGCGGGCACGGTGTCCGGGGTCCGGGGCGGTGGAGCGGTTCTGGTCGGGATGGTCAGCATCGGCAGAACGCCGGCCGACTGTGGGGAGTTTGTCTTCACCTCGCCAGTTAAGCTGCGGAATCGCGGCGGGAGACGGACGGCCCCGGTTTGTGACGGTCGTGTGATGTTGCCGGTTCAGTGCTGTGATGTCCGCCCGGGAGGCTGATGATCGCGGCCGGAAGCCGTCCGCCCGCAGGCGTCGGGAGCTGCATGAACGACCTCGGCAGGATCGCCGCGGCAGGGATCGCGCTGGCCGCCGGAACGAGTCTGGCCGGCTGCTCGATCAGTGACGCAGCGGCCCGTCCGGCCGGCCCGATCCCGACGCAGCCGGGAGCGGTCGTCGTGTACATCAACGAGTGCGGACTCGACCTGGTCTCGACGCCGCGCAGCCTGGCGCTGAGCTGCGCGGATGCGAGTCTCGCCTTGCACGGCCTGACCTGGACGGACTGGGGCTCCCCCGAGACGAAGGCAAGCGGCGAGGAGGTGGCTCGCTTCTGCTACCCGAACTGTGCGGCCGGCAAGGTGCGCAGCGTGTCGGTGACGGTGACCGCGTCCCAGTTGATGGTCGGACGAACCGCCTCGGCGTACACCCTGCTGACCGTGGTCCGTCACGGTGGCGCGTCGTCGGGCTTCCCCGCCCGTGAGGTGTTCTACCTCGACGGCCCGGACGCCAGGCACACGGGCGGACAGCGACGGTAGGGGTGGCAGCGAGCCTGGACCCCTGCGGCTCCCACCCGGCGAGTAAGACTGGAGGCATGGGAGATCCGGTGGTGCTGCTCGTCGAGGACGACGCGGATCTGCGGGTGACGACACGACTCGTCCTCCAGCCTCACGGCTTCGACGTCGTCACCGCTGCCGACGGGATCGATGCCCTCGGCGTGCTCGACGAACGGCCCGTCGACGTGGCCGTGGTGGACGTGGTCATGCCCAGAATGGACGGCATCACCCTGCTGCGACGGCTGCGGCAGTCGCCCACGCACGCGGAGTTGCCGGTGCTGCTGCTCACGGCGAGGGATCTGCCGAGCGACCAGGTCACCGGTCTGGACGCCGGTGCCGACGACTACCTCGGCAAGCCGTTCGACTCCGACGTCCTGGCTGCCCGGCTCCGGGCGCTGCTGCGCAGGTCCGGCCCGTCCGGGACCGACTGGGTCGACGTCGGCGACCTGCGCATCGACCGGGCCGGCATGGTGGTCGAGCGGACGGGTCGGCCGGTGGAACTGAGCGCGACCGAGTTCCGGCTGCTCGATGCGCTGCTCGACCACCCGGGACAGGTGCTCTCCCGCGAGCAGCTCCTGGAGCGGGTCTGGGGAAGCTCCTCCTGGGGCGAACCTCGGGTGGTGGACGTCAACGTCCAGCGCCTGCGCGCCAAGATCGGGGCGGAGAAGATCCTCACGCTCCGCGGCAGCGGCTACAAGCTGGTGCGATGAGCCGCGCGGCGATCCCGTGGTGGCGATCGCTGGGCGCGAAGATCGCGGCCGCCGTGGCCGGAGTCACCCTGGCCGTCGCGCTCCCACTCGGGGTCTACGTCGACCACCAGTCGGCGGTGGACGCCCGGGAGCGGCTGCGCTCGGAGACCCTCAACCGATTGGACACGGCCAGCGCCCTGTTCCGCTCCTTCGGCCATCTCCGCTTCGCCGCGACGACGAACCCCACGCAGGTGCCGCCACAACTGCGTGACGTCCCGGTCGGCCGGCGGGAGACCTACTTCGACGGCAGCACCATGTGGGCGGCGGAGCGGCTCGCCGGGCACCCCATCCTGGCGGTGAGCCTCGGTGCGGTCTCCCTGATGGAGCAGCGCGCCGAACTCGAGCGGAGCCTGCTGATAGCGGGCCTGGCCGCGCTGGTGCTCGGTGCCGGTCTCGGCTGGGCCGCGGGATCCCGGCTCTCCCTGCGCGCCCGCCGCGGCGCCGCGGCAGCCCGCCGGATCGCGGCCTCCGAGCGGGGAGTGACCGCTGCGCAGCCGGGCGGCGACGAGGTCGCTGCGCTCACCGTGACCATCGACCAGCTCGCGGAGACGCTGAACCGGCGGATCGACCGCGAACAGGCCTTCACGGCCTACGCTGCCCACGAGCTGCGCACCCCGGTGACCGCGCTGGTCAGCGCGTCGGAACTGCTGACCGACAACGAGGTGGGCCGGCTGGTCCGCGGCCAGGTCGAGCGGCTGCGGGCGCTCGTGGAGGACCTGCTGGAGATCTCCAGGCTCGACGCCGGCACCCAGGCAGCGCTGGTCGTCGCCGACGCTGCCGACGCGGCGCGCGCGGCCGTCGCCGCGTCCGTGCTGAGCGACGTCGGTCTTCGTGCGGACGACAGCAGACCCGTCCTGGTGGAGCAACGTCGTCTCGACAGGATCGTGGCCAATCTGGTCGGCAACGCCCTCCGGCACGGCCGTCGACCGGTGGTGCTCACCGTCTCCGGTGCGCTGGTCAGGGTGGACGACGCCGGCCCCGGCTTCCCCGACTGGTTGCTGGACGGTGGGCCCCAGCGATTCCGCTCCGACGGCGTCACCCCCGGGCACGGCCTCGGACTCGCCATCGCGGAGGCCCAGGCAGCGGTGATCGGCGCGCGGCTGGTGTTCTCGAACCGTCCCGGTGACGGAGCCGACCCGGGCGGGGGCAGGGTGGAACTCGTACTCGCCGAGCCGCCCGCAGGCGAGCCGGCGTCCGGCGAGGACGCGGTGGCGTAGCCGACGTCTCTCGGCCCGACCGGACGGGTGGCCGATCAGGCGAGGGGCGCCGAGAGCCGGACGGCCCGGCGTGCCTCCGCAGGGAGCTCGCAGGCCCGCCCGTCGACGAGCAGTTCCGGCCGGCGGGGGTCGAGCTCGACGCTGGCCCCGGGACGGACGCCGGCGGCAGCCAGTCGAGCGAGGAGGGACGGGTCCGCGTCCGAGATCCGGGCCACGAGGTACGTCCCGGCACCGGCCTCCTCGAGCTGGACGGTCTCCGGCACGCCCACGTCGCCGGCGGGAGTGGGGATCGGGTCGCCGTGCGGGTCGCGCCGAGGGTGTCCCAGGAGGGCGTCGATGCGGGCCAGGAAGTCGTCGCTGACCGCGTGCTCGAGACGCTCGGCCTCGTCGTGCACCGCGTCCCAGGAGTAGCCGACGACCTCGACCAGGAACGTCTCCAGCAGCCGGTGCCGGCGCACCATCGCCACGGCCAGGCGACGGCCGAGCGCGGTGAGCTCCGCCGGGCGGTACGGCTGGTAGACGACCAGGCCCTGGGTCTCCAACCGGCGCAGCGTCACCGAGACGTTCGCCGCCGTGGTGGCGAACCGGGCTGCCAGCGCCTTGGTCGTGATCGGCGGCCCGCCCCACTCGGCCGCCGACCAGATCACCTTCAGGTAGTCCTGGGCGACCGGCGTCAGCTCGTCGACGTCCGTCATGCCGTCCCGCTCGCCGTCAGGATGATCAGGGCGACGTTCAGCGCGACGATCAGGACGACCGCTGCCCAGGCGAGCACCCGCAGCAGCGGACGGTTGGCGAGCCCGCCCATCACCGTCCGCCGGGAGGTCAGCCAGACCAGCGGCACCAGTGCGAACGGGATGCCGAAGCTCAGCAGCACCTGGCTGAGCACCAGCGCCCAGGTCGGGTTGACGCCCAGAGCCAGCACGACCAGCGCGGGGACGAGGGTGATCAGCCGGAGCACGGGCAGCGGGATGCGGACTCGCAGCAACCCGGACGTGATCGCGGCGCCGGCGTACGAGCCGACGGACGTGGACGCCAGTCCCGACGCGAGCAGGCCGATCGCGAACAACACCCCGACCGCGGGGCCGAGCGTGCCGGCGATCGCGGCGTGCG
The DNA here is from genome assembly GCA_017306015.1 of Propionibacteriaceae bacterium. Taxonomy (GTDB): domain Bacteria; phylum Actinomycetota; class Actinomycetes; order Propionibacteriales; family Propionibacteriaceae; genus Propionicimonas. The sequence goes on from JAFKJK010000014.1 coordinate 47,562, forward strand.
CGCCCTCGATCGAGTCCGTCGCGGCGCCGCCCTGGAGGCTGCCGGCGGCCAGCAGCAGCATGGCGATGTTCACCGCTCCCGCGACGAGCATCGAGGTGGCCACGTCCCACCGGGTCGCGCGCAGCAGCCGCGGAAGGCTCGCCGGGCTGGAGCGGTGCCGGTCCCGGGCCAGCGCGGAGTGGACGTAGATCGCGTGCGGCATCACGGTGGCGCCGAGCATGGATGCGGCGAGCAGCACCGACTCCGTCCCGTCGAAGCGGGGGACGAGCCCTCCGACAGCCTGCGGCCAGGACACCCCGGACACGAACAGCCCTGCGGTGAAGCCGACGGCGATGACCAGCAGCAGGCCCATCACCACGAACTCGAACGGGCGCTGGCCGCGTCGGCTCTGGACGGTGAGCAGCAGCATCGACACCGCGCCGACCACGACACCGCCGGCCAGCAGCGGCAGCCCGAACAGGATGTGCAGCGCGATCGCCCCGCCGAGCACCTCGGCCAGGTCGGTGGCCACCGCAACCAGTTCGGCCTGCACCCAGAACGCGATCCGTCCGCCCCTGCCGAGGCGATCCCCGATGAGCTGCGGCAGGCTCTGGGACGTGACCAGCCCGAGCTTCGCCGACAGGTACTGCACGATCAGCGCCACGGAGTTGGCGACCACGAGCACCCAGACGAGCAGGTATCCGTACCGCGAGCCGGCCGTCAGGTTCGCCGCGACGTTCCCGGGGTCGACGTAGGCGATCGCCGCAACGAACGCCGGCCCCCACAGCCAGGCGAACCGTCGCTGCCCACGCGGCTCAGCCGTCACCTCACCGACCTGGGCGGTCACTTCTCCCACAAGAGTTAATGTACCTTAACTTCCTGAGGGCCACCCGCCGTCCCCACCGAGTTCGCTCCCGAAAGGGACGTTCGCTCCCGATGATTCGGGAGCGAACGTCCCTTTCGGGAGCGTTTGTGGGGGGAGGGGAAGAGAGAGAGGGGACGGCCCGGCGGGGTGGCGTCTCAGCCGGCCGTGCTGGCGGCGTTCACCTCGTCCAGGACGGACTGCAGGTCGGCCTGGGTACGGCCGGAGAAGCCGGCGAAGGTGGACAGCGGGATGCTGGCCAGCATCTTCAACATCTCCTCGTCACCACCGAAGGCCTGCTCGACGACCGGGCCGAGCTGCTCGGCGAACGCCGGGACGGCCAGGGCCTCGCCGAGGGTCGACATCATCGTCAGCGGACGGACCGGCTCGTTGCCGGCCACATCGACCGACGCGCTGAGTCGCAGGTCACGGCTGGACGCTCCGACCGCCACCGTATAGCTGCCGCTCTCCACGACCCACGCGTGGTCGCGGACGCTCCAGTACGCCAGGTCGTCCCGCGCGATGGCGATCTCGACCCGAGAGGCCTCCCCCGGCTCCAGCCGGACGGACGCGAAGCCCTTCAACTCGCTCGGCACCCGGACGACCGACGAGGCGTCCACCGCGACGTACGCCTGGACGATCTCGCGACCGGCCCGCTCCCCGGTGTTGGTCACGGTGACGCCGACCGACAATCCGTCAGGGCCCGTCTCCACCGACAACTCCGAGTACTCGAACGTGGTGTAGCTGAGCCCGTGGCCGAACGGGAACGACACCTCCAGCCCGCGGGCGTCGTAGCCGCGGTAGCCGACGAACAGCCCCTCGCCGTAGATCACTCCGTTGTCGTCACCGGGGAAGTGCGTGAAGCTCGGCACGTCCTCCAGCCGGACGGGGATCGTCTCGGTGAGCTTGCCGGACGGGTTCGCGACCCCGAAGAGCACGTCGGCGGCCGCCGGCCCTCCGGCCTGGCCGCCGAGCCAGACCTCGACGATCGCCCGCACCCGGTCGGCGAAGCCGGACACCTGCACCGACGAGCCGTTCGACAGCACCACCACGACGTTGGTATTCACCTCGAGGATCGCATCCAGCACCGCCAGCTGCTCGGCCGGGAGCAGCAGCGTGTCCCGGTCGTAGCCCTCCGACTCGTGCGCCTCCCCGAGCCCGAGGAACGCCAGCACGACCTCCGCGTCCCGGGCCACCGCGACCGCGTCCTCGACGGCGGTCTCGGGCAGTTCCTGGCCGGGAGCGGTGGTGAACCCGGGCGCGAACGGGACCTCGTGCCCGACCAGGGCGTTGATCGCGTCCAGGGCGTTGTCCAGCCGGGTCGGGTTCACCCGGGACGAGCCGGCGCCCTGGTAGCGCGGCGTCCGGGCGAATTCCCCGACGACCGCCACCCTGGCCCCGGGTGCCAGCGGCAGCAGGCCGTCATTGGCCAGCAGCACGATCGACTCCTCCGCCGCCCGACGGGCCAGCGCGTGGTGCGCATCGACGTCGAAGCTGTCCGGAGCCCGCTCGAACGAGGCGACGGCCCGACGCAGCACCCTCTCGATCCGGGTGTACGCGGTGTCGATGGTGGCCTCGCCGATCCGTCCCTCCGCCAGCGCCGCCGTCACCCCGGCCTCGTGCTCGGGGTTGGCCGGCATCTCCAGATCCAGCCCGGCCTGCAGGGACGCGACCCGGTCGTGCACCGCGCCCCAGTCGGAGACCACCAGGCCCTCGAAACCCCACTCACCCCGCAGGACGTCGGTGAGCAGCCACCGGTTCTCGCTGGCGAACGTGCCGTTGATCCGGTTGTAGGAGCACATCACCGTCCACGGGTGGGCCTCGGTGACGACCCGGTGGAAGCCGCGCAGGTAGATCTCCCGCAGCGTCCGTTCGTCGACGACGGAGTCGCGCCGCATCCGGTCGGTCTCCTGGTTGTTGGCCGCGAAGTGCTTCACCGACGTGCCGACACCCTTGTTCTGGACGCCTCTGACCAGGGCGGACGCCAGGACGCCCGACACCAGCGGGTCCTCGGAGAAGTACTCGAAGTTGCGTCCGCACAGCGGCGAGCGCTTGATGTTGAGGCCCGGGCCCAGCAGGACGCCGACCCGCTCGACCAGGCACTCGATGCCGAGCGCCTCGCCGACCTCGGTGAGCAGGTCCGGGTCCCACGTCGACGCCAGGCCGACGGCCGGCGGGAAGCAGGTGGCCGGGACGGACTCGTTGATCCCCACGATGTCCGCGGCGGCACCGGCCTGCTTGCGCAGCCCATGCGGGCCGTCGGTGATCATCACCGACGGCAGCTCCGCCTCGTCGACGGCCTGGGTGTGCCAGAAGTCCAGGCCGCCGGTGAGCGCCACCTTGGCCGACAGCGACACCCTCGACGCCGGAGTGTCACCGGTCAGGGTCTCCCCGGCGACCGGCTCGGCCGGGACCACGCCGGTGCGGGCGACCCCGGAATACCAGTGCGCGCTGGCCTTCGGGACGCGGTTGAGGTCGGCGTCCATGGCGACGATCCCGAACTTCTTGCTGTAGCCGAAGGACCACTCAAAGTTGTCGATCAGCGACCAGACCAGGTAGCCGCGGACGTCCACGCCGGCGGTCAGTGCGTCGTGGACGGCGGCCAGGTGACGGCGCAGGTAGTCGAGCCGGGTCGCGGTGTCGTCGACGTACCCGGTCTCGTCCGGCGACTCGTCGTAGGCCGCGCCGTTCTCGGTGACCACCAGGCCGGTGCCGGAGTCGGCGGTGTAGTCCTGGTGGAACCGGGTGAGCAGCCGGGTCAGTCCCGCCGGGTCGACCTCCCAGCCCATCGCCGTCGTCGGCAGGTCGCGCAGCACCTGGACGGCATTCGGGGCGGTCACGTGCGGTGTCGGCGCGTCGCTCGGGTCGCCGGCCCGGAAGACGTTAGTGGTGTAGTAGTTCACCCCGAGCACGTCGATGGGGCTGCTGATCGCCTCCAGGTCGCCGTCGGCCACCAGGTCGTCGGGGAAGTGCTCGCCGAGGTCGGCGACGACGTCGGCCGGATAGCGGCCCTTGAAGATCGGGTCGGCGAAGTACCGGTTGAGCGTCCCGTCGATCCGGCGGGCCACGTCCACGTCGGCGGGATCGTCGCTGGCCGGCATCACCGGCGTGAGGTTGAGGCTGATCCCCAGCGTCGCCGTCGGGTCCGCCTCCCGCAGAGCCTGCACGGCCCACCCGTGGCCGAGCAGCAGGTGGTGGGCGGCGCGGACCGCCGCGGTCGCGTCGGTCGTCCCGGGTGCATGGACGCCGGCGGCGTAGGACAGGAACGACGAGCACCACGGCTCGTTCAGCGTCGTCCAGATCCGGACGCGGTCAGCGAGCCGGGCGTGCACCGTCCGGGCGTAGTCGACGAAGCGCTGGGCGGTGTCGCGGTTCGTCCAGCCGCCCTCGATGGACGCCGGCAGGTCCCAGTGGTACAGGGTCAGCCAGGGGGTGATGTCGCGGGCGAGCAGCTCGTCGACCAGCCGGGAGTAGAAGTCCATGCCCGGCTCGTTCACCCGGTCACCGTCCAGCACCCGCGGCCAGCTGATCGAGAACCGGTAGGTGGTCAGCCCGAGGTCGGCCATCAACTGCACGTCGGAGGGCATGCGGTGGTAGTGGTCGCAGGCCAGCGTCCCGTCGTCGCCGTTCGCGACCCGGCCCGGCTCGCGGCAGAAGACGTCCCAGATCGAGTCGCGCTTGCCGTCCTCGGCCGCTGCACCCTCGATCTGGAACGCCGCGGTGGCCGCGCCGAGGTGGAAGCCTTCCGGGAACTGCCGTGCCGCTGCCATCGATGTCTCCCTGACTATGGAATTCGATGAGTGCAGACTACCGGCGACTCTTCAGGCTTCCCTTCAGATCGGGGACGTCGGCAAGCAGCCGTTTCGTGTAGTCGTTCTGCGGAGAGAAGATCACCTGGTCGGTCGTGCCGCGCTCGACGACGAGCCCGTGCTCCATCACCACCACCTCGTCGGCGAGGTAGCACGCCTGGCCGATGTCGTGGGTGATGAACAGCACCGTCAGGCCGAGTTCGCGACGCAGGTCGGTGAGCACGTTGAGGACGCTGACCCGCAGCGAGGCGTCCAGCATGGACGTGGCCTCGTCGGCGAGGAGCACCTTCGGGTTCATCATCAGGGCCCGCGCGACCATGACCCGCTGGCGTTGGCCACCGGAGAGCTGGTGGGGGTACTTGCGGAGGGCGTCGGCCGGCTTCAGTCCGACGTAGCCGAGGCAGCGTTCGATCAGTTCGTCGTTGCTCTCCGCGCTCGAGTCGGCGAGCTTGAGGCTGCGGGATAGCATGTTGCCCACGGTGAAGAACTGGTTGAACGACGCGAACGGGTCCTGGAAGACGGCCTGGACGTCGCGCCAGTAGGCCCGCAGTTGCCTGCCGGAGATGTTGGTGACGTCCTTGCCGAGATAGGTGATGGTGCCGGAGGTGACCGGCATCAGCCGCAGCAGCATCCTGGCCAGGGTCGACTTGCCGGAACCCGACTCGCCGACCACCGCGAGCACCTTGCCGGCGTGGAAGTCCACGCTGACGTCGTCGACGGCGGTGATGTGGCCACCGGCCACCCGGAACTGCTTGGTGACGTGCTGGGCGGACAGGACCGGCCCCAGCACCGGGGTCTCGTTCGCGCTCATACCCGGCTCACCTCCATCGGGACGACAGCGCCAGGATTCTCCTGGGCCCACCAGCACGCGACGTCGTGACCGTGTTCGTCGATCATCGCGGGCTCCTTGCGGCTGCAGATCTCCATGGCGAACGGGCAGCGGGGATGGAAGCGGCACCCGGACGGCGGGTTGGCCAGGTTCGGCGGCGAGCCGGGAATGCCGAGGACGTGCTTGGTCCGGGTCTCCTCCGTCGGATCCAGCACGGCGGCCAGCAGCGCCGAGGTGTACGGGTGCCGGGCGGCGTGGACGAGGTCCTCGGTGCGTCCGTTCTCGACCACCTTCCCGGCGTACATGATCGCCAGCCGGTCGGTGACCATCGACAGCACCGGCAGGTCGTGGGTGATGAAGATCACCCCGGCCATGATCTTCGCCTCGATCATGGCCAGCAGCATCTCGATCAGGGCCTTCTGGCTGGACACGTCCAGCGCCGAGGTCGGCTCGTCGGCGATCAGCAGCCGCGGGTTCAGCAGCGTCGAGATGACCGTCACCATCCGCTGCTTCATGCCGCCGGACAGCTGGTGGGCGTAGGAGTCGAGCGCCCGGGTCGGCAGTTCCAGCATCTTCAGCCGGTCGTTGGCCCGGTCCATCGCCTCGGCCCTGGTGACCCTCGGATCGTGCGCCCGCATCACGTCGTACGCGAGGTCCTTGATCTTCAGCGTCGGGCTGACCGCGTTCATCGCGCCCTGCGGCAGCATCGAGACCACCTTGCCGCGGAACGGCCGGTGCCGGGCGTTGGCGCCGCTGTCCAGCGTGGACAGGTCGATGGTCTCGCCGTCGATCTCCATCGTCCCGGTGAGCACGTACAACGGCGGCTGGGCGATCATCGCCAGCGCGTTGCCCATCGTGGACTTGCCGCAGCCGGACTCGCCGGCCAGGCCGAGGATCTGGCCCTCGGGCACCTCGATGGTGACGTTGTCGACGGCGGGCACGTCCTGGCCGCTGTCGGCTGCGTAGGACGCCGTCAGGTTCGACGCCCGCATCAGGATCTTTTCGCTCATTTCGGGGCCCTCGCGGAGTTGTTCGGGGGAGCGCAGCGGAGGAGAAGAACTCCGTGGGGTGGTCTCGGGGCCCTCGCGGAGTTGTTCGGGGGAGCGCAGCGGAGGAGAAGAGGTCCGTGGGGCGTGCTCATGCGGCCACTCCCACCGCATCGCCCTGCTCGGCCAGCTTGCGGGCGGCTTCCTCGCGCCGCTTGGCCGCCGCAGCGAGGTTCTTCTTCTTGCCACGGCGCAGCCGCGGGTTGAACACCTCGTCCAGCGAGGACTGCAGGTACAGGAAGCCGAAGCTGATCAGGGTCAGCACGATCGTGGGTGGCAGGAAGGCCCACCACGCGCCGGTCGCGACCGCCTGGAACGCCAGCGCCCAGTGCAGCTGCATGCCCAGGGAGTTCGTGCCGGACACCCCCAGGCCGAGCATCGACAGCGTCGACTCCGCCAGGATCGCGGACGCCAGCTGCAGCACCCAGGCCATCACCACGTAGCTGGCCAGGTAGGGCAGGACGTCGAAGACCAGGATGCCGGGCGTGCGGGCACCGGACAGTTTGGCCACGTCGATGTGTTCTCGAGTGGCCACCGAACTCGCCTGGGCTCTGACGGCACGGGCTGTCCAGGGCCAGGACGTGATGCCGATCACCAGGGCGAGACCGGCGATGCCCTTCAGGAACGGGATGTTGGTGCTCTGCAGGGAGATCGAGATCAGGATCAGGATGACGATGGCCGGGATCGCCAGCACGATGTTGGTGATGCCCATCAGGGCCTCCTCCAGCCAGCCGCCCACGTAGCCGGCGAGGATGCCGATCAGGACGCCGATGAAGGTGGCCAGGGTGCCGGCCAGCAGGCCGTTGATCAGCGAGTTGCGGGTGCTCGCCATCAGGACGGCGATCACGTCGTAGCCGAAGTTCTCCGTCCCCAGGATGTGTTCGGCGGACGGCGAGTCGTAGATCGAGCCGACCTTCTGGTCGGGACCGTACGGGTAGAACAGCGGGCCGACGAAGGCCAGCAGGGTGATCACCAGGATGATCCCCACCGACACCCACAGACGCGGACCGAAGTTGAGGCTGCGCCAGGCCGGCCTGGCCTTGGCCTTGGGGGTTTCCGGCTCGACCGGGGCGACCGGGCCCTCGGTCTCGGCGACGACGGCGTTGCTCTGGATGTTGGTCATGTCACTTCTCCCCGGACTTTGCGGCACGGATCCGTGGGTCGATGAAGCCGTAGAGCACCTCGACCAGGTAGTTGGCGACCAGCACGGCGACGGTGATGATCAGCGTCACCGCCTGCACGATCGGGTAGTCGTTGGCGGAGATCGCGCTGAACAGCAGCGTCCCCATGCCCGGATAGTTGAACACCAGTTCGGTGATCAGCGCGCCACCGACCATCGTGCCGATGCTCAGGGCCAGACCGGTGATCTGCGGGAGCATCGCGTTGCGGAAGATGTAGCCGGTCATCTTCCGGTCGCCGATGCCCAGGCTGCGGGAGTAGTTGACGTAGTCGGAGCCGAGCTCGTAGATGGCCATCGAGCGCATGCCCACGGCCTGGCCACCGATGTTGATCAGCAGCAGGGACAGGAACGGCAGCCACCAGTACTGCAGGGCGTCGGAGAAGAAGTCCCAACTCCACTCCGGGCTGTTGCCCAGCGAGTACGCACCGCCGGGCGGGAACCAGCCGAGGACCACTGCCAGGCCATACAGCAGGATGATCGACAGGCAGTAGTAGGGCATCGAGTTGAACACCAGCGACGTGGTGAACACCGACTTGTCCCAGGAGCCGCCCTTGTAGGCAGCGACGGCTCCCAGGAGGTTGCCGATGATCCAGCCGAGGATGATGGCAGGGATCTGGAGCACCAGGGTGAACGGCAGCGACTGGCTGATCAGGTCCGAAACCGGGGTCGGGTAGAACGAGAACGACAGACCCAGGTTTCCCTGCAGCGCATGCGTCACGTAGATCCAGAACTGGTCCCAGAGCGGCTTGTCGAGCCCGAACTGCTCCAGGAACTGCTGGTAGATCGCAGCCTGAGCCTCCGAGCTCATGCCGCCCCGTCCCAATTGGGACACGATCACGTCGACCGGGTTACCCGGGATGAGCCGTGGTAGCAGGAAGTTCAGAACCACTGCTACCAACAGCGCACCCAGGTACCACGCGGTCTTGCTGACCAGATAACGTCGCAGACCCATGGTGCTCCAGTTCCCTTCGTTGGTTAACCGGCGATCTTCTGGATCTTATACATCCAGGTGTTGCCGGCTCCACGGAACATCGGCGGAGCGTAGGAGTTGTTCTCATCCGGCCAGTTGTAGAAGTTGGTCGCGTTGTATTCGTAGAACTCGTCCGGCCGGTACATGATCGGGCAGGACGGAACCTCCTTGCGGTACAGCGCGTCCAGCTTGTCGTAGGCCGCCTTCTTGGCTGCGTCGTCGACCGCCTGGGACGCCTCGGTCAGCATGGCCTCGACCTGGTCGTTCTTCCAGCGACCGTAGTTGGCGAAGGTCGTCTTCCCCAGCGGCTGCATCTCCGACTGGCTCATGATGTCCTTGAACCGCGCCCACGGGGTGGCCGGGTTCACACCGGAGACGTACCACACGGCCAGGTCGAACGTGCCGCCCTGGATGGCCTGGGTGGTCTCGGCCTGCTGCGGGAAGTTGGTGGCGCAGTCGATGCCGATGGCCTTCAGGCTCTTGGCGATGATCTCGCACGACGCGTTCCAGTCCGTCCAGCCGGTCGGGGTGATCAGCTTGTACGGGCCGAGCCGGTTGCCGTCGACGACGTAGACCCCGTCAGACCCCTTCTTGCCGCCCGCATCGGTGAGCAGCTTCTCGGCCGCCGCTGCGTCGTACTTCCAGCCGTTGGCCTCGGCGTCCGCCTTGTTGAAGAACTTCGACTCGGCGCCGGTCGGCATGATCAGGCTGGCCTGGACCACGTCGGTGTAGCCCGACATGGCCGTGTCGGCGATGGACGCGTAGTCGATCGCGGTGGCGATCGCCTTGCGCACGGCCGGGTTGTCCAGGCCCTTCTTGGTCGTGTTCATCAGCAGCATCGGCATCGAACCCGGCAGGTAGTACGGCTTGTCCTTCAGGTAGGTGCCGACCGGCTTGCCGCCCTCCCACATCTTCCAGATCTGGGAGACGAACTGCTGCATGATGTCCAGCTCGCCCGCCTGGAACTTGACGTTGCCGTCCTCGTTCGACTTGAAGATCGGGTGGATGATCTGGCTCATCACCGGCGTGCCGCCGTAGAAGGTCTTGCCCCAGTAGGCGTCGCTGCGCTTGAGGACGACCTGGGTCTGGTCGGCCTTGTCGAGCGTGAACGGACCGGTGCCGATGGGCTTGGCCATGACCTCGGTGGGCAGCTTGTCGTCGGCGATGGACGAGAACACGGCCTGAGGCAGGACGTAGTTCTCGGTCAGCATCCGCAGCACGTTGCTGACGTTCTTGGACTTCTGGTTGACCTTGATGACGATGGTCTTGTCGTCGGTCGCCTCCATGGAGTCGGCGAGCTGCCAGAACGAGGCGACGTTGATGCCCTTGTTCTTCTTGCCGAGCTCGTAGGAGAAGACGACGTCCTTGGCCGAGCATGCCGACCCGTCGGAGAACGTCACGCCGTCCTGCATCGTCAGCGTGATCGACTCAGTGCCGTCGACCTTGTACTCCTTGGCGATGCCCGGCATGATCTCGCCGGTCGCGATGTTCCAGCGCAGCGGCGTCTCGTAGACGATCTGCATGACGTTGGCCGCGGCGGGCCAGGCTGCCGTCGGCGACAGCGGGTTGAAGGTCGCCGGGGGACCCCACTGGAAGCCGGCGATCAGCAGGGCGTCCGCTGTGGCGCCCTTGCGGCCGGTGCCGACCTTGCCGTTGTTGCCGATGCCCTTCTTCTCCGAGTTGGCGGTCGCGCCACCGGTCGCGCCGCCTCCAGGGGTCTGGGTGCCCGTGCAGGCCGCCAGTGCGAGTCCACCGACCGTGAGGCCGGCAGCCTTCAGAAACGTACGCCGAGAGCTGCTCTCGAAGATCGAATCTGACATTGATTCCTCCAATTTTCTCCTGACCCCACCGATGGAGCCATGCTGTGGATGGTTCGTGCTATGCACTTGTCGACCCGGCAACTACCGCCGGGTTTGGCCGGGTCACCAAACCCCGGCCGGTCTCTTCTCAACGGTCACGAAACGCACGACTTCAGGCGCCGTCAGCGCCTCAAGCGAGCCTTCGTCGAAGTTGCCAGTCACCTGGAAGCTGTGGGTCTCGCCTGGGAACAGGTCCACTCCCAGCGAGTCGGCGTACGCGTCCTCCGCCACCCGGTCGGGGAAGATGGCCAGGCTGCGTAGGAAGGTCTGCGCGGTGATGCTCGCCTCTGCGCCGGTGTCGGTCGCGGTGACGCTCGCCGTGAAGGCGGGGACGGGCAGGTCGGCCTCGACGTCCTCGACCAGCAGCTTCACCGCCCGGACGGCCTCGTTCGCCGTCGCCACCAGGGCCAGGTCGCTGCGGCCCTCGGGGAGGTCGAAGCCGATGGCCACGTCCGCCTTGCTGCGGGCCGGCACCAGGACTTCGAACCGCGCGGACGCGACCACCTCGCCGGTGAACCGGCGCAGCTCGACCAGGCCGCCGGCCGTCCAGTCGGTGCGGGCGTCGTTGACCACGACGAGCCGGGGGGCTCCGTCCGCGGTCTGGATCGTCAGCAGGTGGTCGGCGTAGGCGTCCCGGATGGCGTACCACAGGGGCTTGCGGCGGGCGACCGGCTCGCCGGCCGCGTTGGTGCCGAGGTCGAGGGCCGCCCAGGAGACCACCGGCCAGCAGTCGTTGAGCTGCCAGACGATCGAGCCGTGGCAGCGTCCGCGCAGGGACCGCCACCGCTCGATGCCGTGGCGGACGGCGCGAGCCTGCTGGAGCTGCATCAGATAGAGCCAGTCGTCGAAGTCGGCCGCGGTCTCCCCGGGGACCGGGAGATGCCCCACGATGCCCTTGTTCAGCTTGCCGTTGCCGCCGGCGGCCTTCTGGTGCGCGAGCATGACCGGGGAGTCGGCGCGCAGGTCGTCGGCGTCCAGCGCGCGCCGCCAGGTCGCCCAGGTGGCCGGGCCCTGGTACCCGAACTCGGAGACGAACCGCGGCGAGTAGTCGTCGTAGCCGGTGTAGTCACGCTCGTTCCAGACATCCCAGATGTGCATGCAGCCATAGTTGGGGTCGTTCGGGTCGAGCTCCTTGGGACCGGATGACGGGCTGCCGGGCCAGTACGGCCGGGACGGGTCGAGCTCGGCCACGATCGCCGGGAACGTCTCGTAGAAGTACTTCTCGCCCCACGTGCGGTCGCCGTTCGGCTGGGACGCCCAGTCCCAGGCGGCGTGGCCCCAGATGATCTCGTTGTTGCCGTTCCAGACCACGAGGGACGGGTGGGGGCTGAGCCGCATCACGTTGTCGCGGACCTCGGCATCGAACTCGGAGGCGAACGGCTCCTCCTCCGGGTACGCGGCGCAGGCCAGCGCGAAGTCCTGCCACACCATCACGCCGAGCTCGTCGCAGGCGGCGTAGAAGTCCTCGGTCTCGTAGAGGCCGCCGCCCCAGACCCGGAGCAGGTCGATGTTCGCGTCCTTGGCCTGCTGGATCCGCTCCCGGTACCGCTCGGGCGTGACCCGGGTGACGAAGCAGTCGTCGGGGATCCAGTTGGCCCCGCGGACGAAGACGTCGACCCCGTTGATCCGCAGCGCGAAATTGGCGCCGTTGCCGTCGGCGTCGCCGGTGGTGTCGAGCTCGGTGCTGCGGAAGCCGGTGCGGGTGGTGATCCGGTCGAGCACGGTGACGTCGTTGTGGAAGACGATCTCGACGTCGTACAGCGGCTGGGCTCCCAGCGAGTGCGGCCACCACGGCTCGATGCCGGTGATCTCCAGCGACGACTGCGTCCAGTCCTCGGCCGGGACGCCGAGTTCGCCGGACACGTCCGAGCCCTGGACCCGGACGGTGAGGGCGGCGAAGCGGAGTTCGCCGGTGAGCTGTGCGGTGACGTCGAGCGTGCCCACCCAGGTGCCGTCCGTCCGCTGCTTGGCGGTGGCCAGGACGCTCAGGTCGCCGATCCGGGCGTGGTTCCAGCTGCGCAGCCCGATCCGCTTCCAGATCCCGGCCGTGACCAGCCGCGGGCCCCAGTCCCAGCCGAAGTTGCAGGCCATCTTGCGGATCAGGTTGAAGTCGTCGCGCTCGACGTGGACACGCTCGCCGACCAACGCCGCCATCTCGGCCATGTGGTCGAACGCGGAGTCGAAGACCACCTCGACCAGGTTGCGCCCGAGCATCAGCCGCGGCCGCACCGGGAAGACGGAGCGCCGGTGCATGTTCACCGAGCGGCCGACACTGACGCCGTTGACGAAGACCTCGGCGACCGTGTCCAGACCGTCGCACTCCAGGTCGCAGTTGCGGGCCTCGAGTTCGGGATCCCCCAGGCCGAGGATCACCTCTCGCCGGTAGATCCAGCGTTGGCGTCCGATCCAGTCGGTCAGCGTCTCGTTGGCGCCGAGGTACGGGTCCTCGATCAGCCCCGCGGCGAGCAGATCGGTGTGCACGCAGCCCGGAACGGTGGCCGGGATACCGGCGGCGAGAGTCGGCCTCAGCGCTTCGGGCACCTCGCCCCAGGACCGCGCCGACCCATCGGCGCGCACCGTCCAGCCGCTGCCGCCAAGGTCCATCCAGCCTGGTTCCATCGGTCCTCGTTGACCCTTCCCTGCACCCATCGGGTGCTTCTCAAGTGGGCCGCGCACTGGCGGCGTCCACTCCTGACAATCTGAACGTTAGCATCCTCCGAAAACGCTCTCATCCTTGGCAAGGACTAGTGTCCAGCCGGAATGAAATCGTTATCATCCCGAGACCTGACGCGGCGTCCGCCGCCGGCCCGGCGCCTCGTGCGGCAACCCGCCGCAACCGCGCGACAGGAGCCACGGCGGCATCGACCCGCATGGCTGCGACGCTGCATCGCCACGAGGACGCAACGCCACGGACCGTCCACCGACCAGATCGCAGCCGGCGTCACGGACCGGCGCGCCGGCGAGCGGCGGCATTCTGACCAACAGCCGGCGCTCGAACACGGGGAAGCCTCGTCGGCGAGGGTCACCCTGGGCACTGGCCTACGCCCGCGACAGTGACCCTGAGCGGGCAGTCGGGGGCGGTGGGCTAACGCAGATCGGTCGGGGACGTGCTCGGTTCCTCGACGACGGGCTGCACCGGGGTGGCCGTCGGGGCGGCCTGGGCCGGAGGCGCTGCCTGCACGGCCGGGGGCTCCGCCGCGCCGGCCTTGGTCTCTTCCTTGAACTCGCGGATCGCCTTGCCGGCGTTCTTGCCGAAGCCGGCGAGCTTGGTGCCGCCGAACAGCACCAACGCCACCACCGCGAGGATGACCCATTCCCAACCGCCCAGATTCGGCATGTCCTTCTCCTGTTCCTAGGGCTCAACCAAGTGTTACATGCTCTGACAACGCGCGGCCACGTTACGGCAGTCGCCGGTCATCGGCCGACGCCGACACCCGGAAGGATGCCACGAGGAGGTCCTCGTCACGGGAGCTCGATCCGGCGAGCAGCTCGAAGTCACCGGCCTCGACCACGCGACGGGCGTCGGCGTCCACGATCGTGCAGTCGGCCACGGGCACGGCGAAGTCCACGCTCGCACTCTCCCCCGGCTCGAGCCGGACGCGCCGGTACGCCTTGAGCTCCTTGTCCGCCCAGGTCAGGGACGTGACCAGGTCCCGGACGTAGACCTGGACGGTCTCGACAACTGGACGCTGCCCGGTGTTGGTGACCCGGACGCTCGCGCGGACGGTGCCGTCGACACCCAGTTCGTCCTCGGCGAGGACCAGGTCGGCGTACTCGACACGGCTGTAGCTCAGCCCGTGGCCGAAGGCGAAGGCGGGCGCCTGAGTGAGGTCGGCGTACCGCTCGCCATGCTGTCCGCGGATCTGGTTGTAGTAGGTCGGTTGCTGGCCGACGTGTCGCGGGAACGAGATCGGCAGCCGTCCGGACGGCTCGATGTCACCGAAGATGAGCTCGGCGATCGCCCGACCGCCCGCGTCACCGGGGTTGAACGCCTCGACCACAGCAGCGGTGCGTGCGAGCAGGTGCTCGGGCAGCACCAGCGGCTTGCTGTTGGCCAGGACGAGCACCACCGGCTTGCCCTCGTCGAGGACGCGGGCCCACAGCTCCACCTGGCCGCCCTGGAGCTCGAGGGTGGCGGTGGAGCGGGCCTCTCCGACCAGCAGGATGCTGTCGCCGAGGACGAGGACGACCACGTCCGACTCCCTGGCGAGGGTCGCGGCCTCGTCGAGCCGCGCGGCATCCGCCGGTATCGGCTCGATGATCGGCCAGCGCGGCTGCCCGTCCGGGCCGACCGGGCCGTCCGGGTGCGGGACCGCGCGGACGATTCCGCAGCCGGCGGCGTGGCCCACCTGCCATCCCTTGTCGGCGGCGACCTCACGCAGCCCGTCCAGCACGGTGACGGTGTGCGGTGAGCGGTAGTCCGGCCCGAGCCAGGAGCACTGACCCGAGCCGCCGGCCCAGTCGCCGGTCATCGCGGCCGGGTCGTCCGCGTTCGGCCCGATGACGGCGAGCGCACCTCCCCCCGCGGCCAGGGGCAGCAGCGGAGCCTGCCCTGGGCCTGTCGGAGGATTGGCGAGCAGCACCAGCGACTCGCGGGCGATCTCCAGGGCTGCCGTGCGGTGGTCAGCACAGCCGATCACCTCGGCCTGGCGGGCCGGGTCGGGGCCGGCGGGATCCTCGAACAGGCCGAGGGAGAACTTCAGGGTGAGCACCCGCGCGACCGCGGCGTCGAGGACGGCCTCGTCGAGGAGCCCGCGTTCGACCGCCTCTTGAGCGCCGTCGTAGAAGCCGGGCGTGGTCATCACCAGGTCGTTGCCGGCGTTCAGGGCGCGGGCGGCAGCCTCGGCGTAGTCGGCACAGACCTTCTGCTCCCAGACGAGCCGGCCGACGTTGTCCCAGTCGGTGACCAGGACGCCGTCGAAGCCCCATTCGCCCTTGAGGACGTCGTCGAGCAGCCAATGGTTGACCGTGATCGGCACCCCGTCCATGGCCTGGTAGCCGAGCATGAAGGTGGCGCTGCCGGCCCGGGCGGCCCGCTCGAACGGCGGGGTGAACCACGAACGCAGCTTGCGGCGGGAGATGTCGGCCTCGGACGCGTCCCGGCCACCCTGGGTCTCGGAGTAGCCGGCGAAGTGCTTGGCCGTGGCGAGCATCGCGGTCGACTCGGCCAGATCGTCGCCCTGATAGCCACGGATCATCGCCGTGGCCAGGTCGCCGATCAGCAGCGGGTCCTCGCCGAAGGTCTCGTCCACCCGTCCCCAGCGCAGGTCGCGGGCGATGCACAACACTGGCGAGAACGTCCACTTGAAGCCGGTCGAGGTGGCCTCGACGGCGGTGACCCGGGCCATCCGTTCGGCGTTGGCGGGATTCCAGCTGCAGGCGGTGGCGAGCTGGGTGCCGAAGATCGTCGCCCCGGGCCAGAAGGAATGGCCGTGGATGCAGTCGTCGGCCAGCAGCAACGGGATGCCGAGTTCGGTGCCGGCGGCGAGGTCGATCGCGGCCCGCATCCGCTCCGGCGGGACGTGCAGCAGCGACCCGACCTGCTGGCGGGTGACCAGGTCGTCCAGATCGCCCTGGGCATCGGCCTGCATGACCTGGCCGACCTTCTGTTGCAGGCTCATCCGGGCGAGCAGGTCCTCGACCCGCTCGGCAACCGGGAGCGACGGATCGCGATAGCCGGACACCAGCCACCTCCTCGTGTAAGCGCTCTCATAGCTAATCACACCTTCCCGCGGTCCGCCGACCCGACCGCGCTCGGTGGATCGCGGCACGAGTGCCGCTGAACGGAGACGGGTGCGAACGAGTTGGCACGGCCACCGTGGGAACCGCCAACGAAACCGACCCGGCGGACGAGTCCGTGCAGGCGGCCGGGACGGCGAGTCTGCAGCTTCGGTTGAGAGAATTCACCACTTGGCTGCGGGCCGCCGGGCAGACGGTTAGCCTTACCGGCGGGTACCTCAAGCGAGGCGCCTGTGTCTACCCCTGCGGAGCGGGAAGATGACCGGCGAACCATACGACGACCTGGCGGGGCTCGACGTGGTGGACGAACCTCGGGTCGCGCCTGGTGGCGGCCTGCGGTCGCTGTGGGATGCCCGGCACACCTTCGTCGCGCTGGCGATCCTTCCCGGCGTGTTCGCGAGCAACTGGCTGATCGCCGGCTGGCAGCCGACGTCCGCGGGCATCACCCTGATCGTGCTGGTCAGCCTCGTCCAGGTGCTGGTGATCGCGAGCTACCTGCCACTGCGCGGGGACGCGAGGCTGGTGCGCACCCACGGCGCGCTTCCGGTGCTCGCGATCTTCGCCGCCAGCATGCTGCTCAGCGAGCTGGACCGCTCGATCTCCCTCGGCGCCGTCGCCCTCACCCTCGCCGCCACCGGCGCCGTGTTCCGGTTCTTCGCCGGCACCTACGAGGACTGAACCGGCGTCCACCCCGCTGCCCCGCCGTCCGGTCGACCGGGATCAGCCGGCGAGCACGGTCTCCACCCCGGCCGCGTCCCGCGCGGTGATCCGGAAGCTCGTCGTGGCCAGGTTCGCCTCCAGGCGCGCGGACGCCCCGCTGCGCGTCCACGTGATCACCAGCCGCTCGTCAGGGCTGTCAGCGACCTCGCAGGCCGCGTCGAAACCGAAGGCCGGGAACGTGTTCCGGAACCGCAGCAGTTCCAGCTGGCGTCGCACGACCGGGCGGTCCAGCCCGGCGGCGATGGCGGTGGCGTCCAGGTTGGTGCGGTTGATCTCCTTGTGGCCGCCCTCCCCCGCCCGCGCGACCGCGTCGTGGTCGTTGCGGCCGGCGAACAGGTCGAGGTACCAGACCTGCGGCTTGCCGGGCAGGAACAGCTGGATCGCCCGCGCCAGCAGCAGCCGCTCGTCCGACTCCCCCAAGGCGCTGTAGTAGGTCGCATTGACCTGGTAGTAGACGTTCTCCGCGCCGTGCAGGTCCTTCACGTGGCCGCCGCGAGCCACGATCACGGCGATGAGGGACGCGATCCGCTCGTCGGGAAGTAGTCCCTTCAGGTCCAGGACGGGGATGCCGTCATGGCAGCCGAGCATGTTCACCGTCCGGAGGCCGCGGTCGACGATCTCGCCGATCCAGCGCTTCAGGACGCTCGCGTCCCTGGTCTCGAAGGCGTCGATCAGCAGTCCGGGGCTGAAGAAGTCGTAGGTCAGGTAGCCCAGTTCGCCGATCCGGGTATGGATGCCCTCGGCGTAGCTGGAGTGGATCTCCGGCAGCAGGGACAGCCCGCGGGCGTCGGCCAGCGCCCTCACCCTGGCCAGCAGATCCCAGGTGCCGGGCTCGTTGAGGAAGTTGCGGGCGCCCGGCTCCTTGGGCGCGTAGGCGAAAGCGTCCAGCCGGACGATCCTCGCCCCGTAGCCGGCCAGCTTGTCCAGGGTCTCGGCGTAGAACTCCCAGACCGAGTCGGCCGCGATGTTGAGGTCCATCTGGCCGAGGTAGCGCCGCCGGGACTCGGCCACCTCGACCACGGCGTCCCGCAGGTCCTCGAAGCCGGCGAAGTCGGTGGCACCCGGACGCAGCCCGGCGGCGGTCGTCTCGTTCACCCGGGACGCCACGAGAGCGGCCGTGCCGTACTGGGCGCCGGTGGCGGCCATCACATCCTCGGCCTCCAGCGACGGGTAGCGAACCTGCTGGTAGAACGTGTTCCAGTACGGGTGCTCGGTCCCGTCCGGGAAGCGCACCATCAGGATCGGCAGCCCGGGCTTGCGGAAGAACATGCCGGCGATCAGCTCCGGCCGCGGCTGGACGTAGCCCTCGTCGGTGAGCTCGCCACAGCCCTCCCAGAAGGCGTTCCAGTCGATGAAGAAGTCGGCGTACCGGCTGTCCGCGCCGTTGGCGAGCAGGTCGAGGAACTGCGGCGACAGCACCGAGGCGTGGTTGAGGATGAAGTCGAGTTTCAGGTCGACGCCGGCCGTGGCCAGCGCGGTCAGGTCGGCCGCGGTCGCGTAGAGCCGGTTCAGCCCGTAGTCGATCACGGAGAAGCCGCGGTCGAGGTCGGTGTTGAACAGGCTCGGCAGGAGGTAGGCGGAGGAGAACGCGCCGTCGACCCGCTCGTCGACCAGCGTCGCGACCGCATCGGTCAGGGTCCCCCCAAGGCTGTCGGGATACAGGTTCACCATCGGCCCGGCGTCGGGCAGGTCGGTGCCCATGGCCCGGGCATAGGCGGCCTGGTCGAGCAGTTCGGCGTTCGAGGAGACGATCACGGCCGCCCGGCGGGCGGACGCCCGGAGCTTGGCCTGCTCGAGCTCCAGCACCAGCGTGGTGAACGGGGAGTCCACGGCCCCGTCCCTGGCTCGGGAGCGCCGATGGGCGAGGGTCTCGGCCGGCGTGCTGTTCAGCAGGATCGCGACATCCACCCCGTGCAGGTTCGGCGAGTTGCCGTGCGTCCACTCCAGCACGATCACCTGGACGCCGGTGACGTCGACCTGGTCGTGCCAGAGCTCGCCCGGGTTGCGGCCCATCCGCTTCAGCAGGAGCGTGTCCGCCCCGGCGTGGAAGGCGGTCAGGATCGCGTCCACCTCGTCGAAGTCGATCTCCTCGCCCGAGCCGAGATAGGCGTCCAGCGCCGCGCGGCCGCCGGCCTGGAAGACCCGGAGCCGCTCGGCGTCGTTCTCGGACGGGATCCGGCGCGGATAGTTGTCGCCCGACATCACGTAGGCGCCGACGCCCCAGGCCCGCAGCCCGTGGGCGAGGAGCGATCCGACCTCGGACTTGCCGACTCCGGATCCCCCGGCGACCGCGACCACGACCCGTCCGCCTTCTGCCAGCTTCGGCTCGAGCAGCCGCCACAGCTCCGGGAACACCACCCGGGCCTTCGCCAGGTGCGCCTCGCCGATCCGGACGCTGTCGCCGGGCATGTCGCCGGTGACGACCTGCGCGAGGTCGGTCGGCTCGGGGAAAGCCACGTCCATGTGCCTGCTCCTCGGATAAACGATTTAGCTAGCTAGCTTAGGCCGCTGGTGCCGATCCGTCACTCCCCCGTGCCAGCGCCGTCCGCGGACGTGAAAAAGGTTCCTGCCCGGGGGGATGGGGCAGGAACCTGATGGGCCAAGTATAGGCGGCCGATGGACGGTTTGTCCCCCGTACGGGGGACAAACTATCCAGAACGCCGTTCAGTCTTTGGCGGCCTCGGCCTTGAGCTTGTCCATGTCGAGGTCGCGGACCTGCTGGATCAGGTTCTCGAACGCCCCCTTGCCCAGCGCGCCGGCCTGACGGAACACGAGGTAGCCGTCCCGGAACGCCATCAGCGTGGGGATGGAGGAGATCTCCAGGGCACCGGCCAGCTGCTGCTCGGCGTCCGTGTCGACCTTGGCGAAGACGAGGTCCGGGTTGGTCTCCGATGCGGACTCGAACACGGGCCCGAACATGCGGCAGGGCGGGCACCAGGTGGCCCAGAAGTCGACGAACACGATGCCGTCGCTCTTCACTGTGTCGGAGAACTTGTCCGCGGTCAGGGCAATGGTTGCCATCGATACACCTCAGTTGGTTTCGGATACGTGGCCACAACGCCGGCGGCGGCGTGGCTATTCCCCCGCGGCCTACGCCGCCGCGACGAAGATGTGGTCGGCAACGCTGCCGTCGACGCTGCACTCGGTGCCGCCGCTGCCGACGATCAGCCGCCGTCCCATCACCACGGCGCGAACGGGAACCCCCGGCGTCATCCCGGCGTTCCTCAGCGACCGCAGCAGGTCCGGGTTGGACTGGATGGCCTCGCTCATCCGGGTCACGGTCACGTCGCGGGCCTCGCCGTCCGCGAGGGCGAGGGAGAGGACCTCCGAGCCGTCCAGGAAGCCTTCGGTCGCCGGCGTGGCGCCCAGCTCGTCGAGTGCCGGGATCGGGTTTCCGTAGGGCGAGCTGACCGGGTTGCCGAGGACGTCGACCAGCCTTCGCTCGACGTCGACCGAGATCACGTGCTCCCAGCGGCAGGCCTCCTCGTGGACGAGGTGCCAGTCCAGCCCGATCACGTCGGTGAGCAGCCGTTCGGCGAGACGGTGCTTGCGCATCACCTGGGTGGCGAGTTCCAGGCCACGGTCGCTGAGCACCAGATGCCGGTCCTCGTGGACGGAGACCAGGCCGTCCCGTTCCATCCGCGCGACCGTCTGGGAGACCGTCGGCCCGCTCTGCTTGAGCCTCTCGGCGATGCGCGCGCGCAGCGGCGGGATGCCCTCCTCGCCGAGCTCGTAGATCGTGCGCAGGTACATCTCAGTGGTGTCGATCAGCTCACTCATGCCGCTCCTCCCCGGTCGGGGCCAGACTATCGTCATGCCCTCCCGAGCCGACGGTCGCGTCGTCAGTGTTGCCCCCGAGCGCCTCGGCGCCTGGCTGGACGGCTTCGCTGCCCGGCACGGGCATCCGCGTGCAACCGTCACCGACGCCGGATTGTTCCTGGCCGGCCCGGACGGCGCCACCGCCGCGGTCCGGCTCGACTGGGGGCCGTTGCCCGGGCTCGATCCGCTCGCCGAGGTGGTCGCTGCCGCCCTGCGGCCGCGTCCGGCTGCCGCCCTGATCGTCCGCAGGCGGGCCCACGCGGTCGGGATCTTCCGCGGCGAGCAGTTGCTGACCGGACGCCACGACAGCCACTACGCCCAGTCCCGGACGAAGGCGGGTGGCTGGTCGCAGCAGCGGTACGCCCGCCGCCGCGGCAACCAGGCCGAACGCGCCTATCGGGAGGCGGCCGACGATGCGGCGGCCGTGCTGCTGCCGAGGCTGGCGGAGGTGGAGGTCCTGGCCACGGGCGGCGACCAGGCCGCGGTGAACCAGGTGCTCGCGGAGCCGGCCCTCGCCGGGCTGGCGAGCCTCCCCCGGGTTCGCGTCGACGGCGTCCCCGACCCGAACGCGGGTGTGCTGGCGGGCTTCGGACGGCGCCTGAGGGAGGTCCGGATCACCCTGAACGAGCTGGCCTGATCGTCGCCGGCGCTCAGCGGCGGGCGATCACGATGGCGGCCGCGCCGATCGCGACGACACCGGCCCCGCCGAGCAGCCAGAGCATCCGGGAGTTGTCCGGCGCGACGTCCGGGCCGTCGTCCACGTTCTCGTCGTCATCGCTGCTCACCTCCGAGGTGGGCGATGCGTGCGCGGTCGACGTCGCCTTGCCGGTCGCCGATGACCCCGGCGTCGGGGAAGGGGACGGTGCCGCAGCGGCGAACACCTCCGGCGCTGCGATCATCAGAGCAATACCGACCAGGACCGCAGCGAGCAGTCGGCGAACACCGGGGATCATGACGGTGAGCCTACCCAGCCAGTCCCAATGCCCAGCCCACCAGCACAAGGATGAGCAGCGCAGCCAGCACCCCGGTGACGATGTGCCTGCGGCTGCGTGGGTTCACGGGGCCGAGCTTATCCCCGCTGCCGGGGACGCCTGAGGGCCGATTCGCCGGTCCCGGGCGTAGGTTTGGCCCATGGGCACACTGAAGCTGTGGGCCGTCGGCATCGATGAGGTGCGCGAGATCTTCAGCGCCAACCCGGAGGTGGCCGAGCGGCTGCGCACCGCGGCCGCGGCCCGCTTCCGGACCGACCTGCCCCGCCAGCGCGGTCTGCTCGGCCGACTCGGGCCGCTGCTGCGTCCCACCACCGACCCGGCGGCCCCGCGTCCCGGCGTCCCCGGCAGCGACGACGTCGAGGACCTCCTGGCCGGCCGGCACATCCCGCCGCAGCGACTCGGCACCGCCTGGGCCCTGCTCGAGTTCTGGATCGACACCCTGAGTTGGGGGACGGGCGAGTGGCCGCTGACGACCGGCGGCCTGAAGGACCTCGATTTCGACCTCGCTCGCGCCCGGGTTCCGGCCCGCTTCGGGCTGAGCGACCTGTTCACCAAGGGTCTGGGCATCTCGCTGTCGCTGTGCGAGAACCTCGCCGCCGGCTACGTCCGGGGAGAGCACGCCCAGCAGATGGCCGCGGCCTGGGTCGCCGGCACCCCCGAGCTGGAACCGGCCAACCAGTCGGTGGCCACGGGCATCACCGGCTTCCTGGCGCACTGGCCGGAGTGGGCCCGGCTGGCCGAGGAGCACGACCGTCCCGAGCCGGACCTGGTCGCGACCTTCCGCGGCTGACTCCGTCCCGCCGAGAGCCCCCGTTCCGGTCAAACGCCACTACCCAGGCGGTGGCGAACGACCGGAACGGAGGCTCTCGGTGGAAGGGCTTACGTGAAGAGGCCCGCGATCACGCCCTGGGCGAAGTAGATCAGGAACGCGGCGGCGACTCCGTAGAGCAGCGGGTGCACGTCCCTGGCCTTGCCCCGGATGATCTTGATCAGGGCGTAGGCGATGAAGCCGGCCCCGATCCCGGTGGTGATCGAGTAGGTGAACGGCATCAGCACGATCGTCAGGAAGCCGGGGATGGCGACCTCGGGATCCGTCCAGTCGATCTCGACCACCTGCGACATCATCAAGAAGCCGACGAAGAACAGCGCCGGCGCCGCCGCCTCCGACGGCACCATGTTCACCAGCGGCGACGCCACGATGGCGACCAGGAACGCCAGGCCGGTCACGATGGACGCGATGCCCGTCCGAGCTCCTTCGCCGACACCGGCGGCCGACTCGATGTAGCTGGTGGTGGACGAGACCGAGCCCACACCGCCCGCGATGGCGGCCACCGAGTCCACCAGCAGGATCTCCTGGGAATGCGGCGGGTTGCCGTCCTCCTGCAGCATGTTGCCCTCGGCCGCGACCGCGACCATGGTGCCCATCGTGTCGAAGAAGTCGGAGAGTAGGAGCGAGAACACCAGCAGGATCAGGCCGAGGACGGCGCCCGGCCCGGCGGCACCGGTGAATCCACCGAACAGGTCGGGCAGCGGCAGGCCGAAGATC
Source organism: Propionibacteriaceae bacterium (assembly GCA_017306015.1). GTDB lineage: Bacteria > Actinomycetota > Actinomycetes > Propionibacteriales > Propionibacteriaceae > Propionicimonas. The sequence goes on from JAFKJK010000014.1 coordinate 70,912, forward strand.
GGCGCGTGGAAGGCGTGCAGCGACGGAACGTTCAGCTTCCAGCCGGTCGGGTTGACGTCGGTCATCTGGCCGAGCCGGGCGACGGCCTCGACGATCACCGCCAGCACCGTGCCGGAGACGATCGCGATCAGGATGGCGCCCTTCACCTTGCGCACGTAGAGCACGATCAGCAGCAGCAGGGTGAGCAGGAAGACGGCGATCGGCCACCCCTTCAGCGCTCCGCCGATACCCAGCTCGACCGGGACGGCCCCGCTGGCCTGCTGCCGGACGACACCGGCGTCGTAGAGGCCGATGAACGCGATGAACAGGCCGATGCCGACGGAGATGGCTGCCCGCATCGGTCGCGGCACCGCGTCCAGGATCGCCTTGCGGAAACCGGTGAGCACCAGGATGGTGATCAGCACGCCCTCCCAGACGACCAGGCCCATCGCCTGCGGCCAGGTCATCGACGGAGCGATGGTGTAGGCGACGAGCGCGTTCAGGCCGAGCCCGGTGGCGATGGCGATCGGGAAGCGTCCATAGACGCCCATCAGGATGGTCATGATGCCGGCGATCAGGGCGGTCGCGACCGCGACCATCGCGATGGACGTGTCCAGCGCTCCGGCCGCGCTGATCGGCTGACCGGTGATCAGGTTGCCGTTCTTGTCGGGGACGGTGCCGATGATCAGCGGGTTCAAGACGATGATGTAGGCCATCGTGAAGAAGGTGACCAGACCACCACGGATCTCGCGGCTGATCGTCGAGCCGCGTTTGGTGAGCTCGAACCAGGTGTCGAAGCCCTTGTTGGAAGAAGGTGACGGAGTCTCCGTCGTCGCGCCAGCATGTGCCATGGCCGAATGCTGCCAGTTCACAGGTTCGTTCTATGGTGGTGTCCGTGACCCAGAACAGTCACCAGCACCACCCGGTTCTGGTACAAGCACCGGTCCGGGCCCTCGACCCGGACGGAGTGGCCGTGATCGGCTCCGGGACGGTGGCCTTCGCGGTCGGCGCCATCGTGTGCTGGCTCTTCCAGGCGGTCCTCGTCGAGACCGGACGCGGCTGGTACCTCGCGGTGTCGATCAGTGGCACGGTGCTCGGCCTGGCCGGGCTGGCCTACGGGCTCAACCGCAGGCGCAGGCGGGCGCGTCTCCAGCCGGAGGAGACGGCGGAGGAGTCGATCGAATCCTGAGCCTGCCGCTCAGTCGAACAGACCCTCTTCGACCGTGACCGTGTCCCAGATCGGCAGCGACAGGTCGACGCCCCGGCTCGGCTCGGTCACGTCGGAGTGGCCACCGCAGCCGTAGTCCAGGCTGACGACCTGGCCGTCCGCGGGCGAGAGTTCGTTCGCGCACACCCCGAACAGCCGCGACAGGCTGCCCGACAGGTTCACCCGGAACCCGCAGGTGGCGCAGGTCGCCGGCGCCTGGTTCGCCATCGCCGTGTCCGGGCCACTCGGCCCGGACAGCCACCGCTCGGCCGCCTGGTCGCGACCGGTCACCGACAGCACGCGTTCCCGGCCGAGCCCCAGTTCGGCGATCACGGCGCGGATCTGGCTCGCCTCGGCGGGCTCCGCGTCGGCCGCGTCCTCGCCACCGGTGTAGCCGGGGACGAGGCGGACGTCGTCCGCCGACGTCGGCGAGATCACCCCGGGGGTCAGGTCCTTCGGCCCGATCCGCTCGGCCCACGGCACCCACTTCGGCGCCAGCAGGGCGTGCTCGCCGGGCATCAGGGTCACCTCCGACACCGTGACGACCCGGGCACGGGACGCGCGCGCCACCGTCACCGACCAGTGCCAGCCGGGGTAGCCGGGGTGGGTGCACTCGAACAGGTGCGTGGCCACCCGGAGATCCTCGGCGCGGACGCCGAGGTGCTCACCGACACCGATCGTCCCCGAACGTGCGATCGCCGCCGCGTGGGCCTGCTCGACCGCCTCGGCACAGGCCTTGTCAACCTCGGACGTGGCTACCGCCATGCTCACAGCTCCAGTTCGTCGGCGACGGCCCGCAGTACCGCAGCGGTCTTGCCGGCCATCTTGGAGTCGGGATGACGTCCACGCCGGTAGCCGTTGCCGATGCCGTCCAGCATCTTGATCAGGTCCTCGACGATGATCGCCATCTGCTCGGCGGACTTCCGCTGGGCCTTCGACAGCGACGGCGGCGGATCCAGCAGGCGGACGGAGAGGGCCTGTTCGCCCTTCTTGCCGTCCACGACGCCGAACTCCACCTTCTGGCCGCGACGCAGGCTGGTGACGCCGTCGGGCAGGGCGGACGCACGGACGTACACGTCGTCGCCGCCCTCGTCCTTGGAGAGGAAGCCGAAGCCCTTCTCCGTGTCGTAGTAGCGCACCCTGCCGATAGGCATGTTTCTCACTCCTGCTCACGTCCGGCGCCGTCTCGGACCGGTCCCGATCAGCCTACCGGGGACGCGGCATCGGGGCATCCCCTCCGGCTGTCGGGGAGGTCACTAGGCTGGGGTTCATGGCGAGCTGGCAGGACGGACCTGAGTACGCGCCGGCCTCGAGGCCGTCCGCGTTCGTCGCGCCGGTGGCCGTCGCGCTGGACAGTCCCGAGCCGGAACCCGCCGTCGCCGCGGACGTCCCAGCGGCGGAGCCGTCCTTCGTGCCACCCGAGCAGCCGACCCCCGACCTGCGGGCGCTGGTGCCGTCCGCGGCACCGGGACGCAACCCGAACCTGCCATTCGAGTCGACCACGACGGCCCTGACGAGCGCGGTCGAGGTCACCGGCGCCCGTTCCCCGTTGGAGCCGTTCACCACCGGCGGGCCGTCGCTGACCGGCTACCTGCCGCCGCAGCCTGTGGTGCAGCCGAACGCCCAGGTCAACCCGGCCGCGGTGCCGATGTCGATGGCCCAGCAGTGGGCTCCGCCGTCGCCGGCCACCCGGGTCCAGGGCCCGCGTCCGGTGACGATCGGCCAGATCTGGCAGGCGACGACGGGCTGGGTCCTCGTCCCGCTCCTGATCGGCATGTTCGTCAACCCGATCGCACCCGTCGGGCTGCTGGTCGCGGCTGTCTCCACCGCACAGCTGCGCTACCGGCGCGCCACGGTCCGCCGCGGCTACCAGATCGCCGGAGTGGGAGTCGTCGCGATCTCGCTGCTGGTCGCGACCGTTGACGACTCCGCCGACTTCTGGACGCTCGTGGCCGCCATGTCACAGGTCGCCTGCTGGGTGCTCGCGGTCTTCACCCCCGGCATCATCGGCGCGGCGCTGCGCAACGGCGAGCCTCCGGAACGGGCATGAGCGACGAGCCCGGGAAGGGGTGGCTGCCGCCGCCGCTGCAGCCCGAGCCGCCGTCCGGAGCCGTCGGCGGCCGTCCCGGCTGGGCGCCCCCGCAACCCGGATACCCGGCCCCGCAGCAGTCTCCCGGGCAGCGCGACCCACGCCGGCGGCGACGCTGGTCGACGCCCGTCGGGATCGCGTTGGTCGTCGCCCTCGGCGTGGGCGTGCTGTTCGCGCCGTACCTGGTGAAACGGCCGGTTTCCGGCCCGACGGCCGGTTCGACGGCGATGCCCCTGGTCACCGTCGCGCCGGCCTCGCAACCGGCGGAGCAGACGGTCCTGACCAGCGGTGGCGACCTGGGGGTGGTGGCGTCCTTCAGCGCCGGCACCGGGACGGGGACGCTCACCATCACCCGGGCGACCTGGACGCACGCCGGCCGGATGGCTCCTCCGGTCGGCAAGCTGTACCTGATCGTCGAGGCCACCATCGCCTGCGCCGACGGGACATTCGACGTGAGCAGCCTGAGCCTGCGAACGACGTCGGACCCGGCCGACCAGAGCGCCTTCGGTGCCGACCTCCCGGACCAGTTCCCCGGCGTCCGGCTGGCGGCAGGGCAGCAGCAGTCGGGGCAGGTCGGCTTCGTGCTCGCGGCCGGCCAGGTCACGGTCGCCCTGCTCGACCAGACCACGCTGCAGCCGGTCGCGGAACGCGTGGTGCCCGGACCATGAGCGGGCCCTTTCGCACCCGCGACTTCCGTCCGGTGCCGGCGGAGCTGCGGCCGCACCGTCGGCGCGCTGCCGCCCGGGCGCTGGTGGTGGCGGCCGGCTGCGTGCTGCTGCTCCGCGACACCGATCCCGGACTGCCGGGAAGCCGCTGGTGGGTGACGCCGGGTGGCGGCATCGATCCCGGCGAGGACGCGGTTCGGGCCGTGATCCGGGAGCTGTTCGAGGAGACCGGGCTGGTGGCGTCCCCGGCCGGGCTGCTCGGGCCGGTCGCCGTCCGCGACGTGACCCACGGCTACTCCGACCAGGTGCTGCACCAACGGGAGGACTTCTTCGTCCTGCGGCTTCCCGAGCGGATCGACCCCGACCCGGGCGGCCTCACCGCAGAGGAGCAGGTCACGCTGGACGGTTGGGCCTGGCAGCCGCTGGACGGGCTCGCGGAAGTGGCCGAGCCGGTGTGGCCGGCGAACCTCGCCGATCTGGTCGCGCTGGCGGATCTTCCGGACGCCTGGCCGCTCGACCTCGGCCACGTGGAGGAGTCCACCGTGCCCGTCGACCCGGCCCTACACTGATCCGGTGCCCTCTTCCCCACAGCAGTCCGTCGCGACCCAGCGCATGTTGGAGAGGTTCATCTGGCTCTCCATCGCGACCGCGATCGCGACGGTCGGGATCAAGGGGTGGGCCGCCTGGCTGACGAACTCGGTCGGCCTGTGGTCGGACGCGCTGGAGTCGACCGTGAACCTGGTGGCGGCCCTGGTCGGCCTCTGGGCGCTGCGGCTGGCCGCGAAACCGGCCGACGACAACCACAACTTCGGCCACGGCAAGGCCGAATACATGTCGGCCGCGGTCGAGGGGTCGCTGATCTTCTTCGCCGCGGCGATGATCATCTACGGCGCGATCCAGCGGTACTTCGCCCCGCAGCCGCTGGAGCGGCTGGGCCTCGGCCTGGCGTTGTCGCTGCTGGCCACGCTGCTCAATCTCGGCACGGGCTGGGCGCTGATCCGGGCCGGCCGGAAGCACCGCTCGATCACCCTCGAGGCGGACGGCCAGCACCTGATGACCGACGTGGTCACCTCGGTGGGCGTGCTGGTGGCGATCGGCCTGGTGGCGCTCACCGGCTGGCAGTGGCTGGATCCGACGATCGCGCTGCTGGTCGGCGCGAACATCCTGCTCACCGGGTACCGGCTGCTGCGCCGCTCCGGGGTCGGCCTGCTGGACGCGGCGCTCCCCGATGCGGAGGTGGACGTCGTGCGAGCAGCGCTGCACGACATCTGCGCGGACGAGCCGGTCGAGGTCAGCGACCTGCGCACCCGGGAGTCCGGCCGCCAGCGCTTCGTCTACGCCACCATGCTCGTGCCCGGGACGTGGAGCGTGCGGCACAGCCACGACGTCGCCGACGCCGTCGAGGAAGCGGTGGACGGCGCCCTCCCCGGCACGACCACTTTCGTCCACATCGAGCCGCTGCCGAGCTGATGCGGTTCAGGTCGAGGGCGGGTGGTGGCGGAGCTCCTCGTCGATGAGCTGCCGCCACGACCGCACCAGCGGCTCGTCGACATAGGCCCTGAACGAGCGGCCGGGACGCGCGGCCGAGCCGATGTGGAACGCGCGGACGCCGGCCCTGGCCAGCCACGGGACGTGCTCGGGGGCCAGTCCGCCGCCGGCCATCATCACGCTGGCGGCCCACGGGTCGGCTTTCGCCCGGGCGAGCAGGTCGGGCAGGCCGTGCTCGACACCCCGCGCCGAGCCGGCGGTGAGCACCTGGTCGAGGCGCGGGAGCTCCGGCAGTGTGGCCCAGGCCTTGCCGGCGTCCAGGCACGCGTCGAGGGCACGGTGGAAGGTCCACGGCCAGGAACCGTCGGCGACCAGCTCATCGACCAGCAGGGCGTCCACCTCGCCGTGGCCGTTGAGGAAGCCGAGGACCATCCCGTCCGCTCCGGCGTCGGCGTAGCTGGCCATCAGTCCGCGGAGCCGGACGGCTTCGCCGCCGTCCGTGCTGAAGCCGGGACGCAGCCGCACCATCACCCGGACCTCGATGGAGGTGGCTCGGCGGACGTCGGAGACCAGCTGCGGGGTCGGCGACATGCCGCCGTCGTCCAGGGAGCCGCAGACCTCGACCCGGTCAGCCCCGCCGGCCTCGGCACGCTCCGCGTCCGCCGGGTGCAGCGCGATCACCTCGAGCAGCCCGCTCATGGCCCAATTGTGGAGGCAGCCGCCCGTCCACACCCGCAGACACGCTCACTCCCGCCCCCTCCCGTCCCCCGTCCCCGCCCCCCGTCCCCCGTCCCCCGCTCCCGCCGAGAACCACCGTTTCGGTCAAACGCCACAACCTGTGCTGGAGCGGATGACCGAAACGGTGGCGTTCGGCGGAGGGACGGAGCTGGACGGCGCGAAGGGCGGCCCCTTTCGGGAACCGCCCTTCGTGGGACTGGCTGAGGTGCGACGGGATCAGAAGTCCATGCCGCCCATGCCGCCGTCGCCGCCGGCCGGCATGGCCGGAGCCTTCTCCGGCTTGTCGGCGATGACCGCTTCGGTGGTCAGGAACAGCGCGGCGATGGACGCGGCATTCTGCAGGGCCGACCGGGTGACCTTGGCCGGGTCGATGATGCCGGCGGCGACCAGGTCCACGTACTCGCCGGTGGCCGCGTTCAGGCCGTGGCCGGCCGGCAGGCCGGAGACCTTCTCCGCCACGACGCCGCCCTCGAGGCCGGCGTTGATGGCGATCTGCTTCAGCGGAGCCGAGCAGGCCACGAACACGATGTTCGCACCGGTCGCCTCGTCACCGGTCAGCCCGTCGACGTTCGCCTTGGCTGCGGCCTGCAGCAGCGCGACGCCGCCGCCGGGGACGATGCCCTCCTCGACCGCGGCCTTGGCGTTGCGGACGGCGTCCTCGATGCGGTGCTTGCGCTCCTTGAGCTCGACCTCGGTGGCCGCACCGACCTTGATCACCGCGACGCCGCCGGCCAGCTTGGCCAGCCGCTCCTGCAGCTTCTCGCGGTCGTAGTCGGAGTCGGAGTTCTCGATCTCCTTGCGGATCTGGTTGACCCGGCCGGCGATCTGCTCGGAGTCCCCGGCACCGTCGATGATCGTGGTCTCGTCCTTGGTCACCTTGACCGAGCGGGCCCGGCCGAGCAGCTCGAGCGTCACCGCGTCCAGCTTCAGGCCGACCTCCTCGGAGATCACCTGGCCGCCGGTCAGGATGGCGATGTCGCCGAGCATGGCCTTGCGGCGGTCACCGAAGCCCGGGGCCTTGACGGCGACCGACTTGAAGGTGCCACGGATCTTGTTCACGATCAGTCCGGCCAGCGCCTCGCCGTCGGTGTCCTCGGCGATGACCAGCAGCGGCTTGCCCGACTGCATGACCTTCTCCAGCACCGGCAGCAGATCCTTCAGGCTGGAGATCTTCGAGTTGGCGATCAGGATGTACGGGTCGTCCAGGACGGCCTCCATCCGCTCGGCGTCGGTGACGAAGTAGCCGGAGATGAAGCCCTTGTCGAAGCGCATGCCCTCGGTGAGCTCCAGGTCGAGCCCGAAGGTGTTGCTCTCCTCGACGGTGATCACGCCTTCCTTGCCGACCTTGTCCATGGCCTCGGCGATGATCTCGCCGACCGTGGTGTCCGCTGCGGAGATGGACGCGGTCGCGGCGATCTGCTCACGGGTCTCGATGTCGACCGAGGAGTTGCCGAGCTCGGTGACGATGGCGGCGACAGCCTTCTCGATGCCCTTCTTCAGGCTCATCGGGTTGGCGCCGGCGGTCACATTGCGCAGGCCTTCGCGGACCATCGCCTGGGCGATCACGGTGGCGGTGGTGGTGCCGTCGCCCGCGACGTCGTCGGTCTTCTTGGCGACCTCTTTGACCAGCTCGGCGCCGATCTTCTCGTAGGGGTCCTCCAGCTCGATCTCCTTGGCGATCGAAACGCCGTCGTTGGTGATCGTGGGCGCGCCCCACTTCTTCTCCAGGACCACGTTGCGGCCCTTGGGCCCGAGGGTGACCCGCACGGCGTCGGCGAGGGTGTTCATCCCCCGCTCCAGGCCGCGGCGTGCCTCGACATTGAACTCAATCAGTTTCGCCATGTGTGTTCGGCAATCCTTTGGCGTCTCGGGGGCCGGAGCCCCACGGGTGGACTTGTCAGGTCTTCGCCTCGATGCCCGGGACGGACCGTCGCATCGAGTCAGACTGGTGGCACTCTCTACCCGAGAGTGCTAACACCATGTTTAGCACTCTCACCTGTGGAGTGCAAACGTCCGGACGGGTGTGGGGGCGGGGGGTTGCCACCTCCGGCCCCGCCCGCGGGGCCGGGCCGGAGGTGCCGTTCAGCGGCGCCGGCGGATGGCGGTCCATCCGGCGAGCCGGTTCCCGGCGATCAGCTCGACGGCGTCCCCTCCGCTGCGCCGCAGAGCGCGCAGGACGCAGGGTCGACCGGAGCCCGATCGGCTGTGGCCCGTCGGACGGGGCCACGGAGCCAGCCAATCCTGCGCACGTCCACGAACGGTCAGCCGAGGGTCAAGATTCGATGAAGGACGTCCGTTTCGTCATCCGGCAGCGCTCGGCAGCACCAGGGTGAACACCGAACCCAGGCCCGGCCCTTCGCTGGCCGCGAGCAGCCTGCCGCCGTGGGCCTCGGCGATCGCCGCGCCCACCGCGAGGCCGATCCCGGTGCCGCCGGCGTCCCTGCTGCGAGCCGCATCCGTGCGGTAGAAGCGGTCGAACACGTGCGGCAGGTGCTCGGCCTCGATCCCGTCGCCCGTGTCGGCGACGGTGATGGCCGCGCCCGCGGTCCCAATCTGCGCGGCGAGCTCCACCCGGCCGCCCGCGGGAGTGTGCCGCAGTGCGTTCGAGAGCAGGTTGGCCAGCACCTGACCCACCCGCTGGGCGTCGGCGCGCACCGGCCCGGACGGCGTCCCGGCGATCGTGAGCGTGACCCCCTTGCGGACGAACTCCTCCGCGGCCGCCGCCCGGGCCCGTTCGAGCAGGACGGCGACGTCGCAGGACTCGGGGTGGACGAGCAGGCCGCCCTGGGCATCGGAGACGTCGCGCAGGTCTCCGGCCAGCCGAGTCAGCCGTCCGGCCTGCTCGGTGAGGCTGGCGAGGGTGTCCCGGTCGGCCATCAGGACTCCGTCCGACAGCGCCTCGACGGTGACCGCGAGCGAGGCGATCGGCGTCCGCAGTTCGTGCGCGAGGTCGGTCAGCAACTGGCGGCGCGTCTCCTCGGCCTCGGCCAGGCGCGCCGCCATCTCGTTGAAGCTGGACGCCAGCAGCGCCACCTCGTCCCCCACGCCCGGCCCGGGCTCGACCCGTCGGCCGTAGTCGCCGGCCGCGACGTCGCGAGCCACCACCGACAGCTCCCGCAGTTGCCGGCGCAGCGGCCGGACCAGCGCCAGGCCGATCACGAGCGCGACAGCGGCAGCGACCACGACCGCCACCCCCAACGAGAGCCACAGCGCCCGCGCGAACGCACTCTCGGCGGAGGCCAGCTCGTCCGTGCTTGCCAGCGGTCCGTTCTCGACCAGGTAGCGCTCGAACAGGCCCGGTCCAACCAGGCCGACGACGGCCGCCACCGTCGCCAGCAGCACCGCCCCGACCGCCAACTGGCCCAGCAGCAGCCGTCCGTAGAACGTGCGGGTGAACCGCTCGCCCGGCCTCAACCTGGGCATCGCTGCCGACCCCCGTCCACGTCCTCCGTCCGAACAGGACCCGAGCTGGCTACGCGCAACGACGATGCTGACAACTCCGCGGTCATCCGGCGCCCATCCGGTAGCCGACGCCGCGAACGGTGACCACATAGCGCTGCCGGGACGGGTCGTCGCCGAGCTTGCGACGCAGGTTCGCGACGTGCACGTCGACGAGGTGCTCGTCGCCGGCGTCCGCGCCGCCCCAGATCGTCTCCAGCAGCTGGCGTCGGCTCAACGCGAGCCGCGGCCGGGCGGACAGTACCGACAGCAGGTCGAATTCGGTCGGGGTGAGGTCGACCTCGGCGTCGCCGACCCGGGCGACCCGGGCGGACGCGTCCACCTGCAGCGCGCCGAACCGGCGCACCGGCAGTGCGTCGACCGGCGTCCCGGCTGCCCGGGGACGCCTCAGCATCACCTGGACGCGGGCGACGAGTTCGCGGGCACTGAACGGCTTGGTGACGTAGTCGTCGGCGCCCACCGAGAGCCCGATCAGCACGTCGACCTCGTCGGTGCGGGCAGTGAGCATGATCAGGTAGCAGTCGCTGAACGTCCGGATCTGCCGGCAGACCTCCACTCCGTCCAGCCCGGGCAGCCCGAGGTCGAGGATGATCACGGTCGGGTCGAGAGTGCGGGCGAGCTCGACGGCCTCCAGCCCGTCCCCGGTGACCGTGGTGTCGAACCCGGCCCGGTCCAGGTAGGACGCGATCACGCCGGCCAGCACCGCCTCGTCGTCGACGACGAGAACGTGGCCGAGCCGTCCGGGCCGCATGCGTGCCTCCCCTCCCGGGGTACACCCTAGGCAGCCGGACCCGGCAATGGGCCCCTGCTCACCGTCGGAGCCGCGCGCCGCCCGACCCCGTCCGGCAGACTGAGCGGGTGAGAGTGAGGCACGGCCTGCGTTCGGTGCTCAACGCCGCGAACCTGAGCACACCGCTCGGACTGCTCATCGCCGCGGCGGGACGCGCCAGGCTGCGCCGCGGGCCCGAAGCCCTGCTGATCGCCGAGGGCTACCGCCTGCCACTCCCCGCTGCGGGGGCCTTCACGGTCGGAAGCGTGGTCATCGTCCCCCGCGGAGGGCTGGCCGATCTCGAACGGCGCAATCCGACCGTGCTCGCCCACGAAGCCGAGCACGCCTGGCAGTACGCCGCCTGCCTGGGCCTGCCGTTCCTGCCGCTGTACGCGCTCGCGTCCGGCTGGTCGTGGTTGCGGACGGGCGACCCGTGGTCGCGGAACGTCTTCGAACGGGACGCGGGGCTGGCCGTCGGCGGCTACACCGAGAACGCCGCCACGAACGCCGGACTGCGGAAACTGACCAGACCGCTCCGACGGACTCCTACACCCTGAGGTTCACACCGAGGCGGCGAGCCGTCCGCTCCTTCTGCCGGGTCTCCCGCAGCCTCCGCAGCCGCTTGATCAGCAGCGGATCGTGGACGAGGGCATCCTCCGAGTCGATCAGCGCGTTCAACAGCTGGTAGTAGCGGGTCGGCGAGATGCCGAAACGCTCACGGATCTCCGACTCCTTCGAGCCGGACAGCGACCACCAACTCTTCTCGAAGTCCAGCAGGGCGGCCTGCTCGTCGCTGAGGCCAGCGCGGGGGATCGGCATCGCTTCGGACATGCGTCCAGCATAGGACCGGAATCACAGCGTTGTCATTCGGTGAGCCAGCTTTGTGGGGGGCTGGACGTCGGGTGCGCCGGATCCCACGCGCCTCAGCGGTGGCCTCGCTACCCGGCTGACGCCGGGTCGTCTGCAGCCGTCTGCTCCTTACCGGCTCACGCCGGATGAGTCGGCCGTCTGCTCCCTACCGGCTCACGCCGGGTCGTCAGCAAGCCATCTGATCCCTACCGGCTCACGCCGGATGAGTCGGCCGTCTGCTCCCTACCGGCTGACGCCGGGTCGTCAGCAAGCCGTCTGATCCCTACCGGCTCACGCCGGATGAGCCAGCCGTCTGCTCCCTACCGGCTGACGCCGGGTCGTCAGCAAGCCGTCTGATCCCTACCGGCTCACGCCGGATGAGCCAGCACCCTATGCACACCGACTTCAGGCGGTCGTCTGCTCCTTACCCGGCGCAAGCGCCGGGTGCGTCGAGACTCGTCGGTGCGAAGCGCTGGCGCGCTTCGCACCTTCCTCGTCTAGAGTGGCAAACGGCCCGCGGGTGGCACGCCCGCCAACCGACCTGTGAGGAATCACCGATGCTGTTGCTGCAGGGAACGGTCCAGCGCTACCCGTGGGGCACCACGGACGCCATCCCGACGATCCTCGGCCGGCCGGCCGACGGTGGCCCGGTGGCGGAGTACTGGCTCGGAGCCCACCCGCTCGCACCCGCCGTCGCCGGCGGCGAGCCGCTGACCGACCTGATCGCCAGGGAGCCGTCCGTCCTCGGCGGCGCCGCCAGGGCATCCTTCGGGGACGGGCTGCCGTTCCTGATGAAGATCCTGTCCGCCCGGCACGCGCTCAGCATCCAGGCGCACCCGTCCCGCGAGCAGGCCGAGGAGGGCTACGCGCGCGAGCAGGCCGCCGGCGTTGCCCTCGACGCCCCCGAGCGCACCTACAAGGACGCCTGGCCCAAGCCGGAGATCCTGATCGCCCTGGACGAGTTCCACACCCTCTCCGGCTTCCGCGACCCGCACCGCACCGAGGCCCTGTTCGCCGCGCTCGGCGTGGCGGACGACCTCGCGTCCGTGATCGGACCGCTCACCGAGCGGCGCGGACGGGCCGCCCTGGAGGAGGTCTTCCTCGACGTCCTCAGCCTGACCGGGGACCGCGCGAAGATGTCCGAACTGGTCTGTGCGGCTGCGATGCAGCACAAGGACGACCCTGGCGAGGTCGGTGACTTCGCGCGGACCGTGATCGAGCTCGACGAGGTCTTCCCCGCCGACCCGGGTGTGCTCGCCGCGCTGCTGATGAACCCGGTGGTGCTCCAGCCCGGCGAAGCGGTGTACGTGCCGGCCGGCCAGATGCACGCCCACCTGCGGGGCACCGGCATCGAGGTCATGGCCAACTCCGACAATGTGATCCGCGGCGGGCTCACCCCCAAGCACGTGGACGTGGCCGAGCTGATCAAGGTCGTCGACTTCGACCCCAAGGAACCGGTGATCACCCGGCCGGACCGGGTCAGTGCCGGCGTCGAGCACTACGAGACCGGTTGCCCGGAGTTCGACGTCTGGCGGCTCACCGGAACCCCGGACGCGCTGCCGCTGCCCGGCGAGGGCTCGGCGCGGGTGCTGCTGGTCGTGTCCGGGTCGCTTACCCTCTCCGCCGCCGAGGGGACGACCACGCTGGCCACCGGCGAGTCCGTGTTCCTGGGTGCGGCCGAGGCCGAAGTTGCCTTCGCCGGCGACGGCACAGCCTTCCTGAGCGCGTCCGGCGTCCGCTGAGGATGCTGCCCGCGTCGCTGGCCGCGCTCGTGCCCGGTCTGGCTGCGCTCCGGCGTCCGGTGGTCCTGATCGACGGCGGCGCCGGCTCGGGCAAGACCACGCTGGCCACCGAACTGGTCCGATCCTGGCCCGGCGAGCGTCCACAGCTGGTCGGCCTGGACGAGTTCTACCCCGGCTGGGACGGGCTCGCGGCCGCGTCCGCCATGGTGCCGGAGCTGATCACCGGCAGCGGCTTCCGGCGTTGGGACTGGACCACCGGCGCACCGGGCACCTGGCGCGACCTGGACCCCTCCGGCGGGCTGGTCGTCGAGGGCTGTGGGGCGATCTCGCCGGCCAGTGCCGCCCTCGCCGACCTCACCTTGTGGCTCGAGGTGCCGCCCGCCCAGCGCAGGTCCCGCGCCCTCGCCCGGGACCGTGAGCTGTTCGCGGCCCACTGGGACGAATGGGCGGATCAGGAGGCGGAGCACTGGCGCACCCGGCACCCCGCCGAGCTCGCCGACCTGGTGATCGGCGCGACTGAGCCCGCCTGATCCGCGCCGCGGATCCGTGCCCGTCACCGTCCCGCGCCAGCACGCACCGTCGAACTTGTGCGACTACGGTTCGGCGGCCCTGGACGTAGGCTGGACGCAATGACGGATGCGGCGTTGTTCCACGGTCAGGGATGGCTGCAGGTCGGGGAGTTGCTGCTGGCGTTCGCGCTCAGCGCCCTGATCGGTCTGGAGCGCCACCTCCGCGGCAAGAGCGCCGGCCTGCGCACCCAGGCGATCGTCGGGACCGCCTCCGCCCTCATCCTGCTGGTCTCCAAGTACGGCTTCGACGACGTGCTGTCCGAGCATGTCGTGCTCGACCCGTCCCGGGTGGCCGCACAGATCGTGTCCGGGATCGGCTTCCTCGGCGCCGGCCTGATCCTGACCCGCAGGGGGGCCGTCCGCGGCCTCACCACCGCCGCGTCGGTCTGGGAGACGGCCGGCATCGGAATGGCGGCCGGGGCGGGGTTGTGGGTGCTCGCCCTCGTCGTCACCGCCTTGCACTTCGTCATCGCCTACGGACTCACCGGTCTGGCCCGGCGGCTGCGCGGCGGGCAGGAGAGCCAGCTCCAGGTCGAGGTCGTCTATGCGGACGGACGCGGCCTGCTCCGCACCCTGCTGCAGGCCGTGACGTCGTCCGGGTGGAGCGTCGTCCGCGCCCGTCCGGTGGCTGCCTCCGAGGGGTCGGCATCGGTCACGCTCGACCTCAGCGGTGCAGGCGTCCAGCAGGAACTGGTCGCGACCCTGTCGGGCATCGACGGGGTCAGCACCGTCCAGGTGCTCGACGACGAGGACGAGTAGCGCGACCGTTCAGCGGACGGACTTGCGCAGGACGACCAGTCCCCCCACCCGGGCCACCTCCTGGTAGCCGGCGTGCCGGTAGCGCCCCAAGTTGCCCGCGCTCGCCACTCCGGTGAACAGCTCGTGCCAGGCCGCGGCGGCCGGCGCGTGGCTCTCGGCGTGCCGCAGCAGCAGGCCGCCGAGGCCCTCGCCCTGACGGTCGGGGGCGACCATCAGCCGTCCGATCTTCCAGACCTCGCCGTCCAGGCTCGCGCGGACGGCACCGATCAGCCGTCCGTCCTCGCGCAGCACCCAGGCGTCCGGCATCCACGCCCGCACCTGCTCCAGCGACTCGCGCAGCGGCGGGATCGTCAGGTCGTTGTTGCTGATCGCCTCGCTCACCCAGCAGCATCGCTGCAGCACCATCACCTCGGCGGCGTCCGCCTTGGTCGCGGGTACGGGAGTGGGCATGCCGGCCATACCCGGAGAGTAACGGAGTCGGTTCGCGCGAGCGCGTCCCAATCGACACAATGGATGCTCGTCAGCCTCCTGACGCCTCCGTAGCTCAGCTGGCAGAGCATCCGCCTTGTAAGCGGACGGTCACCGGTTCGAATCCGGTCGGAGGCTCGGCCGGCGAACGATGGGACCACCCAGGGTTCGCCGACCTCGCCGCCTGAACCATCGGGGACAGGTACTTCGGTTCACCGGCAACCCCAGCCTGAACCGCCGGGGACAGGTACTTCGGTTCAGCCGGCCTCAGCCTTCGTCCTCGAGGCGGACGCACGCCACGACTGCCACACCACGACGACGAGGATCGCCAGCGAGACGTACCACAGGTAGCGGCCGTAGGTGTCCATCACGGCAACCGCCGGCTGACCGATCCAGTAGCCGATCGCCAGGTAGCCGCCGGTCGTGATGAACGAGCTGATCACCGAGACGGTGAGGAACTTCTTCAGGGTCGTCCCCGCCTCGCCGAGGACGGCCAGGATGACGGCGCGCGGCAGCGGGATCGGCAGGAAGTTCACGATCAGCGCGAGGGTCTCGTACTTGCGGGCGAACCGCTCCGCGCGGGCGTTCCACCGCCGCGCTCGCTCGGACTTGCCCGACCAGATCTCGATCAGGCTGCGTCCCCACAGCTTGCCGGCCCACCAGTAGATCCAGTCGAACTTGAGGAAGCCAACGGTGGCCAGCACCCAGACCAGCGGCCACCAGGGGTCACCGCCCTGTGCCAGCGCCCCGGTCAGCACCACCCCGCTCCACGATCCCAGGGACGCGAGCACCAGCGGCGCCGAACCCAGCAGCCCGGGACGCAGGATCGAGATCACCACGCCGTAGGCGGCCGCGACTCCGAGCCAGGTGAAGCAGGCGATCTCGGCCCGCGTCGGCTTCCGCTGCCAGGGCAGCGACGGGTCCTGCCACCACTCCTGCCCGGTGGCGCCCGGCTGCTCGGCCGCGTCCGGGTCGACGCCGGCGTCCGGCTCGGGCCGCGGGGTATCACTCACCCGGGCGAGCCTACCGGTCACCTGGATCAGCGCCGGACAAGGGCTTTGCCGACGGCCCGACATCTGCGAAGATGGCCTTGCCGCAGAAACCCCGCGGCCGGAACCCGGCGCAGCCGCCGGGCTCTTTTCCACTACGGATCGTCGGGCACGTACCTGCCCGTGGAAAGGACTGTTTGGCATGGCCACAGTTAATTTCAAAGCCGCCACCCGGATCTATCCCGGATCGGACCATCCCGCCGTTGACGCTCTCGACCTGGAGATCGGCGACGGCGAGTTCATGGTCCTGGTCGGGCCGTCCGGCTGCGGCAAGTCCACCTCCCTGCGAATGCTCGCGGGCCTGGAGGAGGTCAACTCCGGCAACATCTTCATCGGCGACCGTGACGTCACCGACCTGCCGCCGAAGGACCGGGACATCGCGATGGTCTTCCAGAACTACGCGCTGTACCCGCACATGACGGTCGCCGACAACATGGGCTTCGCGCTCAAGATGGCCGGCGTCCCCAAGGCGGAGCGCGACCAGCGCGTCCTCGAAGCCGCCCACCTGCTGGGCCTGGAGGAGTACCTCTCCCGCAAGCCGAAGGCGCTCTCCGGCGGCCAGCGTCAGCGCGTCGCCATGGGTCGCGCCATCGTCCGCTCCCCGCAGGTGTTCCTGATGGACGAGCCCCTGTCCAACCTGGACGCCAAGCTGCGCGTCTCCACCCGCACCCAGATCGCGGCCCTGCAGACCCGCCTCGGCGTCACCACCGTCTACGTGACCCACGACCAGGTCGAGGCCATGACGATGGGCGACCGGGTCGCCGTGATGAAGGACGGCATCCTCCAGCAGGTCGACAGCCCGCTGACCCTCTACGACAAGCCGCAGAACCTGTTCGTTGCGGGCTTCATCGGCTCGCCGGCCATGAACCTGATGACCGGCACGATCACCGAGGGTGGCGCGCGCATCGGCGACTACGTCATGCCACTCCCCCGCGAGGTCCTGGCCAAGGCCCCGGGCGAGGAGACTCTGGTGCTGGGCATCCGTCCGGAGAACTTCACGGTGGCCACCGACGGCATCTCCGTCGACGTCGACGTGGTCGAGGAACTCGGCGCCGACGGCTACATCTACGGCACGCTGGCTGGTCTGGACGCCGAGCAGAAGCTCAACGCCACCCAGATCGTCGCCCGCGTCTCGGCGCGGACGCCACCGCAGCGCGGCACCACGATCAAGCTGAACGTGGCCAACCCGGACAGCATGCACATCTTCTCCGAGAAGACGCAGGCCAGGCTGAACTGAGGTTCGCCTCCGCAGACAGGAGGGCCGGCCGGGAGTGATCCCGGCCGGCCCTTTCTGCTGTCTGCACCGCTGCGGGGCGGGCCGCTCAGCCCTCCTGCCGACGGACGAACACGACCAGTGCGCCGCCGAGGATCAGCACTAGGCCGACCAGGCCGAGACCCAGGTCCATCCCGGTGTAGGCCAGCGAGCCATCGCTCTTCTTCACAGTTGCGGACGCCTCCGCGGACGCGCCGTCACCGCCGAGCACCGCCCGGTTCACCACGGTGCCGGAGAATCCGGACGGCACGGTCGTGACCAGGATCACGCTCACCGTCGCACCCGGGGCGATCGGGCCGGAGTAGCTGCAGGTGACCACCTGGCCCGCGGCCGAGCAGGTCCAGCCGTCGCCGATCGAACCGGAGTAGGTCAGCGCCGTCGGCAGCGTGTCGACGAAGCTCGCCCCGGCCGGGGCCTCGTTCGGCCCGGCGTTGGTGACGGCGAGTGTCCAGCTGACCGTCGACCGGGTCACGCCCTTCACCGTCTTGGCGAGGCTGAGGTCGTACAGCGGCAGGACGGTCGCCGGATCGGACGCCGAGTTGTTGCTCAGGTCGGTGTCCTCGGCCGGGCTGGATACCGTCGCGACGTTCGTCACGGCCGGATAGGCCTGCGGGCCGACGGTCACCAGCAGGGTGATCACGCTGTCCTTGCCCGTGGCGAGGCCGGCCGGCCGCTCGCAGCCGACGTCCTGGCCGCTCGCCGAGCAGGTCCAGCCGTCCCCGCTCGCCGAGACGAAGGTCAGCCCCGCCGGCAGCGAGTCGGTGACCTTCAGCGTCCCGGGGTCGTCGGTCGCACCGGAGTTCGCCACGGTGAGGACGTACGTGCCCTGCTGTCCCACCTGCAACGGCTCCGGAGTGTGGCTCTTGGTGATCGAGAGGTCCACCTTCGGCGGCACCGTCACCCGATCGGTCGAGGAGTTGTTCGTGTCGTCCGGATCAGCTGTGTCGGAGCTGACCTTCGCGATGTTCTCCACTCCCGGATAGGCCGCGGCGGTCACCGTCGTGGTCACCGTGATCGCTCCCGGTGTTCCGACCGCGACGTCCGCGTTCGCCGCGCACTCCAGCGTCGGCGCGGTGAAGGTGCACGTCCAGTCGGTGCCACCGTCGGAACTGACGTACGCCAGTGAGGACGGCAGCGTGTCGGTGACGACCGCGTTCCTCGCCACCGACGGCCCGGCGTTGGTCACCTGCAGGGTGAAGGTCAGCGGGTCTCCGACCCGGACCGTGTCCGCCGGATGACTCTTCGTGATCGACAGGTCAGCTTGATAGCCGATCAGGACGTCGTCGGTGTCCGTGTTGTTGTCCGGCACCGGATCGGTCGTCCCGCTGGAGACCTTGGCCGAGTTGGTCAGCTTCGTGACCGCCGGGTCCAGGTCGGCGGCCACCGTCGCGGTGATCGTCAACGACGGCGCGTCCTGCCTGGCCGGCAGGACGGCGTCACCGGGCAGCACGCAAGTGACGACCTGGCCGGCCGCCGTGCAGTCCCACACCCCACTCGACCCGGCGAACGTCATGCCGGCCGGCAGGGTGTCGACGACCTTCACGTCCGGCTGCGCGTCGGACGGGCCGGCGTTGCGCACCTTCAGGGTGAAGGTGACCCTCTCACCGGCGAGGACGGGCCGGTCGTCGTTCGGATGGCTCTTGGCCAGCGTCAGGTCTGCCCGCGCCACCACGCCCACGGTCGCATCAGCGGTCTTCGACAGTCCGCCGTCGCCCGTCACGGTCGCCCGGTTGGGAATGCTCGCGCCATCGGCGACACCGCTGCCGACTCTCGCCGTGACCGTGAAGGTGGCCGTGGCGCCGGCCGCCAGCCGCGGCCTTGAGCACTGCGCCGCGGTGTCGGAACAGGTCCAGCCCGACGGCCCATCGATGCTGACAAAGGTCAACCCGGTGGCCAGCGGATCGGACACGACGACATTGGTCGCGTCCGACGGCCCGGTGCTCCCCACGACGATCGTGTAGGTCACCTCGTTGCCCGCCCACACGGTCGACGGGGCAGCGGCCTTGGTGATCGTCAGGGCGGGCGAGACCGTGATCGCGACGTCCTTGGAGGCGGTGTTGTTGGCGGGCTGGACGTCCCTGAGCGGCCCGCTGACGCTCGCGTAGTTCCGCAGGGTGCCGGCGGCCACATTCGAGGCCACCGCAGCCCTGATCGTCAGCGCCGGAGCGTCGCCACCGGCCAGCAGCCCGGCGGCGAGCGTGCAGGTCACGGCCTGGCCGGCGGCCGAACACGACCAGTTCGTGCCGGAGAAGCTGTCATAGCTCATCCCGGCGGGCAGGGTGTCCACCACTGTGATCGGGCTGATCGAGCCCGCCACCGGCGCCGGGGTGTCCGACTCGCCGTAGTTGTGGACGCCGAGGGTGAACGCGATCACGCCGTCCCCGGCGACCGCCGTGCCCGGCCCGGACTTGGTGATGCCGAGGTCGGCCCGCTGGGTGGTGTTGGTGTTGTCGGTTCCCTTGTTGTTGCCGGGGTTCGGGTCGTTGGTCGTGGACGAGATCTCCGCTTCGTTGGCGATGTTCGTGCCGGCCGGCAGGCTCGCCGCCACCGTGACCTTGAAGCTGAACTGCTCGGAGGTCGGGGCGCTGCCGGTGCCGCCGGCGAGGGCGGCGTCCCGGATGCAGGTGACCTTCTGCCCGCTGGCCGAACACGACCAGTGGGTGCCGCTGGTCGAGCCGGCGACGAAGGTCAGCGAACTCGGGAGCGTGTCCACGACCTCCGGCGCCGCGGCGTCCGAAGGCCCGTAGTTCAGCACGGTGAACGTGTAGGTGCCGGTGCCCCCGGCGATCCAGTCGTCCGATCCCGTGCTGTGGACCTTGCTCAGCGCCAGGTCAGCGGACGCGGACGGGTTGATCTTGGCCGTGTGGCTGTTGTTCTCAGGGTGCGGATCGAGGAGCGGCTCGGGACCGGCCACGACGGCGGTGTTCGGGATCTCCCCGGTGGCGCCGGTGGCCACCTTGGCGGTGACGGTGATCGTCGGCAGCGTCCCGTTCACCTTCGGCGCCTTGGTCGTGGTGCAGCGGATCTTGCCGGTGCCTGCCGACACCTCGCCGCAGCTCCAGTCAGTGCCGACGGCCGAGACGTAGCTGAGGCCCGGCTGCAGATCATCGGTGACGACGAACTCGCCGCTCGCCGAATCGCTGAGGCCGTTGTTCCTCACGTTCAGGGTGTAGGTCACGTTCTCGCCGGCCACGACCGGACTCGAGCTGACCGCCTTCACGATCTGGAGGTCGACCTGCCGGCTCACCGTGTCGGTGACCTCGGAGCTGTTGTTGTCGAGCTTGGGGTCATGGGTGACGCCGGACACCGTTGCGGTGTTCTTCAGCGACGTGCTGCCGGCGGTGTCGGACGGAATCGCCGCCGTCACCGTGATCGCCGGGAAGCTGGCACCGGACGCGAGGGTCTCGGAGGCGTCGGTCCGTGAGCAGGTGACCGCCGTGGTGGTCACCTGGCACGTCCAGCCGGTCCCGGCCGCAGCCACCGTCCCCAGCCCGGACGGGAGGGTGTCGGTCACGGTGAACGGGCCGACGGCGGTGTCACCGCCGACGCCGTTCTCGGTGGTGTTGGAGACGGTGAGCGTGTAGGTCAGCGTCCCGCCGGCGACAGCCTTGTGGTCGCTGGCCTTCACGACCTTCAGGTCCGCGGAGTCGATGCGGGTGTTGGCGGTGGCCGGGCCGGCGTTGTAGGCGCCGGTCAGGTTCCCGGTCGCTCCGGTCGCGTCCTTGGCGGTCGTGCTCACGGTGTTGGTGTGCGGGACGCCGGAACCGACGCCGGGAGCGACGGCCGCTTCAGGATTCTTCGGCGTAGCCGTGAAGGTGATCACGATGGTCTTCGTCCCGGTGGCCGGGGCAGTGCCCAGATCCGTCCACGTGAGCACCTGATTTCCGGATGCGTCCGTGGTCGCCGCGGGCTCAACCGGCGTCCCGGCGGCTCCGGCGACCGCCACGTTGGCCGAGCCGGTGTCGTACGTCCAGTTCGGTGGCAGCGTGTCGCTCGCGCTGACGTGCTGCGCGTCGGCACCGCCGTCGTTGGTCAGCGTGATCGTCCACGCCTTGGACTGGCCGAGGTACGCCGGCCCGGGTGCGACGGTCTTCGTCGGCGTGACGTGCGGGAACCTCGGCGTGACCGTCGCCGACGTATTCGGACCGGTATAGGTCTTTCCGCCGCTCGGCAGCGACTCGTACTGCGTCACCGTCGCGGTGTTCGTCTGGGGGTCGGTGTTGTGGAGCTTGCTGCTTGCCGCCAGGGTGCCGGTGTAGGTGAAGGTGGCGGTGGCGCCCTTCGCGAGCGGCCCGGCGATCGTCCAGGAGATGGTGCCGCCGCTGCCGTCAGCAGCGGTGCCGGCGAGGACGCCCCCACTTGCGGCGAGGCTGGCCGGGTTCACGATCACCCCGGCCGGAACTGCGTCGGTGATGGCGATCTTGTACCCGGGGGCCGCGTTGGTCGTGTTCGCGTTGGTGGCGGTCACGACATAGGTGAAGGAGTCGCCGGGGGCGGCTGCCGCAGAGGCGGTGCCGTTGACGGTCTTGGTGATCGACATCGACGGCTCGATGACCGTAACGGAGGCCGCCTTGCTCACCCCGTTGGTTCCCCACGTCGTGCTCGGGGCGGTCGGGTTCGACCCGCCGCCAGCGACATTCCAGCGGTAGTGCGCAGTGTTCGAACGGGTGTTGCCGGCCACGTTCGATGCGACGTTCATGGTCGCCGTGTACTTGATGGTGATCGTGCGACCCTGAGTGGAGGGCGCCAGATCTCCGATCACCCAGCCGAGCACGTTGGAGGCGTTCGGACCGAGCTGGGTCCAGGGGATACCGCTGCCGCAGTCGCTGGAGTCCGCATTCACACAGGTTGTGGACGTGGTGCTGCCGAAGGTCATCTGGCTCGGGAGCGCATCCATCACCGCCGAGTTGTAGAAGGCGACGCTCGCCGGGATCGTGACGGTCACCGTGAAGTCTCCACGTTGCCCCGGTGCCAGGCTGGTCGGGCTGGCAGCCTTGTCGATCATGGCGCCGCTGACGGTGAGCCTCTGGCTCGCGCCGACGGTGAGCACCCGCTCGTAGGGGTTGTCCGCGCCGGTCGGGTCGGTCTTGCCGTCCTTCAGGGTGCTGCCGCTAAGGGTGGCCGTGTTGGTGTAGCTGTCGCCGCCGGACGGGATCGAGGTGACCGTGGCGGTGTACTTCAGAGCCAGCGAGGCGTTACCGGCGAGATCGGCGATGTTCCAGGCGATCCGGGTCCTTCCTGCCTGGCAGCCGTTGGTTCCCGTGCCGGGTGTCGTGCTGGCCGACGTGCCGGACGGCGTCTGGGTGAATGTGCCGAACGTGAGCGCGCCGGGCAGGCAGTCGACCACCCAGGTGTCGTGCAGCGGTGGGCGGACCGATCCTCCGCTCCGGTTCGGGTTCGTGGCGGTCAGCGTGTAGGTGACGACACTGCCGCCGGAGACCGT
The DNA here is from genome assembly GCA_017306015.1 of Propionibacteriaceae bacterium. Classification (GTDB taxonomy): domain Bacteria; phylum Actinomycetota; class Actinomycetes; order Propionibacteriales; family Propionibacteriaceae; genus Propionicimonas. Next base: position 93,458 of record JAFKJK010000014.1, read on the forward strand.
CGTGGGCGTTCCGGCCTTCGTCAGCATCGGCGACGGTGCCACGACCGTGACCGAACTGGAGGCCGTACGTGGGGTGATCGCCGTGCCACCCGTCTCCGCCGTGTCGCTGGTGAAGGTCGCGACATTGGTACGCACGGTTGCATCGATGTTGGTCGTATCGGTCCCGATCCGGGCAGGGATCTTCACTTCGAAGAGCTGGGCGGTGTCGGTGTCGTTCACGTAGGTGCTGCCGAAGGTCAGGGTGCCGGTGGCGGTGTCGAGGCTCACCCCGGACGGCAACGCGTCGCCCGCAGGCGACGTCCCCGTGGACGAGAATCTCGCGCTTGCCGGACCCACGAAGACCACACCGGTGGGAAGCGGGTCGATCAGCTTGCCGTTGTGGACGGTGGTGCGAGCCGGGATCGTGACGCCGACGGTGTAGGTGAGCGTCTCGCCGACCACCGCCTGGGCGGCAGTGTTGCCCGTCTCGGTGATGTCGGTCACGTTGTTCTTGGTGACCACCGCGTCGTACACCACCACGTTCGAGGTGTCGGACGCCGCCGGGACGAGCTGCTGGTCGGCCGAGACGGCGGCGTCGATGTTCGACGCCGGGTAGTTGGTGACGGTGACCGGCGCCGGGCTCTCGATGTTGGTGGCGGTCGCATAGGACGCCACAGCGGCGGTGTTGGTGAAGACGGTGGAGACGCTGACAACCGCCGGGACGGTCATCGCGTAGGTCACGGTGCCGTACGCTCCGGGCGCGACGGTCCAGGTGGACGGCAGCTGCCAGCGGACGATGCTGGACGTCGTGTCGCCGTTGGCCAGGACCGGCCGCCCGGAAGTGGTCGGGTCGTAGCACGCGCCGGAGTCACTGATGGCGCTGATCGCAGCGCAGGTGATTCCGGCCGGGAGGACGTCCCAGACGTCGACGGCGGAGACGTTGCGTCCATTGATCGCGCCGGTCTGCGACTCGTTGCGCACATCGACCCGGAACACCACCTTGTCGCCGCCGCGGACGGTCTCGCCGTCGACATTGGTGGGATTGCCGGTGGCGTTGTGGTTCGTGGTGGCGCCGGTGATCACGTCGGTGATGCTGGCGATGCCCTTGATCAGCTTGACGGTCGGCTGGGGTGCCAGCTCCACGTCCGCCTCGTCCCGCAGCGACTGCGCCTGGTTGGCGGTGTTGAGCCAGCGGAACTTGGCGAGATTCGCCCGGGCGAGCGACGTCGGGTTCGTCGAGGTGGCGGGCGCCGTCGTGGCGACGGTGGCGCTGACGACGACCTGGAAGAGCCGGCCCTTCCCGACGATGAGCGGGTCGCCGGCACCCAGCTTCCAGGTCAGGACGCCGCCGGCATCGGCCGGGGTGCCGACGCTGTTCACCAGGTCGGCGCCCTCGATCACGTGGTACGACTCGTAGGCGAAGTTGCTCGGCAGGAAGTCGGTGAGCTGAGCCGACTTGGTGTTCACGCCCGCGGGGAACTGGACGCTGAGGAGGAAGCAGACCCGGTCGCCGAGGTTGTACGCGGCTCCGCCTGGAGTCGCCTTGTAGGCGGAGGCGTCCAGCGAGCACGTCATCGGGGTGGCGTTCGCCTGCCTGAGCTTGCTGATCGTCGGGCTCTCGGCGTTGATCGTGGCCGAGGAGTTGTCGTTCACGGTCAGCGTGCCGTCCGGTTCCGGGGCGTCCACGTCGCTGCGGACGGTGGTGGTGCCGGTGATCGAGGCGTTGTTGGTGAAGCTGTCGTCGGCGCTGGTCGGGTTGGTGTCGGTGCCGGCGCCGTACCAGTTCCGCATCATCGCCTTGTAGACGATGGTCAGGGTCGAGTTGTGCTCCAGGGCGGCGGCGTTCGGGACGATGGTCAGGGTGTAGCCGCCGTCGTCGTTGCGCGCGACCTTCGTGATCGTCGCATTCGACGGCTCTGCCGCCTTGGTCGGATCGCAGCCGGTGATCGCGTGGTAGTCCGGGTCGGACGTCCCCAGGGGGCACAGGCCGTTCGGCATCACGTCGGTGATCACCAGCTTGTCGGCGTCGGCGTACTCACCGGTGTTGACGGTCAGCGTGTAGGTCGCCTGCTGGCCCTGGGTGAAGACGGCGGGACTGACCGACTTCTGCATGCTCAGGTCTTCGGCCGTCACCGTGTGCGAACTGCTGGCCAGGACCGTCTGCGACTGGAACACCCCGGTCACGTCGACGTGGTTGGTCAGCGCCTGCTCGGTGGTCGTCTCGCGGGTGGAGGGGCCGTTGTTGTTGTGCAGGTTGGCGGCCTGGCCACCTGACGTCGCGGACGGACGGGTGCCGGTCCAGGTGTCGGTGTTCGCGCGCTGCGGGATGGCCGCCGCGTAGGTGAGCGTCCGGGAGCCGCCCGCGGCGAGGGTGCCGATGTCCCAGACGACCTTGGTGTAGACGCCCGCCGGGTGGCCGGCCGGGTTCGACACGGTGTCCACCGAGAGCGGCGCGTGGCAGTTGCCTCCGGTGACCGGGGCAACGGTGTTGTTCGCGCCGGCGTACTCGGGGCCGCCGGTGATCGTGGTGCCGCCGCAGCCGAGGAACTCCAGTCCTGCCGGGATGTAGTCGCTGACCTGCAGGCTCTGGGTCTGATCCACGCTGTTGTTGGTGACCTTGAGCGTGTAGACGGTCTGGTGGTCGCCCAGTCCGCGCAGCAGTTCGGCCTCGGGGGACGGTTCGGCCTTGGTGACCTTGATGGCTGTCACCATCGTCGACGCTGCTGCGGTGGCGGAGGTCACCGCCGGGTCCGAGACGGGTGCACCGGTCGTGGCGTTGAAGTCGGGGACGAGGCGAGGGTTGGTGGAGACGTAGGCCGCCGCGGCGTTGGCGACAGTGGAGCCGATGGGGAAGGCGGTGGCGCTGACGGTGGTCTGGTAGCTGAGGGTGGCACTCGATCCGGGCGTCAGGTCGGAGACATTCGACCAGATCAGGACCTGGTGGGTCTTCTTCGGGGTCGTGGTCGCGTCGTCGACGATGGTGATGATCTGCGGCTCGCCGAACATGGCCGGACTGGTCGAATTCGGCTGGTAGGCGACACCCTGCGGCAGGGTGTCGGTGAAGCTCAGGTTGTACTGCTCGGTTCCGTCGGGCGGGTTGCTCGCGGTGAGCCGCCAGTCAGCCGTCCCACCCAGCAGCACCGAGCCGCCGGAGCTCTTGGCGAGGGTGATCGGAGCGGGATCGGCGGCGCGGGCCTGCGGGGGTTGAACCACCACCAGCCCGACCAGTGCGAGCACGAGCGAGGTCGCGAGGACCACCGCCGATCGGGCCACCCGCCCGACTCGAAAACGAGCATGCGGCAGCCGTGCACGAATCTCCACTACATCTCCCCCTGGCCCGAAGGACCAAAATACCTAGCCAGGGGCAAGCATAACTGGCGCAGAGGTGGGTAGTCGAAGTCCACTGCGGGCCCCGGGGCGAGCTCCAGCCCTCCCCGGCGACCCGGCTCGTGACCGATCGGGTGGTATAACCGGTGGGTGCCCAGGTTCCTGTCCTCGCGCCCGGACTCGCGGCTGATCCCGCTTCCCTGGGAGGTGCCGCTGGCCGAGTGGCCGGAGGAGAACCTGGTTGCGCTGCCGCGAGGCATCTCCCGGCACGTCGTCCGGTTCATCCGGGTGGGCAATTCCGTGTACGCGGCCAAGGAGGTCCTCGAGCACCTGGCCCTGCACGAGTACCGGATGCTCACCGACCTCCACCGCGCCGGGACGCCGTCGGTCGAGCCACTGGCCGTCGTCAGCGGGAGGGTCGGCGAGGACGGCGTCCCGCTCGATCCGGTGCTGGTCACCCGGCACCTGGCGTTCTCGCTCCCCTACCGGGCCCTGTTCACCCAGGGGGTGCGCCCGGAGACCGTCAGCCGGCTGCTGGACGCCCTCGTCCTGCTGCTGGCCCGGTTGCACCTGGTCGGTTTCCTGTGGGGAGACGTGTCGCTGTCGAACGTCCTGTTCCGCCGGGACGCGGGCGAGTTCGCCGCCTATCTCGTGGACGCCGAGACCGGCGAACTCCACGAGACCCTGACCAGGGGCCAGCGCGAGCACGACCTCCAGATCGCCACCACCAACCTCTACGGGGAGTTCAGCGATCTCGAAGCTGGCCAGTTGCTGGACGCGTCCCTGGATCCGCAGCGGCTCACCGAGTCGATCATCGCCCGCTACCGCGAGCTGTGGTCCGAGCTCACGGAGGCCGAGGAGTTCGCCGGCACCGAGATGTCCCGGATCGAGAAGCGCGTCCGGCGGCTCAACGCACTCGGCTTCGACGTGGCCGAACTGGCCATCGACACCCTTGAGGGCGGCTCCCGGATCCGCATCCAGCCCAAGGTCGTGGACGCCGGCCACCACGCCCGCCGGCTGCTGCGGCTGACCGGCCTGGACACCGAGGAGAACCAGGCCCGCCGGCTCCTGAACGACCTGGACACGTTCCGCGCCCGCACCAACCAGACCGAGACCGACGAGGCGGTCGTCGCCCACCAGTGGCTGACCCAGAGCTTCCAGCCGGTCGTCGACGCCGTCCCGGCCGAGCTGCGCGGCAAGCGCGAAGGTGCCCAGCTCTACCACGAGCTGCTCGACTACCGCTGGTACGCCTCCCAGCGCGAGAACCGCGAAGTGCCGATGCTGGAAGCCGTCCACGGCTACATCGCCGACGTCCTGCGTGGGCTGCCGGACGAGGTCATCGCCGAGGCCGGGCAGGCAGAGGAACGCCAGCTCGCCAACCCGTACGACCCGTCCCAGGGTTACGTGGACGATGACGAGGAGCCGCTGCCACCCGATCCATGGGAGACCGGCGAGCAGGAGCTGGTCCGGCCGGGCTTCCTGGACATCGACGCGCTGCGGGCGCGGAAGGGCTGAGACCGGACGCCGAGTTCTGTAGCAGGTTCTGCATTGCTACAGAATCTGGAGCTATGTAGCATAGGAAGCGTGGAGTTCAGCTTCGATATCCCTGACATCGTCTTCTCCCTGGTCTTTCCGGCGGTTCTGCTGGCGCTGATGGTCGGCGGCGCAGTGCTCTCTCTCCGGCCACAGTCAGCGGCGAGTCGCGACCGGCGCGTGCAGCGCTGGGCAACGGAGAACCTGGTGTCCCTGACCCCGGACATCGCCGAGGCGGCTGACGCAGCGATGACCCACCGGAACCGGCTCGTCGGGGTGGCCATCCTCCTCGCCGCCGGGCTCACCGGGCCGCTCCTGTTCCTGCCGGACGCCGGGGATGGACCACCGATCGCGCCGTGGATCACCGCCATCGCGATGGGCATCCTGATCACCGTGGCCCAGAGCGTCCAGCTCGCCCGGCCCTGGTTCGCGTCCGGGGCGACGCGGGCCGCGCGGCTGCGCCCGGTGACGCTCGAGGACTACGTGCCACGCCTCATGCGCTGGAGCGCATGGCTGTCCGGCGGGATCTGCTTCCTCACCGTGGTGGTCGGATCGGTGACCGCCGCATCGCCCGCGCAGGCGGTGCTCCGAGTCGCTCCCAATCTCGGCGTGCTGGTCGCGCTGGCCGCGGCCGAGTGGGCCGGCCGCCGGGCAGCCGCGCGTCCCCAGCCCGCCCGGGACGCCGCTGAGCTCTACGCCCAGGACGCCTGGCGCACCGGGGCGGCCCGCTACGGCTTCCAGGGAATCGCCTTGTGGGGCGGAATCGCCACCACCTTCCAGACCTGGAACTACGACCTGCTGCCCGTCGCCGAGACTGTGCTCAGGATCTTCGGCTATGGGCTGGTGATCCTCTCGGCGGTCGTTCTGGTCGTTCCCTACCCGCCCATGAACTGGACCCGCCGGCGGCTGTGGCCCGGGCTGGCGGCGGGCGAGGCCGTCGGCGTGGAGACGGTGACCCTGTGATCACCATTGACACCTCGCTGGCCGAACCCCCCTACGACCAGGTGAAACGCCAGATCTCCCGGCTCGTCGCCGTGGGCGACCTGCGTCCCGGGGACAAGCTGCCGACCGTCCGCCGGCTCGCCGCGGACCTCGGCCTGGCGCCGAACACGGTTGCCCGCGCGTACCGCGAGCTCGAAGCTGCTGGCGTCCTGGACACCCGAGGACGTGCCGGCACCTTCGTCACCGGGGACGAGCGGAGCCGCGCCGCCCGGCAGGCCGCCGTCGAGTACGCCCAGCGCGTCCGCAACCTCGGCCTGAGCGCCGACGAGGCGCTCGCGCTGGTCGAGCGCAGCCTCGCGTCCGGCCACTGACTGCGACGCTTGGCGGAAGGGGAATCGACAGGCGCCCGATAGGCTGTGCTGCGTGACTTTTCGGCTGTACGACAGCGCCCAGCGACAGATCGTCGACTTCGTCCCGATCCGTCCGGGCGAGGTGTCGATCTACCACTGTGGGCTCACCGTGCAGTCGGCGCCGCATCTGGGGCACATCCGCAAGGAGGTGGTCTTCGACGTGCTGCGCCGGTGGCTGGAGTTCCGCGGCTACCGGGTGAGCGTCGTGGCGAACGTCACCGACATTGACGACAAGATCCTGGCCAAGTCGGCCGAGGCCGGCGTCCCGTGGTTCGCCCACGCGTACCGGTTCGAGCGTGAACTGCACGCCGCGTACGCCGCGCTCGGCTGCCTGCCGCCGACCTACGAGCCGCGCGCCACCGGCCACATCCCCGAGATGCTCGAACTCACCCAGACCCTGATCGACCGCGGTCATGCCTACGTCGCCGCGGACGGGTCGGGCGACGTCTACTTCGACGTCCGGTCGTGGCCCGCCTACGGCGAGCTGAGTGGCCAGAAGGTGGACGAGATGGAGCCTGCCGCCGACGCCGACCCGCGCGGCAAGCGGGATCCCCGCGACTTCGCCTTGTGGAAGGGCCACAAGCCCGACGAGCCGCTGACCGCGTCCTGGCCGTCCCCGTGGGGACGCGGGCGCCCCGGCTGGCACCTGGAGTGCTCGGCGATGGCCGCCAAGTACCTCGGCGACGAGTTCGACATCCACGGCGGCGGCATCGACCTGCGGTTCCCGCACCACGAGAACGAGCTCGCCCAGTCGCGGGCCGCCGGCAAGCCGTTCGCGCGCTACTGGATGCACAACGGCTGGCTGACCGCGGCCGGGGAGAAGATGAGCAAGTCGCTCGGCAACGGGGCGCTGGTCTCCCAGGTCGTCGAGCAGTACCCGGCTCGGGCCGTCCGGCTGTACCTGGTCGGGCCGCACTACCGCTCGACGGTGGAGTACTCCGACGACTCGCTGGCCGAGGCCACCGCACAGCTGGCCCGGATCGACGACTTCCTGGCCCGGGCCGGCGAGACGATCCCCGGCGGCTGGGTGGCCTGGTCGCCCGACATCGCGATGCCCGAGGACTTCGCCGCCGCGATGGACGACGACCTGGGCACGCCCGCGGCGATGGCCGTCCTGTTCCGGACGATCAAGGACGGGAACGTCGCCCTCGATGCCGGGAACTTCCCGGCCGTGAAGGATGCCTACGTCTCCGTCCGCTCGATGCTCGGCGTCCTCGGGCTCGACCCGGGAACGCCGGAGTGGGCCTCCGCCGGAGCGTCCGACGACCTGAAGCCGGTGGTGGACGGGCTCGTCTCCACGATCCTCGACCAGCGCCAGCAGGCCCGCGAGCGCAAGGACTGGGCCGCAGCCGACGCCATCCGCGACCGCCTGGCCGAACTCGGCCTGGCCATCACCGACACCCCTGCCGGGCCGCGCTGGTCGCTCGAGAAGTAGCGCCCGCGACCCACTTGCGGCGCGGGTTTGCCGAGACGGGCCGAAATCGGCAACTCACGCGAACTGGCGGTGCAAAAGGGTCGCCGACGTGCGGAAGCTAAACTCAGCTGCTTGCTGACGACAGGGACAGGAACACCATGCCAGGCAACTCCCAGCGCAAGGGCGCAGTGCGCAAGAAGGGCAAGACCACTCCCGCCGGCTCGGGGGGACGGGTGCGCCGCGGCCTGGAGGGCAAAGGCCCGACCCCGAAGGCCGAGGACCGGCCGTACCACAAGGCGTATCGCAAGCGCGGACCGGACGAGCCGGGCAAGACCTCGTCGCGTCCCGGCGGTGGCCGGGGTCAGCGGACCTCCGGCACGGCGACCGCCGGCGCCGACTGGGTCATCGGACGCAACCCCGTACTGGAGGCGCTGCAGGCCGGCCTGCCGATCCGGCGCGCCTATGTCGCCGACGGCGTCGAGCGGGACGACCGGCTGCGCGACATCCTCAAGTACGCCGCCGACAACGGCATCCCGCTGCTGCAGGCGACCCGCACCGAGCTGGATCGGCTCACCGGCGGCGGCGTCCACCAGGGCGTGGCACTGCAGCTGCCCGCGTACGAGTACGCCGATATCGAGGACGTACTGGCGGACGCGCTGGACGCGCCGGCCGGGCTGGTCGTGGCCCTGGACAGCGTCACCGACCCGCGGAATCTCGGCGCCATCATCCGTAGTGCTGCGGCCTTCGGTGCCCACGGAGTGGTCATCCCGGAGCGTCGCTCGGCGCAGCTGACGGCGGCGGCCTGGAAGACGTCCGCGGGAGCGGCGGCTCGCGTCCCCGTGGCTCGGGTGACCAACCTGAACCGGACGCTGAAGCAGTTCGCCGACGCCGGCTTCACCGTCGCCGGACTCGCCGGCGGTGCGGACGCCGACGTGGCCGGCTTCCCCGGCATCGACGGCCCGGTGCTGCTCGTCGTCGGCTCGGAGGGCGAGGGGCTGTCGCGCCTGGTCCGGGAGAACTGCGACGTGCTGGTGAACATCCCGATCAGCTCCGAGGTGGAGTCGCTGAACGCGTCCGTGGCTGCGGCGATCGCGCTCTACGAGGTTGTGCGCTCACGCGCATAACCTCTCCCCGAGGCACGTGTGAACCGTCGGGGACAGGTACTTCGGTTCACCCTTGGGACTGAACCGTCGGGGACAGGTACTTCGGTTCACCCTCGGGACTGAACCGTCGGGGACAGGTACTTCGGTTCACCCTTTTGCAGGCGCAGTTGGCGGCGACTGAGCCGGGACGCCTGGCCCGCGGTTCACGCCCTGCGCCTCACGGATGCGCCTCCGCTCCTCCCAGCCGCCTCCCTTCGCGTCGAAAGCCTCCACACAGGAAGCTGCAACCAGCAGAAAGGGAGGCAGACGGCGGGAAGGGAGGCCTATGCGGAACTGAACCGAAGTACCTGTCCCCTTGGTTCACCCTGAACCGAAGTACCTGTTCCCATGGTTCACCCTGAACCGAAGTACCTGTCCCCATGGTTCACCGAGGCCACGCAAGCGAGACCGGCACGACGAGACCGCGCACCCACGCGCCCAACCACTCGCTGAGCCCGCGCCAGGGCGGGCGGTGCGACGAGTCGCTGTCAGGGGCACCACCTAGCCTGATGCCATGGCACTTTCGATCGGCATGATCACGACGGACACCACTGACGCGCTCGGGCTCGCGACCTGGTGGGCCGAACGGCTGGGCGGCACGGTCAGCGACGACAACGACGGCTGGTTCGTCCTGGTCCACCTTCCTGACCGGGTCCTCGCGTTCCAGAAGGTCCCCGACCCGACGCCGGGCAAGAACCGCGTCCATCTGGACCTCACGACCGACGCGGAGCTGGATGCGACCCGCGACGCGTTCCTCGCTGCCGGGGCGACGCTGGTCGGCGAGCGCGAGGAGAGCGGATTCCGGTGGGTCACCCTCGCCGATCCGGACGGCAACCAGTTCTGCGTCGCGCCCGGGGAGTAGCCTCCGCCTGCCGGGCCAGACCTCGGCGTCAGGCCTCGGCGACGGCCTTCAGCAGCGCGGCGTCGAATGCGGGCAGGTCCCGCGGGCTCCGGCTGGTGATCAGGTTGTCGTCGATGACGACTTCGGCGTCCACCCAGTCGGCGCCGGCGTTCTTCAGGTCGGTCGAGATCCGGGTGGTTGATGTCATCCGGCGACCGGGCACCACGCCGGCCTCGATCAGGATCCACGGCCCGTGGCAGATGGACGCGACCGGCTTCCCGGCGTCCATGAACGCCCGGACGAAGGCGATCGCCTTCGGGTTCCGCCGGATCTTGTCGGAGTTCAGCGTGCCGCCCGGCAGGACCAGCGCGGCGTAGTCGTCAGGGTTCGCCTCGTCCAGGGTGAGGTCGACGGTGAAGTCGTCGCCACGGTCCCAGTCGCCGAGCAGGGCGGTGATCGTCCCGTGCTCCTCCGAGACCAGCACCGGCCGGCCACCGGCCAGTTCCACCGCAGCCCACGGTTCGGTCAACTCCGGCTGCTCGACGCCCCGCTTGAGCAGGAACGCCACCTTCTTGCCGGTCAGATCAGCCATCGTTCTTCCTCCCTGGTGCGCGTCCAAAGTCCATGCGTGAGATCCACCTCCGACCATACCCATACACCGAACGCCTCCGTTTCCGTCATTCGCCTCCACCCAGGGGGTGGCGTTTGACCGAAACGGTGGCGGTCAGCGCGACGGACGGGAGCTCACACCCCAAGCCGGGTGCGCCGGACGAGTTCCCCGTCGGTCCAGTTCGACGTCGGGACGTGGCCAGGCAGCGGCACGATCCGCTCGTGGACGGCGTCCACGATCCACTCCGGCTGGGGGAAGAACAGGTCCTCCAGTTCGGGGGCAGGGGTGATGTGGTTGCGGGCGCCGACCACGACGACCGGGGCGTCCAGCGCATCGAAGGCGAGGTTCTGCACGTCGGTGGCGACGGTCTGCAGGAACGAGCCGCGAGCGACCGCGTCCGAGGCGAGCACGAGGCGTCCGGTCTTCCGTACGCTCTCGACGAGCAGCGAATAGTCGAGCGGAGCGACGAAGCGCAGGTCGATCACCTCCGCCGAGATGCCGTTCTTCTCCTGGAGCGTCTCGGCCGCTTCGAGTGCCCGGTACAGGGTCGCCCCGAGGGTTGCGATGGTGAGATCGGTCCCCTCGCGGCGGACGACCGGCTGACCCTCCGGCGTCTCGTAGTAGCCCTCCGGGACGCCGTCGGCCTCGAACTGCTCGCCGATGTCGTAGAGCAGCTGGGACTCCAGGAACACCACCGGGTCGGTGCCGGCCAGAGCGAGGTTCAGCATCCCCTTGGCGTCGGTCGGGCTGGCCGGGAAGTACACCTTCAGACCCGGAATGTGCGAGACCAGCGCCGACCAGTCCTGGGAGTGCTGAGCGCCGTACTTGTTGCCGACGCTCACCCGCAGCACCAGCGGCATCTTCAGCAGGCCGGCCGACATCGACTGCCACTTGGCCATCTGGTTGAACACCTCGTCGCCGGCACGACCGAGGAAGTCGCAGTACATCAGCTCGACCACCGCCCGGCCTCCGGACAGGGCGTAGCCCACGCCCGCGCCCACGATCGCGGCCTCCGAGATCGGGGAGTTGAACAGTCGCCGATACGGCAGTAGCTCGGTGAGCCCGCGGTAGACGGCGAACGCACCGCCCCAGTCGCGGTTCTCCTCGCCCCACGCGCACATCGTCGGATCGATCGCGTACCGGTGCGCCATGGCTTCGAACAGTCCGTCGCGGAACTGGTACATCCGCACCTTGGAGACCGGCTTGCCGTCCGCGTCGGTGGTCTTGCGCACCTTCTTCGCGATCGCCTTGACCCGCGCGTTCTCGGCCAGCGGCTCGAGCAGTTCCGGCTCGCCCTCGCCGAACGCTTCGACGTGCTCGTTGGAGAGCATCTTCGACTCGATGTAGGTGGCGTCCACCCGCTCGAGGTCGTCGCTGGACGCCAGCGCCAGCACCTTCGTCAGCCGCTCGACGATCCGTCCGCGCAGGTCGTCGACCTCGGACGACGCCAGCACCTCCTTGCTCACCAGCAGGTCGGAGAAGGACGTGATCGAGTCGGCTGCCTCCCAGGCTTCGATCTCGTCCCTCGTCCGGTAGCTGGAGGCATCGGACGGAGAGTGTCCGCTGATCCGGTAGGTGATGGTGTCGAGCAGGACGGGGCCGCGTCCGGCCAGCAGGAGCTGCTTCTTGCGGGCGATCGCGTCGGCGACCGCGAGCGGGTCGTAGCCGTCCACCCGCTCGGCGTGCATGGCCTCGGGGTTCACGCCCGCGCCCACCCGGGCGAGGATGTCGTAGCCCATGGTCTCGCCGTCGGTCTGGCCGCCCATGCCGTAGAAGTTGTTGAAGAAGTTGAACAGGATCGGCGGGTTGCCGCCGTCCTCCTCGCGCCACAGCTGGCGGAACTGGTCCATCGCGGAGAACATCATGGCTTCCCAGACCGGGCCGCAGCCCATGGACGCGTCCCCGATGTTGGCGATCACGATGCCGGGCTGCCGGTTCACCCGCTTGAACAGCGCCGAGCCGTTGGCGATCGGGGCCGAGCCGCCGACGATGGCGTTGTTCGGCATCGAGCCGAACGGGGTGAAGAAGGCGTGCATCGAGCCGCCCATGCCGCGGTTGAAGCCGGCCTTGCGGGCGAAGATCTCGGCCAGCGTCCCGAACAGGATGAAGTTCTCGGTCAGTTCCTCAGGGGTGTCGTAGCCGATCTTCTCTGCGTACCGCAGGGTGTCGCCGCCGAGGAAGCCGGACATGATGCCGGCCACCTTGGACGCGTCCAGCTTGCGGGCGGCCGAGAACGACTTCGCGAGGATCTCGCCGTGGCTGCGGTGCGAGCCGAAGATGAAGTCGTCGGCGTCCAGTTCGGCGGCCTGGCCGACCGCGGCCGCCTCCTGGCCGGCGGACAGGTGCGCGGGGCCCTTGTGGTTGTATTCGATCCCCTGCCACCCGCCGGTGGTCTTGATCGAGTTCAGCATCGACTCGAACTCGCGGATCGCGATCATGTCGTGCAGCATCGCGACCAGGCCGTCCGCGCCGTACCGCTGCAACGCCTGGGCGAAGTCCTGCCGGTAGGCGTTCACCGGGATCGGCGGGACGGTGATCGTCGAGGCCGCGCGGACCTTCGCCGGATCGACGTTCAGTGACTTGGGCATTTCTTCCTTCTGTTTCGGTGGGTCAGGCTTTGATGGCCCAGGCGGCTTCGCGGATCGCCTCGGACACGGTGGGATGGGGGAAGACGACCTGGCGCAGGTCGTCCACGGTCAGCTCGGTCTCGAGGACGGCAGCCGCGCCCCAGATCGTCTCCGGCGCGTAGCTGCCGAGCATGTGGATGCCGAGGACGGCACGAGTGCCCTTGTCAGCGATCAGTTTGACGGCTCCGGGAGCTCGGACGCCGTTCTCGGCGACGAACCGTCCGGACACGGCCAGCGGGACGGTGGCTGTCGTCACCTGATGACCGCGACCCTTTGCCTGGGCCTCGGTGAGTCCGACGCCGGCAGCCTCGGGCATCGTGTACACCGCCCACGGGATCGTGTCGACGCGCAGCCGCTGGCCACGCTTCGCAGCCGAGGCGGTGTCGATGATGTGCGCGGCGGCGATCTCGCCCATCCGGTAGGCGGCGTGGGCGAGCAGGCTGCGTCCGGTGACGTCGCCGACCGCCCAGACGTTCGGCAGGTTGGTGCGCATGGTGTCGTCCACGACCACGCCGCGCGGCCCGACCTCGAGCCCGGCCTCGGTCGCGCCCCAGCCGTCGACGAGCGGACGCCGTCCGACCGCCATCAGGACCAGATCGGCCTCGGCGCGCTGCTCGGCACCCTTCGCGTCGGTCCAGACCACCGTGCCGCTCTCGATCGCGGTGACCTTGCAGCCGAGGTGGAAAGTGACGTCGGCCAGCGCCTTGCGGGTGCGGGCGGCCAGGTCGGCGTCGGCGAACGGGAGGATCTCCGGCAGCATCTCGATGACCTCGACGTGCGAGCCGAAGGCGGCGAACAGGGACGCGAACTCGACCCCGATCACCCCACCGCCGATGACCACGAGCCGTTCGGGCACGGTCTCGACGGCGAGCAGCCCGGTGGAGTCGACCACGAGCGGGTTGTCCTTGGCCCCGGGAATGGGCGGCATCACCGGCACCGAGCCGGTGGCGATGATCACGTGGTCGGCGGTCACCCGAGTGGTGACCGGGACATCGGCGTCATCCCGGGCCTGATCGTCGTCCCCAGCCTGATCGTCATCCCGGGCTTGACCCGGGATCCCGCCAGTCGCCTGGCCGGTGAGGTGCGGGGATCCAGGCGTTCGCCGGGACGACAGCGGGGCGAGCTCGACCACGCCGGGCGCGATCAGGGTGCCGTGCGCCGTCGCGACCTCCACCCCGGCCCGCTTCTCGGCCGCGCCGACGCCGCCCACCAGGGTCTTCACCACGTCGGCCTTCCAGGACTGCACCTTCGCCCAGTCGAACTGGACGCCGGACGCGGTCACGCCGAACTGCTCCGAATGAAGCGCGTGCTGGTAGAGCTTCGCCGAGTTCAGCAGCGACTTGGTGGGGATGCAGCCCACGTTCAGGCAGGTGCCGCCGAGGAACTCCTTCTCGACGAGCAGCACCTTCTTCCCGGCGTGGCCCAGCCGCTCGGCGGCCAAGTAGCCGCCCGGGCCACCGCCGAGGACGATCGCGTCAAAGTCAGCCATCAGTGTTCTTCCTTGTCAGACGGCTCAGCCGAGGACGGTCAGGTCGATGTCGGCCACCGCGGCGCAGAGGTCCTTCAGGTAGCGGGCGGCGTCCGCGCCGTCGATCACCTGGTGGTCGGCCGTCAGCGAGAAGCCGATCCGCTGCTCCGCGCCCACCGAGCCGTCGGCGTTGATCACGGCCCGGGGGAAGATCGCGTCAACGCCGAGAATGGCCACCTGCGGCACGTTCAGCAGCGGAGTGAACGACTCGATCCCGAAGGCCCCCAGGTTGCTCACCGTGAAGGTCGCGCCGGCCAGCAGATCGGGGCTGATCGACCCAGCGATCGCCTGGTTGGCCAGCGCCTTCGACTGGACGGAGAACTGGCGCAGCGTGAGCGCGTCCGCGAACCGCAGCGTCGGGACGAGCAGGCCGCGTGGGGTGTCGACGGCCATCCCGAGGTGGACGGACGCGAACTCGCGCAGCACTCCACCCGAGAGGTGCGCATTCACGACCGGGTGCTTGGCCAGCGTCTTCACCGCGGCGTAGCCGACGAGGTCGCCGAGGGTGATCGCGGCCAGCTCTGGATCGGCCGCGCTCTTCAGTCGCGTGCGCAGGGCGAGCAGCCCGGACGCCGGCGCGGTCGCGGTGTAGGTCAGCTGGGCCGAGGTGGCGAGGCTGTTCATCATCCGGTCGGCGATCACCTTGCGAATGCCCTTCAGCGGGGTGTCGGTGAAGGCGCCGGGGAAGTCCTGCGGCTGCGCCGGGGTTGCCTCGGGCTGGGCGGGGGCCGCCGAAGGCTGGGCCACGGCCTCGTCGAGCTGCCCGGACGCCAGGTCGGCGCGAGTCACCCGTCCGCCAATCCCGGTCCCGGCGGCTCCGGGCACGAAACTGGACGCCTCGGCCCGGGCACCCGGGGTGAGCGCTGCGCCGGACGCGATCGCGGCTGCGACGTCGCGTTCGATCACGCGTCCGTGCGGGCCGGACCCGGCCAGCCGATCGGCCGCGATGCCCTGGGCAGCGGCCAGGCCGCGGGCCCGCGGGGAAACCGCCGCTGTTGAACGATTGGAGACAGACCCCGGATCGCCGTCGGCTGAACGATCGGGGACAGTCCCCAACGGTTCACCAGCCGCCGCGTCGCCGTCGGCTGAACGATCGGGGACAGTCCCCAACGGTTCACCGGCCGCCCCGCCGACGTCGGCTGAACGATCGGGGACAGTCCCCAACGGTTCACCGGCCGCCCCGCCGACGTCGGCTGAACGATCGGGGACAGTCCCCAACGGTTCACCGGCCGCCCCGTCGGCGAGTTCCGGGTCAGCCGGCGCGTCCGCGACGAGCCCGGAGATGTCCTCCCCCGGCTCGCCCACCACCAGCAGCGGCGACTTCACCGGGACGTCGTCGCCCTCGGCGGCGAGCAGCGCCAGCACCGTCCCGGAGGCGCCGGCCGGCACCTCCATCGACGACTTGTCGGTCTCGATCTCGCACAGCAGCGTGGACGCGTCGACCACGTCGCCCACCTTCACCAACCATGCGGTGACAAGGCACGACTCCACGGTGTTGCCGAGCTGCGGCATGACCACAACCTGGGCCATCTGTTCTCCTTCTATACGTAGCGGACGCGGACGTCGCTGTCGCTCAATTCCTGTCGGGCCGCCGGATCCATGCCCTCGTCGGTGATCACACCGGTGAGCTGGTCGATCGGCATCACGGTGGCGAAGCCGGCGTGGCCGTACTTGCCCGAGTCGGCGACCAGCCAGCACTCCTCCGCGCGAGCCTGCATCGCCCGGATCACCGCGACGCCCTCGGCGAAACCGGTGGTGAGCCCGCGGGCGACGGAGAAGCCGTCGGTGCCGAAGAACGCCAGCCGCACGTTGAAGTCGGCGATGGTGCGCTGCGCGACCGTCCCGACGAGCGACTCGGAGTTGCCGTGGAATGCGCCGCCGGTGAGGATCACGGTCAGTGCCGGGTTGAGCCGCGCGTTGGCGAAGACCAGCGTGGAGTTGGTGACGATCTGGACGCCGCGCCGGCCGGCCAGATGGCCGACGATCCGCGCCGTGGTGGTGCCGGCCTCGATCATGATCTGGTCGCCGTCGCGGACGAGTTCTGCGGCCGCGGCGGCGATCCGGTCCTTCTCCCCGGGGTGCTGCAGCTGCCGTTCCAGAACGTTGCGGTAGCCGGTCGCCTCGGCGCCACCATGGGTGCGGGAGAGCAGACCGCGCTCCTCCAGCGTCCGCAGGTCGGCGCGGACGGTGACCTCGGAGACTCCGAGATCGCGCGACAGCGCAGCCACCTGCAGCGAACCCGACCTGGCAAGCTCCGCCAGGATCCGGGATTCACGCTCAGTGCGCTCGATCGACATCGACCGTCCTTTCGGACCACTTACGAAACCAACCCATTTATCGGTTCAATCGTAAGTCACGTCCCAACATCAGCGCAAGCCCATCCACAGCCCGACCGCCGAACGCCACCGTTCCGGTCAAACGCCCCAGCGCAGGCGGAGGCGTTTGACCGGAACAGAGGTTCTCGGTGGTGTTGGCGGACGGTGGCGGCTCCCGACCGGGCCGCGGCCCGGGAAATCGCAAAGGGGATGCGTCGGATGAGTTCCCGAGCCGCGGCGATCAGGAGGTGGCCAGCAGGGCGTCCTCGGCCTGCCGCGTCCACCGTCCATCAACCATAGCGGCCGCGACGGCGGGCAGGCGATCGGCCAACTCATCCAGCCGGACAAGACCGAGGTCGCGCAACTGCGGATAGACCATGATCTTGCCTCCGGACGTCCGGTCGCGGACGCTCTCGATGGCAGCGGGGACGCCGGCGATGCCGGAAACGGCCCAGAGCGAGACGTTCGTGTCCAGCGCTCCCGACTCCAGCCGGTCGAGCACGGCCACCATGTCCTCGATCCGCGACCCGGAGGTGCCGACGAGATAGACGCCACGCTCGGCGACCGCGTTCAGGTCGAGATCTGCCAGGGTGCCGACCGCGAAGCCGGCGAAGGCGTTCACGATCGCGCCGTCCCCCGCCACCTCGACCGCCTGGGCGATCAGCGCCGGCACCGGCACCATCACCGCGACGTAGCTGTAGCCGGACGCGAGCGGTTCGGTGCGCGAGTTCAGGAACCGGGTCGGGACACCGTGCTCGGCGGCCACCGGTGCGACCACCTCGGCGAGGTGCGCCAGCCGGGAGTCGTCCACGTCGACGGCGTCCATCGAGACGCCCGCCACGCCGCTGATGGCCGTCCGGACGGTGTGCATCAGGCCCATCGGGCCGGCCGCCCCGATGATCGCCACCCGTTCACCCGGACGCAGTTCGCACTTGGCCGGAATGTGCGCGTAGCTCGCCGCCGCGTCCGTGCCGGGAGTGCCGACATAGCGGATCAGGTCGTAGTGCAGCCGGCCGACGTCGACCGCGACCGGGCCGTCGATCCTCGCCCCGCCGAGGACGAGGTTCAGCAGGCCACCGGGGGCCAGCAGCGGGCCCAGCTTCGCGATCGCGCTTGCGTCCGAGCCGAAGTAGACGATGTCGTCGAAGGCATGCTCGGTGAGCCATTCCACCTTGTCAGCGGTGTTGAACGCAGCCCCGACCGTGGCGGCGTCGGTGGCCCCGACGACGGTCACGGCGGACGGTGCCGCGGCTGCGACCAGGTCGGCGAGCCCGGCGACCTCGCGTCCGTCGGAGACCACGACGAGCAGCCGTCCACCGGGTAGCAGCGACTGCCGCTCGCCCCAGGCGTACGCGGCCTCGACACAGGCCCACGGCTCGATCAGGGCGACCGCCGAACCGGACGGGCCTTCGCCCACCGGGATCAGGAACCGCTCCCCGGACGGGGTCACCACCACCCGCTCATCGACCACCACGTACGGCTGCAGGGCGCCGTCGAAGTTGTAGCCGAACGCGGCATTGGAGCCCGCCGTCGGCAGGTGCCGGTAGTCGGTCTGGACGAGCACCCGCTCCCCCACCGTGTGGCGGGTGACCGCCTCCCCGACCGCGACGATCCGGGCGACCGGCTCGTGGCCCGGGACGACCGGCTCGGTCCCGGGACGGTAGCCCGGGATGCGGGCGAGCTCGCCGAGGTCGATGCCGGACAGGACCTCGCTCTTGCGGGGGTGCGAGGCGAACGCGTGCATCAGCTTCGTGTCGGAGAAGCAGATGCCGCACGCCTCCACCTGCAGGAGCAACTGCGTCGGCCCGAGTTCTGGCACCGGCAGCGCCGGGTTGACCACGACCTGGTCGGGTCCGACGATCTGGACGGCGGGCTGGGTGGTGGGGAACTGCGCTGTCATCACGGGCCTTTCAGTTGAGCATGTTCTGGCCGCCGGTGACGGGGACGGCCTGTCCGGTTTCGTAGAGCTGGTCGACCAGGTAGTAGACGGTCTTGGCGAGGTCGGACGGGAGGCAGCCGCGACCCATCGGGACCTTGGCCTCGTAGTACGCGCGCACGTCGGCGATGCTCTGCGCACCCGGCACCTTGCCGGCCCGCAGGTACTGGACGAACAGGCCGCGCTCGGGGTCGGTCCACAGCGGCCCGTCGAGGTAGTTGCCCGGGCAGATGGCGTTCACCTTGATGCCGTACTCGACCAGCTCCAGCGCGAAACTCTGGGTGAGCCCGATGCCGCCGAACTTCGAGCCGGAGTAGGCGAAGTTCCGCTTCGATCCCTCCAGGCCGGACTTGGAGTTGATCTCGATGATGTCGAACCAGGCCTGGGGGCAGGCGGCGTGCTGCGCGGCCAGGATCGGCGCCACCGCCCGGACGCCGAGGAAGTAGCCCCGGTAGTTCACGTTCGTGACCAGGTCGAAGTCGGCGACCGGCTGGGTCATCACACCCTCGGCCCGCAGGACGCCGGCGTTGGAGATGAACACGTCCAGGCCGCCGAAGGTCGCCACGACCTCAGCCACGGCGTCCAGCTGGGACTGCTCGTCGGCGACGTTCACGCTGACGGCGACCGCGCGTCCCGGTCCGTGCTGGGTCGACAGCTCGGTGGCGTTTCGCGTAGCCAAGTCCATGTTCAGATCGGCCAGGACGACGTGGGCGCCCTCGGCCAGCAGCTCGGTGGCAATCCCGAGGCCGAAGCCCTGGGCGGCACCGGTGACCATCACCACCTTGCCGTCCATCCGTCCGGACCGGGCGGACGCGGCGACGGATCTGCGGTAGCTCTCGGCCTCCCAGTTCTCGATGAAGCCGCGCTCCCGATCGTCCAGAACCCGGACGGTGCCGATCCGGTCGGCGTCGCGGGCCACCCGCAGGGCATCGGTGAACGTGGCCAGCGCCGTCCGGGCAGCGGCGAGGTCGGCCCCGGCGGCGAACGCGACCCGTCCCGGCACCACGGTGACGATGGGGTCGCGCCCGTGACGTCCGCGGTAGTCGGCGAGGGCCGCAGTGAGTTCGGCGAGCACGTCCCCGCGGTCCGACGGGGTGAAGACCAGCGGCAGGGAGCCGGCGTAGACGATCTGGTCGGGGATCAGCGGCCCGCCGCCCAGGATCGCCTCGCCCGCCGGGGTCGTGGTGACCGAGCGGACGAGCTCGCCGGCGTCCGAGGTGACCACCGGCAGGCGTCCGTCCCGGGCAAGGAGGCCGCGCAAGGTCGGGGCGACGGTGTTCCGTAACGTGGCCACGTGAGCGTCGGCCGGCTCGGAGGAGTGGTCGGCAGGGATCCCGGCGTTCGCCGGGCTGACAGCAGAGGAAGCCGGGCTGACAGCAGGGGAAGCCGGGCTGACAGCAGAGGAGGCCGGGCTGACAGCAGGGGAAGCCGGGCTGACAAGCGGGGATGCCTCAAGCGCTGCCGCGATGGTCGACGTCAGTCGCTCGGCCCGCTCGGTCACCTCGGCCGCGGTGTTGCCGGAGACGATGATCCCGTGGTTGCCGAGCAGCGTGATTCCGGGCGCCGGCCGGCCGGTGCGCGCGGTGTAGGCGTCCCGGACCTCGGCGACCTTGCGGGCCAGCGGCACCCCGGGATCGGTGTAGGGAACGAACACCGCGTCATCACCGAACAGCCGCGCTGCCAGCGCCTCCGCGTCGGTGTTGCAGGTGAGTGCGTTCGCGACCAGCGGGTGGGTGTGCAGCACGAGGGTGTCCGGGATGAGCGCGTGGAACAGGATCTCCACGCTGGGCCGGCGGCCGCCGGGCGGGTCGACGAGCGCTTTCGCCGCCGCGGCCTGGACGGGATCACCTTCGGTCGGCTCGTCGGAGGCCAGACACTCCAGCAGGACGTCGTTGCGCAGGCCGACGAGGTCCTCGGCCGTCAGTGTCGCCAGCGGCACCCCGGACGGCTTGATCCGCAGGATGCCGTCCACCTTGACCGAGGCGTTGCCGCCGCCGGCGCGGGAGTACTCGGGGTCGGCGCCGAAGCGGTTGGCGACGGCGATGAGTTCGGAGACGGCGGTCACTGTTCCCCCTCGATCAGGCTCGCCCCGAGGGCGACGAGTTCGGCGACACTCGCGTCCGTGCGGTTGCCGCGCGCGTCCACGTAGCCGGGACGGCCGGACGCGACCAGGTGCTGGTGGGCGGCGACCACGCAGGTCGCCTCCCAGAACGCCTGGCTGGCGATGTCGGAGGCCGGTCCGTCCGCGCAGGCGACGGCGAGCGGGATCCGGTCGGCGGTGTTGTGCTCGGTGCCGGCCATCACGATGATGCCGGCGGCGGTGAAGGCGGCAACGTAGGCGTCCACGCAGGCGCCGGTGTTGCGGACGGGGATCAGCTCGGCGGCGTGGATCCCCCGGGCCAGCAACTCGGCCGCTAGCTGCTGCGGGGAGGACTCGAACGGGCAGACCGGGTCGACCCCGTCCGCCAGGGTCGGGTAGGTGGGGATGCCGTCCATGGCCAGGACGTAGGCGTAGGCGTCGGCGAAGGCCAGCGGCACCTCGGCGACGAAGCCCGGGGTGCCGACCTTGATCAGCCGCGACCGGAGCTCGCCCTGCAGCGCCACCGGGTCGTCGAGGTCGACTGTCGACGGGCCGCCGTAGGCCCGCTCCAGCACCACCGCGCGATCGGCGAGCGGGAGCGCGGCGAGCGCCTGCTGGTAGGCGCGGGCGATGTGCCGCTCCTGCAGCGACACCCACTCGACAGGGACGCCGGCGGACGCAGCGACGCCGTCGGCGATCGTCTTCGCATCCAGTCCGGTGAACAGGCCGCACTCGGCGAACCAGGCGGTCAGCTGGTCGACCATCTTCCGCGCCCGCTCGTCGTTGCCGGAGCGGATGCTCGCAGCGATCGCGGCGGCCGCGTCCGGCTTCGGCTTGTTCGGGTCGATGCCCTTGCCGCACAGGTACATCCGGCCCGGATTGGCCGGGTCGTTCACCCGGACGCCGGCCTCGGCGAGGTCGTCGATCACCGTGATGAACTCCAGCCCGTACAGCGGCAGGACGCCCGCGCCGGCAGCCTGCTCCGCGAACCGGGAGTAGACCTGCTGGTCGAAGAAGTTCGAGATCCCGATGGCTCGGGCGCCTTCGGTGCGGGCCGTCGCCAGCACGTCCTCGACGCTGGTGAACGCCGAGAAGTTGGGCGGGAAGTGGACGTGGGTGTTGACCAGCGGGGGCCGCTGTCCGGTGCCGCGAGACGGGTCGGATCCGGGCATCCTTGCCTTCCCCCGGACGGTCCCACGTACCCCGCGAGCCGCCGGATTAGAACGTTTCATTAAGCCTATCATCGGCGCCGCCGACCCCGTCCACCATCACCTCAGGTCTCGAATTCGTCACGATCCCACGAACCCGGGAGTCCCCGGTGGACAACAACCCGGCGGCCGTGCCAGCATACTGCAATCGATTTCTCAGATGGAGGCGAGGATGCTGCTCAATCTGGATCCGGTGCTCACCGGCAGGCTCCTGCTGGCGCTCGACGAGATGGGCCACGGTGACGCCGTGGTCGTTGCGGACGCTCATTTCACCGCGTCCAAGCTCGCCCGCAAGCACCTGGTCGACCTTCCCGGCCTCTCCTCGCCGCGAGTGCTGCAGGCGATCCGCTCGGTGATCGTCCCCGACACCCACGGCCCCACGCTCGACCTGATGGAGAGCCCGGACGGCCTGCTGCCGGTCCAGTCCGAACTCGTCGAGGCCGCCCGGCTGGACGGAGAGCCGTACCGGATGATCGAGCGCTTCGCGTTCTACGACCTGGCCGCCGGGGCCGAACTGATCATCCGCACCGGCGAGACCCGCACCTACGGCAACGCCATCTTCCGCAAAGGCGTCACCCCGATCGGCGAGGCTGCGGTGGTGCCGGCATGACCGCCGTCGAGGCCACGGCCACCGTGCCGAAGGGCGACCCCGGCCTGCTGCTGCAGGTGGAGGGCGTCGACAAGAGCTTCCCCGGCGTGAAGGCGCTGGAGGGAATGCGGTTCGACCTGCGCCACGGCGAGGTGCTCGGCCTGGTCGGCGAGAACGGCGCCGGCAAGTCGACGCTGATGAAGCTGCTCACCGGCATCTACACGAAAGAGACCGGCGACTTCCACCTCGACGGCGAGCCGCTGACCGCAAGCACGCCGAAGGAGGCGCAGGAGGTCGGGCTGTCGATCATCCACCAGGAGCTCAACCTGGTGCCGCACCTGACCGTCGCCGAGAACATCTGGCTCGGACGGGAACCGGTCTCCGGCGGGTTCTTCACCAAGCCGGGCGAGCAGGTGCGCCGCACCCGGGAGCTGCTCGACCGGCTCGGCATGCACATCGACGCGAAGGCCGTCGTCTCCACCCTCAGCGTGGCCCAGCAGCAGATGGTGGAGATCGCCAAGGCGCTGTCGTTCGAGTCCACCAAGGTGCTGATCATGGACGAGCCGACGGCCGCCCTGAACGACGCCGAGGTCGCGCAGCTGCACGAGCTGATCCGGCGGTTCGTCACCCCCCAGACCGGGGTCGTCTACATCTCCCACCGGATGGCCGAGCTGAAACGGATCGCCGACCGGATCACCGTCATCCGCGACGGTCATTACATCGACACGATGAACATGGCCGACGTCTCCATCGAGGACGTCATCGCGAAGATGGTCGGCCGCGCGATCAACACCGGAGCCCGGCCGGAGAACGTCCGCAGCGACCGTCCGATCGTGCTGCAGGTCTCGGGACTGTCGACCCGGGCGCTGCTCAAGGACGTCAGCTTCGAGCTGCGCCGCGGCGAGGTGCTCGGCTTCGCCGGCCTGATGGGCGCCGGCCGGACGGAGGTGGCCCGCGCGGTCGTCGGAGCCGACCCGATCACGGCCGGCGACATCGTCCTCAACGGCAACCGGGTGACGATCTCCTCGCCGGCCCAGGCGGCGGCCCGGGGGATCGGCTACCTCTCCGAGGACCGCAAGGGCCTCGGCCTGATGCTCGGCCAGCCGGTCTCGCACAACATCGTGATCAGCTCGCTCAGCAGTCAGTTCTCCCGGGTGGGCTTCCTCAGGGACGGCGCCATCAAGGAGGCGTCCGAGAGCTCGAAGAAGCTGCTGAACATCAAGACACCGTCGGTGAACCAGCTGGTCAAGTACCTCTCCGGCGGCAACCAGCAGAAGGCGATCATCGCCCGCTGGCTGGTCAAGGACTGCGACATCCTGATCTTCGACGAACCGACCCGCGGCATCGACGTCGGCGCCAAGGAAGAGATCTACCAGCTCCTCAACAAGCTGGCCGAACAGGGCAAGTCGATCATCATGATCTCCTCCGAACTGCCGGAGATCCTGCGGATGTCCCACCGCATCGTCGTGATGGCGGACGGCCGGGTCAAGGGCGTCCTCACCGCGGCCGAGGCCGACCAGGAATCGATCATGCGGCTCGCCACCCACCGCGACGACGCCATCACTCCCGAGCACACCGAAGAGGCGGAACACTGATGTCCACGCAAACCACGTCGCCCGAGGTCGCACCGGTCAAGAAGGCCGGCGCCTGGCGGGCCCGGCTCGACCAGTTGATGGCGCTGATCGGCCTGCTGGTGATCTTCATCGTCTTCTCGATCGCCGACCCGCAGGTGTTCCCGACCTACTCGACGATCACCCGGATCCTGTTCTCCACCGTCGTGGTCGGCGTCCTCGCGCTCGGGGCGACGCTGGTGATCATCACCGGCGGCATCGACCTGTCCGTCGGCACCGGCATGACCCTGTGTGCCGTGATGGGCGCGACGTTCATCGTGAACTGGCACCTGCCGATCTGGCTCGGGATCCTGATGACGATCGTCTTCGGCGGATTGATCGGGCTCGTCAACGGCGCCAACGTCGCGATCCTCGGGCTACCACCCTTCATCGCGACACTGGCGATGATGATGGTCGCCCAAGGCCTGGCGCTGGTCGTGTCGCACGCCGCACCGATCTACTTCGACACCACGGCGCACGCGTCCTTCATGGGGCTGTCGACCGGCAGCATCATCCCGGGCTCGAACTTCCCGAACGCCGTGCTCGTCCTGCTGGTGGCGGCCGTGATCGCCCACGTCCTGCTGAACAAGACCCTGCTCGGCCGCTACGACATCTCGATCGGCAGCAACGAGGAGGCCACCAAGCTGTCGGGCATCAACACCCGCAAGTGGACGATGATCATCTACGCGGTCGCCGGGCTGTTCACCGGCCTGGGCGGCATCATGATCTCGGCCCGGCTCGGATCGGCGCAGCCCGCCACCGGCTCCGGCTACGAGCTGCAGGCGATCGCCGCGGTGGTGATCGGCGGCACCTCCCTGTCCGGCGGCAAGGGCACCATCGTCGGCACCATCATCGGCGCCCTCATCATCTCGGTGATCAACAACGGCCTGCAGATCCTGTCGATGCCGCAGGAGTGGCAGAACGTCATCCTCGGCCTGGTGATCCTCGTCGTCGTGTTCATCGACCAGTTGCGGACCCGCCGGGCCGCAACGAACTGACAAGCTCCCGCAACCCAAACCAACGAAGGAGAAGAAGATGCGGAAGATCTCTTTGGGGCTGGCGCTCGGCGTCGCAGCCTCTCTGTCTCTCGCGGCCTGTTCCAGTGGGGCCCCGGCCCCGGCCGGCTCAGGCGGCGCAGGAGGTGACCAGCCGTACATCGCGATCGTCAGCAAAGGCTTCCAGCATCAGTTCTGGCAGGCCGTGAAGTCGGGCGCAGAGGCCGAGGCCGCCAAGCAGAACGTGAAGATCACGTTCGAGGGCCCGGCGTCGGAGTCCGAGGTCGAGGCGCAGATGAACATGCTGACCAATGCCCTCAACAAGAAGCCGGCTGCGCTCGGCTTCGCCGCGCTGGACAGCAAGGCTGCCGCCCCGGTGCTGCAGCAGTTCGCGGACGCCAAGATCCCGGTGGTGGCTTTCGACTCAGGTGTCGACTCCGACATCCCGGTGACGACCGCCGCGACCGACAACAAGGCTGCCGCGGCCGAGGCCGGCAAGCACATGTGCGAGCTGATCGGCGGCAAGGGCAAGGTCGGCCTCATCGTCCACGACCAGACCTCCAAGTCCGGCACCGACCGTCGCGACGGCTTCATCGAGGGCATCAAGGCGAACTGCCCCGACGTGACCCTGCTGGAGACCCAGTACGGCGGCGGCGACCAGGCCAAGAGCGCCGACATCGCCAAGAACATGATCGCGGCCAATGCCGACATCGCCGGCATCTTCGGCTCCAACGAGGGCTCGGCCATCGGCGCGGTCAAGGGTGTCCAGGAGGCCGGGGACGCGGCCAAGAACGTCAAGCTGGTCGGCTTCGACTCCGGTCAGGCCCAGATCGACGCCATCAACAACGGCGTGATGGCCGGCGCCATCACCCAGAACCCGGTCGGCATGGGCGAGCAGGTCGTGAAGGCGGCCGTCGCGGCGATCAAGGGCGAGACCCAGCCCAAGACCATCGACACCGGCTTCTACTGGTACGACAAGTCCAACATCAACGATCCGAAGATCCAGGCTGTCCTGTACAAGTAGTCCCCTGACGGCCTGAGAACCGCCAACATTGGTGGGGGCGACGCCCCGCAAGGGTGTCGCCCCCACTGCCATTCCTGGAGCGAAAATGCTGATCGCGCACGACCTGGGCACCAGCGGCGACAAGGCGTCCCTGCACGACGCGGACGGACGCATCCTGGCCGCCGCCACCGCGTCCTATCCCACCCGCTACGCCGCCGACACCACCAGCGAGCAGGATCCCCACGACTGGTGGACGGCCGTCGTCTCAGCCACGCGGCGCCTGTTGGCCGACACCGGCACCCGCCCGGAGCAGGTGGACGGCATCTGCATCTCCGGCCAGATGATGGGCCTGGTGCTGCTCGACGGCTCCGGCGAACCCGTCCGGCCGGCCATGATCTGGTCCGACCAGCGGGCTTCGGCCGAGGCGTCCGCCCTCGCCGGCGCGTTCGGTGCCGAGGCCGCCTACCGGATCACCGGCAACCGGATCGCCGCCCCCTACACGCTGCCCAAGCTGATGTGGGTCCGCGCGAACGAACCCGAGGCCTACGCCCGCGGACGCGCGGTGTGCGTGGCCAAGGACTACGTCAACCTCAGACTCACCGGACGCCTGGTCACCGACCGCTCGGACGCGTCCCACACCGGGGCGTACGACCTGGCCACCGGCGGCTGGTCGCCCGGGCTGCTGGCCGCGGCCGGCGTGGACGCCGCGCTGTGGCCGGAGGTGGTCGAGTCGACCGACGTGCTGGGCCCGCTGACGTCCGCCGCGGCCGACGAGCTGGGCCTGCGCGCCGGGACGCCGGTCGTCGTCGGCGGCGGAGACGGGCCGATGGCCGCGGTCGCCGCCGGCTGCGTCACCCCGGACTCCCCCGGCTACGTGTGCCTCGGCACGTCCGCCTGGTACGCGTGCACCACCACCGAGCCAGTGCTCGACCCCGAGGCGCGCTCGTTCACCCTCGGCCATGTGGTGCCCGGGCTGTTCACCCCCACCGCCACCACCCAGACCGGTGCCGGCTCGCTGCAGTGGGCTGCCGAAGCCCTGGGCGAGACGCCGGCGGAGATCGGCGAGCTGATCGCGTCCGCCGCCGAGGTCGTCGCGGCCGACGAGGGACTGTTCTTCCTGCCCTACCTGATCGGCGAACGCTCGCCGTGGTGGGACGCGCACGCGTCCGGGGTGTTCGCCGGGCTGCGGATGCACCACCGGCGTCCGCACCTGACCCGGGCCGTACTCGAGGGCGTCGGCTACAGCCTCGCGCTGTGCATGGCACCGCTGCGGCGTCCCGGCGACGGCGCCATCGACGTGATCGGCGGCGGAGCGGCCAGCGACACCTGGCTGGCCCTGCTGGCCGACATCTGGGGGGTCCCCGTCCGGCGCCGCAGCGTGACCACGCAAGCCAACAGCCTCGGCGCAGCCGTCACCGGTATGGTTGGCCTCGGTCTGGCCGGTTTCGATCTGGCTTCCAGGCTGTCGACGGTGACCGCTGAGTTCGTCCCCGGCGAGGCGAGCGTGCGTCACCAGCGTCACCTGGCCCGCTTCAGCGACGCCTACCGCAGCCTGCGGGGCTGGTTCGCGGACGAGCGGAGGGGGTGAGCCCGACCACATGGTCACCATCTACGACGTGGCTGCGAAGGCGGGGGTCTCCGCCGCCACCGTCTCCCGGGTCTTCAACGGCATCAAGGTCCGTCCGGACATGACCGAGGCCGTCCGCAAGGCGGCGGAGGAGCTCGGCTTCGTGCCGAACCGGATGGCCCGCCGACTGCGGACCAGCTCGTCGGAGATCATCGCGATGATGATCCCCGACATCGAGAACCCGTTCTTCACCGTGATGACCCGGGCGGTCGAGGACGTCGCCCGGGCCAGGGGCTACTCGGTCATGCTCTGCAACACCGACGAGGATCCCGAGAAGGAACAGGAGTACCTCCGGGTCGCGGTCAGCGAGCCGGTCGCGGGGGTGATCCTGGCGCCGAGCAGCATCGGGACGCGGCTCGACCTGGCGATCGAGCGGGGCGTCCCCGTGGTCTGCGTCGACCGGCACGCGGCGAACGTCGAGGCCGACACCGTGGTCGCCGACAACCTGAGCGGGGCGACGGCCGCCGCCCGGCTGCTGTTCGAGGCCGGCTACCGCCGGGTCGCCTGCGTGAGCGGGCCCAAGCGGGTGGAGACCGCCGACCTGCGCCACCAGGGCTGGGCGGCGGCGTACCGGGAGGCCAACGGCGCAGAGCCGCCGGACGACCTCGTCATCCGCACCAGCTATACCGTCGCGGGAGGTGCGGAGGCGACCCACCGGCTGCTCTCCCTGCCCGAGCCCCCGGACGCCATCTTCGCTGCCAACAACAAGCTCGCCTCGGGCGTGATCCGCGTCCTCGCCGCCGAGGGGAAGCTGCCGCCGACGGTCGGGCTGGCCTCGTTCGGCGGCCTGCCGCTGGTGCTGCTCGTCCCGGTCGGGGTGCTGGTGACGCACCTGCCGGCACGGCGCCTCGGCGAGGTCGCCGCGACCATGCTGCTGGAGCGCATCGACGGCCTGAAGGGCCCCGGACGCGAAGTCGTGCTGCCGCTCGTCTTCGGCGACGAGGACGAGGGCATCGAGTTGATCGACGGGG
Organism: Propionibacteriaceae bacterium; assembly: GCA_017306015.1. Classification (GTDB taxonomy): domain Bacteria; phylum Actinomycetota; class Actinomycetes; order Propionibacteriales; family Propionibacteriaceae; genus Propionicimonas. The sequence goes on from JAFKJK010000014.1 coordinate 122,145, forward strand.
CGCTCGCGCAGACGTCCCGGAGTTCGTAGTCACCCACTCGCCGGTGCCGTTCCGGGCTCGGTGCGCTTGACTGTGAAATCGATTGCTGAAAGCATGGACGGGTAGCTCGTCCCGTTCGTTCAGCGTCGTTCGCGGGGGCCGGAGATGAGTCGCTGAGACAACCAAGGAGTCAACTCGTGAGCACCTATCTCATCCCGGAAGCACCCACCCGTCCGGCCGCCGAGCCCAACACCGTCTACGTCGTCGCGAACGGCGACCTGCGCCTGACCACGAACGTGAAGACGTGGGCGATGCAGCAGCAGGTCGAGGCCGAGTTCGCCGCCGCCGTCGAGGCTCAGGGCTGGAAGGTCACCCGCGCCCACGGCGTGAACCCCGAGACCGGACACGGCTTCATCGACAGCCAGCACCACGGCATGCAGGTGTTCAAGAACGTCCCCACCGAGGCGCCGCTCGTGGTCGTCGAGGCGGTCTGGCAGTACAGCCACCACGTCCTGCACGGACTGCGCGACCACACCGGGCCGATCCTGCTGGTCGCGAACTTCGCCGGCGACTTCCCCGGGCTGGTCGGCATGCTCAACCTGCACGGCTCCCTGGTGAAGGCGGGCGTGAAGCACTCGACCCTGTGGAGCAAGGACTTCACCGACGACTGGGCGCGGACGAAGCTGGCCGAGTGGCTGAACACCGGCGAGATCGTCCACGACACGTCCCACGTGCGCGACCTGCCGGAACTGCCGGCGTCGGAGGAGAAGCGGCTCGGCGAGGCGCTGGCCGCCCAGCTGAAGGCCGACAAGGCGATCATCGCCGTCTTCGACGAGTACTGCATGGGCATGTACAACGCGCTGATCGACGACGAGCTGATGAACCCGGCCGGCATCTACAAGGAGCGGCTCTCCCAGAGCGCGCTGGTCGCCGAGATGAACAAGGTGACCGACGAGGAGGCCAACGCCGTACGGGCGTGGCTGGATCAGGCCGGCATGACGTTCCACATCGACAACGACGGCGACTGGAAGGAGAACCTCACCGACGAGCAGGTGCACTCCCAGCTGAAGATGTACGTAGCCGCCGTCCGGATGGCCGACGACTTCGGCGCGGACGTGGTCGGCATCCAGTACCAGCAGGGGCTGAAGGACATGGTGCCGGCGTCCGATCTGGTCGAGGGACTGCTGAACAACGTGGAGCGTCCGCCGGTGACCTCGCGCGACGGCTCCCGGGTGCTGTACGAGGGCGCTCCCGTGCCGTGCGCGAACGAGGTGGACCAGGGCGTGGCGATCGACACGCTGGTGACCAACCGGGTGTGGACGGCGATGGGGCTCGACCCGGCGACGACCCTCCACGACATCCGCTGGGGCGACGTGTGGGGCGACGACTTCGTCTGGGTGCTGGAGATCTCGGGCTCCGTTCCGGCGTCCCACCTGGGCGGGTATGCCAACGCGCACGGCTACCGGCAGAGCTACTACTTCTTCCCGTTGGGTGGCTCGACCCTGTCGGGTGTGTCGAAGCCGGGCGAGATCGTCTGGTCGCGGGTGTTCATCATGGACGGCGTCCTGCACGTCGACCTCGGCCGCGGCACCTGCATCGAGATGCCGGAAGAGGAGGTGCAGCGCCGGCTCGACTGCACCAACCCGGAGTGGCCGATCATGAACGCCGTCCTGCACGGTGTCGGACGCGACCAGCTGATGGCCCGCCACAAGGCGAACCACCTCAACGTCGCCTACGCCCCCGACGCCGAGACCGCGGACGCCGCCCTGGTCGCCAAGGCGGCCATGTTCGCCGCGATGGGCTACCAGGTGCACCTCGCTGGGGACGTCCTGGCCGAACTCGTGTAGTTCCTCCTCCTCAACACCGAGAGCCTCCCTTCCCGTCAACTGCCTCCCCCTGGGTGGAGGCGGACGACGGGAAGGGAGGCTCTTGGCGTAGAGGGCTCGGCAAGCACCGCGGTGCGACGCAAATCGTAGCGCA
>JAFKJK010000005.1 GCA_017306015.1 Propionibacteriaceae bacterium
GGCTGTCTGGGGGTCCCGGGTCGGGGCCCGGGTCGACAGGGGAGGCGCGGTCGACGCCGGGGACGACAGAGGGACGCGCGGTCGGGGCCGGGGACGACGCGGCCGGGTGCCGCGCAACCCGCCGACCGCGCCTACTGCGCCAGCTGGGCTCCGGCCAGGTAGCCGGCGGCAAGCGCCAGCGCCAGCTGGCGGATCGACTCCTCGGCGGGCAGGAACCGGGGATGGTGCAGGCCGACCTCGTGCCGGGCGCCGTGGGTCGCGGCTTCGGCGATCGCGACCCCGGGATCCTGCCGGACACCGAGGAACATCATCAGGATCGGCGCGATCCGGGAGTAGTGGGAGAAGTCGTCCGCGCCGCAGGAGCGGAACGGCTCGTGAGCCACCGGCAGGCCGAGGTGCGCCAGCAACGGATCGGTGAACCGGACGAGCCGGCGGTCGTTGCTCAGGACCGGGTCGCCGACGGTGATGGTCACGTCCGCCGTGGCCCCGCGGGCGGCGGCCGCGTGCTCAGCGAGCCGTCGGACGGCGGCGTGAAGGTGCGTCCGGTCGGCGTCGTACATCGTCCGGATCACCCCTTGCAGCCGGGCTGATGCAGGGATGATGTTGGCTGCCGTCCCGGCCTCGACCAGCCCGACTGTCACGACCGCCGGGTGGATCGGGTCGATCGTCCTACCGACGAGTTCCTGCAGGCCGTTGATGATCGCGGCCAGCACGGGCACCGGGTCGACGGTGACATGCGGATAGGCGCCATGACCGGGCTGGCCGTGGACGACGATCTCGAACTCGTCGGCAGAAGCATTGACGGGTCCGACTCCGGTGCTGATCACGCCGGCCGGGACGCGTGGCTGGACGTGGCCGCCGACGACCGCGACCACCTCGTGCTCGGCCAGCAGGCCGGAGGTCACGACGGTCTCTGCGCCCGACGGCTGCACCTCCTCGCGCGGCTGGAACAGCCCGATCAGCCCGACCGGCAGTTCGACGCGGCGGGCGGCCTGCAGCAACGCCCACAGTGCGGCCAGATGGACGTCGTGGCCGCAGGCGTGCATGGCGCCGTCGGTGGCGGCCCACTCGACGCCGGTCTGTTCGCGCAGCGGCAGCGCGTCCAGTTCGCTGCGGACGACGACGGCCGGGCCCGGTGGCCCGACCCGGACCAGGAATCCGGTCTCGGCGACCCGGGTCGGATGCAGGGTGGGCAGGGCGTGACGGAGCCGCTCGGCGGTGGGGCGCTCGGTACCGCTCAGGTCCGGGTGGCGGTGGAGCTCGCGGCGCAGCGCCCGGGCTGCCGGGACCTCGGCCTCGATGTGCTCGGCCAGGGCGGACAGCGTCCGCGCCGAGGCGGGATCAGGCCAGACAGGCATGCTTCATCCTCTCAGGCGCCGGTGCTCACGCCTGGAGCGGACGGAACGACTGGACGGTCACGTCGATCCCCACGGTCGTCGCGCCCACCTCTGCCGGCACGGTGTGGAAGGCGTTGGGCCCCATCGCGATCAGGTCCCGCGCCAGCTCTGCGCCGGCGTCGAACCGGTACCTGACCACCCGGGTGTCGACGAGGTCGAAGAACTCGGCTGCCGCGGCGACCAGCTGTTCGGCCTTGCCGGTGGGCACGTCGAGAAGATCGTGCGCCGCCCGCAACTCGGCCAGGTGGTCGGGACGCGGGGTCACCGAGACCAGCCGTCCATCCGGCTGCAGGACGCGGACGAACTCGCCCAGGTTGCGGGGGGCGAACACCGACAGCACCACGCCGACCGATCGATCGACCACCGGCAAACGCTGCCAGACGTCGGCGACCACCGCGCCGATCCGGGCGTCCGCGCGGGCACACTGCCGGGCGGCCGCCTTCGACACGTCGATCCCCACACCCACCGCGGCCTGCTCGTCACCGAGGGCGGCGGCCAGGTAGTAGCCCGTCCCGGCACCCGCGTCCAGGACGGGCGACCGGCTCCGAGCCAGGTGAGCCACCACCTCGGCGACCGGAGCGAACACCCCCGCCGACTGGACGCGCCCACGCGCGGCCAGCATCGCCGTCGTGTCCGCATTGGCCGGCTCGGCGCCGCCCAGCAGGTTCACGTATCCCTCCCGGGCCACGTCGAAGCTGTGGCCGAGTGCGCACTGCAGCCGTCCCGCATCGAGGACCATCTCGCTGCCGCAGTTCGGACAGCTGAGCAGGTCCTGGACGCGGTCGAGGCTCACTGTGCCCTGAAGAAGAGGCTGCCGCCGGCGCTGGTCACCTCGAGCTGGGAGCCGATGATGTGGGTGCCGCTCGCCTTCCCGAGCAGGTCCAGGACCGTGTGCTCCTGCTTGGTCAGTTCGTCGCTCAGGCAGGCCATCCGGGTGCTCATGATGGGCCCGACGGTGAGGTTCTCGCCGTCGATCGTGGCGGTGGCGTTGAAGGTGTTGCAGGCCTTGCCGGTGAGCTTGCCGTCGCTGATCCGCATGGTGACCGAGCTTCCCGCCACGACCGACGCGGCCGTGTCGGCGCTACGGATCGACTCCAGCTCCCAGGTGGTCCCCTCCAGCGGCTTCGCTGCCTCCGACGCTGCTTTGGCGAGGGTGAACAGGGTTGCTCCGGTGCCGTCCTGCAACTGCATGGTGCTGCCGTCGCCGGCGAGCTTGGCCACCTTGGCCAGGGCCGAGGTGAACGCCTGCTCCTGCTTCATCACATCGTCGGAGCAGGCCATCGCCGTCTGGGCGCCGGGGGAGAAGGTGATCGACGAGCCGTTCAGCGTATAGCCGGCGTTGAGGTAGTTGCAGCCGGTGGTCCCGGACATCGTGTCGTGGGTGAAGCTCATGCTGGGTTGCCGGGCACCGGGGACGGGGGCCGTGCCGTTGATGGCCGTGACATCCCAGCTGGTGCCGTCCAGGGACGCCGGGGTACCGCCCGACGGGTTCGGCGCCGCGGGCGACGGCGTCGCACAGGCGGTCAGCACCAGCAGCAGGCTGACCGTCATCAGGGAGATCCTCATGAACGCTCCGGTTCCGCGTCCCGGCCCGCACGCCTTCCGCGCTTCAGTGCGCGGACGTCGGAACGGATCAGGACGACCAGTCCAATGCCGGCGAGTCCGGCGAATGCAAACCATTGAAGCGCATAGGAGAAGTGATTGCCCTCCGTCAGCGCCGGTGGCTGGACGGGAACCAGGTCGCCGGCCTGCGGCGGGGTGATCTCGGTGGCCGACAGGAAGCCGTTGACGACCGGCTGTCCGAGCCAGCCACCGATGGCAGCGGAGTTGATCAGGCGCACCGATCCGCTGATCGGCGTCACCGCGTCCGCGTCGCCAACCTCGTCGCGGCGGACGTAGCCGACAACGGTGACCTCGCCGCCGGGAGGTTCGGGCAGCACGGTCGGATACTGTCCGTTCGACGGCCGGGGAGCGAAGCCGCGGTCGACGACCAGCCACTGGCCGGACGTCGTCCGCAACGGGGTCAGGACCTCGTAGCCAGAGGCACCGTTGACGTCGCTGCGGTAGCGGACCAGGAGCTGGTGGGACGCGTCGAAGGTCCCGCGGACCTGCGCCCGCTGCCAGGCCTGCGCGTCGGTGATCGTGCCCCCGAACGCATCGCTGAAGTCGAGCACGGCGGAGTTCTCGTGGTCGATCACCGCCTGGTTGACGGCTCGCCTCTGGTCGAGCCGGTCGAGCTGCCAGAAGCCCAGGTGGACGAAGGCGACCGACAGCCCGACGACGAACGCGGCCAGGGCCAGCCAGCGCAGCCACATCCGTCCCCGCGGTGCCGTTCCCATGGGTGCGTCCAGCAGCTTCACCGCTCCTCCTCGGACTCGACGACGCCCTTGACGAGGCCTCGCTCGGGCAGTTCAGGGTGGGCCGACGGCTCAGCCTGCTGCTCGGGGAGCGTCCGCTGGTCGACGGCGTTCGCGAGCATCACGGCGATCGTAGGTAGAACTGCGGCGGCGACCAGCAGCAGCAGGTTCCACGGCAGGGGAGTGACGGTCGCGGCGAGGAAGCAGGCCACGCGAACGCCCATCGTCCACAGGTAGCGGCGACGGCGGGCGGCGTTGTCCAGCGTCTTCGACAACCGGGCGCTGGTGATCAGCACCGGTTTGTTCGCGCTGGCCGGACTCATATCGACCAGCCTAGGACGGTCCCGGACTTCCGGCCCCGCGTCCGATACGGTGTCCGCCGTGACTGAAACCTCAACCAACAGCCCTGCCCGCAGCGTGGTCGTCACCGGCGGGAACCGGGGAATCGGCCAGGCCATCGTCGGCCGCTTCCTGGCCGCGGGGCACCGCGTGGCCAGCTTCGACATGGGCGGCGAGCCCGCGACCGGCGCTCTCGGCGTGAACTGCAACGTCACCGATGCCGACCAGGTGGAGGCGGCCTTCAAGCAGGCGGAGGAGGCCAACGGCCCGGTCGAGATCCTGGTCGCCAACGCCGGCATCACCAAGGACACCCTGATCCTGCGGATGTCGGACGCCGACTGGGACGCCGTCATCAACGTCAACCTCACCGGCGCATTCCGGGTCGCCAAGCGCGCGGCGAAGAGCATGATCCGCGGCCGCTGGGGACGGATCGTGTTCACCGGCTCGGTCGTCGGCCTCTACGGGTCGGCCGGCCAGGTGAACTACTCCTCGTCGAAGGCTGCGCTGGTCGGGATGGCCCGCTCGCTCACCCGCGAGATCGGCGGCCGGGGGGTGACCGCGAACGTGGTGGCTCCCGGCTTCATCGAGACCGACATGACCGCCGTCCTTCCCGACGACGTGATCGCGAAGTACCTCGCCGCGATCCCGGCAGCACGGCTCGGCCAGGTGGCCGAGGTCGCCGCAGCGGTCGAATTCCTGGCATCCGAGGAGGCCGGCTTCATCTCGGGTGCCGTGCTGCCGGTCGACGGCGGCCTGGGCATGGGGCACTGAGGAGCGGGCCATGGGAATCCTCGAAGGCAAGAACGTCCTGGTCGCCGGCGTGACCATGAACACCTCGATCGGCTACCGGGTGGCTGAGCTCGCCCAGGCCGAGGGGGCGAACGTCGTGGTGTCGAACTTCGGCAGGGCGATGGGGATCACCGCCCGGGTGCTGAAGCGGCTCGACCCCGTCCCGCCGCTGATCGAACTCGACGTCACCGATCCCGAGCACCTGGCCAGCCTGGCCGAGCGCCTCGGCGAGCACTTCGACCACCTGGACGGGGTCGTCCACTCGATCGCCTTCGCCAACCCGGAGACCGCGCTCGGCGGCAAGTTCCTGACCACGCCGGCCGCGGACGTTGCGAAGGCCGTCGAGGTGTCCGCATACTCCCTGGTCAGCCTGGCGATGGCCTGCCGTCCGCTGCTGCGGGCAGGCTCCTCGGTGGTGGGGATGACCTTCGACGCGACCGTGGCCTGGCCGACCTACGACTGGATGGGCGTGGCCAAGGCGGCGCTGGAGAGCACCTCGCGCTACCTCGCCCGCTACCTCGGCCCGGACGGCATCCGCAGCAATCTGGTCGCAGCCGGCCCGGTGGAGACCATCGCCAAGAAGGCGATCCCCGGTGCGGAGGAGTTCAACACGATCTGGGCGTCCCGCGCGCCGCTCGGCTGGGACGCGTCCGACTCCACCGCAGCGGCGAAGGCCGTGGTCGCGCTGCTGAGCGACTGGTTCCCCGCCACGACTGGCGAGATGATCCACGTGGACGGCGGGCTGCACGCCACCGGAGCGTAGTGAGGCTAGGTTTGACGGCATGACCGTTGCGCAGCTGGAGGGCATCTCGATCGTCCGCTCGGGCGCCCACCTGCTGGACTGGATCGACCTGTCGATCGGCGAGCACGACCGCTGGGTGGTGATCGGCCCGAACGGTGCCGGCAAGACCACCATGCTGCAGGTGCTGGCCGCCCAGCTGCACCCCACCGAAGGCATCGCCCGGCTGCTGGGCGAGACGCTCGGCGCGGTGGACGTCTTCGAGCTGCGTCCGCGGATCGGGGTGGCCTCGGCGGCGCTGGCCGACCGGATCCCGAAGTCGGAGCGGGTGACCGACGTGGTCATCTCGGCTGCGTACGCCGTGATGGGACGCTGGCGCGAGGAGTACGACGAACTCGACGAGGCTCGCGCCCTCGACCTGATGCGCCGGCTGCACGTCGACCACCTCGCCGACCGCACTTTCGGCACCCTGAGCGAGGGCGAACGCAAGCGCGTCCAGATCGCCCGGGCGCTGATGACCGACCCCGAACTGCTGCTGCTCGACGAACCTGCAGCCGGCCTCGACCTCGCCGGCCGGGAGGCGCTGGTCGGCACGCTGAGCGAGTTGTGCCTGGACCCGAACGCGCCGGCCACCGTGTTGGTCACCCACCACGTCGAGGAGATCCCGCTCGGCATCACCCACGCGCTGCTGCTCAAGCAGGGACGGGTGGTGGCGGCCGGGCCGATCGAGCAGACGATCACCGCCGGCCTGATGAGCTACACGTTCGACCTGCCGCTGGAGATCGGCCGGAGCGGCGGCCGCTGGACGGCCCGCGCCATCCGGGAGAGCACCTTCGAGTGAGTCCGCGTCCGTCGGTGCGCGGATGTTTGCCGGGCTGGCATGATGGAGGGACTCCCGGGCTGCCGGTACACAGCTGGAAGGGTAGGTGGGGACGATGGAGTGGCTCGCAGCGAACGGCTGGGTCGTCTGGCTGATCCTGGCCGGCCTGCTCGCGCTCGCCGAGACCATGACCGGCGACTTCACCTTGTTGATGCTGGCCGGCGGTGCGCTTGTCGGTGCCGGTGTCGCAGCGTTCATCCCCGGCCTGCTGTGGCTCCAGGTCGTGCTCGCCCTGGTGGCTGCCGTCGCCCTTCTGCTCCTGCTGCGGCCGACGCTGCTGGAGCGCGTCCGGTCGCTGCCGGGCTACCGCTCCAGTCTCGACAAGATGGTCGGGTCGCCCGGCACCACGATCAGCGAGGTCACGCAGGCCGGCGGCGAGGTCAAGGTGGCCGGCGAGGTGTGGTCGGCCCGTGCGGTCGAGGGCAATATCCCGGCCGGGACCGAGATCGAGGTCTACCAGATCGACGGCGCCGTGGCCGTGGTCTATCCACGGCACGACGCGCTGCCCTGAAACCCGGGGCGCAACCAACCCAAGGAGAGAAATGCCCGGAGGATTGATCGGCACGGTTCTGCTGCTCGTACTGGTCGTGGTGGTGGTCGCGATCCTGCTTCGCTCCGTCCGGGTGATCCGGCAGCAGCAGGTGGGCGTGGTCGAGCGACTGGGCAAGTTCAAGCGGACGCTGGACCCCGGCCCGCACCTGCTGGTGCCGCTGCTGGACACGGTCCGCTACACCATGGACATGCGGGAGGCCGTGGTGCCGTTCCCGCCGCAGGGCGTGATCACCGAGGACAACCTGATGGTGAGCATCGACTCGGTGATCTACTACCAGGTCGTCGACCCGGTGCGCGCGGCCTACGAGGCACAGAACTACATCCAGGCGATCGAGCAGCTGACCATGACCACGCTGCGCAACATCATCGGCGGCCTGGACCTGGAGCAGACGCTGACCAGCCGCGAGGAGATCAACCAGAAGCTGCGCACCGTGCTGGACGAGGCCACCGGCAAGTGGGGCATCAAGGTGAACCGGGTCGAGCTGCGCTCGATCGAGCCACCGGCGACGATCCGCGATGCGATGGAGAAGGGCGCCCGGGCCGAGCGCGACAAGCGGGCGGCGATCCTGCTCGCCGATGGTCAGCGGCAGTCGCAGATCCTGTCCGCGTCCGGCGATCGCGAGGCGTCGATCCTGCGGGCGCAGGGTGAGCGCGAGTCCGCGGTGCTGCGTGCCCAGGCCGACCGGCAGGCCTCGATGCTGCGGGCCGAGGGCGAAGCCCAGGCGATCACGACGACCTTCAACGCCATCCACGCCGGCAAGCCGACGCAGGCGCTGCTGAGCTACCAGTACCTGCGGATGCTGCCGAACCTGGCCAGGGGCGAGTCGAACAAGATGTGGATCGTCCCGAGCGAACTGAACGATGCGCTCAAGGGGCTCGGCGCGCTCGCCGGCGCCAGCGTCGCCAAGCCGGCCGCCGACGAGCCCGACCCCAGCGAGTTCTCGGCCCCGCAGCCGGTCGACGTCTTCGCCGAGATCGAGGCCCAGAAGAAGGTGGACGAGGAGAGTTCCGCCGCCTCGGTCGAGCAGGCGATCGCCGAAGCCGAGGCGCTGGAGGGACGCCGGGTGGCCAGACTGCAGACCAGTCAGGCGGGTAACGCACTGACCAGTGGCTCCCAGCCCCAGCCCCAGCCGCAGCCGCAGGCCGCGGAGCCGGCGCCGGAGGTGAACCAGGCTCCTGACGTCCGGCCGGAGTGAGCATCGCCCGCGGCGATGCAGCGACGACCCCCGTGCGCCGACTGGCGATCGACGGGGTCGTCGTGGCCGCAGCAGGGCGCAGTGACGTGCTCGCTCGCCTGCCGTCGACGACGGCTAGGGACAAGGCTCCCGCCGAGGTGGTGGCCTTCGCCCGGGACGCGATCGAACACGGCTGGCAGGTGCGGGTGCGCCGTACCTGGCCGCGGCTCATCGCCCGGTTGGCGTGCGGCGTGGCCGTGTGGATCGGTTGCGTCTACCTGTTGAGCAGGAGCGTGACGGGACCCGGAGCGGTCGCCCTCGCGGCGGCGATGCTCGCCGGCGTCCTGTTCGTGCTCGGCACAGCCCTTCCCGCGCCCGGATTTGCGGGCCGGCTGAGGGGCAGGCCGGTTGCCGGAGCAGGCCGGGCCTCAACCGGGTTGTGGCGCATGGCTGTGGCTGACGTCGTCGCCGGGACACGGTCGGAAGCGGAACTGCCCGCGCTGCACCGGTCGCTGGTGGCGGTGGCGAATGCTGAGGACAAGGTGAGCAGGCTCGCGCGACGAAACCGATACGACGTCGACCAGAGCGAGGTCGAGCTGGCGCGCCACGAACTCGCCTCGCTGGTGAACCGCGTGCGGGACGACCTCGGTCAGCCCCCGCTGGAGCCGGCGCCCACGCCCTATCTGGCCAGTCGCTGGTCCGACGATGCCGGTGTCGACCAGCCCGAGCCGACCCGCCCGGAGGATCTGCGGTAGAGCACCGTGGCAGGTGCTCTGGGCCCCGGTCCGTGCTGGCGGGCGCGAGGAGTGCGGTGCCGGTGGGCGGGATCAGCCCGTCCACCATTCACTGGTGATCTCCGACATCCGCTTCGCCGCGGGCCGCACCTAGGATCTGGTGCGTGGCGATGCTGATTCCGCTGGACGACCCGACCGACCGGCGACTCGCCGACTACGTCGGGTTGCGTGAGTCGAGCCTGCGGCGCAGCGTGGAGGTGGCCGGCGGGCTGTTCATCGCCGAGGGCGCCAAGGTCATCCGGCGCGCGATCGAGGCAGGGTACCGGCCGCGCTCGTTCCTGCTCGCGGAACGGTGGCTCGCCGACCTGGAAGACCTGCTCGCTGCCCGGCCGGACATCCCGGTGTACCTGGTCAGCGAGGAGCTGGCCGAGCAGGTGACCGGCTTCCACGTGCACCGCGGGGCGCTGGCGTCCCTGCACCGGGAGACGCGGCACACCGTCGCCGGCCTGCTCGCCGACAGCCGCCGGCTCGTGGTCACCGAGGACGTGGTCGACCACGCCAATCTCGGCGCGATCGTCCGCAGTGCCGCCGCACTCGGCTGGGACGGCCTGCTGCTGAGCCCGCGCTGCGCCGATCCGCTGTACCGGCGAGCGGTGAAGACCTCGATGGGCGCGGTGCTCTCGCTGCCGTGGGCCAGATTGGACGACTGGGCCGGGACGGTTCCGATGCTCCGGGCGGACGGCTTCACGGTGGCCGCGCTGAGCCTCGCGCCCGGCGCGATCGACGTGGCGAGCTTCGCCGCCGACCTGCGCGCGCGTCCGCGGAAGCTGGCGATCCTGCTCGGGACCGAGGGCCACGGGCTCAGCGCCCGCTGGACCGACGAGGCGGACGTCGCAGTGGTGATCCCGATGGCCGCCGGCATCGACTCGCTCAACGTGGCCGCCGCGGCAGCCGTCGCGTGTTACTCGCTGGCGGAGTCGGCCGGCCTGCCGGCCGCCGAGTCGGCCTTGGGGGAGACGGGCCAGTCGGCGGGGTAGAGGTGCGCGAGCTCCTCGGCCTGCTGGTAGAGCTTGCGACGCAGCCTGGTCGACAACCGGTCGCCGAACACGGTTCCACCCAGGTGGTCGGTCTCGTGCTGCAGGCAGCGGGCCAGCAGACCGGTGCCCACCACGGTGATGGGGTTCCCGTCGACGTCCTGGCCGGTGCAGGTCGCCTTGTCCACGCGGGCGAGCGGCTGGTAGGCGCCGGGGAGGGAGAGACAGCCCTCCTCGATCGAGTCGAGGTTGCGGCCGTCGCCCTCGGGAAGGGTCACGACCGGGTTGCAGAACACGCCTCGGTGTGGCACGTCGTCGGCGTCCGGACAGTCATAGACGAACAGGGCCAGGTCGATGCCGACCTGGGTCGCGGCGAGGCCGACGCCGCGGGCCGCCTCCATGGTGGCGAACATGTCCCGGACCAGGTCGTGCAGCTCGGCTCCGAACTCGGTCACCGGACGTGTCGGGGCATGCATCACCGGCTCGCCCCACCGGGTGATCGGCAGCACCGTGCCCCCGACCAGCAACTCCTCGACAGCCACCGCTCACCTCTCGCCTGGACTCTCGTCGACCGCCAGCCATCTTAGGGTGCGCCGGTGGGCCGTCTTGCGCCGGCCGGGGCGCCGGGTGACGCTTGAGCCATGCCGGACGAGCGGGATGCCGAGAGCAGCGCACCGTCGCTGTCGCCGGCCTTCACGCGGCTGCTGGACGACTTCGCCGCCCACCTGCGGCTGGAGCGCGGCCGTTCTCCGCACACCGTCCGGGCCTATCAGGGAGATCTGGTCTCACTGTTCAGCCACGTCCAGGCCCGAGGGCTGGAGACGCTCGCCGACGTGCAGCTGGCCGACCTGCGTGCCTGGCTGGCCGCGATGAGCGTGGCCGGAGCCGAGCGGGCGACGCTGCAACGCCGGGCCGCCTGCGCCCGCAGCTTCTTCGGCTGGGCGCAGCACACCGGCCGGGTCGCCGCGAACCCGGCTGCCTCGCTCCGGTCACCGCGCGTGGACCGGCGGCTGCCGGCCACCATCGAGATCGACCAGGCGCGGCGGATGCTCGACGCCCTGGCGGCCCACGCGGCCGAGTCGGCCGAGCCCGCCGAGGTGGCCTCGTCACGGCGCGACCTGGCCATGCTCGAGGTCCTGTACGCCAGCGGGATCCGGGTGTCCGAGCTGTGCGGTCTCGACCTGGGCGACCTCGACCCGGACCGCCGGCTGCTGCGGGTGCTGGGCAAGGGCGGCAAGGAACGGACGGTGCCGATCGGCCTTCCGGCGAGCCGCGCGCTCGCGGCCTGGCTGGAGGTGAGGGGAGTGCTCGCCGCCCCGGGCGCCGTGAAGAGGTGGAAAGCGCCGCTCGCCTGGAAGAAGGTCCAGCCGGCCAGCGCCTCGCCCGCTTCCCACAAGCGGATGTCGAGCCCAAGCTGGCGATGGGTGTGGCCGCGAACGATCCAGGCGAGATCGCCAACCCGAATATCGGTTTGCGCATGAGCGGCCGAGACGAGCGCCTGCATCTTTCGCAGGTCAGCCGCGCCGCGATAGGGCCGTACGATCCATTCCGGCATTGAGCGATCCAGACGCGCGCGTTGTTTCCGGTTGGGCCAACGCGACACGCCCGTGCCGCCAATCCTGCCACGCCCGATTCGCGCCGTCATCATTCGCGCTGGCGGCGAAGAGGTCTACCGACAAGCGCAGGATGACGGAAAGGTCTCGCTTCGCTCAAACTCCC
>JAFKJK010000015.1 GCA_017306015.1 Propionibacteriaceae bacterium
CCAGATCGTCGAGGCGTACGCCGCCGCCCAGAAACGCGGCATCGAACGACTCGACCCCCAAGCCGAGTACCTCACCCCCGCCATGCGCAGAGCCGACGGACTGATCGCGATGGTCCAGGCGCACAGTCGTCAGCAGACGGCTCCCCGCAATGGTGGGGATCGTCCCCGGATCGTGATCACCCTGTCCCACGACAAACTGGTCAAACACTGCACCGACGCCGGCCTGGGCGCCCACTTGGTCCGTGACGGCCAGCCCTTGGCAGCCTCGGTGGTGCGCCGGTTGTTGTGTGACGCCGACCTGCTGCCGGTTGTGCTCGGCTCCCACTCCGAACCACTCGATGTGGGCCGGACCGTGCGACTGGTCACCCCAGCCATCCGGGCAGCACTCGAACTCAGGGATGGCGGTTGCATCTTCCCCGGTTGCGATGCCCCACCAGGTGGGTGTGAAGCCCACCACGTGGTTCCGTGGTGGGCCGGTGGCGTGACTGCGTTGCGCAATCTGGTGTTGGTGTGTCCACACCACCACGGGATCCTGGAACCCAGCCGAGACCCGAACGCGGACCGGTGGAAGATCCTGTTCCGCGCCGACGGCATCCCCACCGTGGTGCCACCCCGCCGGGTCGACCCGGCCCAGCGGCCCCGCATCCACGCCCGCCTCACCACCCGACACTGACCTGTGTCCCGGACAGGATCCCCGGCGGCCGGGTAGCCGGCCGAGCAGCCGGACGGGTGCAGGGATCCCGGCGTTCGCCGGGACGACACTTCAGCGTCGTCGTCCCGGGCCCCGACCCGGGACCCCCGACAGCCGAACAGCTACGCAGGTGCAGGGATCCCGGCGTTCGCCGGGACGACACTTCAGGATCGTCGTCCCAGGCCCCACCCGGGACCACCGACAGCCGAACAGTGCCGATCGAGCAGCTGAACAGAGTAGTCGGAAGGTGCACGGATCCCGGCGTCCGCCGGGACGACACTTCAGGATCGTCGTCCCAGGCCCCCACCCGGGACCACCGACAGCCGAGCAGCGCGGATCGAGCAGCTGAGCAGAGTGGTCGGAAGGGTGCAAGGATCCCGGCGTTCGCCGGGACGACACTTCAGGATTGTCGTCCCGGGCCCGGGCCCCGACCCGGGACCCCCGGACAGCCGGATAGCCGGACCGGCCGGCCGCCCCAACAGGCCCGCGTCCACGTCCGATTCGTCGTCCGACACCAGGCGCGCACGGCGTGAGATCTCGGCTCACGGCCGGGATGACGAGGCGTGGACGGAACGGGGACTGTCCCATTCCCCCAGCATCCGACCGGTCACCGCCATCACCGTTCTGGCCGCACGGTCCCACCAGCTGACCTGGGTCGGGACTGAGTTGCGCATCCCGTCCGGTCCTGGCGCCGCTCACCCGGACGGCGGCGAATCCCCGTCCGCTACCGTGTAGGTGGCCATGGGCGGGCAGCCAACCGGCGTGCACGCTGCCGCGCCACAAGGGGCGCGGCTCGGCGTCTGCGAAGGGATCACTACGACGGCTGGCGGCGGAAGAGAGCGGCCGAACTGGCGCACGGTGCTGACTCGTTGCCGCCGCGTCACCCGGGCCTGGCCCGAGCTGGCGCGCGTCGTCGCCGCGATCGCCGCCGTGGGTCTGAGCGTCGGTGTTGCCGCGACCCTGGTGGCCCTGCTGCTGCACCTCGTCCAGCATCTCGCCTACGGCTACGCCGACGACACGTTCCTGAACGGGGTTGAGCAGTCCGACGCTCTCAGACGGCTGCTGGCCCCGACCGTGGGCATAGGCCTCACCGGCCTGGGCTGGATGTGGCTGCGGCGGCGTCCGCTGCCCGAGGTCGGCGATGCCTGCGCGCCGCGACCTCGCCGGCTCCCGCTGGGCCGGACGGTGCTGGACGCAGCCCTGCAGATCGTCGCCGTGGGCAGCGGTGCTTCCATCGGCCGGGAGGGCGCGCCTCGACAGGTCGGCGCCGCGCTCGCTTCGACGCTCAGCAGCATGCTCGCGGCCAGGACCGACCTGCGGCGTCGCCTGGTCGTCGCCGGCGCCGGCGCCGGTCTGGCAGTCGTCTACAACGTGCCCCTCAGCGGAGTGGTCTTCGGCGCCGAGGTGCTGGCCGGCGGCTTCGGGCTGGGCGGCCTGCTGATCTCGATCCCCGTCTGCGTACTGGCGGTCGCGGTCTCCTGGCTCGTGCTCGGGACGGGCTCGACCTACGTCTATCCGGACGCCGGCCTGACCTTGCCCACCCTCGTCTGGGCCGTCGTCGCCGTCCCGCTGTGCGCGGTGGTCGGGTCGCTGTTCGACGCCTTCATGCGCTGGTGCCGGAGGTTCCGTCCCGGGCCGGGCTGGTCACTCCCCGTCGCCGCTGCCCTCGGCGGGCTCGCCGTCGGCCTGGCCAGCGTCTGGTTGCCGAGCCTGCCCGGCAACGGCAAGGGCATCGTCCAGCTCGCCCTCGGCGGTGGCGGGTCGCTCCTGGTCTTCGCGGTGCTGGTGGCAGCCAAGCCCGTCGCCACCGGCATCACCTACGGCAGCGGCGTCACCGGAGGCTTCCTCACCCCCGCGCTCGGGACGGGGGCGGCCCTGGGCGCGATGGTCGCGATGATCGGCGACTCGTCAGGGCAGGCATGGTCGGTGCCGGCGTTCGCCCTGATCGGAGCCGTCGGCGTGCTGGCGGCCATGCAGCGCGCGCCCTGGTTCGCCGCCGTGTTCGGCTGGGAGCTCGCCCGACCACCCGTCCTCATGCTGGTCCTGCTCGTCGTCGTCGCGTGGGGGGCGGCACCGCTCGCCCGCCAGCTCGCCTGGCACGGACGCGGACGGACGGCTGAGCGGCGAACCCGGGACGAGCGGGAAGGGTTCGAGTAGCCCGACGCGTTCAGCCCGAGCCCGACGCGCAGCCTCCACCCGCGACACACGCCCGACCGGCCGACCGCAGCCTCACTTCGCCTGGGCGATGCTGCAGGACGGATTCCGCTTCAGGCTGGGCAACGCCGTCTTCGCCAGGGCGATCCCGACCGGCAGGCCGACGCAGGTGGTGTCCTGCAGGACTCCCCCGGACCGGCCCGTGAAGATCACCCCGGCGCGCTTCGCAGCCGAGATCCGCGTCCGGCTGATGCTCGGCCTGGCATCGTCCCCGGCCTGGATTCCCACCTTTCCGCCGCTGATCCGGTTGTCCTCCAGCACCGGGGACGCGGTGCCCATCGCCGCAACGGCGATGCCGTTGTCGCTGAACCGGCTGGTCTGGACCGAGCCCTCGGCCGCCCCAAGGAAGCAGGCTCCGCAGTCGCCGTTGTCGGCGAACCGGCTGTCGACGACGCTGGCCCGGTGACCGCCGGCCACCGCGAGCCCGGTGGACGAGTTGTCAACCAGCTCCACATCGGTCAGCATGGCCGTGGTCCGGCCCGGCGACGTGGCGTCTGCGGGGCCGGTGAGGTCGAGCCCGACGCCTCCCTGCTTGCCCTTGCCCGTCCGGGCTCCGCCGAGCCGGACGTCCTTCAACGACGTCGACGTGGCCGAGCCCGCGACCACCACGCTGCCGACCCCGCCGTCCCGGGAGACGGTCAGGTCGCCGAGACTGACGAGCGACGGCGCCATCACCAGGATCGCGGCGTCCGGGGCGGACGAGACCAGTCTGGTGGCGCTCCGGCCGGCACCGACGATCGAGATCCCGTCCAGCAGGACGAGCGTCGCCGGCAGTCGGTACGTCCCCTTCGCCAGTTTCAGCTGCGCGCCGGACGCCGCGGTCGCCACCAGGCCGACCAGGTCGTCGCCCGGCCCCACCTCGACCACCTTCTCGCTCCTGGTGGTTCCGGTCAGGTTCGACACCAGCCGGTCGCGGACCGCCCTGGCCACCACTCCGGTGGCCGAGACCTGTGCCAGCGACGCCTTCAGCCGGGCGCTGAGGTCGGCCCTGGCGCAGCCCTGGTTGAGCGCGGCCTGGGCGGTTGCGACCGCGGCGTCGAGGGCGCGGGCGGCAGCCTCGGCGTCCGGAGCGGACGTCGTGGGCGCGGACGGAGCGGCCGATCCTCCCGACGGCTGGACGGATGGCTGGACGGACGGCTGCAGCGACGGCTGGGCGGACGGGCTCGCCGTCGACGTGCCGTCGTAGAGGGCCACGTACTGCCTGACCGCCGCCGTGACGGCATCGACCGCGGCCGCGCAGGGGTCCACCGAGGGGGTCGGACTGGGCTCGGGGGTGCTCGTGCAGCCGGCGACGACCAAGGCGAGGATGACGCCTGCCCACGCCCCGCGGCGTGCTGCTCTCACCAGCCGAAGCCTATCCCCATCCCCACATCGGCCGTGCTGGACGCTACGCAAATCCCCTTGCCATTGCTGCTGTAGCAGGTCGCCTGCCAACCCGAAAGCGGGTTCAGCGGTGCCAGCGGGCCGACCGCGCCGATCACGACGATCGGGCTGATCGAGCCGCCACGGGCCCGGGCGATCGGCACCCACATGCCCTGCACCGCCCTGGCCAGGTCGCCCGCGCGCGCCGTCTGCTGGAACGAGCCCTGCAGCGTGGCCCGGCCGGCGGCGGTCTTGGCGTACTTCGTGATCGTCGTGGCCTTCAGCGAGGCCAGCCAGACCATCCCGGACGTCCGGACCCGCGCCGTCATCGGCCCCCCGAGGCGGGCGAGTGCGTCCAGCCCCGCCTTCAGCTGCTTCGGCAGCGCCACCTTCACCAGGTCGGCGCGGTAGCTGCCGAACGGCACGGTGTAGCGGATCAGCTTTCCGCCGTTGGTGTGGGTGATCTTCTCCTTGGAGTGGTTGCGCAGGTAGTGGTCGTTGCCGGTGCCGCCGATCAGGACGTCGATGTAGTCGCTGACCTTGTCCTTCTTCTTGTTCTTCCCGCCGTTGGTGTTCAGGTTGTCGTCGGCGTTGACCACGTCGCGGTCGCGGCCGCCCCACAGGACGTCGCGTCCGGTGCCACCGACGAGCCAGTCGTGCCCGGCCCGGCCGAGCAGCGCGTCCGCTCCGTCGGTGTAGATGCCGCCGCCCCTGGGCCGGCCGTCGCGCGGATCGTTGTTCAAGAACCACTCCAGCTTGGTCGTGCACTTGGCCTTGGTCGGCTTGGAGCCGGCGCACAGGGTGATCTTGTGGGCCTTGGTCTTCGAGACGAAGAGCTTGAAGTCTCCCTTCTTGCCCTTGCCGTAGCCCAGCAGCGAGCCGTCGTTGAACGGACGGTTCCACCCCGACTCGACCAGCGTCTTCGCGCCCCTCAGCGCCCACGAGGTGGCCAGCGCCTCGGCACCGGAGATCGCGTCGTCGCCGAACCCGCCGTCGATCGCGTCGTTGTCCCAGCCGCCGAACAGGACGTCGTTGGAGTACTTGACCTTCTTCGGCTGCTTCGCGTCGACCGACATCCCGGTCGTCCAGATCTCGTCGCCGAAGATGATGTCGGAGCCGGTGCCGCCCGAGATCCAGTCGTGACCCCAGCCGCCGACCAGGTAGTCCGAGCCCGCGTCGCCGTAGAGGACGTCGTTGCCGCCGCCTCCGTACAGCGCGTCCGCCCCGGCCTCGCCGTGCAGCTCGTCCGCGCCCCAGATGTCGAACAGGGCGGTGCCGGAGGTGGCCGACTTGGCCTGGGTCATGCCCGCGAACAGCGCCGGGTAGGCGTCCGGGCCGCCGTCGGTGTAGTCCAGCTGGACGGCGACGCGCATCAGGTTGTCGCCGAGGATCCGCGCCGTGGTGGCGTCGAT
Organism: Propionibacteriaceae bacterium; assembly: GCA_017306015.1. Lineage (GTDB taxonomy): Bacteria > Actinomycetota > Actinomycetes > Propionibacteriales > Propionibacteriaceae > Propionicimonas. The sequence continues at coordinate 5,680 of JAFKJK010000015.1, forward strand.
CGTCGTCAGCTGGGCGAGGATGCTGTTGACCGGCGTCACCCGCAGGATCCAGCCGTTGTCGCCGATCAGGACGTCGGAGTCGTTGGCGGCGACGGTGTCGTCGTTGCGTCCGATATTGGTGCCGGCACCGCCGAACAGCATGTCGCGGCCGTCGGGCCGATCGGTCATCGCGGTCAGCGAGAACAGCGTCGAGCTGCCGCCGATGATGTCGTCGTTGCCGCCGTTGCCGAAGATCACGTCGTCGCCGCCACCGCCCTCGATGTAGTCGTCGCCGTCGGACGCGGCCAGCTGGGACGGCGAGAGGGACAGGTGACCGAGCGCGTCCCGGAAGGCCCACACGGCCAGGTCGATCGAGCCGTCGCCCTGGATCGTGTCGTTGCCGAGTTCGCCGAAGATCACGTCCGCTCCGGCACCACCGGCGATGTAGTCGTTGCCGTACGCCTTCACGGCCGCGGACTGCGCCGCGACGTTGTGGTCGAGCAGGACGATCCTCAACTGCGACGGGTACCAGGTCGCGACGCTGGACAGGCTCCAGGCCTGGTCGACCCGAGCGTTGTCGCCGAAGATCAGGTCGCTGCCCGCGCCGCCGTCGATCCGGTCGTTGCCGGTGCCGCCGATCAGCACGTCGTCGCCGTCCTCGCCGTAGATGACGTCGTTGCCGCCGGACGTGTTGCCCCAGACCCCGGTCCGGCGCTGCGGCAGGCCGCCGGGGCTCAGGCTGCGGGAGACGAAGCCGAGGTCGCCGATCACCACGTCGTCGCCGGACCCGGCGCGGATCGTGTCGTTGCCGATGCCGCCGATGGCGATGTCGCCGCCGGCGCCGGTGTCGATGACGTCGTCGCCGCCGACGGTCTCGTCCAGCGCCAGCACCAGGCCGACGATCGTGGCCGCGTTGGTCGGGAAGTACAGGTCCGGAGCGCCGTAGCTGGGCAGGCCGATCGGCACCGACCACAGGGTCTGGTAGGCCACCGTGGCGAGCAGCCCGTCCGCCAGGCCGGAGTAGGTGGCGGACGCGAGCGGGAACCACAGCACCACGCCGTGGTCGCCGAAGACGATGTCGTCGCCCGAGCCGGTGGTGATGTGGTCGTTGCCCTGGCCGCCGAACACGACGAGCGGCAGAGTGGACTCCGCGCCCATGACGGTGTCGTCGTCGGCGGCCCACGGCTGGCTCAGGTCGGGACCCTGGGTGTCGAGGATCAGCGCCCCGTCGCTGCCCTTGGTGAGGCGGACGGTGATGTAGTCGTTGCCCAGCCCGGTGTTCAGCCAGGTGATGGCCTGGACGCCGGCGCGGGCGAAGGTGCCGTCGATGAGGATGCCGTCATCGCCGTAGCCGGTCCACAGCCGGATGCCGCCCGCGAAGTCGGCGGACGCGTCCGCGGCGTAGCTGATCGAGCCCTGGGCCAGGCCCACCATCGCGATCTCGGCCCAGCCGGCGACGTTCGGGTCCCGGAGCTGGGCCGCGGCGATGCGGTCGGTGATCAGCACGTTCGGGTCGCCGGCCCGCGCGCTGTAGTCGCTGACCAGCAGCGTGTGGTGGCCGGTGCCGAGGTCCAGGTTGACGCTGCCGAGGATGTCGTCCAGGACGCCGTCCAGAAACGTCGGCTGGTCGGCCAGCCCCACGTTGGCCGTCGACGAGACATAGACCCGGTCGTCACCCTGGCCGAAGGACACGTTCGTCGTCGCCGTCGAGCCGCGGACGTTCAGCACGTCGCTGCCGTGGCCGAGGGCGAGATTCATCGTCTCCAGGCCGGTGTAGACGATCCCGTCCGTGCGCTGGAAGCCGCCGATCGGCGCGGACGCTCCGGACGCGCTCAGCAGGATCGTCTGCTGGCGGGCCGGGTCCTCGTTCGACTCGCCGCGGAACCCGATCAGGTAGCCGGTGCCGACGGCCCAGACGTACACCGACTGCGCACACCGCGTCCGGTCCTCGAGGCCGCAGCTGCCGAAGTGGCCGCCGAACAGCAGGCTCTGCAGCGCGGCTGCGAGGTCGCTGGCCAGGGTGCCGACGGCGACGGTGATGCTGCCGAGTGCGGTGGCGATGCCGCCGACGACCCGGGTGAGGGCGATCGTGAAGGCGGTCGCGCCGGGGGTGAGCGCGTACAGCAGGTCCAGCGGCCGGCCGAGCGCGTCGGGCGTCGTCCGGGCGGCCATGTCCAGGCCGGTCAGGGTCGTCTTCGTCAGCCAGCCCAGGTTGTCGTTGGTGTCGGCCGCGTCGTTCAGGTTGACGGTGTCCGAGCCGGTCCCGCCGTCCACGAGCAGCGTCGCCGCCAGCAGGTCGAGCACGCCGCTGGTGCTGCCGACGTTGATGGTGTCGTCCCCTGCTCCGCCGAAGACCCGGGTGTGGCCGACGACCGTCCGCACGACGATCGTGTCGTTGCCGGCGCCGGTGTCGACGCTGGTGGTGCCGGAGTGGGTGGTGACGACCTCGACCCGGTCGGCCGCTGTCCCCAGCAGCACCTGCAGGTCCTCGAACGCGGTGTAGTCGACCGTCCACGCCTTCGCGCTGCCGGTGGGGCTGACCGTCGTGCCGTCCAGCGTCGCGTCCAGGCCGGCGCCGTCCAGGTGGTTGTCGACGACCAGGGTGTCGACCTGCGCGGTCTCGATCGCCCCTCCGGACGACGCGGTGATCGGCAGTGGGTTGCCCGAGTTCTCGCCCGGCAGGACGGTCGGCAGGTAGACCGAGAGGTCGACGTCGTAGCGCGGGTTCGGGTCGGTGGCGCCGGAGACGACCAGGGTGCCGTGGATGTCGGCCAGCGTGGTCGGGGCGAAGCTCATGTCCTCCAGCAGCCGGGTGGTCGCGTTGAGCACCTTGATGGTCGGGGCACTGCCGCCGACCTGGACGTGGTCGCTGCCCAGGCCGCCGTAGATCTGGATCGACAAGCTGGCTGAGGTGGACAGGACGTAGAAGTTGTCGTCGCCCTCCAGGCCGTAGATGGCCAGTTCCTCGACGTTGGTGAAGTCGACCTGGAGGCCGCTGCCGAAGACGCCGGTGGCGGTGATGACGAAGGTGTCGTCCAGTTCGGTGCCGACCACGACGAGCAGGTCGTGGCCCGATCCGCCGTCGATGTGCACCGGCGCGTTCATCGAGTACTCGATGTAGTTGGAGCCGTCGCCACCGGCGATGTGGGTGTCGATGTTGCTGTCGTAGGACGTGACCGACGCCGCGGTGACGAACGCCCGGACCACGAAGATGTCGTCGCCGTCGTCGCCGTTGAGCTGCAGCGGACCCTGGTTGCGGAAGACCTGGAACACGTCGTTGTCGTCGCCGCCGTTGACGGTGGTGGCGTAGTGGACGCCGTCCGACAGCAGCCCGCGGCTGGAGTCGAAGCCGGTGTTCGCGGTCAGGTGGACCCCGAATTCGGCGTCGATGGAGCGGATGGCTCCCTGCGGGTCGGTGTACAGCTGGCCGATGTGGACGGCGTCCCTGCCGGCGCCGAGGTTCGCGACGATCGGGGCCGCGGTGTCGTCGAAGGCGAGGTAGTCGTCGCCGGCGAGGGTGTTCAGCACGACCTGGGTGATCCCGCGCTGGTAGCTGATCTTCTCCGCGTGGGTGTACCAGGCGCCGACCTTGACGGTCAGGGCCGCGACCAGCCCGGCCAGCGCGTTGGCCCGCATCAGCAGGACGTCGGACTCCGGGGTGCCGTTGACGACCACGGTGTGGGCGCCGTCGGAGTCGACGACGTCGATCCGGGAGTCGCCGTTGCCGAACAGGTTGACCGTGGTCACGTCGGCGCCGGCCTGGCCGTCGATGTTCAGCCGTCCGGCGAGCGCGTTCGCGGTGCCGTCGACCGCGCCCGGGTTGACCGTGACCTGGTCGTCGCCGGCCCCGGTGAGGACGTTCGTGGTCGCGCTGGTCGAGACCACCGCAACCTGGTCGGCCCCGCTGCCGAGGCTGACGGTGAGGTCCTCGACGCCGTCATAGGTGACGACGCCGGCCATCTCGAAGCCGCTGACCTGGGTCGCGGTGATGGTGCCGACCAGGTCGAGCGTGGCTCCGGTGGCGTCGAAGACCAGCCGGTCGGTGCCGGTCGACCCGCTGACCGCGAGCGGCCCGGTGATGTGGACGAGCCGGCCGCCGACCGCGCCCGGGCCGTCCCCGATCCGGACGAGGTCGTCGCCGGCGCCGGTGGTGACGCTGGTGGCGCCGGGGCCTGTCCCCTGGATCAGCACGGTGTCGTTGCCGTCGCCGGTGGTGACGGTGGTGGGTCCGCCGGCGATCGTGCTGGCGATGGTCAGGGTGTCGTTTCCGCTGCCGAGCGCAAGAGAGACGACCTCCATCCCGGTGTAGCTGAGGGTGCCGCCCATGCCGAGGCCGGTCAGGCTGGAGTCGGTCAGCGTGCCGGTGTTGTCGATCGTGTCGGCGTCGTCGGTGAAAGCCAGCCGGTCGAGCCCGGTCTGGCTGCCGCTGACACCGCCGTCGATGGTCAGCGCGGCAGCGATCTGGTTGAGGGTGCCGCTGTTGCTCGGCCAGGAGGTGTCGGTGGCGCCGACGCCGGCGTTCGAGCCGACGACGATCTGGTCGTCCCCGGCCCCGGTGAGCACGGTGTGCGGCACCGCGATGCCCCGGACGGCGATCCGGTCGCTGCCGTCGCCGGTGACCAGGACGACCCGGTCGACGCCGTAGGTGATCGTGACCGGCGCCTGGCCGAAGATGCTCGCCTGCAGCTGGCCGGTGGTGATCACCACGTCGTCGCGGACGCTGGTGCCGTAGACGCTCAGCGTGTCGGTGCCACCGCCGCCGGCGATGGCCACCCGGGCGCCGGCGGCGTTCAGCAGCTCCACCCGGACGCTGTCGTCGCCGTCGGCGAGGTTGAGGGTGACGGTGCCGGTCCAGGCCTGCGCCGTCCGGCTGGTGCTGCCGATCGCGACCGTCCCGTCGCCGTCGCCGATCAGGACGACGTTGTTCGCGGCGGTGCCGTTCAGCACGGCGACCTCGAAGATGCCGTTCAGGCTCTCCACGGTGGTGGCGCTGGAGAAGTCGGTCCCGGAGGCGGCGACCGTGCCCATCACCAGCAGGTTGTCGTACAGCCCGGCGCCGCTGTCCACCGTCTCGACCAGGGTGTCGGTGCCGCCGGCGTCGATGAAGGTGTCCACCCCGGCGCCGCCGGTGACGGTGTCGTCGCCGAGCCCCGAATCGATCACGTCCGCGAACGGCGAGCCGACGATCGTGTCGTTGCCCGAGCCGCCGACCAGCCGCAGCGCGGCGAGATCGGACGCCACCGCGGCGGCCGAGATGACGTCGTTGCCGGCTCCGGCGTCCACGACGACGGTGTCGCCGTCGGCCCGGGACGGGTTGACGCCGAGCACCGTGTACCCGCCGGTCACGATCTGGATCGCCGCCGGGTCGTTGGCGGTGTTCGTGTCGCTGCCGTCGTCGTAGCGGGTGCTGGAGAGGGTGAAAGTGTCGGCGCCGGACGTTCCGTTCACGATCAGCTTGTCCGCGCTGCCGCTGCCGAGGAGCACGACCAGCTGGATCAGGCCGGACCCGCTCAGGCTGTTCACGGTGATGGTGTCGGCACCGGCGCCCGCGTCGAGGATGACGTTCTCGATGTTGTCGACCGTCCGGGTGGTGCCGTTCCCGGTGAAGGTGAGCGCCGACCCGTTGTAGCCGACCACCATCGTGTCCGCGCCGCCGGTCAGGGTGAAGGACGCGCCGTCGGTGCCGGTGCCGCCGTCGATGGTGGTGGCGACGGCACCGTTGAAGGTGGCCTCCATCGTGTCGTCCCCGGCACCGCCGTACATCGCGGCGGTGTTGCCGTTCCCGACGAGCCGGTCGGCGCCGTTGCCGCCGTTCAGGGTGACGCGGCCGGTGCCGGAGTGGATCAGCACGTCGTCCCCGTCGTCCCCGTTCACAGTGGCCTGGCCGCTCCCTCCGACGGCCAGGATGTCGTTGCCGGCGCCGCCGTTCAGGGTGGCGGTGCCGGAGCCGTTGTAGGTCAGGCGATCGTCGTCGCCCTCGCCGTAGAGGGTGACCGGGACGAGGACGGAGCCGTCCACGTCCACCACGTCCTCGCCGGCGCCGAGGTAGCCGACGATGCCGGTGACGCCGGTGTAGGTGTTGGTGCGCCCGAACGCGGTCACCTGGATCGTCGCGTTGTCCGCCGTCCCGCCGGTCTGCTTGATCTGGTAGCTCTCGTCGGTCTCCTCGGTCGCGATGTTGCGCAGCCCGGCCCGGGCGCCGGTGTTCAGGTTGAGGGTGCCGCCGGTCCAGGAGTGGTTCGCGGTGGTCTCGCCGTCCCGCCCGGCGAGGTACGTCGGCACCGGGATCTGGATGTAGCCGAGGGTGAAGTGGGCGGTCTTGCGGAAGGTCCAGAACAGGAACTTGATCCGGATCTCGATGCTCAGCTCGACCTTCACCCGGCCACCTGCGCTGGGGTCGCCGGTGTCGAGGCGGAAGGACGCGGTGATGCCCGCGCCGGCGATCGTGAAGCCGAACGCCCGCACCGACACGTCCGCCGACAGCGACAGGCTGAATACGTAGGTGTTCGGGTGGTCCGGGTCGGACGCCGGCCGGTGGATCGAGGAGATGTGGAAGCCGAAGTCGCCGCGGATGCCGAAGGAGTCCGACCCGATCTGCAGGTAGCCGGACAGGTCGACGGTGAAGTTGCCGTCGGAGTCCAGCGACAGCGAGCCGCTCATCCCGGCCAGCCCGAACAGGTCGAGGGTCGCCCGGGCGCTCAGCCGCCAGGTGTCGCCGGTGACGTCGATCCGGAACGCGGCGTCCAGGTTGATGATCTTCAGCAGGCTGACCTTGCCGGTCAGCTGCAGCGTGAAGCTCTTGGCCGGCAGCCCGAGCAGGCTGGAGCCGGCGGTGTTGACGGAGAGCTTGCCGGCCGCCTCGATGGTGAAGATGTCCGCGTCCGCGCGGGCCGAGACGTCCAGGATCATGGCGAATCCGGCGGCCTGGACGGCTGCGGCGCCGGACGCGCGGAACGTGAGCGGCCCGAGCGCGAAGTCCAGCACGAACGCCAGCTGGAAGCCGGCCGGCGAGACGGTGATGTCGACCGAGCCGTGCGCGTGGGTCAGGATCAGCGTCACGTCGGCGTCGATGTGGAAGCTGAATCCGACCGGGATGGTCGCGGTGCCCAGGGTCGCGCTCGACCCGGTGGTGTTGATCGAGACCGCCGCGCTGCCGCTGATGCTCAGCCCGATGCCGTCGCCGAAGCCGGCGGCGAGGCTGAGGTTGACATTCGCCACCAGGCCGCGCGAGTTGATGGTGAAGCCCGTGTTGGTCAGGGTGAGCGACCCGAGCGGGCCGAGTTGCAGCGACCCGTCGACGACCAGGCTCAGCTCACCGGGAGCGAACGTGAAGGTGACCTTGCCGCGGATGGTCAAGGTGTTCAGCAGGACCAGGTCGCCGACCAGGAACAGCTTGACGCCGGACGGCACGGTCACGGTCTCCGACAGCAGGTTGCCGGAGACGTCGCGGACGAAGCCGGTGACGTTGCCGAGGCTGTCCCTGGACACCTTCAGCGTGTCCGCGTCCATCGCCGTGCCGAACGTGTTCACCTGGAGGATCAGCTCGCTGTTGAACTTCACCCCCGGGATGGAGTTGCTGCTCAGCGCCAGCTGGATGTACCCGACGACGCCGGTCATGCTGCCCGCGTAGGCCGCCAGCGACACCTGCCCGGTGACGGCTCCGAGGAACGGGATCGAGCCGCCGACCGCGCCGAACACCTTGAGGTGCGCCCCGGAGCCCGAGCCCGCAGCCTCGATGCTGAGGTAGCCGGTCAGGTTGATCACGCCCAGGATCGTCAGCTGCACCTGGACGGTGACCTTGATGTAGACCTCGGCCGCCGCGGCGACGCCGGGGTCGCTGCCGGTGAGGCCCGGTGCCGCCTGGTAGACGACGATCGTGGTCGGGTCGCCGGGCTTGAGCAGCGGCACGAACGCGTCCGGGATCGTGAAGGTCTGCCGGGTGCGGGTGGTGTTGAACATGATCGACACCGAGCCGGACGCGGAGAACGCGTCGAGGTTCGGCAGGCCGATCCCGACGCCGGCGGCGACGGTGAGGCTGCCGGCGACGCCGGAGTGGGCCAGGTCTGCGGGGTTGATCACGACGAACAGGACGCCGGTGACCGAGCCATAGGTGAGCCGGGCGGAGCCGCTGCCGAAGCTCAGCGAGCCGGTCAGGTACATCTGCACGGTCGGGATCGGCGTGCCCTGGATCGACAGGTAGATGCCGCCCTGGAGCCGGAACAGCTCCACGTTCGTTGTCGGGACGCTGACGATCAGCTGGCCGGCCAGTTCGAGGCCGAAGCTGTACGGGTTCAGCGTGTACGTCCGGGTCAGGTCGGCGCCGCCGTCCCCGAGCCCGGGCAGGGTGAGCGTCTCGACGTGGGTGGTCCCGGTGAGGTTGACCTGGAGCGTGCCCTTGACGCTGGCCGTGATGCCGTACGGCTCCAGCGCCGACAGGTTGGTCTGGACGGTGGCGACGCCCCAGAACTGCGGGACGCTCGCGCTCGGGTCGCCCATGTCGAGGATGAACCGCCCTGCCGTCGCGCCGACCGTGCCGAGCTTGTAGATCGACAGCTGCCCGGAGAACGTCAGGATGAACACCTTGCGGTTGGGGTCGATCTCGAGCGTGACGTTGGCCTTCAGGTCCAGCAGCGGCTCGCTGGTCAGCCCGGCCGCCTGGAGCTGGATGCCGCCGGACAGCTCGATGTAGAACGACTGCGCCCGGGCGATGAGCTTGACGGTGCTGGCCGAGCCGGTGCCGGCGTTGCCGGCCGCGTCCGTCCACGCGCCGAGGGTGACGGTGGCCGTCCCGACCGCCAGCGAGCCGGTGAAGAAGTAGCGCACGGTGTGGTCGCCGAGGGCGATGGCGTGGGCGCCCGGGTTGCCGGCGTCGTAGGCGACCATGGTCAGCCCGGACGCGCCGGCGCCGGTCACGGTGAGCCCGAGCCGGGCCAGCGCGGCCAGGTCGAGCGCGCCGACACCGGAGAACTTCACGTCGAACCAGACGACCGCGACCGGATCGGTGTTGGTGAGGTACGTCTGGCCGGTGCCGAGATCGCCGCTCGCGAGCGTGTCGCCGTAGGTGTTCCGCCAGGAGCCCGCGATCGGGGTGAGCACCCAGGCCGGCGTCCCCGGCGTCGGGTCGTCCCAGCCGAAGAAGTAGCGGTAGGTGCTGCCGCTGACCAGCACCGGGGTGCCGATGAACGTGACGGCCCGGCCGTTGCGGGTGAGGGTGAACTCCGGCGCCGAGTCGGTGATCGTGGACGCGTCCACCGCGTAGTTCTTGATGTCGGAGAAGGTGACGTCCACGTAGCCGCGGCTGTTGAAGACGCCGGCGTCGATGACCTGGCCGTTCACCGGCGAGGAGATGGCGGAACTCGGCCGGACCAGGGTGAAGGTCTGGCTCGCCTCGGCGTTGCGGACGCCGCCGTCATCGGAGAAGCTGCCGGCGACGTAGGTGATGGTGTAGGTGCCCGGGGTGAGGGTGGCGGTGAACGGGAACCGCCAGGTGTTCGTCGTGCCCACCCGGACGGGGGCGCCGAGCGCGATCTGGTTGCCCGCCGCGTCGGTCAGGACGACCTCGCCGCCGCCGATGCTGGTCGGGTCGAGCAGGTGGCCGGCGGACGGCCGGAAGGTGATCTCGAGGTACTTGGCCGCGTTCACCGTGTCGACGCCCAGCGAGGTGCCGGCGGCGAAGTCGGCGGTCGCACCGACGACGGTGAAGCTGCTGGTGGTGCTCCAGTCGGGTGGGTCGTGGCCGGCGTTCGCGACCTGCTCCCACAGCTTGAGGGTCACGGTCACCGCGCCGACGGCGAAGCTGCCGGTGAGCAGGTAGCGGTAGGTGTTGCCGGAGATCCAGACCGGGCTGCTGCCGGACAGGATCGCGGCCGTGCCCACCCCGGGGCCGCCGAGGACCAGCTGGGCGCCGATGGCGCTGAAGGTGAAGCTGGTTCCGGCGGGCGGCACGAAGGTGACGTCGATGTACCCGGTCGCGGAACCGCTGACGGTGATCGTCTCCGGCTGGACGTTGGCCGAGCCGTAGCCGTCGGCGACCGTCTCGGCGACCGCACCGCTGGCCGCGGTCACGTCGATCGAGACCGCGTCGGTGCCGCTGACCGGGAAGGTGCCGGACAGGGTGACCGGCACGCCGACGACGGTGTCGCTGATCCTGGTGAGCGCCCGGCTGGTGTCGAGGGTGATCGAGAAGCCGCCGTCGACGTACAGCTGGACGCCGGGCTGCGCCGCGTCGGCGTCGACGATGCCGGACGTGAGCATCGCCAGCACCGACGCCGGGTCGACGTCCCCGTCCAGCGCCAGCGCGAGCATCGAGGCGCCGCCGGCCGAGCTGGTCAGGGAGATGACGCCGATCCGCCGGGCGGCCACCGTCCGGTACGACCAGGAGCCGGGGAGTGCTGTCAGCGTGACCGTTCCGGCCGCAGCCAGGGTGTCGGTCAGCCAGTAGCGCAGGGTGTAGGTGCTGCAGCTGGTCGGGCTGGCGCAGCCGGTGACGACGCTGATCACGGTCGGCGCCCGGCCGGTGTCCAGGGCCGCCGTGCCGAGGCCAGAGCCGGCCAGCGTGAACTCGGCGCCGAGGTCGAGCAGGGACGGCAGGTCCAGCAGCCGGCCGGACGGGGCGGTGAAGGTGACGTCGATCCAGTTCTGCCAGCCGCGTCCGTTGATCACGTTGAGGTCGACGCTGGCCCCGGCCGTCGGGTCCGAGAGGACGGCCGTGGTCTTCGCGATCTGGAACGACAGCGTGGTCGCGGCATTGGTCGCGCCGGGCGTGGTGATGCCGGACGCGGTCACGTCCGCGTTCTTCACCGCACCGGCGGCCACGGTGATCGTGATCGTGCCGAGACCGAGCGCGGAGCCGAGGCCGTAGCGGAAGCGGGTGATGCCCAGGGACGCGGCCGCCGCCGTCAGCAGGTCGGTGGAGGACGTCCCGGTGTAGACGACGACGTTGCCGGAGCCCAGGTTGTAGACGACGTCCAGCCCGGAGACGGTGAGCGCCGCGAACACGATGCCGGTGTCGGTGGTGATGGCGATCACCGGCGTCACCGTGGTGACGCTGTGGCCGCTGACCGTCACCGAACCGACGTGGCTCAGGATCCAGGCGTAGTCGAGGGTGGCGCCGGCCGGCGCGGTGTAGCCGAGGTCGACGTAGGTCAGGCCGCTGGCGCCGGTCGCGTCGGCGGTGCCGCCGTTGGTGCCCGGGCCGGCCAGGCCGGCGGTCGGGGCGGTTGCGGTTGCGGTCGGGTCCGGCACGTTCACCACGTCGAAGGTGACCTCGTTGCCACTGGAGTCGCGGAAGCCCATCTTGAGCTTGCCGTACAGGGTGAGCAGCCGGACCTGGTCGGGGATGTCGGCGAGGAACAGGACGGTGGCGTCCCCCTTGGCGACGTTGGACAGGTCGACGTACAGGCGTCCGGACAGCGACACCTGGTCGGCGGCGAAGTTGAGCTTGCCGATGATCAGGATCTTGCCATCGGTGGAGATCTTGACGATCACCTGGCCGTTGAACAGCTGCTCGGAGGTGTAGATCGAGTAGATCTTCGCCGAGCCGGTGATCACCATCGGAGCGGTGAACGCCGCAGCGAAGCCGCTCATCCCCGGGTTGGCCGCGATCGCCTTGGACTGGGCGGCGGTCTGCTGCTGCAGGGACGCGAGCCACGCGTCCGCGGTCTGGGTGGTCGGCAGGCCGGCCACGGTCGAGCGCAGCGCGAACGGGTCGTCGATGGACGGCAGCGACTTGAAGAACTCCACGCCCGCGGCGAAGTCGTTGATCGCCAGGCCGGAGTTCGGTTCGAGGACGATGCCGCCGGGCACCTCGACGCTGATGAAGACCTGCAGCGGGCCGAGCTCGCTCAGGCCGAGCCGGATGGTGAACCCGGCGAACCCGGCGATCGAGAAGCCGCCCTGCAGGCCCAGGTAGAAGACCCGCTTGGCCACCGGGGTGGTGGTGTCGAAGGTGCCGATGATGTTGTAGGCGGCGTCCAGCCGAAGGATGCCGCCGACGAGGCCGGCGTTCAGCTCGCCGCCGAACAGCGAGCCGGAGACGGTGACGCCGAACGACTGGATGTCGATGACCGGGAACTTGCCCTCGGCCAGCAGGGACGGCTGGATCTTGATGCCCTGCACCGAGCCGGAGAACGTCAGCCCGCCGAGGCCCTGCAGCCCGGTGACCGACGCGGACAGGGTGAGGACGAAGTCGGCCGGGTTGTTCTGGATGTCGGCCCACTGGATGCCGATCGCGTCGATCCGGATCGGCAGCCAGCTCGGCCAGGAGAACGAGTCGCCGGTCGCCGAGCCGACCGCGAGGAAGACGCCGAAGCCGTCCAGCGTCTTGAACTGGCCGTTGCCGGTCACGCCGAAGTTGCGTCCCTCGCCGGACAGCTTCATCGAGCCGACGGTCACGGTCGCGCCGACCGAGTCGAAGCTGACCATCAGGTCGTCGGTGCCCTCGGCGCTGGTGTCGAGGACGAAGTCCCGCGCGCTGAGCGTCACGTAGGTGCCCAGGACGATCGACAGGGTGTCGACGTTCAGCTTGAACGCGCTCACCTGGCCGGCGTCGAAGACGACCGAGATCCGGAACGCCTCGTCGTCCTGGGTTCCGTCCGGACGCTTGTCGTCAGCGGTGTTGCGGTCGGTGATGCTGGCGGTGAAGCTCTTGCCCGGGAACAGCGTGGCCCCTCCGGTGGCGATGTAGATCTCACCGGAGAACCGCCCCAGCGGGTTCGCCGCGCCGAAGGTGACGCTCAGCCCGGAGACGCCGACCCGGATGTCGTTGAGTTCGAGCAGGCTGCCGAAGCTGATCTTCGAGCCGGGCGTGCCGGTGGTGGTCAGGCTGTTGCCGGTGGTGGCGCCGGGGGCGTACTTGAGTTCGGCCGTGCCGATGTCGAAGCCGTTGTCGCGGATCACCAGCCCGGGGATCGTCGTGCCGGTGGCCACATCCACGCTGGTCCTGCCGACCGGATCGTAGGGACGCAGGCTGCCGGTGACCCCGAACCTGGGCAGCGTGACGGTGAGGGTGTTGATCGTGACCAGCTTCTGGCCGGGCGCAGCCTTCGGGTCGTAGGTGACGGTCACGCCGGCCGCGGTGAGGTCGAGCAGGCCCGGGATAGTGGCGACCAGCGAGGTGACCCGCAGGGAGAAGGCGCCGGTGGGCTGGATCCGGACCTTGCCGCTGAGCAGCCCGAACACGTCCACGGCCAGGTCGAACGTGCCCAGGATGCCGAGCAGCTGCACCTGGACGTGGTCGCTGCTCGCGGTGGTCGTCGACGAGGAACCCTGGCCGAAGTCGAGGGTGGCCAGGTCCAGGCCGAGGGAGATGGTCAGCACGACCATGCCGTCGGAGAACCCGAAGTCGGCCAGTCCGATGCTGGGACCCTGCAGGGTGAGCGGGCCGAGGCTGATGGCTCCGTTGGACGTCTTCTCCCCCGGCGCGGAGGGGTTCACGGTGAACGACTGGGTCTGGGCGGTGGTGTTGTAGTTCTTCCCCCCGGCCGACCCGTCCCCGACGCTGGCGAACCTGGCCGCGGCGAAGGTGACGTTCACGTCCCCCGTGGTGAACATCGACACCGCGTTGGCGGTGTTCGCGTCCTGCAGGAAGTAGCGGTAGGTGACCGACGTGGCGGTGGCCGCGGTGCCGGAGACCAGCAGCGGTGCGCCGCCGACGAGGATCGGGGTGCCGTCGCCGTTGCGCGCCAGGTCGGCCACGCCGGAGCCGGTGATGGTGAACGGGGCGGACGCGGTCTGCAGCAGCGCCTTGTCGATCGCCGTGCCGTCCAGGCTGGTGTAGGTGACGTCGAGGTACCGCTGGGCGTTGAGCTGGCCGGCCGAGATGCTGCCGCCGTTGCCCGGGCTGACCAGGACGGCGACCGGGCCGGGCACGGTCTGCGTCCCGGTGCCCGTGCCGAGGGTGGACCGGGAGACCGCGGTGAACCGGATGAACGACTCCGACTCCCCCTGGGTGGCGTTGCCGGCGTTGTCCTGGAAGCCGCCGGGCAGGAACTTGACGGTGATCAGCCCGGTCTCGGGGATCGCGCCGCTGAGCGCGTACACCCAGGTGTTGCCGACCCGGGTCGGCGTCCCGTTCACGGTGACGGACGACTTGACGTCCCCCACCCAGAGCTCGAACTCCTGGCCGGGGTCGAGGATGCTGGCGGTGTCCAGCCCGACGCCGTTCAGGTCGTTGTAGACCACCGCGATGCTGGTCGGCGCGGTCGCCACCACCTGGTTGCGCAGCGGGGTGTCGAGGTCGGCCGTCGGGAACATCGCGGTCGTGCTGGTCGTGGTGTTCAGCGAGTCGGCGGACGGGAAGAACTCGAAGCCGGTCACCTTGAACGTGCTCAGCCGTAGCCCGCTGGCCCGGGTGATGCTGAAGGCGCCGTAGCCCATCAGGTTGGCCACCGTGGTGCCGCCGACCTTCACCAGGACGGACGCCGGGTTCACCACCAGGTCGAGGTCGCCGTTGCGCTGGCGGGTGATGCCGACCGAGCCGGCGATCTGGAAGACGCCGGCGACCGCGATCACCAGGTTGGTCACCTTCAGCGAGAAGCTGTTCGCCGCCAGCGCCGCCTGGCCGGGCGGGGTGAGCGCGGAGCCGGCGGTGTTCACGGCGAACGAGACCGAGCCGGAGACGGTCAGGCCGTCGAGGCCGAGCAGGGCGAGCGTGCCGGTGGCCACCATCGCCCAGCCGGCGCCGGCGTTGATGAACGCCATGGTGGCGTTGGTGATCAGCAGCCCGATCGCGTCCGGGTTGACGCTGCCGTCGGCGAGCTTGGACGGACCGTTGCCGACGAACAGCTCCATCCCGGTGCCGGAGAAGGTGCCGTCCCCGCCGATGGCGAACTGGCCGGCCCGGATCTCCAGGGCGTCCCCGAAGTTGAAGCTGACGTTCTGGGCGATGAACTGGAACACCGTGGTCGCCGGAGCGGTGGGGGCCGGTGCCGAGATCGTGACGCTGCCCGACCCGACGGCGACGGTCTGCTCGACGGCGACACCGGTGGTGTTGACGACGAACCCGACGGACGCGCTGAGGTCGAAGCCGCCGCCCGCCCCGGAGACCGAGCCGGTGAGCATGCCGGCGATGCCGCCGGTGCTGGTCGTGGTCGCCGGGCTGCCCGGCCTGGTGATCGCGCCGCGGCTGAACACGATGAGCGCGCCGGACGCCCCGGAGATGGCCGGCGAGCCGCTGCTCACCGAGCCGCCGGAGATGCTCACGTTCGCCAGCGCGATCCGGGTGACGCTGCCGGTGCCGGACGTGAGCCGCTCGAAGGCGATGTCGCCGTGGAGGCTGACGGCGCCGCTGATCGTGATGTCCACGCCGGTCGCGGCGATCCGGAGGTACGGGCCCTTGGGCAGGACCAGCGCCAGCGTCGACGTGCTGCCGTCCGCCCTGGTGAAGCTGACCGAGTCGGCGACGGCGACCGACTGGGTGTTCACCTGCAGGGTGAGGCCGGCGCTGACGGTGACCGGCAGGCCGACCAGGGCGACATCTCCGCTGAGCTGGCCGGCGTAGCCGGACGGGGTCATCAGGATCGCGCCCTGGCCCCCGGTCAGCCGCAGGCCGACGTCATCGCCGGTGTCGGACGTGCCGGCGTCGTCGCCGAGGAAGAGCGAGACGGCGGTGAAGCCGAGCCGGACGACCTTCGTGCCGGCCGCCGTCCGGGTCTGCTCGATCACCACGACGCCGGAGAGCCTCTGCCCGAACAGCGTCAGCGCCGCCGGGCTGTCGGGCAGGCCGACCTGGACCCGCAGCGTGTTCTTCGGGACGGTCAGCGGGACGCTGACGCTGTTGACCGTGACCGTCCCGGTGACGTCCGCGCTCGTGGTGTTCACCTGGAGCAGGACGGCGGCGGTGAACGACAGGCTGCTCAGGCTGGGGGCGGTGATCTCCAGCCCGGCCACCACCGTCCCGGCGATGCCGGCCGGGGTGATCAGCAGCGCGGCGTTCTGCAGCCGGACGGTAGCGAACGTGGTGCTGCCGTCGCCGAGGGCCAGGCTGGCCTCGGTGATGACCAGGCTGAGCGTGGTGCCGTTCCTGGCGAAGCCGAACGTGCCGACCAGCCGCTGACCGCCGGCTTCGAGGGTGACGCCGGTGCCGCTGACCGCGATCCTCGGGGTGCTCCCGGTGGTGTCCAGGCTGACCTGGAAGGCGCCGGAGAAGGCCACCCCGGGGATGTCGATACCGACGCTGGCGCTGATCGTCCCGGTGACCCCGCCGGTGGCGATCGTCAGCGAGCCGGTGCCGTGGGTGACGGTGACGTAGTCGCGTCCGCCGCTGCCGAGGCGCAGGGTGAGGTTGGCGATGCCGACCGTGGTGGTGCGGGCGCCGGTGAGGAAGCCGGACGCGTCCACCACGCCGTCGCTGCGGACGCTCACGTCGGTGCTGAACGTCTGCCCGCCGAAGCTCAGCGACAGCCCGGTGACGGCGACGGCGAGGTAGTCGCCGGCCGGGAGCGCGAGCCGGGTGGTGGCGCCGCCGAGGGTGAACTGCTCGTTCACCGCGACCGGCCTGGCCTTGCCGCCGGCGACGGCGTGCAGCTGGTTCAGGGTGACCGCAACGGTGGCGCTGATCGGGGTGAGGCCGCCGCCGAGGCTGACGGTGGCGGTGGCGCTGATCGTCCCGGCGATGCCGGCCGCGGTGATCAGCAGCAGCGCCGAGCCGCCCGACAGCCGGACGCCGATGTCGTCGGAGGTGTCGGCCGGGGTGCCGCCGTCCGAGCCGAGGAAGAGACCGACCTCGGTCGCGCCGATCCTCAGGCTGGAGCCGTCGTCGGCCGTGCCGAGCTTGCCGTCCGGGCCGGCGGTGGTGACCTTCTCGAAGGAGAACACCCCGCCGAGGCTCTGGCCGGCCACGCTGAGCGCGAGCGGATTGGCGTGGCTGCCCAGCTGGACGCGGACGAAGCTGCCGGCGGGCAGGTCGAGGCCGAGGGCCGCGTTCGTGACCCGGGCCGGGCCGGTGTTCACCTGGACCTGGACGAAGACGCCACCGGCTCCGATGGAGACCGGCAGGCCGCGGAGCTCCACGGTGGCGCTGAGGCTGGCGGCGATGCCGGCGCTGGTCAGCAGCAGGGACCCGGAGCCGGCGGTGAGGCTCAGGCCGCGGTCGTCGGTGGTCGCGCTCGTCGGACCGGCGTCGCCGAGGAACAGGGAGACGTCGCTGGCGCTGATCGAGGTGACCCGCGCGGTGGCCGGGCCGGACTGGCCGATCCAGAAGGTGCCGGACAGGCTCTGCCCGGCGACGGTCAGCGTCACGCCGGTGCCGCCGACGCGGAAGCGGTTGTTGGCCGGGGTGGCCGAGTCGAGGAACAGGTCGAGGCTGACATCACCGGTGAGGGTGACGTTCGGGACGTTCACGGCGACGCCGACCGCGAGCGTGCCGGCCATCGTCCTGGTCGCGCCGGCGCCGGTGAAGGTGAAGCTGCCCTGGCCGCCGCTGAGCACGACGAGGTCGGTGCTGCCGTCGCCGAGCCTCACCGTGACGTCGCTCAGGATGACCCTGGTCGTCGTGCCGGCCTGCTCGAACGCCACCGA
Source organism: Propionibacteriaceae bacterium (assembly GCA_017306015.1). Taxonomy (GTDB): domain Bacteria; phylum Actinomycetota; class Actinomycetes; order Propionibacteriales; family Propionibacteriaceae; genus Propionicimonas. The sequence goes on from JAFKJK010000015.1 coordinate 23,176, forward strand.
TCCCCGCAGGGTCTGGCCGAGGACCGACAGCGTGACCCCGGTTCCGGCGACCCGGACGTACGGACCGGCCCGGACGTCCAGCGAGGTGGTGGTTCCGTTCAGGGTGACCGACTCGGTGACCCGGGCGTTCGTCCGGTTCACGGTCAGGCCGAACGTGCCGGACGCCGTGACCGAGCTCGGCAGCACGCTGGCCAGGTCCACGGTGCCGGACAGGGTGCCGGCCAGGCCGGCCGCGGTGACCACGAACACGCCGGCGACGCCGGTCAGGATCGCCGCTCCCCCGTCGCCGAGGCTGAACGATCCGCCGGCGACCGCGATCACCGTCCGGGTCGAGCCGCTGCTGCTGGTGGCCCTGGTGACGCTGAAGGAGCCGCTCAGCACCGGGCCGCCGAGGGTCAGCGCCAGCCCGGCGCCGGTGAGCCCGACGGTGCCGGCGGCGGTGTCGACGGCGAAGCTGAGGCTCGTCCCGGACAGGGTGACGTCCGTGCCGAGGGAGATGCTGAGGTCGGCGACGGTCAGGCTTCCGGAGAGCCCGTTCGGGGCGAGGACCAGGTCGCCCGTGAGCTCGAGCGAGCCGATCGGGTCGCCGAACGCTGCGGTGACGTCGAGCGTGATCGACGTCGTCCGTCCGGCCGCCGAGACGGTCTGGACGATCGTGACGGCGCCGACGAGCGAGAACCCGCCGATGGTGAGCGTGACCGGGTCGGCCTGGACGGTGAGGGGGGACGCCGCCGACGCCCGGGTGTCGACCTTCAGCACCAGGCCCGCGGAGATGCCGACGCCCGGGATGCCGACGCTGACGGTGCCGGCGATGTCCCCGTACAGGCCGGCGCCGGTTCCGGAGGCGAGGGTGAGGTTGCCGGTGCCGTTGGTGATCCGGACGACGTCGGTGGTGCCGCTGCCGAAGCCGGCCTGGAGGTTCGCGAACGCGACGTTGACCACGCCGCCGACGCTGGTGACGGTGACGTCGCCGCTGATCCGCTGGCCGGCGATGGTCAGGGCGACCCCGGTGCCGGCGACCCTGAAGTAGCCGGTGGTGCCTCCGGCGAGAAGATCGAGGGTCAGCGTGCTGCCGTCCAGCAGCTGCACGGTCTGGTTGACCGCGGCGGCTCCGGAGTTGACCGAGACCGAGAGGCTGCCGGTGAAGCCGACGCCGGGGACGGCGAGCCTGACGTCGCCGCTGATCGTGCCGGCCAGGCTCGTCGAGGTGAGGGCGAAGACCGCCGTCCCGTTGGCCAGGGTGACGCCGGCCGAGGCGGTGCCCAGGGTGAACGCGACGTTGGTGGCGACCAGCTGGGACGTGACCGGCGCGGGGGTGCCGGCCGGTGCGCTCGGGCTCACCGTGCCGACCAGCTGGGAGAAGAAGAAGACGCCGGAGAACGTCTGGCCGCCGACGGTGAGGCTCGCCGGAGCGTCCGCGGTGCCGAGCTGCAGCCGCAGGGACTGCGCCGGCAGCGTGACGTCGACGCCTGCGGAGATCGTGACGGTCCTGGCGCTGGTCGCGGTGTTGAGCTGCAGCAGGACGGCACCGCCGGTGAAGGTCACGGCGGTGGTGGTGACCGACAGCGTGCCGGCCAGGGCCAATGCCGTGCCACCGGGCTGGAGGGCGATCGACCCGGAGCTCACCGCGACGGTGACCAGCCCGGAGCCGAGGCTGAGGGTCAGCGGCGAGCCGCCCGCCCGCGCGCTGGTGCCGAAGGTGATGGTCAGCCCGGTGTCGGAGGTCGCGATGCCGAACGTCCCGGTCAGGCTCTGGCCGGCGATCCCGAAGGCGAGGTCTCCGACGACCGAGACGTACGGGCTTGCCGCCGACCCGGTCGGGACGGGGTCGCCGCCGACGGTCTGTGCCGCGCCGGTGTTGTTGAGCCGGACGGTGACGCTGCCGGAGAGGGTCACCCCGGGGAAGCCGACCAGCTCGATCGCACCGGACGTGGAGACCGCGTAGCCGCCGCCTGCGGTGACGGCGGTGAGGCTGGCCACGGTCAGGTAGACGCCCCGGGCGGACGGGTTGCGCGGGCCGGTGCCGGTCGCGTCCCCGTCGAGGAACGCCGGGCCCTGGCCGACGAAGATGATCGCATTGGTGACCGTGATCGTCCCGGCCGCGGTGGTCACGGTGCCGTAGATCTCGACGTTGTTGCCGATCTTGATGCCGGCCGAGACGGTGGCCGAGACGTACGACTTCAGCGGCGACCCTGAGGCGATCTCGCCGGGGCCGAACTTCAGCACGACGCTGGTGCCGCCGACGGTGACGGTCTGGTCGTACTGGGCGGTCGTCGAGTTGAACTTGACCGAAACCCGCGCGTTCGCCGAGATGCCCGCCGCTGTGGCAGTGAGGGTGCCGGAGAAGACGCCGACGGCCCCGCCGCCGGTGAACAGGAAGGCGCCCTCGCCGCCCGAGATGGCGAGCGCGTCGGGCGAGCCGGAGCTCTGGACGAGCGAGGCGGTGGCGCCGGTGAAGGCGAGGACGACCCCGCCGGTGCCGCTGCTCACCAGGAAGCTGCCGCTCAGGCTCGGCCCGCCGGTGCCGAGGGTGAGGCTGCCGCCGGTGACGGCGACGGCGACGAACGGGCCGCCCGGGACGTCGATGCCGAGGGCGCCGCGGGTGATGGCGACCGCGCTGGTGTTGACCTGCAGCCCGACCGTGCCGGTGAGGCTGAACCCGGCGGGCAGGGAGAAGACGCCGGTGATGCTGCCGCTGAACTGGGCCGCCACGCCTCCGGTGGTGATCACCAGCGCACCGCTCCAGTCGCTGGCGGTGGTGACGTTCACGACCGAGCCGAGCGTGAACGTGACCTTGGTCACGCTCAGGTCGACCTCGCCGGTGGCGGCGTCCTGCGTCACGGTGACGGAGTCGGCGCCGAACCCGAAGCCGCCCACCGTCACGTGCGGGCTGGCCACGGTGATCGCCACCCCGCCGGAGCCGAAGACGGCGGTCACGGTGCCGGTGAGGCCGAAGCCGGCCGCCGAGATGCCTGCGGTCACGGTGAGCGTCCCGGAGACGCCGGTGGTGGCGGCGCTCAGCAGGCCGGTGATGCCGGTGAGGTTGACCAGGCCGTCGCCGAGGACGATCGCGCCGTTGCCGATCGTGACGGTCAGGTCGGTCGTCCCCTTGGTGATGGCCACGTCGGCGGTGAGCGAGACGCCGCCGACGGCCAGGGTGACGGCGCTGCCGCTGAGCTGGAGGCTGGTGCCGGCCGCGACCGCGAGGGTCGTGCTGACCCCGTTCACGGTGAAGGTCTCGGTGACGTCCGCGCCGGTGTTGTTGACGGCCAGCCCGATCGCGCCCGACAGCGTCACGCCGGGGACGCCGACGAGCGCGACGGTGCCGCTGATCCGTCCGGCCGTCCCGGCGGTCTTCAGCACGAACAGCGCGGTGCCGTCGGTGAGGGTGGCCAGCGTGGTGCTGCCGTCCCTGATCGCGAGCTGGACGCCGGTCAGCGCCAGCCGGACGACCTGGCCGGTGGTGCCGGTGACCTGCTCGACGGCGAGGTTGCCGCTGATCGACTGGCCGGCGACGGTGAGGCTGACCCCGGTCGCCTCGACCCGCAGGTACGGCCCGGCCGGGACGCTGAGCGACACCGTCCCGGTGCCGGCCTGCAACTGCTGGCTGACCGCGGCGGACGTCGTGTTGACCAGCAGCCGGAAGCTGCCGGTGAGATCGGCGACGCCGGTCGCGGCGACGGTGACCGAGGCCTGCAGGCTGCCGGCGAGCCCGGTCGGACCCAGCACCAGCAGTCCGGTGAGCCCGCTGACCACCACGACCGAGCCGCCGAGGTTGATGCTGCCGCCCGCGATCCCGAACCGCACCAGGGAGGCGCCGGTGCTGCTGGTGGTCCGCTCGAAGGTGATGTCGGCGGAGATGCTCTGGCCGAGCAGGCCGAGGCTGAGCCCGGTGCCGGCGACCAGGAGGGTCGGCGCCGCCGTCGTGGTGTCGAGGTGGATCTTCACGTCGGTGCCGCCGACCGTGATGCCGGGCACGCTGAGGGTCACCGCGACCGAGATGTCGACGACGATTCCCGCCGAGCTGAGCGTCACCGTCGCCGCGCCGGTGCCGGTCTGGGCGGCGGACAGCAGCGGCGCGGACGGCGTCCCGCCGAGCAGCAGCCGGGCGTTGCGCAGGGCCAGGCTGACGTCGCCTGCGCTCCTGGTGATGACGACGTCGGCAGAAAGGCTCTGGCCGGCGACGGTCAGGGCGACGCCGGTCCCGGTGACCGCGAAGGTCGTGGTGCCGGGGACGGTCAGGCTGACCGGCGCCCCGGTGCCGACCCGGAAGGTGGTGTCGATGTCGCCGCCGGTGGTGTTGACCACCACGCCGAGCGTCCCGGAGAGGGCGACCCCGGCGACGCCGAGGCTGACCGTGCCGCTGATCCGTCCGGCCACCCCGGACGCGGAGGACAGGAACACCGCGGTGCCGCCGGTCAGGGTGACCAGCGGTGTGCTGCCGCCGAGGCTGAGCCGTGCCCCGGTGAGCGCTACCTTGAGGACGGTGCCGCCGGTGCCGGTGGTCGCCTGCTCGATGGCGAGGTCTCCGGTGATGACCTGGCCGGCGAGGGTGACCGAGACACCGGTGGCCTCGGCCCGGAAGTACGGGCCGGCCGGCAGGGTCAGGCTATGGCTGGTGCCGCCGAAGGTGACGGCGGTGTCGACGTCGGCTGCGGTGCTGTTGACGGCGATCGACAGGCTGCCGGTGAAGCTGGACGCACCGAAGTCGGCGGTGATGGTGCCACCGATCCGTCCGGCGAGCCCGTTGCCGGAGACGACGAGGAAGCCGCTGCCGTCGGTGACCCGGACGCTGCCGGGGCCGGACGCGGCGCCGAGGTGGAGGACGACGTTGGCCAGCGCGAAGACCGTCGTCGTCGTGCCGTCCGGGGCGGTGCCGCGCTGCAGCAGCAGGTCGGCGACCAGGCTCTGGCCGGCGACGGTGAGGGTCAGCGCGGCGGCGGTGAGGACGAGCGGCGTCGTGGCGCCGGGGCGGGAGTCGACGTCCAGGGTCACCGTCGTCCCGGTGAGGCCCAGCGCGGGGACGGCGACCGTGGCGGTGAGCCCGCTCGCCACCAGGCCGGTGCTGGTCAGGGTGATCGTGCCGGCGAGGTCGCTCACCGTGACGGCGGAGCCCAGCGCGAGGCTGACGCCGCTGAGGGTGATCGACGGGTCCGCGCTCCCCCCTGTACCGAAGGCGAAGCCTCCGGTGACCGCGAACCCGCCGAAGCTGAGGGTGGCCGACGTGACGGTGAACTCCTTCACCTCGGCCGTGGTGGCGAAGGAGACCCGGACGCCGTCGTCCGAGCTGCCGGGGATGACCAGCGTCTCGTCGACGATCTGCCCGGAGGTGTTCACCCGGACGCTGGTCGTGCCGCTGATCGTCACGCCCGGGACGCCGACGATGCTGACCGTGCCGGACGCGACCAGGGCGTAGGTGGGAGTGGCGCCGTCGAACTTGACCAGGCCGATCCGGGCGTCGCTGAGCAGGACGCCGACCGCCAGCGGGTTCAGCGACCCGTCGGCGAGCCGCGCCGGTCCCCGGCCCAGGAACACGCTGAGCCCGGTGCCGGCGAAGACCAGCTTGCCGCCGGCGTCGGTGAAGGAGACGTTGCCCTGGACGGAGACGAAGTCGCCGATGGTGATGGTCGCGTCGGAGACGCTCAGGCTGAAGACCGTGGTGCCGTCCGCGTAGGTGACGGTGACGGGCCGGCCGCCGACCTCGACGGTGGTGTCGACCGCGGAGCCGGTCGTGTTCACCTGCAGGGTCACCCGTCCGCTCACCGCGGCCGGGCCCGCGGAGGCGGTCGCCGTCCCGGTGAGGTAGCCGGCGACGCCCGAGCCGCCGAGCACGAGCAGCCCGCTGCCCCCGGTCAGGGACGGGGCGCTCGAGTCGCCGCCGAGCCAGGCCGAGACCCCACTCAGGGCGACGACGGTCTCGCTGACGCCCGCGGTGGTGGTCCGGGAGAAGACGAAGGACCCGTTCAGCCCTCCGAGGCCGGGCACCGCCAGGGTCAGGCTGGACGCGGCCACGGTCAGCGTCCCGGCCGCGGTGTCGACGCTGACGGTGAAGGTTGCCGCTCCGGTCACGCCCGGAACGGTCACCGTTACGGTTCCCGCCAAGGTGCCGGCCACACCGGCCGCGGTGACGGCGAAGATGGCCGACGCGCCGGTCACGCTCACCCACGGCGTCGGACCGGTGCCGAACTGGAGGCTCGCCGCCGAGATGCCCAGCGTCGTGGTGGTGCCGTCGGTGCTGAAGCTGGCGTTGCCGTGGACGGCGACCCCGGCGAGAGTGAGGTCGATGCCGTCCGCACCGATCGCGAAGGACGGGGTCGCGGTCGTGGTGTCGATCGTCGCGGTGAGGTCTGCGCTGATGCCGACGCCCGGCAGGGTCAGTGCGGCGGTGCCGGCGAGGCTGGCGGTCACCCCGGCCGTGGTCACGGTCAGCTCACCGTGGGCTTCGGTCAGCCGGACGATGCCGCCGCCGAGGCTGACCGTCGCGGCACTGAACCCGAGCGAGGTGGCGGCACTGGTCACGGTGACGGTGAGGGTGCCGCTGACGGTCTGCCCGAGGACGGTCAGCGCGGCGGCCGATGCGCCGATCGTGAAGCTGGTGGCCGCGGTGTCGAAGGTGAGGCCGAAGGTGCCGCTGAGTGCGGCGCCGGCCGTGTTCAGGCTCACCGTCGCCGTGATGCTGCCGGCGATCCCGGCCGTCGTCGCGGTGACCTGGCCGGAGGCGGCGGTGACGGAGATCGCGCCGGACGCGAGGCTGAGCCGACCGTTGCCGATGGTGACGACGAGGACGGCGTTGCCGTCCGCGTCCCGGCCGGCGGCGACGATCAGGTCGGCGGCGAGGGTGGTCCCGGCCAGCGTGATCGAGGCGCCGGTGCCGGCAAAGCGGAGGTACGGGCCCGCCGGCAGGGCACCGAGCGCGCCCGGGGTGGTGTTGGCCTGCAGCGACACCGTCCCGAAGTCGACGCCGGCCAGGGTGGTGGTGACGGTCGCGGTGAGGCTGCCGGCGATCCCGGCACTGCTGACCTGCAGGGAGCCGGCGAACGTGAAGGTGGCGACGCCGGCCAGTGCCAGCGAGCCGCCGGTGATGGCGAGCGCCGTCGTGGTGACGCCGCCGGTCGTGGTGCTCGAGACGGCCAGGCCGGTGAGGGTGAGCTGCTGGCCGGCGATGGTGAGGCCGGCGCCGGCGACGGTCAGCGTGACCGGGTGGCCGGTGCCGGTGCCCACGGTGAGGGCGACCCCGGTTGCCGAGATGCCGACGCCGGGGACGCTGGCGGCGATGCCGGTCGCGGCGAGCGCCAGCCCGGCGGTGCCGTCGTAGCTGATCGAGACCCCGGTCAGGCCGAGCCCGCTGCCGGCCGACCCGACGGTGACGCCGGCGGCGGTGAGGGTGAACGCGATGTCGCTGGTCAGGGCGGTGCTGGTGAGGCTGAGGCTGCCTCCGCTGACGGCGACCAGCCCGTTGGCGATGCTCGCCGACACCCCGTCCGCTGTGATCCTCAGGTCGGAGGTGCCCTCAGGCTGGGTGATCGTGCCGCTCGCGATCGAGAACGACATGATCGCGTCCGGCCCGGCGCTGACGGCAAGGGACGCGTTGCTGATCCCCAGCACCAGGGTGCCGGCTTCGAGAGCGGAGTTGGCGAGCGTGTAGCTGCCGGTCAGGGTGGCCCTCCCGGCGATCGTCCAGCTACCCGCGGTGAGCGAGATCAGGACGGACGCGCTGATCGAGGCGGTGCCGCTCCAGGTCGACCCGGAGCCGGCGATGCCGTTGCTGAGGGTGAGGCTGGCCAGCGTGATGCCCGGTGCGAGGGTGAGGTCGCTGACCGTCGTCGAGGTCTGCAGCTTGCTGACGATCCAGGCCACGACCAGGTCCAGCGGGCTGCCGGCGGCGTAGCTGGAGAAGTGCGGCAGGTCGGCGGTCAGCGTCCCGGCGACCGGGTCGTAGCGGGTGGACTGGGCGGCGAGGCTGCCGTCCTCGGCCAGGTAGTAGATCACCGAGGCGGCCGCGCCGGCGTCCACGCTGATGACCAGCCGGGGCGCGACGGCGAAGGTGCTGATGGTTGCGCCGGTCACGGCGTCCGCGGCATGGAGGTCGAAGATCGGCGACGTCAGCCGGACACCGGCGACAGTGGCGGTGCGGACGTCGATCCAGACCCAGGCGTTCGTGCTCAGTGCCCGGGGGGCGAAGGTGAGGGTTGCGCCGGCTGTGGCGATCGAGCCGCCGAGGGCGGCGATCACGAGGGCGGCACCGGCGGGCCGCGCGGGGGTGTTGGTGGTGGCGAAGGTGGTCAGGTCGACAGCGACGGGAGCGCTGGTCGTGAACTCGACGGACGGTGGGCCGCGGCCCACGTGGACCACCAGCGGCGTGCTGGCGACCGGCGTCGAGGCGACGGTCACCACTGCCCTCAGGTCGGCGTCGTTGATCGCGACGCCCGGCGTGCCGACCGCTGCCGACCCGTTCACGACGGCGGTCGAGCCGCCGCCCATCAGTGCGGACAGCTGGACGCCGCCTACTCCGGAGATGGTCAGTCCGGCGGCGAGTTCGGCGCTGGCGCGGGCGTCCGCCTGGACGCGGGCCGCCCCGGCCAGCGTCACGGGCAGCACGACCTGGGCCGAGGGCAGCCCGCCGAAGGCCGCCAGCGCGTCCGCCGGCAGCGGAGCCCAGCCGCCGGAGGCGGTGAGCGCGCTGGTGTGGGACTGGCCGGCCGCGTTGGCGGTGATCGACCCCAGCACGCTCACCGAGCGCTGGATGGCCGCCCCGACCTGGTGATCGGCGACGACGAGTGCGTTGCCCGTCCCGGTGGCGGCCGCGGTCGCGTCCTGCCGGGCGTCGAGGGTGAGGTTGCCGGCGAGATCGAGCGCGGGCCCCGCCTGGACGTCGGCCCGGGTGAGGGCGACCGAGGAGACCAGCGCAGCCTGCGCACTGGTCGCCCGGGTGGTGTCGGTGCTGGTGGCGGTGAGTTGCACCGCGTTGCCACCGAGCAGGACGGCTCCGGTGCCGAGCGTCGCGGTGGTCGCGGCCTTGCTGACGGCCACGGCCAGCGTCCCGGCCTGGACGTCCGTGGTGTGGGGGGCGGCCGCCGCGGCGGCGAGGTCACCGGCGACGGTGACGTGTGCGTCCGGGGCGACACCGGCGGACGCAGCGAGCGACGTGAGGGCCAGTGCGCTGCCGCCGGTGACGGCGACCGCGTCCCTGGCGGCGGCGGCGAGGGTGCCGCCGGTCCCGGTGGACACTGCCGCGGTGCCGCCGAGCGTCGCGCTGGTGGTGCTGGTGAGGACGGCGGTCGCTGCGCCACCCGCACCGACCAGGTAGCTGCCCGATGCCGTGGCCGCGATCGCCAGGTGGTCGGCGACCAGGCTGCCTCCGGTGACGGTCGCGGTGGTCGTCCGGCTGAGGACGCCGGTGACGTTGTCGTCGCCGGTCGCGGTGAACGTGGTGCGGTTGGCGGCGGTCACCCCGATGGTGCCGGCGGCGACCAGAGCGCTGCCGCTGACCGCGACCACGGCCTGGCTGGACGCCGTCGACGACCCGGCCGCCTGGTGGTCGAGGGTGGCCTGGGCGCCCAGGGTGAGGTCGCCGTCCGCCTGGAGGTGGGAGCGGCTGACGCTCACTGCGGCGCTGGCCGTGTCGGTGCCGGCGGCGGTCGCCGTCACGGCGATGTTGTCGGCGAAGATCTGGGCGTTGTTCAGGGCGACGAGGGCTGCCGCGTTGGTGCCGGACGCGGTCGCGGTGAGGCTGACGTCCCCCGCGGAATCGGCGCCGCGGGTGTCGATCACCGTCTCGCCGCTGGTGGCGATGCTCTGGGCGCTGATGGCCAGACCCGCTCCGTCGAGGTCGAAGTGGCCGGTGACGGTCAGCCGGGAGTTGGTGGCGGTGACGGTGAACTTCACGCCGGGAGCGACGATGCGCAGGATCGCGAGGATCGTCCGCACCAGCACCGACGTCGAGGAGCCCTCCACCTCGACCGTGCTGGAGTCGGTGTCGTCGACGCTGACCTCGTCCTGACCGCCGGCCACGCTGACGTCGAGCTGGCCGCGGCTGGCCGGGAGTCCGTCCAGCGAGATCGAGATGCTGCTGGCCCGGCCGCCGACGACGGTGACCCTGCTCACCCCGGACGCCGGCGTCCGCACCTGGTCCCCGCCGCGCTCGAAGACGAGTTCGTCGGTGGCAGCGTCGTAGAAGATCTTCCCCTTGCCGGACGTGTCGCCCTGGTCGAGGCTCGCGGTGTCGCCAGTGACCACCCAATGGGCCGGCTCCGGCGTGGCCGCCGGGGATTTCGTAGGAGCGTTGTCGTCCGCCGGTGGGGTCGGCGTCGTGCTCGAGGATTCCGGAGCGTCCGCCGGGGTCCGCTTGGCTCCGTCGGATTGGGCATCGTCGGCCGTGGTGGCTGCTGCAGTCGGCCCGGCGGAATCGGGCTGGGCGCTGGCTGCGGAGTCGGGGCGCGAGTCGGCGGACGCCGTCTTCGGCGGGTCGGCCGGGGTCGCGTCCCCGTCGCCGGGAGCAGCGGTGGCGTCTCCGGACTGGTCGGCGGCGGGCGCCTTCAGTGCCTGGGCGATGCCTGCCGGGAGCAGCGAGACCAGCAGGCCCGACGCGAAGCCGGCGACGAGAGTGGTGACGGCGGTGATCCGCAGGCCGTCCGCCTTGCCCTGGGACGCCGAGGAGGAACCGGGGGTCACGGTGGTGTTGCCGCTGCCGGAGACCTCGGCGCTGCCGGTCGCGGTGGTGCCGTTGGCGAGCGGGCAGGAGATCGTGCCCTTCGAGTCGGCGGTGCACTGGGTGGTGGACAAGGCCTTGGCGAGGGCCTGCAGCGCCTTCTGCAACTGCTCGTTGGCGGTCTGCTTGGCCTGGGCGACCTTCTTGGCCTTGTTGGCCTTCGCCAGCAGCGACTTGGCCCGGGCCTGCTGCGCGCGCTGCTGCGCCAGGGCCTGCCGACGGACGGCGTCCTGCTTGGCCAGCAGCGCGGCCAGGACTTTCTTCGCCTTCGCCGGGCTGTACGGACGCGCGGCGACGGCGATCTTGCGGAGCTTGGGCGCGCTGCCGGCGGAGGCGGGCTCCCCCTGCGGGACGGAGGTGGCGGCCGGCCGCGGCGGCACCGGAGCTGCCGATGCCTCGCTCGCGGAGACGTAGGTGAGGAGGCTGGCGACGAGCGCCCACGACGTCAGCAGGGAGACGGCGCGCGACACGCTGCGCGCTCGGGTCTTCCTGACCCCGTCACTTCCCCCCGGCATAGCCGCCCCGTCTACGAGATTCGGACTGGCCCGGATGTCTTCACGCCGAAGACATCTGTGACTGTAGTCCCCCAACGCGGGTCCTGACCCACTGGGTCAACGATCGCGTTCGATTCGTTATCTTCGGTTAAGCCCGTGGCGGATGTTGCCAGTGGTACGTACATCTGCGCGGGCCTTCCGGCTAGGCAGGATGCGTCGAAGCTTGCCCGCGCCGCGGCAGCCGACCGGCGCCGACGCGGGCCTCGGTCCTCTGGTCACGGCGACGTCGCCGCCGTCCCGCCGACCCCAGGTTCGCCGCCGCCCGTCCCGCGAGCACCGCCCGGCCCGCCCCAGGTTCCCCACCACCGCCCGGCCCAAGTTCGCCACCACCGCCGTCCCGCCCAAGTTCGCCGGCGAACGCCGGTTGGCCGCTCAGCCGGGTGGCTGCGGCCGCTCAGCGGGGTGGTTGGGGCCGCTCAGCCGGGCCGCCGTGGCAGATCAGCCGAGTGGTCGCGGCCGCGCCGACGGATGGCTGCGGCCGCGCCGCCGGATGGCTGCGGCCGCTCAGCGGGGTGGTCGCGGCCGCGCCGCCGGGTCGCCGTGGCAGATCAGCCGGGTGGCTGGGCCGCGCCGCCAGGTGGCTGGGCCCGCTCAGCCGGGGGCTACGGCCACGCCGCCGGATGACTGCGGCCAGATCAGCCGAGTGGTTGCGGCGGCTCAGCCGGGTGGCTGGGCCGCGAGCCGGGTGGCCATGGCCGCGCCGCCGGGTGGCTGGGCCGCGCAGCCGGGTGGGCTGGGGCCGCTTAGCCAGGTGGCTGGGCCCGCTCAGCCGGGCCGCCGTGGCGGCTGTCCGATCCGCCGTTCCTGCAGTTATCAGGCCAGCCGGACCGGGCCGCCGGGGCCTTTCCGCCGCTGCTGCGGTTATGAAACCCATTCTCTGCGCCAGAACTGCAGGAACGACGGAACAGCCAGCACCGGGTCGGACACGCCGGCTCATAACTACAGGAACTGCGGAACGCGCTCCCACCCCGAGTTCGCCACCGAAAGGGACGTTCGCCACCGAACTTTCGGTGGCGAACGTCCCTTTCGGTGGCGTCGTTGGACGGGGGCGGCTGCGGCGGGCGACGGTCACAGCTGGCTGAGGTCGACCCCCGGGTCGGCAAGGCGTCCGGGTTCGATCCGGCGTCCGATCAGTGCCCGGAGCTGGTCGTTGACGTCCCAGATGTTCACGTTCATCGCCGCGGAGACGACGCCGTCCCGCAGCCAGAACGCGATGAACTCCCCCGACTCCTCGTCGCCGCGGAGCACCACCTCGTCGTCGGCCGAGCCGCGGCCGACGTACTCCATGCCCAGGTCGTACTGGTCGGTGAAGAAGTACGGCTGCCAGTCGTAGTGCGCGTCCTCGCCGAGCAGGACGTGGCCGGCGAGCTGACCCTGCCGGATCGCGTTGTCCCAGTGCTCAACGCGCAGCCGGCCGAGCGCGGTGTGCTCCGCGTTCGCCAGATCGCCGATCGCGTAGACGTGCTCGGCGGCCCGCAACTGGTCGTCGACCAGGACGCCGTTGTCGACGTCCAGCCCTGCTGCCTGCGCCAGCTCGACGTTCGGCTCCGCCCCCACTCCGACCACCACGAGGTCCGCCGGGAACACCTCCTGACCAGCCCGGACGCCGGCGACCCGGCCGTCGCCCTCGATCGCGGCGACACCGACGCCGGTACGCAGGTCGACCCCGTTGCGTTCGTGCAGCCGCGCGAAGTGGCGGCCTATCCGCTCCCCGAGCGCTGCCCGCAGCGGCGCCCGCGCGTACTCCAGGACGGTGACGTCCAGCCCCGCCTTCCGGGCAGCCGCGGCCACCTCGAGGCCGATCCAGCCGGCCCCGACCACCACCAGCCTCCCACCGCGCCCGAAGGCGTCCTTCAGGGTCTCGCAGTCCTCGATCCGACGCAGCGTGTGGACGCCGGCCAGATCCGCCCCCGGCACGTCGAGCAGCCGGGGCCGGGCGCCCGTCGCGAGCACCAGATCGCCGTACCCGAGCACCTCCCCGGATGCCAGCCGGACCTGCTTCGCGGCCAGCTCCAGGCCCACCGCCGCGTCGCCGAACCGCGCGTCCACCTGGTGCTCGGCGTACCACGCGTCGTCGTGGACGAACAGCTCGGCCACCCTCTGCTCGCCCTGCAGCACCCCTTTCGACAAGCCCGGACGCTCGTACGGACGCCGTCCCTCGTCACCCACGATCGTCACCGGACGGGTGTCGCCCGCGTCCCGCAGCGTCGTCGCCACGTGCGCCGCGGCCAGGCCGGCACCCACGATCACCACCCGGTCAGAACTCATGCCACCCTCCTTCGATCGATCGCGGCCAGGAACTCCGCCCTGACCGCCGGGTCGGTGCGGATCGCGCCGGTCAGCGCCGTCGTCCGCGTCGTCGCGCCGGCGACCCGGACGCCGCGCAGGCTCATGCAGGAGTGCTCGGCCTCGATCACCACTCCTACCCCGCGCGCCCCCAGTTCATGGTCCAGCCAGTCGGCGACCTGCCTGGTCAGCCGTTCCTGCACCTGTGGACGGCGGGCGAACCGCTCGACCACCCGGGCGAACTTCGACAGCCCCAGGATCCGTTCCCCCGGCAGGTAGCCGACGTGCGCGACGCCGGTGAACGGCAGCAGATGGTGCTCGCAGATCGACTGGAACGGAATGTCGCACACCACGACCAGCTCGTCGTACCCCTCGTCGTTGGGGAAGGTGGTCAGCTCGAACTCGCGCGGGGTCAGCATCTCGGCGTAGGCGTGCGCCATCCGGCGCGGGCTGCGGACGGTGCTGAGCGTGTCGCAGTCGACCCCGAGCGCCCGCAGGAACGCCCGGGCGGCGTCCTCGGCGGCGTCCAGGTCGGGCACCGGCGCTGCCTCGGACGCGGGCGGCACCAGGCTGAGCCGTTCGTCGACGTCGTCCGGGAGGCTGGTTTCTAAGAGAGACATGCTTGCACGTTAGAAGGATCCGGAGGTACCTTCAAGGCGAACACCTGCGTACGAGGACCCGATGGACGACACCGACCGCGACATCGAGGGCATCGCTGCCCTCGCCGATCCGGTGCGCCGCGACCTCTACCGCTACGTCTGCGAACAGCGGACGCCGGTCAGCCGCGACCAGGCGGCCTCCGCCCTGGACCTGCCCAAGCACCGGGCCAGCTTCCACCTCGACCGGCTGGAGAAGGCCGGGCTGCTGACCTCCGGCTACCTCCGGCTGAGCGGACGGACCGGCCCCGGCGCCGGACGCCCAGCGAAGGTGTACCGGCGGCGCGACGACGAGATCGCCGTCTCGCTGCCCAGCCGCCAGTACGCGCTGGCCGGAGAGATCCTCGCCCGCGCGGTGGAGGACGCGATCCGGGAGGGCCGCCGTGTCCAGGACACGCTCGAAGCTGCTGCGACCCTGCGCGGAGAGGACCTCGCCCGCTCGACAGCTGCGGAGGCCACCCCGCTGGAGACCGCCGTCTCGGCGGTGCGGACGCTCGGCTACGAGCCACTGCCGCTCGCCGGCCAGGTCGTGATGGCGAACTGCCCGTTCCACTCCCTCGTCACCGACCACCCCGAGCTGGTCTGCGGCATGAACCACGCCCTGCTCGGCGGCCTGTGCCGGCACCTCGGCGGGCTCGCCGCCGTCCTCGACCCGGGCCCGGGCCGCTGCTGCGTCCTGATCACTGGCGCCGAGTAGGCCGCCCCGATCACCCCGGCACCGACGCGTTAGGGAAGCGTCAAGATCGGTAAGGAACGCGTCAGAGGCGTCCGCTGGGGCCCCGGACTGTTCCACGATCGAATCGTGATTGAAGATCTGGTCGCGATCGTGATCGGCCTCGCGCTGCTGGTCTACCTCGGCTATGCGCTGGCCCGCCCCGAACGGTTCTGAGGCTGCCGTGGATCCCACGCTCGCCTCCGCGCTGTCCATCCTCACCGTGCTGGTGATCGTCGCCGCCGTCCACGTGCCCCTGGGCACCTGGATCCACTGGGTCTTCACCTCGCCCCGGCACAGCCGCGTGGAGCGGGCCGTCTACCGCCTGGTCGGCGTCGACCCCGACACCGAACAGCGCTGGTGGGTGTACGGCCTGTCGGTGCTGGCCTTCTCATCGGTCTCGATCGTCCTGCTCTGGGTGTTCCTCCTCGCCCAGGACGTCCTGCCCTGGTCGTTCGGACGCGCGCTGAACGTCGACACCGCCTTCAACACCGCCGTCTCCTTCGTGACCAACACGAACTGGCAGTCCTACGCCGGCGAAGCGGGCACCGGTTACCTGGTGCAGGCCGCCGGCCTCACCGTCCAGAACTTCCTCTCCGCCGGCGTCGGACTCGCGGTGGCCATCGCCGTCGTCCGCGGCCTCGCCCGGGAGCGGACGGACCGGATCGGCAACTTCTGGGTCGACCTCACCCGCGGGACGCTGCGACTGCTCCTCCCGATCGCGGCCGTCGCCGCCGTCGTCCTGGTGGCCGGTGGCGTCATCCAGAACCTCACCGAGCCGACCACGGTCACGACCATCGCCGGTGGCCAGCAGGTCGTCCAGGGTGGGCTGGTCGCGTCCCAGGAGACCATCAAGGAGCTCGGCACCAACGGCGGCGGCTTCTTCAACGCCAACTCCGCGCACCCGTTCGAGAACCCCAGCGGCTGGACGAACCTGCTGGAGATCCTGCTGATCCTCGTCGTCCCGAGCGCGCTGCCCTACACCTACGGCCTGATGGTCAAGGACCGCCGGCAGGGCCTGGCGATGGCCGGCGCGATGGCCGTCCTCGCCTTCGGCGCCATGTCGCTGCTCACCTGGATCGAGACCGCCGGGGCCAGCATGGAGGGCAAGGAGCAGCGCTTCGGCCCCGCCTGGTCGGCGATCTTCGCCTCCGCCACCACAGGCACCTCGACCGGGGCGGTGGACGCGATGCACTCCTCGCTGCAGCCGCTCGGCGGCGGGGTCGCCCTGCTGAACATGATGCTCGGCGAGCTCTCCCCCGGCGGCGTCGGCACCGGCCTGTACTCGATGCTGGTGATGGTCGTCATCACCGTCTTCATCGCCGGGCTGATGGTGGGCCGGACGCCGGAGTTGCTCGGCAAGCAGATCGGACGCCGCGAGATCACCTTGGTCGCCCTTTCGATGCTGATCACGCCGACGCTGGTCCTGCTCGGCACCGCGATCGCCCTGGTCGACCCGGCATCGCTCGCGGCGATGTCGACGTCCGGTCCGCACGGACTGTCCGAGATGCTGTACGCCTTCACCTCGGCCGCCAACAACAACGGCTCGGCCTTCGCCGGCCTCTCGGCCGACCAGCCGTTCCTGAACATCGCCCTGGCCGTCTGCATGCTCGGCGGACGCTTCGTCCCGATCATCGCCATGCTGGCCTTCGCCGGCGGCGTCGCCCGGCAGAAGCGGCGTCCGGTCACGGCCGGCACCATGCCGACCCACACCCCCAGCTTCGCGGGCTTCCTGGTCGTCATCATCCTGATCATGTCCGGGCTGACGTACTTCCCGTCCCTGGCCCTCGGTTCGATCGCGGAGGCACTGCAGTGAGCAAGCATCCCCGTCCGGCCCATCCGTCGCTGGCCGTCTCCGCCTGGCACACCCTGCCGCAGGCGCTGGCCAAGCTCGACCCGCGCCACGTGTTCCGGTCTCCGGTGATCTTCGTGGTCTGGGTGGGCTCGGTTCTCACCACCGTCCTGGCGGTGATCCGCCCCTCGCTGTTCGCGATCTCGGTGGCCGGGTGGCTGTGGCTCACGATCGTGTTCGCCAATCTCGCCGAGGCGATCGCCGAAGGACGCGGCAAGGCCCAGGCCGACACTCTGCGCCGCACCCGCACCCAGACCATGGCGCGCCGGCTCACCCCGGACGGCGCCGAGGAGCAGGTGGCCGGAACCGACCTGCGGA
The DNA here is from genome assembly GCA_017306015.1 of Propionibacteriaceae bacterium. Lineage (GTDB taxonomy): Bacteria > Actinomycetota > Actinomycetes > Propionibacteriales > Propionibacteriaceae > Propionicimonas. Next base: position 40,262 of record JAFKJK010000015.1, read on the forward strand.
TCGGCGATCGGGTGGTCGTCGAGGCCGGCGAGGTGATCCCCGGCGACGGCGACATCGTCGACGGCGTCGCGACCGTGGACGAGTCCGCCATCACCGGCGAGTCCGCCCCCGTCATCCGGGAGGCCGGCGGCGACCGGTGCGCCGTCACCGGCGGCACCACCGTCCTCAGCGACCGGATCGTCGTGCAGATCACCGCCAGGCCCGGCGAGACCTTCATCGACAAGATGATCGCCCTGGTCGAGGGCGCATCCCGGCAGAAGACGCCCAACGAGATCGCCCTCGGCATCCTGCTGGCGACCCTGACGATCATCTTCCTGCTCGCCGTGATCGCCCTGCAGCCGCAGGCCATCTACTCCGGAGACCGGCTCTCGCTGGTCGTCCTGGTCGCGCTGCTGGTCTGCCTCATCCCGACCACCATCGGTGCGCTGCTGTCGGCCATCGGCATCGCCGGCATGGACCGGCTCGTGCAGCACAACGTCCTGGCGATGTCCGGACGCGCCGTCGAGGCGGCCGGCGACGTCAACACCCTGCTGCTGGACAAGACCGGCACCATCACCTACGGCAACCGGCGCGCGTCCGACGTGTTCCCGGCCGAGGGCGTGGGACGCCGGGAGCTGGTCTCCGCGGCCCGGCTGGCCTCGGTCGCCGACCTCACTCCCGAGGGCCGCTCGATCGTCGAGTTCGCGGCGGACCAGGGCATCTCCGACCCCGTCCCCACCGAACCCGAGCTGATCCGCTCCGGCGCCAGCCTCGTCCCGTTCACCGCCCAGACCAGAATGTCCGGCATCGACCTGGCCGACGGCACCCAGGTGCGCAAGGGCGCCGGCTCGGCCGTCACGGCCTGGGTGGCGGCCGAGGGCGGCAGCTCCGTCCACGGCCTGGAGACCATCGTGGACGGCGTGTCCGCAGCCGGCGCCACCCCGCTGGTCGTGGCCAGCCGGCAGCCGGACGGCGTCCCTCGCGTCCTCGGCGTGGTCGAGCTGAAGGACGTGGTCAAGCCCGGCATGGCCGAACGGTTCGCGCAGCTGCGGGCGATGGGCATCCGCACGGTGATGATCACCGGCGACAACCCGCTCACCGCCCAGGCGATCGCCGCCGAGGCCGGCGTCGACGACTTCCTCGCCGAGGCGACACCCGAGGACAAGATGGCGCTGATCCGCTCCGAGCAGACCGGCGGACGGCTCGTCGCCATGACCGGGGACGGCACCAACGACGCCCCCGCGCTGGCCCAGGCCGACGTCGGGGTGGCCATGAACACCGGCACCTCGGCGGCGAAGGAGGCCGGGAACATGGTCGACCTCGACTCCGACCCGACCAAGCTCATCGACATCGTCGCCATCGGCAAGCAGTTGCTGATCACCCGCGGGGCGCTGACCACGTTCTCCATCGCCAACGACGTCGCCAAGTACTTCGCGATCATCCCGGCCATGTTCGTCGCCGTCTTCCCCGGCCTGCAGGCGTTGAACATCATGGGCCTGCGCTCGCCGTCCTCGGCGATCCTCTCGGCGGTCATCTTCAACGCGCTGATCATCCTCGCGCTCGTGCCGCTGGCGCTGCGCGGAGTGAAGTACCGACCGATGAGCGCCTCGGCGATGCTCAACCGCAATCTGCTGGTCTACGGGGTCGGCGGCATCGTCGCGCCGTTCCTCGGCATCAAGCTCATCGACCTGCTCGTCGCACTCGTCCCGGGACTGGGGTGACCCCATGCCGTTCCTTCGCCAAACCCTCGCCGCGGTGAGGTTCCTTCTCGTCATGACCGTGCTGCTCGGGTTCGCCTACCCGGCGGTCGTGCTGCTGGCGGCTCAGGCGTTCCCGGCCCAGGCCAACGGCTCCCTCGTCACCCGGGACGGCCAGGTCGTCGGCTCGTCGCTGCTGGGGCAGCGGTTCGACGGTCCCCAGTGGTTCCAGCCGCGGCCCTCCGCCTCCGACTACTCGGGGAAGACCTCCGGTGGGACGAACCTGTCGCCGGTCTCCTCGGCCCAGAGGGACGCGATCGCCGAGCGGGAGGCCGAACTGCGGGCCGCCAACCCGGACGCCGTCGGTCCCGTCCCGGACGACGCACTGACCGCGTCCGCTTCGGGGCTGGACCCGCACATCTCGGTCGCCTACGCGCTGTGGCAGGTGCCGCGGGTCGCCAGGGCGCGTGGCGTCGAGGCGTTCGTGCTGGAACAGCTGATCGCCGCGAACACCGACCACGCGGCGCTCGGCTACCTCGGCCAGGACGGCGTCAACGTCACCCGGCTCAATCTCGCGCTCGACCAGCGGTGAGAGAGTAGCGCCATGGGTCGAGGCCGGCTGCGGATCTACCTCGGCGCCGCCCCGGGGGTCGGCAAGACGGTCGCCATGCTGGAGGAGGGCCACCGCCGGGCCGAGCGCGGCACCGATGTGGTGGTCGGGCTGTGCGAGACCCACGGCCGTCCGCACACTGCCGGCCTGATCTCCGGCCTCGAGATCGTCCCGCGGCGACACCTCGAGTACAGGGGGACGCAGCTGGGCGAGCTGGACCTCGACGCGGTCCTCGCCAGGCGGCCGGAGGTGGCCCTGGTGGACGAGCTCGCGCACACCAACGTGCCCGGTTCGCGCAATGAGAAGCGCTGGCAGGACATCGACGAACTGCTGGACGCCGGCATCGACGTCATCTCGACGGTGAACATCCAGCACCTGGAGTCGCTGAACGACGCGGTCACCGCCATCACCGGCATCGTCCAGCGCGAGACCGTCCCCGACGAGGTGGTCCGCGCGGCCGAGCAGATCGAGCTCGTCGACATGGCGCCCGAGGCGCTGCGCCGGCGGATGGCCCACGGCAACGTCTACCGTCCCGAGAAGGTGGACGCGGCGCTGGCCAACTACTTCCGGGTGGGCAACCTGGCTGCGCTGCGCGAACTCGCCCTGCTCTGGCTCGCCGACAAGGTGGACGAGGGGCTGGAGGGCTACCGCGCCCGGCACGGCATCACCGGCACCTGGCCCACCCGGGAGCGGGTCGTGGTCGCCCTGTCCGGCGGCCCCGAGGGCGAGACGCTGCTCCGCCGCGGGGCACGGATCGCGTCCCGGTTCGCCGGCGGGCTGATGCTGGGCGTCCTCGTCACCAGGACGGACGGCCTGGCCACCGCGCCGCTGAGCCAGGTGGCCGAGCTCCGGCGGCTCACCGAGCAGCTCGGCGGAGAGTTCCACACCGTCACCGGGGACGACGCCGCCGAGGCGGTCCTCGACTTCGCTCGCGGGGTGAACGCCACCCAGATCCTGGTGGGAGCCTCCCGGCGGCCGCCGTGGCAGCGCGGCTTCACCCACACCATGCCCGAGCGGATCATCGCGGCGGCCGGCGACATCGACGTCCACGTCGTCACCCACGGCCGTGCCGACAAGGGCTTCGTCCACCGGCGGCGGGGCCTCTCCCGCAGCCGGCTCCTCGGCGGACTGGTCACGGCGGTGGTGCTGCCGCCGGCGCTGACCGCGGTACTGCTGCCCGACCCGTTCACGTCCGACCTGCCCCTGGACATCCCGATCTTCCTGCTCGCCACCGTCGTGGTCGCCGTCATCGGAGGGGTGGTCCCGGCCGTGATCGCCGCGGTGTTCTCCTCGCTGCTGCTGAACTGGTTCTTCGTCCAGCCGATCGGGACGCTGACCGTGTCCGACCCGCAGAACGCGCTGGCACTGGTGGTGTTCGTGCTGGTCGGCGTCCTGGTCGCGCTGATCGTTCACCGCAATGCCCGCCGGACCGAGGAGGCGCAGGCCGCCCAGCGCGAGTCGGCCGCGCTCGCCGAGCTGTCCCACACCCTGCTCGGCGTTCCCGACCAGCTGCCGCTGCTGCTGCAGCGGGCGGTGGACATGTTCGGGGTCCGGGCCGCCGCGATCGTCCAGCGGCCGGCTGCCGGAGCCCCCTTCGTGGTCGCGTCCGTCGGCGCGTTCGACCCGCTCGCCCCCGCCGATCACGAGGACGCCGGCAGCAGCCACGAGCTGGTGCTGCAGCCGCCCGGGCTGGCGGCGGAGCAGCGCCGGCTGTTCGACGCGTTCGCCGCGCATGCCGGGGCGATCCTGCAGCGGCAGGAGCTGCGGCGTTCGGCGACGTCGGCGACCCAGCTGGCCCGCGAGAACGAGGCCAGGACGGCCCTGCTGTCGGCCGTCTCCCACGACCTGCGGACGCCGCTGGCCGGGATCAAGGCCGCCATCGGCAGCCTCCGCTCGACCGACGTCGAGTGGTCGAAGGAGGACTCCGACGAGCTGAAGGAGGCCATCGAGGAGTCCGCGGACAAGCTGGAGGCACTGGTCGGCAACCTCCTGGACCTGTCCCGCCTCCAGACCGGCGCGCTGGTGGCCCATCCGGCTCCGACGGACCTGGGCGAGGTGATTCCCGCAACCCTCGCCGGGGTGTCCGCGCCCGAGCGGACGCGCTGGCAGATCGACCCGGACGCGCGCGAGGCCGCCACGGACGCCGGCCTGCTGGAGCGCGTGCTGGCGAACATCGCCGAGAACGCGCTGCGCTACCAGCCGCCGGGACGGCCGGTCACCGTCCGCGCCAGCCGGGTGGCCGAGCGGGTGGAGATCCGGATCACGGACAACGGCGTCGGCGTCCCGGAGGAGGAGCAGGAGCGGATCTTCCAGCCCTTCCAGCGGCACGGCGACGTGCCTGCCGGCGACGGCCTGGGCCTCGGGCTGGCGGTTGCCCGTGGCCTGACCGAGGCGATGGGCGGCCGGGTGCAGGCCGAGCCGACTCCCGGCGGCGGCCTGACGGTGGTGATCTCGCTGCCCGTCCGCGAGGGCGAGCGGCTCGAGCGAGAAGGAGTGGAGGCCAGCCGGTGACCCGCATCCTGGTCGTGGACGACGACTCCGTCCTGCAGCGGACGCTTCGGATCAACCTGCGGGCACGCGGCCACGAGGTGCTGCTCGCCGGGACCGGCGAACAGGCGCTGGCCACGTTCCTCTCCGAGCAGCCCGAACTGGTGATCCTCGACCTCGGCCTGCCCGACCTGGACGGCGTGGAGGTGTTGCGCCGGCTGCGGAAGAGGTCTGGCGTGCCGGTGATCGTGCTGTCCGCCCGGCAGGAGGCCGACGACAAGGTCGAGGCGCTCGACGAGGGCGCGGACGACTACGTCAGCAAGCCGTTCAGCATCGACGAGCTCCTCGCTCGCGTCCGCGCCGCGGTGCGGCGGGCGGGCTCCGACCCGGACACGCCGGAGACCATCGAGGCTGACGGCCTCGTCCTCGACTTCGCCGCCAACCGGGCGACCCGCGACGGCCACCCCGTCCACCTGACCCCGACCGAGTGGCGGCTGCTCGCCGAGCTGGCCCGGCATCGTGGCCGGGTGGTCTCCCACGAAGACCTGCTGCGGGCAGTCTGGGGTCCCCACTACGGACGCGAGCGGCAGTACCTGCGGGTGTTCGCCAACCAGCTCCGCCGCAAGCTCGAAGTCGACCCGGCCCACCCGAGGCACCTGGTCAACGAGCCCGGCCTGGGCTACCGGCTCGAGCTGGGGTGATCTCCCAGGCCGGCGGTGCCGACCCGTCCCGCGCGGTCGACCAGGATCCCGGCGTGGCCGTCGAGGGTGGCGATCCACGCCAGCGCGCGCGGCCCCTTGACGAACGCTGCGGTCGCGTAGACGTCCGCCCAGGTGAGCTCGGGGCCGGCGATCGTGGCCGACAGCAGCCCGTCCGCTGCGGCGCCGGTCGACGGGTCGGTGATGTGGTGGCCGCGGGCCGCGGTTCCGGAGGTGGCGATGGCACCGGTACGCAGCCTCAGGGTCCGGACCAGGCGGCTGCGGTCGCGGGGATCCTCGACGCCGACGACCCAGTCCGGGGTGTCGGTGCGGCGGCACTGGACGGCGATGTCGCCGCCGGCGTTGACCATCGCATCGAGGGCGCCCAGCTGTCGGAGGCCGTCGGTCAGCGTCGCGAACGCCTGCTCGACGGCCCAGCCCTTGACCAGCCCGGTCGGATCGAAGCGGACGCGTCCGTCCGGCCCCGGCAGCCACGCGGAGAACGCCCCGCCGGTGCGCTGGGCGGCGACCTCGCACAGCGCCGCGACGTGCCGGACGCGGGGGTGCGCGTCCCGGAGACTGTCGCGTCCGTCGCGGATGCGGCTGACCGGACTGTCCGGCTGCCAGGTGCTGAACATCGCGTCGTCGGCACGCAGGGCATCGAACATGCCGTCCACAAGGCCGGATACCGCCTCCGCTGCCGCCTCGGGCCCGCGGACGTGGACGCTGACCGGCAGCCCCATGATCTGGGCGACGAAGGCTCTCCGCGGGAGGTCCGCGATCCGGGTGGCAACGCCGGCGGTCACGTGAGGTGCGCCTGGTCGATCGCCGACTGCAGCGAGGTGAGGTAGCCGTCGCTGGTGACCGTGGCGCCCGAGACCGCGTCGATCTTGGCGCTCTGGGCGGCGACCACCTCCGCGTTGAGCTGCGGAATGGCGTAGGCGTTGATCTTCTGGTCCTCGTGGTTCCCGGACGGGTACACGATCGCATCGGCCGAGGTGATCTTGCCGTCCTTGACGACGATCTGCACCTGCACCGGACCCCAGCGGGTGTCGACGGCGTCCCCGGTGTACGTGCCGGACGCCGACGAACCGGAAGCCGCCGACGACCCACCCGCGGACGGCGCAGCACCGGACGCCCCGCCGGCGTTGGGCGTCGTGGACGCCGACGCCGACGGCTCCGTCCCCCCGGACACACCGGTGGCCGGCGTCATGGCCGCGTCGCTGTTGGTGCTGGTGCGGTAGCTGAACAGCAGCACCAGGCCGCTGATGGTGCTCATCACGGCGATGACGATCTTCTTCATGGCCTTCTCTCTGTCGGGGCTACCAGCTGAAGCGTTCGCTGTGGATCCGGTCGGCGGGCACGCCACACTCCCGCGCGGCCCGTTCGGCGGCGTCCATCCAGGCGGACGCGCCGCACAGGTAGACGTCGTTGGCGGCGATGTCCGGGACGAGCCGGCGCAGCGCCTCCGCGTCGCTGAGACCCGCAGCCGACTCGGGCAGCCAGGTGGGCCGGCCTGGGATGCGCGGCCCGAGGACGTAGAACATCCGGGCGCCGCGCTCCTGGCCGAGCCGCTCCAGTTCGCCGCGCAGGGCGAGATCGGCCTCGCTGCGTCCGCGGTAGATCAGGGTCACGTCGCCGGGCTGCTGCGGCAGCGCCTCCAGCAGCGCGCGGATCGGGCTGATCCCGATCCCCGAGGCCATCAGGGTCACCTTGTGGGACGCCCGGACACCGGCGTGCAGGCGCCCGTACGGGCCCTCCACCAGCACCCGCGTCCCGGGACGGACGGATGCCAGCGCACCGCTGCCGTCGCCGAGGTCCTTGACCGTGATCCGCAGCGAGTCGCCGTCCGGCGCCGCCGAGAGCGAGTACGGGTGGGCGCGCATCCAACCCGGGCCGGTGAGGAACCGCCAGGAGAAGAACTGGCCAGCGGCGGCCGGCAACCGGTCGAGGCCGCGGCCGCGCATGGTCACCGAGACCACGTCCGAGCTCTCACGGACGACGTCGGCGACCCTGAGGTCGTGCCGCAGGCTGCGGACGATCGGCAGACCGATCCGCCAGATCGCGATCGAGCCTGCTGCCGCAGCCCACAGCGTCCACCAGTACGCGGTCGCGACCGGGTTGCCGAGGAAGTCCGCCCCCGTCCACAGCATGTGCGGAATGGCCAGGCCGACCCCGAGATAGGCGTACAGGTGCAGCAGGTGCCACGACTCGTACCGCAGCTTCCGCCGGGAGGCCCGGATGCTGGTGGCGACGACCAGCACCAGCAGCAGCGTCCCGGCGAGGGCGAGCAGCATGCCCGGGTAGTCGACGACGAGTTCCCAGAACTGGGCGAACACGGTGAGCTGTGCGGTGAGCGCGTAGCCGATCGTGACCAGCACCAGGTGTGCCACCATCAGCCAGAACGACCAGAAGCCCACCAGCCGGTGGCGTCGGGCGAGTTCGTCCTGCCCGTACACCCGCTCCACCGCCGGGACGCGGGCCATCAGCAACACCTGGATCAGCAGCAGATTCGCCGACACCAGGCCGGTCAGCCGGCCGAGCGTCGTCAGCCCGTCCGCCCAACCGGAGAGCGCCTGGACGCCGCCGCCGGCCACCCACAGCGCGACGACCACGAGCATGCTCGCCCAGGTGACGACGCCGACCGCGTCCCGCCACCACCCCGGAACCCGGGCGGGCGGACGGCCGACCGGGAGGCCGGGCTGGCGCGCAGCCTGCGCAGGCGCCGCGTCGGTCAGGATGGCCATGTCGCTCCCGTCGGTCCGGATGATGCCCGGCCAGCTTGGGCGGTCGACCCGTCAGGTCGGCCAGCGATCGCTGTGGCGCTCCTGTGAGAGTCAGGACGCCGGTGCGTCCAGCATCGGGAGCTCGACCCGAACCTCGGCGCCCGGGCGCCCGGGTGCCGATGTCGTCAGCGATCCCTGCGCCCGTTCGACACTCCGGCGGGCCAGCTGCAGGCCCAGTCCCGACGTGCCCGGACGCCGCTCCGCCGGGGTCGCCGGGAATCCGTCCCCCTCATCGCTCACCAGCAGGACGGCGCGACGTCCCGACTCCTCGAGGCCGACGCCGAAGCCGACCCCGTCCTCGGTGTGGGCGAAGATGTTGTCGATGCAGATGTCGACGATGTCGGCCAGGTCGAGCGCGCTCAACGCCACCCGCAGCGGCGGCCGGGGAAGGTGGAGCTCGACGGCGCGTCCCTGGTCCTCGGCGAGCGGACGCCAGTAGTCGGTGCGGGCGGCGACGACGGCGACCGCGTCGCACCCGGCCGGGAGGTCCTCCCGCAGCGGCCGGCGCGCCTCGGCCACCACCTGATCGATGGCGACCTGCAGCTGACCGACGAGCGCGCCCAACTCGGTCCTCGTGGCGGGATCGGTGACCTGCTCGGCCTCCAGCCGCAGAGCGGTGACCGGCGTCCGCAGCCGGTGCGCGAGACCGCGGACGCTGTCCCGCTCGGCGGCGAGCAGCTGGCCGATCCGTTCGGCCAGCCCGTTCAGTGCCGACCCCAGCTCGACGGTCTCCGGCGGTCCCGCGAGCGGAGCCCGGGCCGCGAGCTCCCCTGCCCTGAGGCGGTGGGCGGTGTCGGCGACCGCCAGCAGCGGACGGCTGACGCCGCGTCCGACCCGGGCGCCGACGAGCACCGCCACGCCACTGAGTCCGAAGCCGAGCGCGATGATGCTGATCCAGGCCAGCGGCACGCCTTGGGTGAGTTGCGCCGGCGTCATCGACGCGCGGATCACGGCGACGCCGCCGTCCACGACCACCGGGACGTAGACCCGGCCGCCCTCGGCGTCCCGCACCGAGAAGGCCTGGCCCTCGCGGGCCCGCTGGTACGCCGGATCGGACGCGAATCCCGGCCACGACTCGCCGACCAGGCGACCGTCGGCAAGGACCACGCTGGTCGCGGCCGGCGATCCGGTGAGGCTGGGCTGGAGGAGGTCGGCCAGCCTCGGGTCGTCGTGGAGGCTGGAGACCAGCATGGCCACGGCGTCCGCCTGCTGGCTGGCCACGGCCATCGCACGGTCGCCGGCAAGGGTGTTCACCAGCAGCAGCAGCGGGATCACGAAGGACGCGACGATCGCGGTGCTGATCACCGCGACCAGCAGACTGATCTGGCGGCGCATCAGTCCTCCGCCGGCGGTGCCAGGCGCATGCCGACGCCGCGGACGGTGCGCAGGTAGCGCGGCGCTGCGGCGGTCTCGCCGAGCTTGCGACGCAGCCAGCTCAGGTGAACGTCCACGGTGCGGTCGCCGCCGCCGAACGGCAGGCCCCACACCTCGGCGAGCATCTCCCTCTTGGTGACCACCTCGCCGGGACGGGACGCGAGCAGCCAGAGCAGGTCGAACTCCTTGCGGGCCAGCTCGATCGGGGATCCGTCCAGCCGCACCTGGCGGGCGGCCGGGTCGACCTCCAGTCCGCCGAGCCGGACGACGCGATCGGCGCCCGGGGTGCCGGCCCTGCGGAGCACCGCCCGGATCCGGGCAGCCAGCTGCTCTCCTCCGAACGGCTTGACCAGGTAGTCGTCCGCGCCGGCGTCCAGAGCCTCGACGACCGTGCGGTCGTCGTCCTGGGCGGTGACGACGATCACCGGCACCCGGCTCACGGCGCGGAGCATCCGCAGCACCTGCCGTCCGTCCAGATCGGGCAGGCCGAGGTCGAGCAGGACGACGTCGGGCTGCTCCTGCACCGCCAGCGTGAGGCCGCTCGTGCCGTCGGTGGCCACGGCGACGGTGTTCCCGGCCTCGGTGAGGCTGTGGCGCAGCAGCCGGCCGATGGCTGCGTCGTCCTCGATGACGAGCACCCGGGTCATGGCCGTAACGTACTCCAGCCCACGGACGCGCCCCTCCATGCCACCCGGTTCCCCGCCCCACCCCGGATGACCGCGCCGAACAGCGTCACCTCAGCGGAGGGATGGCGTGGCCGTCGCGGTCCTCACGCCGAGCCTCGCGGCAGCTTGAGGAGGACAGCCGTCCAGCCCGTCCCCGCTGCCCTGGCCCACAGCACGGTCGGATGCAGCGTCCTCAGGACGTGGGGGATCAGGCGGACGGCACCGGCCGGCGACTCGGATCCGCTGTGGATCCACAGGACGTCGTGCGCGCCGATGAGCCGTTCGCGGATGACGGACGCAGGCGTGACCGAGGTGTAGACCGTCGCCGCAGCCTCGTCGAGCCGGCGCATCGGGTTCTCGGCGAGGAGCTTCGGATCGGCCGCGGCCAGCATCCCGCTGGCGGTGGCCGAGGTGATCGCCGTCACCAGTCCGGGATGGGCTGCCTGCGCCTCACCGACGATGGCCATCACCCTCGACAGGTTCTCGCTGTGGCCATCGGGCGCACGCACCTGTTCCTGCGGCTGGAGCGTGGCCCCCGCCTGGACGCCCAGCACCAGCACGGCGGCGAGGACTGCGGTGCCCCGGCCGAGCCAGCCGCCGCTCCGGATCGGGACGCGCCGGACGAGCCGGGCGGCCGCTGTGGCGAGCATCACGATGCCGAGCGCGGCCAGTGCCGCCAGCGGGGGCAGGAAGGCGATCCAGTAGCGGAGCCGGAACAGGTTGGTCCGCACCGCCCCCAGCCCGATCTCCAGCACCAGCGGCACGCACAACCAGATCGCCAGGCTGCGAGGGAACTCCCGGCTGCGGTCGACCCGGCTCAGCGCGCCGGCCAGTGCCAGGAGCAGGACGGGGATCGAGACCGCCGGGACGGGCGTGACCGAGATCCCGCGGACCAGCTGGACCATCACCGCCGCCGGCGTGACCACGCGGCCCGCCTGGGGACTGCTCGGGCCGGTTCCGTGCTCGAGGCTCACCAGCAGCTGCGCGGCCGCCAGCAGCGCTGCGACGGTCGCGACGACGAGGAACGCCCCGAGCCGACGGCGGCGCGCCGGGCCGGTGGCGGGTGCGGCGAGCGTCTCCACCAGGTGGGCGGGCCACTGGAAGAGACCGAAGGTGTGAATCGCGGCGACCCCGGCGAGGCTGAGCGCGTAGCCGGCCGCCGAAGCCGACTCCGCCGCGCCCCCGGCGCGCAGCAGGCGCGCCTCGGTGATCGTGCTGCCGAGCAGCGTGGGCTCGCGTCCCGGGCGAAGTCGCCGGTCGAGGAGCAGCCAGCTGAGGGTGGCCGCGAACGCCAGGACGGCGTAGCCACGGGCCTCCTGGGCGTAGCGGTCGAAGCCGGGCAGGCTGATCAGCAGGAGCCCGGCCAGCACGCCCGCCAGCCGGCCGGCGTTGCGGGCGACGATCGCGTACAGGGTCCCGACGGTGGCGACGGCGGCGACAGCCGAGAGCGTCCGCACCGCCACCAGCGTGGACACACCGGGCAGGATCGCGTGCGTCCCGATCGTCCACGCCTTCGCCAGTGCGTAGTACGGCACCCACGGTGCGTCCCGGCTGCCGAACAGCACCGCCAGCCCGTCCCAGCTCCGCTGCACGGCCAGGTAGGTGGCTCCCTCGTCGCTCCACGGCCAGGGGACGCCGATGCCGGCCGTCAGCACGACGGCGGCGACCGCGGTCAGGCCCAGGACGAGCCACCCACCCAGCGCGCGGCCGTCCCACCAGGGTCGGGGCCGGCCCGGGACGACGGGACGCGGGTACACCGCGGCGGACGGGCCGACCGCTCGGCCGGGGTGCTCGACCCGGGCACCGGCGGACGAACGGACGCTCGTCCCGGGGCCGGCTGCCGCCCGCGTGCCGACCCGGACGCGCGGTCGTGGCTGCCACGACGTCCGCAGCGCCGCGGGATGCCGGCGCGCCTGCACCTCAGCCGCGTGCACGGTCGAGCCTCGCTCGCTGCCCTGGCCGAGACCTGCCGGCGTCCCCGGTCGCACCCGTCGGCGCCCCATCGCGTGGGGTGAGCGGTGCAACACTCAGCGGCTTCATGGGCCGGTCATCTCCGTCCAGCAGGGCATCGATTCGAGTGTTCTGCGGGGAGCCGCCCGGCCCCAGCGTCCTTCATCTGGTCTTCATCCGGCGCGACTACCGTTGTGGGTGGCAAGGAGGTGTGCATCCGCGTCTTGATCGTCGAGGACGAACGCCGGATCGCCGCCTATGTGAAGCGCGGTCTGGAGGAGCAGGGGTATGCCGTCGATGCCGTCTTCACCGGGCCGGACGCCCTGTACTGGGCGGGCTCCACTCCCTATGACCTGATCCTGCTCGACCTGCTGCTGCCCGGCCTGAACGGGCTCGAGGTGTGCCGTGAGCTCCGGCGCCAGGACTGCCGCGCCTCGGTCCTGATCCTGACCGCCCGCGGCTCGATCGACGACCGCGTCCTCGGCCTGGACGCCGGCGCCGATGACTACCTCGTCAAGCCGTTCTCGCTGAAGGAGCTGCTCGCCCGGATGCGCGCGCTGACCCGGCGCGCCGACAGCGGTGATCGGCAGCCGGTCCTCTCGGTCGCGGACCTCTCGATGGACACCAACACGCGGCGGGTCAGCCGGGCCGGTCACGAGATCCAGCTCACCGCCAAGGAGTACGCCGTGCTGGAGTGCTTCCTGCGCGAGCCCGAACGCGTCCTGAGCCGGGAGAGCATCGCCGAGCACGTCTGGAACTACGACGTCTACAACCAGTCCAACGTCGTCGACGTGTACGTCCGCAACCTCCGGCGGAAGATCGACGACGGCCACGGGCTGAAGCTCCTCCAGACCGTGCGCGGGGCGGGATACCGGCTCTCCGCCGCCGGGCGTCAGGTCCATCCGTGACCCTCCGGACCAGGTTCGCGCTGTGGATTTCCGCGTTGATGCTGGTCACGCTCGGGGCGTTCGGCGCCTTCGTCTATCTCGCCGTCGGACACTGGCTCGCCACCAGCCTGGACGACTCCCTCCGGCTCAGCGCAGCCCAGCTGATCGCTGCCAGCGACATCGACCACGGACAGCTCGACGTCTCCGAGAACCCGGTGACGCTCGACCCGGGGCTGACCGAGCAGCTGCGGGCCCGAGGGATGGGCATCCAGGTGTTCGCCACCTCGGGACGGCTCCTGCAGGCGCTCGGCCCGTCCGCCACCCTCAGCCTCGAGCCCGGCAGCCTCGACGCCGCCCTGGCCGGCCGGACCTCCCTCAGCACCCGTGCGGCCACGTCCGAAACCGGTGAGGTGAGGGTCTTCACCCAGCCGATCACGGCCGGCCAGCGGGTGATCGCGATCGCGCAGGTGTCTGGCAGCCTGGCCAACGTCGAGGCGCTCCGCCACACGCTGCTGGCCACCCTCCTCCTGGGCTCCCCCATCGTCATCGCGATCGCCGCCGCAGGGGGCTACCTGCTGGCCCGCCGGGCGCTGTCACCCATCGACGAGATCACCCGCACGGCCCGCAGGATCTCCGCCGAGGACCTGTCCCGGCGCCTGGACCTGCCCGACTCCGGTGACGAGGTCGGACGGCTGGCAGCGACCTTCGACGAGATGCTGGGACGCCTGGACGAGGCGTTCCGGCGAGAACGCCGATTCGCCAACGACGCCGCGCACGAGCTGCGCACGCCCCTCGCCGTCATGCAGTCGATCATCGGCGTCACCAGGCAGCGTCGTCGCCGCGCGGACGAGTACGAGTCCGCCCTGGACGACCTCGCGGACGAGACCAGCCAGCTCAGCGCGCTCACCGCCGACCTGCTGCAGCTGGCGAAGGCGGAGTCCGCGACCCGTCCGTCCGAGCCGGTCGACCTCGGTGAACTCGTCCCCGACGTGGTGGAGAGCCTGCGTCCCGCAGCCGAGGCCAAGGGGTTGGTGCTCACCTGTGAGCTTCACGGTGACCTGACCCTCTCCGGCGACACCGATGCGCTGATCCGGCTCCTTCTCAACCTCGTCCACAACGCCGTCAAGTACACCGCGGGCGGATCCGTCACTGTGTTCGCCGAAGGCGCCGGCGACACGGTGACGATACGGGTCAGCGACACCGGCGAGGGCATCTCCCCCGAACACCTCCCGCACGTCTTCGAACGCTTCTACCGCGCCGACGAGTCCCGCAGCGCCCCCGGGACGGGCCTGGGCCTGGCCATCTGCCAGGAGATCGCACACGCCCACTGCGGCAGCATCACGGTGACCAGTGAGCCAGGCGTGGGCTCCGCCTTCACCGTGGCGCTGCCGCGCACCTCCGTCCCGGCCTGAGCAGTGCCGAGAGCACGCCGGACCGAGTCGCGGACGGGCGTCGGCCCACGGTTCGAGCGGGCCCTCCTGTGGCCGCGTGGGATCATGGCCCGGTGACCGGCCGCAGGTTCTGGATGATCCCGCTGGTCTGGGTGCTCACCGTCGCCGGCGCCTCGACGCTGACCTGGACGGTGATCTCCGCGGCCGGCACCCAGGTGAGCCGGCCGGTGACCGTCCCGACCTCAGCCCCGGCCGGGACCTCCGTCCCCACGGCCGGGCAGGCGACGCGCACCTGGACCGGACGCGGCGGCCGGCTGACCGCAACCTGCACGGACGCCTCGATCGCCCTGGGCACCGCGGTTCCGGACGTCGGCTACTGGGTGAAGGTCTACGACCCGGGCCCCGAGACCCTCCGGGTGGACTTCGAGTCCACCGATCCGGACGACCGCAGCGAGGTCCGGGTCGGTGCCGCCTGCCAGAACGGCAGCCCCGAGTTCCGCCGCCTCTGACGGCCCGGATCCCCGCCGAACGCCACCGTTCCGTTCCGCCGCCTCTGACGGCCCGGACCCCGCCGAACGCCACTGTTCCGTTCCGCCGCCCCTGACAGCCCGGACCCCGCCCAACGCCACCGTTCCGGTCATCCGCCACAGCGTGGGCTGGAGCGTTTGACCGAAACAGTGGCGCTCGGCGCTTGAGGGACCGGACGAGGGGACGGGACGGGAACGAGGGGACGGGGCGGGGAGGGCGGGGCGGGTGGAGCGGGGCTTGGCCGAAGCTTGTCATCGGCTTGAGGTTGGCTTGAGCCGGGCGTCCCTAGCGTCGGGTGCATGCTGAGACCTCTCGAGTCCGGGATCTTCGACTCCATCGCCGGACTGCCGCTCCACCCGCTCGTCGTCCACTTCGCCGTCGTGCTGCTGCCGATCGCCGCGCTCGGCCTGGTCGTGCTCGTGGCGGTGCCGAAGTGGGCCGACCGGTTCGGCTGGCTGACCCTGGCCGGGCTTGCCGCCGGGACGGGAGCAGCCTTCGTCGCCAAGGCATCCGGCGAGGCTCTGGCCGCCCGGGTTGGCAACCCGGCCAGCCACGAGTCCTCGGGGGACGTGCTGCCCTGGCTGGCCGTCGGACTGCTCGTGCTGGCGGGCATCTGGTTCCTGCTCCACCGCACCGGCCGGCGGGCGGGCCGGACCCGTTCACCCGGGGCCGCCGTCACGGGCGTCCTGACCGCAGTCCTGGCGCTGGTCGTCACCGGGGTCACCGTGGTCGTCGGGCACACCGGGGCCCAGGCGGCGTGGGCCGGCGTGACCGCCGGCGCGGATCAGCCGAAGGCGGCCCCGTCGTCCTCCGGGACGCCGACCAGGACGCCGGGCAGCCCGTCCGCTTCCGCCACCAGCGGGACGGCAGGCAGCGGGACGGCCGGCAGCTACACCATGGCGGACGTGGCCAAGCACGCCAGCGCGTCCTCCTGCTGGACGGCCATCAACGGCAAGGTCTACAACGTGACCGACTGGATCGGGCAGCATCCCGGCGGCCAGCGGGCGATCCTCGGCCTGTGCGGCAAGGACGGCAGCGCGGCCTTCAACGGCCAGCACGGTGGCGAGCGACGGCCGGCGTCCGAGCTCAAGCAGTTCCTGATCGGTACGCTCGACTGATCGACGGGTCCCTGCGCAGGCGCTCGCCGAGCGGCCGCGGGAGCAGCGGAGTGTCGCGGCCGGCACCGTGAAGGAGCACGCCATGGCCGATCGACCCTCGCTGGCCGGAGACGATCCGGCGGGCTACCAGGCGGCCGAGGCCGCGTCCGGGTCCCAGCAGGGACGGCTGAACGGCCTGCGCGCCGCCGTGCTCGGCGCGAACGACGGCATCGTGTCCACCGCGGGCATCGTCATCGGCGTCGCCGGGGCCACTCTCGACCCGTTCGCCATCCTGACCGCGGGGGTCGCCGGGCTCACCGCGGGCGCCCTGTCGATGGCGGTCGGGGAGTACGTGTCGGTGAGCGCGCAGCGGGACACCGAGAAGGCGCTGCTGGAGACCGAGCGCCGCGAACTGGCAGAGATGCCCGCCGAGGAACTCGCCGAGCTGGCCGGGCTGTACGAGCAGAAGGGACTCGACCCCGAGCTCGCGCTCGAGGTGGCCCGCCAGTTGCACGCCCACGACGCCCTGGCCGCCCACGCCGAGACCGAACTGGGGATCAACCCCGACGAGCTGACCAGCCCCTGGGTCGCGGCCTTCTCGTCCGCGGTCTCGTTCACGACCGGCTCGGTGCTGCCGCTGCTGGCGATCGTGCTCGCGCCCGTCGCGATCAAGGTCCCGGTCACGGTCGCGGCGGTGGTCGCCGCCCTCGTCCTCACCGGCTACCTCAGCTCTCGCGCCGGTGGGACGCCGGCCGGCCGCGCGATCTTCCGGAACGTCGCCGGAGGCCTGCTGGCGATGGCCGTCACCTACGGGATCGGACGGCTCGTCGGCCTCGGCCTCGGCTGAGGCAGGCCGGGGCCTGACTCGCCGCGGCTCCACCTCCATCGAGACATTCTCGGCGGGGCGCCGACCGTGGCGGCAGAATTGCGAATCGTGGCCGGCGGGCTGCATTATCCGACAACCCCCCTCGGCACCCGGACAGGCCTTTGACAAGCTGAGACCCTAATCGTCGGCGATTTGGGGAAGGTTAGGCAAGCCTTATTCCACGGCCTCAGGTTAGGCATTCCTTCGTGGCAGCCATATTCGAATTCAGGGATGATCGGGGCATGAGTTTCACGGACGGAATCCGGCGCTACCCGGTGGTCGCCGCGACCATCGGCGTCGGGCTGGTGGGGCTGGCGCTGCTGGCGGCCGGGCAGACGACGACCTCCGCGTGGCTGGTGGGTGGCTACGCGCTCGCAGTCGCCGCCTGGCAGGCCGTCGGCATGGTCCGCGACCTCGTCCGCGGCAACTTCGGCCTGGACGTGCTCGCGGTCACCGCCATCGTCGCGACGATCCTGGTCGGCGACCACTGGGCCGCGCTGATCGTCGTGCTCATGCTCACCGGCGGCGAGGCTCTCGAGGACTACGCCAACGCCCGCGCGAACCGGGAGGTCTCCGCCCTGCTCGAACGCGCGCCGAGGTTCGCGCACCGCGTCGGCCCGGACGGAGCCCTCACCGAGGTTCCGATCAGCGAGATCGCCGTCGGCGACCTGGTGATGGTCCGTCCCGGCGAGGTCGTCCCGGTGGACGGGACGCTGGAGGGCGAGGCCGCCTCGTTCGACGAGTCGTCGATCACCGGCGAGCCGCTGCCGGTGGAACACGGACCCGGCGAGCAGGTGCTGTCGGGCTCGGTGAGCCAGCAGCGGGTCGCGCTCGTCCGCGCGTCCGCGACCGCAGCCGAGAGCCAGTACCAGCAGGTCATCGACCTCGTCCGGGCCGCTGCGGCGAGCAAGTCCCCGATCGTCCGCCTCGCCGACCGCTACGCCGTCCCGTTCACCCTGGTCTCGCTGGCCATCGCGGGGCTCGCCTGGGGGCTGTCCGGGGACCCCGTCCGGTTCGCCCAGGTGCTGGTCGTGGCCACGCCGTGCCCGCTGCTGATCGCTGCCCCGGTGGCGTTCCTCGCCGGCATGAGCCGCGCCGCCAGCGTCGGGGTGATCGTGAAGTCCGGCGGCGTGATGGAGACCCTCGCCCGCACGCGGACGGTGGCGCTCGACAAGACCGGCACCCTCACCCACGGCCAGCCGGTGGTCGACGTCGTCGAGCCGGTGGACGGGGTCAGCGGCAGCGAACTGCTGCGGATCGCGGCCGCCGCGGAGGCCTTCTCCACCCACGTACTGGCCCGGACGATCGTCGCGGCGGCCCGCCAGCGGCACCTGGACGTCCCGGCTGCGAGCGGCGTCGAGGAGACGACCGCGGCCGGTATGACGGCCGACGTGCTGGGACGGTTGGCCGCGGTCGGCAACGCCGCCCACGTGGAGCGCGTCACCGGCCACCGTCCGCCGGATCAGCCCGTGCTGCCGGGTCACATGGCCATCCATGTCGGCACGGCCGACGGCTACCTCGGCCGGATCCTGGTCACCGACCAGGTCCGGGGCAACGCGCCCGCAACGCTGCACGCCCTGCGGAGCCTCGGCGTCCACGCCGTGACGATGCTCACCGGGGACGCGGCCGACACCGCGCGCCACGTCGCCGGCCAGCTCGGCATCGCCGACGTCCGCGCCGGCCTGCTGCCCGCGGACAAGGTGGCCCAGGTCGCGTCCGTGCCCGACCGCCCCGTCGCGATGGTCGGCGACGGAGTGAACGACGCGCCGGTCCTCGCCGCGGCCGACGTCGGCATCGCCATGGGCGCCCGCGGAGCCACCGCCGCGAGCGAGTCGGCCGACGTGGTGATCCTGCTGGACGACCTCAGCCGGGTCGCCACGAGCATCGCGATCGCTCAGCGGACGGTGCGGATCGCGCTGCAGGCGATCTGGCTCGGCATCGCGATCAGCGTCGCGCTGATGCTGGTCGCCGTCTGGGGCGTCCTGCCGGCGATCGTCGGGGCAGCCCTCCAGGAACTGGTCGACCTCGCCGCGATCCTGACCGCGCTGCGCGCCGTCCGTCCCGGTCGGGCCGAGCGCGTGCTCGCGTCCGAACTCAGCCCGGCCGAGGCCGAGCGGACACTCGCCGAGGCGTCGCTCGCGCACTGACTCCCTAGAGCGACCTGCGCAGGATCCCGGCGAAGTCGGACGCGCTCACCGGCACCGGATTGCCCTTGGTGCTGGACGCGTTCGCTGCGGCCTGGGCGACGGTCTCGATGCCGTCCGCGGTCAGGCCGAGGGAGGCCAGTCCGGCCACGCCCAGTTCGGCGGTGGTGGCCCTCCACCAGGCGAGTAGCGCGTCCGGGTCGCGGCGTCCGGTCAGCAGCTCGGCGGCCTCGGCGTACCGCTCCCGGACGCGCGCGTCGCCGCGCTCGAGGTTGAACTCGCACACCGCCGCCATCACCGCCGCCGTGATCGCACCGTGCGGGGCGCCGAGGTATCCCCCGAGCGGCCCGGCGATGCCGTGGGCGGCCCCGAGCTTGCCGTTGGCAAGCGCCAGCCCGGACAGCAGCGAGCACAGGCTGACGTCGGTGCGCGCAGCCAGGTCGGAGCCGTCGGCGTAGGCGCGTCGCAGCCCGGAACCGGCCCGCCGGATGCCCTCCCGGCAGAAGCCGTCGACCAGCGGGTTCGCGGCCCACGAGACGAACGGCTCGATGCACTGGACGAGGGCGTCCAGGCCGGCGTGGGCGGTGACGGCCGGCGGACAGCCGAGGGTGAGTTCCGGGTCGACGATCGCCACCCGGGCGAGCATCGACGGCGAGCGCAGGCTCACCTTCACCCGATGCTCGACCGAGGTGACCACACCGTTGGCGGTCACCTCGGAGCCGGTCCCGGAGGTGGTGGGCAGCGCGACGAAGGGCAGGCACGGCACCGCGAGCGGCTTGCCCGCCCCGATCACCTCGGCGTAGTCCAGCGGGTCGCCAGCGTTGGTGACCAGCGCTGCGACGATCTTGGCCGCGTCCAGCACTGCTCCCCCGCCGAGCCCGACCACCACGTCCGCGCCGTGGTCGCGCGCCGCCTGCGCCCCGGCCCGGACGACGTCCATGGTGGGTTCACCGCTGACGGCGAACGTCGCCGCGCCGTCCAGCCGGTCGATCAGGTCGGCGTGGCGGCCCGGATTCGAGCCCGTGCAGACGAACGGACGCGAGCCGAGCCCGGCCACGACGGCGGGCAGTTCGGAGCTGGCGCCCGGCCCGAAGGAGATCCGGCCGGCGGTCGCGAACGCGAAGGAGGTCACGTCCGCAAGTCTGCCTTGTCCGCCCGGATGAACGCGCTGGCGAATGCTCCCCGCAGGACGGCGACGGCCGCTTCGGGGGCCCCGCCACCCGGCAGCGACTCGGGGTCGAGGTCGTCCGCCATGTCGGCGAGGTCCTCGTCGGTGAAGGTGCGGGTCACCTGGACCGTCGGGTTGGTGAAGCCGGCTGCGTGGAGCTTCGCGACGTAGTCGGCGTCGAGAAGCGCGCCGGAGATGCAGCCGGTCCACAGCCCGACCACCGTCATCCACTCCGGCGGCAGCGGACGCAGCAGCACGATGTCGGACACCGCGAACCGGCCGCCGGGACGCAGCACCCGGTGGGCCTCGGCCAGCACCGTGTCCTTGTCGGTGGACAGGTTGATCACGCAGTTGGAGATGACCACGTCCACAGAGGCGTCCGGCAGCGGCACGTCCTCGATGGTGCCCTTGATGAACCGGGCGTTCGCGATGCCCGCCTCGGCCTTGTTCCGCTCGGCCAGGGCCAGCATCTCGTCGGTCATGTCGAGCCCGTAGGCGACCCCGTCCGGAGCCACCCTGGTCGCCGACAGCAGGACGTCCAGGCCACCCCCGGAGCCCAGGTCCAGCACGTCCTGACCCGGTGCGAGGCCGATCAGGGCCGTCGGGTTCCCGCAGCCCAGGGACGCCGCCAGCGCCGTCGCCGAGGGGGTCGCCGTGCCGGCGTACAGGTCGGACGACACCGGGTCCACCGCCTCCCCGCAACACCCCACGGGCCCGCAACACGACCCGCCACCGGACTCCAGCACGGTCAGGGCCGCAGCCGCGTAGCGCTGCCGGACGGCCTCCCGCAGGTCTGTCTGTTCTGTCATCGCACTCACCTTGGATCGACACTCTTCGAAACAGCATCCTTCCCCGCTGTTTCGACATGTGTCAAGATAGGGCCGTGAAGGAGTTGCCCACCGTGCCGGCGAGCACCTGCTGCGGGCTGGCCAGCGCCGGGATGGACGCGGCCGAGGCGGAGCGGATCGCGCCCATGTTCAAGGCCCTCGGCGACCCCGTCCGGCTCCGGCTCGCCGCCCTCATCGCCGGCCAGGACGAGATCTGCGTGTGCAACCTCACCCCCCACTTCGCCCTGTCCGGACCCACCATCAGCCACCACTTGAAGGTCCTCCGCGAGGCCGGCCTCATCGACGGTGAGCGCCGCGGCACCTGGGTCTACTACTGGATCAAGCCGGACGCACTCCAGGCGCTGGCAAGCCTGCTCCAGCCCGTGCCGGTGACGGCCTGAGGGAACGTGCGAGGGGTCGATCCACCAGATAGTGGACCGAAATCGCCGACATCGGCGATTTCAGTCCAGTTTGAGCGTGGAGGGGCCGTCTGGCTAGGAGGCGTCGGGCCGCCCCGGCTCCGCGGCGAGTCTGGCGAAGGCCGTCCCGGGCGGGCCCCCGGCGAGTCGGTCCGAGATCAGCGCGGCGCATTCAGACGGGCTGGCCAGTGAGGTGTCGACCTCCAGGTCGTAGCGGTGGGAACGGTGGACGGCGTCCTGCCAGCGGCGCACGGGCGGCGGAACGGAGCCGTCCGGCTCGTAGCCCGAGCCCCAGGTCTCGATCCGCCGGGTCATGACGACCTCGACCGGGCAGCGCACTCCGACGAACAGGACGGGCAGGTCGCCGACCACCCGCGCGCAGGCCGGCAGGATGCCCAGCGGACGGGAGTAGTCGTCGTGGTGGTTCGCGTCGACGACAACGTTCACCCCGAGGCGGCTGTGGGCGGCGATGGACGCGTACAGCGCCAGGTAGAGCGTCCTGACCAGGGGTTCCAGGTCAGGTCGCTCTCCGCCGGGCCGCAGCCCGATGCCCGGCTGGAACCGCTCCGGCGTCGCCTCCATGAAGCTGTCGACGCCGAGGTTGAGCCAGACCCCGTCGAACGTGTCCTGGATCTTCCTGGCGATGCTCGACTTGCCCGCCCGAGGCGTCCCGTTGAGGACGATGATCTGCCCGGCCACCTGCGTCCCTCCTCACCATCAGCAGTACCCCGCACGACTTTCCCATGTCGCCGGCGCGCCCGGCCGGGTACCTTGGCCGACATGACGGACGCAGCGCCGGTCGAACTCCAGGTCGGGACCAGGACGGTCCGGCTGAGCAGCCCGGACCGGGTCTACTTCCCCGCCCACGGCTGGACGAAGCTCGACCTGGCCAACTACTACCTCGCCGTCGGGGACGGCATCGTCCGGGCGCTGCGGGAGCGTCCCTGCATGCTGCACCGGTTCCCGTCCGGTCTGGCCGGCGAGAAGGTGCACCAGAAGCGGCTGCCGGCCGGCGCGCCGCCGTGGGTGGAGACCGTCGAGGTCTACTTCCCGCGCTTCGGCCGGACGGCGGACGAACTGTGCGTGACCGAGCTGGCCTCGGTGATCTGGGCGGTGCAGATGGCCACCGTGGAGTTCCACCCCTGGAACTCGCGGCGGGCGGACGTGGAGAAGCCCGACGAATGGCGGATCGACCTCGACCCGATGCCGAAGGCCGGTTTCGAGCGCGTCCGCAGGGTCGCGGCGGTCGCCAGGGACGTCCTGGACGACCTCGGCATCGCCGGCTTCCCGAAGACGTCGGGAGGCAACGGGCTGCACATCTACGTCCGGATCGTGCCCGAGTGGGGGTTCGGCGAGGTGCGCCGGGCGGCGCTGGCCTTCGCCCGCGAGGTCGAACGCCGGGCACCGGACGACGTCACCACCACCTGGTGGCGCAAGGACCGCGACCCGGAGCACGTCTTCGTCGACTTCAACCAGAACGCGCGCGACCACACCATCGCCAGCGCCTGGTCGGTGCGCGGCGTCCCCGACGGAACCGTCTCGACGCCCTTCTTCTGGGACGAACTGGACGCGATCGAACCCCGCGAACTCACCCTGGCCACCGTCCCGGCCCGGTTCGCGAAGTCGGGCGACCCACACGCCACGATCGACGACGTTGCGCACCGCCTCGACACGCTGCTGGAGTGGGCCGACCGGGACGGCCTGCCGGAGTAGCGGGGCCGGCGCCGGCGGCAACACCGAGCAGCTGGTCGGACACCTGAACCGGGCGCTCGCCAACGGCCTGTCCGAGACCGAGTTGGTCGAAGCCATCACCCATCTCGCCTTCTATGCCGGCTGGCCCAAGGCCATGTCCGCCATTCCCGTGGCGCGGCGGGTGTTCGCCGAACGGCACGCGGCGGCATCCGGCGCGGGGGCGGATCAGGCCGACTGAGCCCCCGGTACCAGCGCTGAGTGACCCGTTCGCTGCACCAGTGCTCGAGAACGGCCTGACTCGGGACGTCCTGAGCGTCTGATGCCGCAGTTGTGTCGCCCTCCTCGGCTGACCCGGCTATGCGCTGTGCGGCCCACCGATGGCGACGCCGGTGTGGGCGGCGAGCGCAGCCAGGAGTTGGTCCTGGAAGCGGAGGTCGTGGACGGCGGCGTGCGGCTGGGCCCGCCGCTGATGGTGCCAGTAGCCGCCGCTGGTGTGGGCGTTGGGATCGTCGCTGGTGGCGAGCCATTCCTGGGTGAGGTGGCCGAGGCGGAGGTCGTCGGGCGCGCCCGGGCCGCCCATCCGGGTGGGCACCCAGCCAGGGTCGACGGCGTTGCTGAGCACACCGGGCCACAGCCGCGCGACCGCAGCCGCGAGCGTGGTCAGGAACAACTTGCTGTCGGAGTACGACCGGGACGGCCGGCGTCCCGACCAGTCCACGCCGTCGATGTCGGCGCGTCCCCCGCGGTGCATGCCGCTGCTGAGGTACACCAGCCGGTCCGGACGCTCCATCGTGGCGGTGAGCAGGTAGGGGGCGACCACGTTGACCGGCAGCACCGCCGACCCGGAATGGACGCCGGCATTGTGGATGACGGCATCCATCCGTCCCAGCGCGTTGGCCTGGTCGGCAACGGCACGGGTCTGATCGAGGTCGGCCAGGTCGCCGACCAGCACCTGCGCACCGGACGCGACCAGGTCGGCGACGGCGTCGAGCCGGCTGTCGTTGCGGACGTGCAGCACGACCTCGTGGCCGGCGTCGAGCAGGCCGGCGGCGGCGAGCCGGCCCAGCCCGTCCGCGGAGCCGGTGACCAGGACTCGCATCTCAGCGTCCCGCTTCGACAGGGCCTGCAACCGCGTTCGTGGCCGCCCAGGACGCCAGCAGGCGCAGCGCGTCCGCCGTCCGGGACGCCGGCTCGGCGGCGTAGATCGTGAGCGTCAGGCCGGCCTCCGACAGCATGTCGACGCTCTCGTAGGCGAGCACGAGGTCGCCGACGGCGGGGTGGTGGAAGGTCTTGGTGCCGGCGCCGTGCAGGCGGACCTCGTGGCTGCTCCAGCGCCGCGCGAACTCGGGGCTGAGCGTCGACAGTTCGCCGACCAGGTCCTGGAGCTGGCGGTCGTGCGGCGCGCGGCCGGCTTCGGTGCGCAGGATCTCGACGCTGATGTCGGCAGCCGTCCCCCAGTCCGGATAGAAGTTCCGGGAGTCGTCGTCGAGGAAGGTGTAGCGGGCGAAGTTCGGCACCCCGGCGGCGGTGCGATCGTAGAGCGGGGAGTGCATCGCCCGGCCGAGCGCGTTGGTCGCCAGCAGGTCCATGCGTCCGTTGCGGACGATCGCCGGGCCACCCGTGATCGTGTCGAGCACCCACTGCAGGCTGGGCGGCGGCGTCCACGGACGGGCGCTGCTGCGGCGCGGTCGCAGCAGCGTGCTGGTGCCCTCGGCGGCCTCGGCGAGATGGAGCAGGTGGGCTCGTTCGGCCTCGTCGAGCCGCAGTGCTCGCGCCAGCGCGTGCAGCACGGACGGACTCACGCCGGCCAATCCCGAGCGCTCGATCCGGGCGTAGTACTCGACGCTCACCCCGGCGAGCGAGGCCACTTCGCTGCGCCGCAGACCGGGGACGCGGCGGCGTCCGGCACTGGGCAGCCCGACCTCGCGCGGGCTCAGCCTGGCCCTGCGGGAGGTCAGGAACTCGCGCACCTCGTCCCGGTTGTCCATGCTCCAACGGTACGGGCCGGGGGTCAGGGGAGGGATGCCCCGCCAGTGCACCCCTGGGCCGCGGTCGTGGACGGGGGCGTCCGGGCGGTTCAACCGACCCGGACGATGCTCACCGGCCCGTCGCCGGCCAGTGCCGACAGCTGACCCGTGACCGTCCCGAGCCGGACGACGTCCCCGGTCCGGAGCCGGCCGGCATCCTCGGAGTAGTAGATCGCCAGCGCCTGATCGGCCGGTGAGTAGCCGATGGTGCCGATCCCGACCGCGCAGGTCAGCCCGCGGTCGCCGACCGCCAGCTCCGGGGTCAGTTCGCCGACCCACGCGAGGCCGAAGCTGTCCCGAAGGCGGACGGTCAGGGGCAGCCTCGCCAGGAACGCCCTGCCGGCGTCCGACGACTCGATCACCGCCGTGGCGACGTGATCGCCGCGCACCACGGCGACCGGGACGCCCGGCGCGGTGGTCGCCACCTCGGGTTCGACATCGGAGCAGCCCGGCACCTGGCTGGTCTGCGCTGTGGACGGGATCGCCGTCACTCCGATCACGGCGCCGAGGACGGTGGCCATCGCCACCAGGAGACTCGCTGTTCGCATGGCTCCATGCCACGCCGGCGCCGCCGCGGGGAGAAGCTTCTGCCGAGAGGTGTACCGGCAGAGCATCCCAGCCAGACAGCTGGTGCGAATACCGTGGCGGGGTGGACAACCGGGGAGAGGTGCGCGAGTTCCTGACCAGCCGACGGGCGAGGATCAGCTGTGACCAGGCCGGGCTCCCGGACTCGGGGCGCCGCCGCGTCCCCGGCTTGCGGCGGGGTGAGGTGGCCGAGCTGGCCGGCGTGAGCGTCGAGTACTACGCCAAGCTCGAACGCGGCGACCTGGGTGGTGTGTCCGCCCAGGTCCTGGACGCCCTCGCCCGCGCGCTGCAGCTCGACCCGGCGGAACGGGAGCACCTGTTCGACCTCGCCAGGGCTGCTACCGGCACCAGCCTGCTCGCACCCCGCCGGCGCACGGGCAGCTGGCGTCCGCACCGGAGCCTGCAGTGGGCACTGGACGCGATCCGCGACGCGCCGGCCGCCGTCGGCAACGGCCGCGGCGACCTGCTGGCGGCCAACCACCTCGGCCGGGCGCTGTACTCCGACCTGTACGCGAGTCCCGGTGGCCGGCCCAACTTCGCCCGCTTCACCTTCCTGGACGAGGCCGCACACCGGTTCTACCCCGACTGGGACTACTTCGCCGCGATCACGGTCGCCATGCTGCGCACCCAGGCCGGGCGCGACCCGCACGACCGCCACCTCCAGGAGCTCATCGGTGAGCTGTCCACCCGCAGCGGGGACTTCCGGCGCCGCTGGAGCACCCATGACGTCCGCATCCACACCCGGGGCACGAAGCACTACCACCACCCCGTGGTCGGCGAGTTGCACCTGGCCTACGACACGCTCGACCTCGCCGGCGAGCCCGGCGTCGCCATGACCATCTACACCGCCGAGCCGGGGTCCGCGACCGAGGACGGCCTACACCTGCTGGCAAGCTGGGCTGCCACCCAGCCCGACCCCGTCGACGCCGCCGTCCCCGACCCGACCAGAGCGGCCACGGACTGACCTGCGTCCGGGCCGTTCCAGCCCGGCAGTCGGTCCGAGGCGGGACGGGCGATCGGCCGCGGACGGGTGAGCGATGGTGGCCGTCCGGTGGGCCGCGGCGGGCTGACAGCTCCCGTCCGCCGGCGTGCGAGCGGGGGACGCCCCGAGACGCCAACGACCTGGCGACCCGGTGGGATGCACTGCCAGTACACCTCTGGGCAGGGTGTTCCTCACCCGGACGGGCCGCGGTTCCATGGAAGCACGTACCGGAGAGAAGACCTTGTTGGAGACCGACGTGACACCAGGCGAACCCACCCGTACCGGGAGGTCGCTCGGCAGTCCCGTCCTCGCGACCGTGGTGTTCGTCGGCGGGATCGCGCCGCTGGCCACCGACATGTACGTACCCGCGTTCCCCGAGGTCGCCGGCGAGCTGGGCGCGAGCGCCACCGGGGTGCAGCTGACGCTGACCACTTTCTTCGTGGCGATGGCGCTCGGTCAGCTGATCGGCGGCCCAGTCTCCGACCAGCGCGGACGCCGCGGCCTGCTGCTCGCCTCGCTCGCCGTCCTCACCGTGGCATCGGTGGCGTGCGCGGTCAGCCCGGACATCGCCGTGCTGATGGCCGCCCGCGCCGTGCAGGGCTTCGCCGGCGGGTGGGCGATGGTGGTCGCCCGGGCTGTGGTGGTCGACCTGGCCGTCGGCACCCGGCTCGTCCGGGCGCTCAACATCGTGGCCGGTGTCGGCGGAATCGCGCCGATCGTCGGGCCCCTGCTCGGCGGGCTGATCGTGCAGTTCTCGCACTGGCGCACCTCGTTCTGGCTGCTCGCGGGCCTCTCGGCGGCGATGCTGATCGCTGCCGCGGTCACCGTCCCGGAGACACTGCCGGCCGAGCGACGGCACGGCGGCGAACTGCGCGAACTCGGCCACGCCGCGCGCCAGGTGGTCGGCAACCGCCGCTTCGTGGCCTACCTGGTCGTGATGGCGTTCTCGATGGGCGTCACGTTCGCGTACGTGGCCACCTCGGCGTTCATCCTCCAGTCCATGAACGGCCTGTCGCCGGTGCAGTACTCGATCGCGTTCGCGGCCAATGCCGTCGGCCTCGCCCTGGCCACCCTGCTCGCCGGACGACTCGCGGGACGCGTCCCCACCCGCCGGGTGATCACCATCGGCCTGGCCGCGACCGGCGTCGTCGGACTGGGGCTGCTCGCCGCGGCGATCTGGGCCGGCATGCCGCTCCTCGTCGCGCTGGCCGGCTTCTTCCTGCTGATGAGCGCGCAGGGTCTGGTCGGACCCAACGCCGGCGCGCTCGCGTCCAACGAGGTTCCCGAACACCCTGGCACCGGGTCGGCCGTCCTCGGCTTCCTGCAGTGGTGCCTGGCGGGCCTCGTCGCCCCGATCGCCGGCCTCGGCGGCGACAGCACCGCCGTCCCCATGGCCGTGATCATCGTCGTCCTCACCGCCGGCTCGCTCACCGCCATGGCCGCCAGCCGCCGACCGGCGATTCCGAACTGAACCCCATCGAGAGGAACGAGAACATGAACGAGGACCGGGTCTGGCTGATCACCGGCGCAGCGCGCGGAATGGGCGTCGACATCGCCAAGGCCGCGCTGGCGGCCGGCCATCGGGTGGTGGCGACAGCGCGGGACGCCGCTCGGGCGGCCGCAGCCGTCGGGGAGCATCCCCGCCTGCTGACCGTCGCCCTGGACATCACCGACCCCGCTTCCGCCAGTGCGGCAGTGGCCGCGGCGCTCGACCGGTTCGGCCGGATCGACGTCCTGGTGAACAACGCCGGCAGCTTCCAGCCCGGCTTCTTCGAGGAGGTCAGCGATCGGCAGTTCCGCGCGCAGCTGGAGACCAACTTCTTCGGACCGCTGAACGTCACCCGCGCCGTCCTGCCGGTGATGCGCCGGCAGCGCTGCGGCCAGGTCTTCACGATCACGTCGACCGCCGGCATCGTCGGCGGCGCATTCGGCACCGCGTACGCGGCGTCCAAGTTCGCCCTCGAAGGCTGGACGGAGGGTCTCCGCGAGGAGCTCCGGCCCTTCGGGATCGCGGTGACCGCGGTGGAACCCGGCTTCTTCCGCACCGAGCTCCTGGTCGAGGGGACGTCCACCACCTGGCCCGAGCTGTCGATCGACGACTACGCCGCCCGGACAGCAGAGACCATCGAGTCCTGGAAGGCGATGAACGGCAGGCAGTCCGGCGACCCGGCCAAGCTCGCGGCAAACCTGGTCCGCCTCGCCGAACTCGACGAGCCCCCGGCTCGCTGGGCCGTCGGTGCCGACGCCGTGGCCGGAATCAGCAGCAAGGGCGCGGCCCTGGTCGAGCAGGCGAACGCCTTCCTCGACCTGTCCACCGGCCTCGACGTCGAGGACGCCTGACAACGCGACACGTTTGCTCCATCAGTGGCCTGAAGAGGGCCGATTGCGGGCGTTTCGGGCCTCTGATGGGTCAGGTGTGTCGCCGACCCGTTCCGGCTCGGCATGGGCCGAGGCTCGGGTCACACCGGCACCCGCCGGTCGCCACCGGACGGCAGTCCGGCGCGCTGAGGAGTCACGTGGGCGCGACGGCTGACCGGGAAGTCCCGGACCTCGACGCGGTTGTCCAGGGCAGTGACGCCATGAGGTGTGCCAACCCTGCTGGGAGGTACTGGCGGGACACCTCACGCCAGTACCTCCCACACGGCACCGCTCGGGTCTTGACTGGTACTGCGACCTCCACAGCGGAAGGGGACGAGGCTGATGGGTGACACCTGGTCGGCAGCGCAGCTGGCACAGATCGTGGACGCCGACGACCTGCAGGTCTCTCCGCTGCGGACGGACGGGACGACCTACGGCACGCCTACGTGGATCTGGTGCGTCGCGGTGGACGATGAGCTCTACGTGCGGGCCTACAACGGCCCGAGCTCGCGCTGGTACGCCGCCGCGACCGCCCGCCCACAGGGCCGGATCCACGCCGCCGGCGAGGTCTTCGACGTCACCTTCGACCCGGCACCGGCCGCCCTGGCCGACGCGATCGACGACGCCTACCGCACCAAGTACGCCGGCAGTCCCTACCTGCGGCCGATGATCAGCGCGCGAGCTCGCGCGGCCGGCGTCCGAATCGTCCCCCGGCCCGGGCCTGCTGTCCGATCCGAGATCCCGGGCCCGGGACGACAGGCTCTGGGCCGAGTCGGCGGACAACTCACCGACGAACAACTCAACGACAAGGAGCGATGATGCACGACCGTACCCTGGGCCAGGGGCTGACCGTCTCGGCGATCGGCCTCGGCTGCATGACCAC
This sequence comes from Propionibacteriaceae bacterium, assembly GCA_017306015.1. Lineage (GTDB taxonomy): Bacteria > Actinomycetota > Actinomycetes > Propionibacteriales > Propionibacteriaceae > Propionicimonas. The sequence continues at coordinate 70,361 of JAFKJK010000015.1, forward strand.
CACCGGCGGCTACAGCGAGCACCCCGACCGTGCCGAGATGGTGGCGATGGTCCGCGGCGCCGTCGATCTCGGCGTCACGTTCTTCGACACCGCCGAGATCTACGGCGGGCACGCCAACGAGGTGCTGGTCGGCGAGGCCCTCGCACCCGTCCGCGACCAGGTGGTGATCGCGACCAAGTTCGCCGAGGCGATCGACCCCGAGACCCACACGGTGCTCGGCCGTCGGCTGCTGCCGGACGAGGTGCCCGCTGCCCTGGACGGGTCGCTGCGACGGCTCGGCGTGGACGCGGTCGACCTCTATTACCAGCACCGGGTCAACCCGGACGTGCCGATCGAGGAGTACGCCGGAGTGCTGGGCGACCTGATCGCGTCCGGCAAGACGCGGCACTGGGGGATCTCCGAGGCGGCGGAGCAGACCATCCGGCGGGCCCACGCGGTCACTCCGGTCACCGCGATCCAGAGCGAGTACAACCTGTGGTGGCGCCGGCCCGAGGACGGAGTGCTGGCCGCCTGCGCGGAGCTGGGCATCGGGTTCGTCCCGTTCAGCCCGCTCGGCAAGGGCGTCCTCACCGGTACGGTGACCGCCGACACCGCGTTCGAGACGGCCGACCTGCGCGCCCGGATTCCGCGGTTCGCCCCGGACGCCCTCGCCCACAACCTGGCGCTCGTCGAACAGGTCAAGGGCCTCGCGGCGGAGAAAGGCGCCACGCCTGGTCAGGTGGCCCTGGCCTGGCTCCTCGCCCAGCGTCCCTGGATCGTGCCCATCCCCGGCACGACCAAGCCCCACCGGCTCGCCGAGAACGCTGCCGCGGCCGATCTCGTCCTCACCGACGCGGAGGTGGCGGCGCTCACCGCAGCCTCGGACGCCGTCGAGATCCAGGGCGGACGCTACCCGGACGAGCTCGAGGCCCAGACGAACCTGTAGAAGCTAACGCGCGTCGATCAGTGAGGCGACGGCCGCGGCGGCCCACTCCTCGAACGGGACGGGGTCGCCCCCGGCGTCCTCGCTGATCCGGGCGACGCCGTCGGCGACCGAGAGGTGAAGGGTCTCCGCCTTGTCGTCGGTCTCGATGACGAAGGTTCCGCAGGGAGCGTCTCCGACGGCGGGGCCGGGCTCCGAGAGCACGGCTCCGGTCAGTTGCTGCTGCGGTGCGAGGATGCTGCCCGCGGCGTGCGGGTCGTCATCCATCACCCACCGGACCAGGGGTGGAGGGGCGCTCTCGGCGCTCGCCGTTGCTTTCCGTACCCGCCACCAGGTTCCGTCGCGAAGCAGATGGAGGCCACGGGGAAACCTCCAGGCGTGGCTCGTCTGCTCGGGATAGTCGAAGCCGAAGCGCCGCTTGATGTGGCCGACGGGGACGGGCGACACCCCACGGGAAGCCAACGTCATCGCGGCTGCGAGCCCGGTCTCAGCCAGGGCGGCGTCGAGAGTCTCTCGCGCGTGCCGCAGCACGGCCTCGGGAGCCTCCGCGGCAGGCTTTCCGTCCTGACCGCCCTGGCGGCTCCTGTCGACCAGGTCATCGAAGTTCACCCGTCCATCCTTCAGGTCCGCGGATGGGGCGCCAAGACCCCGGCCGGGCGACAGGAAGCGCGATTCGGCCGTTGGCGGGGAGACGGGCGTCCCGGCTCAGCCGAGGATCGCAGCCAGTTCGTCGTACACCGGCGGCGTGGCGGCGACGATGCTGGTGCCATTGAGGAGCGCGCCCGGGACGGACAGAAAGTCGCTGACCCGGCAGCCGGCGGCCTGCAGGACGGCCACGGCACCGAGGCAGTCCCAGGAGTTGATGTGCGGCTCGAGGTAGCCGACGAGCCGGCCGCACGCGACATCACAGAGCCCGAGCGCACCGGATCCGCCGCAGACGAACATCCCGTGCGCCCGCAGCAGTCGGTCGAAGATGGGAGTCAGGTCGTCCGCCCTCATCCGGGGAGAGGCGCCGAGGTAGGTCAGCCCGTCCCGGACGCTGGTTCCCGGGTGCGGCTTCACCGGGACGCCGTTGCGGGTCGCGTCCGTCCACCGCGAACCGGCGAACCGCTCGCCGATCGCGGGCGCGTCGACCAGCCCGAAGGCGACCTCGCCGTCGCGGACATAGGCGATCGAGACGCACCAACTGGGCAGTCCGCTCACGAACGGCTGGGTGCCGTCGATCGGGTCGACGACCCACAGGCCGGGCGCATCGGGGTCTCCGGTCGAGCCGGACTCCTCGCCGAGGAAGGCGTCGTCGGGGAAGGCTGCGTCGAGGCGCGAGCGGATCAGGTCTTCGACGGCGAGGTCGGCCTCGCTGGCCATGTCCTGGACACCTTTGCTGTGCACCACCAGCTCGCCGGCCCGCTGGAAATAGCCGAGGGCGAGCGCGCCGGCCTCACCGATCAGCGTCTCGGCGAACGCGTACCGCCGCAGGAGGTCGTCGTCCGGGATCACGGTGCTCCTTGGGCTTGGCCTGCCCGTCCCGCCGGCCGGCGGACGGGTTGCTCCCAGTATGGACGGCCGGCCCACCGACGGGCGGCCCGACGACCGCTCGCGTCCCCAAGACCGTCCGTCGCTTCCTGACCCGCCACGCTCGTGCTAGCCAATCGTGGTTATGGAGGCACCCCCGGCCCGGCCGGAACCAGGATGCTAGCTGATGGTGGAAATAGCCGGGCAGAACGGCCTGACAACCACCATCAGCTAGCACCGGCGCTCGACGCGTCCGGGATCGGGCGTCATTTCCACCATGAACGGGCACCGTGCGCTGGCCGGCGTCAGGCGAACCTCGCCATGCTGTGAATCCGTCCGCCGAACACGGCGGGAAAAGTCACAGCGTCCGGTCCAGAGCAGGGTCGCGGACGCCTCACGGCGGGCTGCGGGCTCCCGGACGGGGTCACCAGTCGGCGCACTGGCACTCGCCGGCGTCCTCGGCCTCGATCTGCAGCGTGGCGTGGGCGATCTCGAACCGGTCGCGCAGGGTCGCGCTCGCCGCGGCGAGGACAGGGCCGGGACGGGCCGAGCCGACGGTCACCAGGTGCGCGGTGGCCACGTCCATGCCGGAGGTGAGCCGCCACACGTGCAGGTCGTGGACGGCGGTGACCCCGTCGACGGCGAGGAGGGCGTCGGTGAGTGCGGCCGGCTCCAGCCCGTCCGGGGCGTGCTGGCCGAGGACGGCGAGCACCTCGCGTCCGAGCATCACCGCCCGGACGACGACGAAGACGGCGATCGCGACGGCGATGCCGGTGTCCCACCAGGCGTTGCCCGTCCAGCCCACCATCAGGGCCGCGACGATGACCCCCACCGAGCCGAGGGTGTCGGCGATCACTTCGAGGTAGGCGCCCTTCAGGTTCAGGCTCTCCGCTGCCCCGGCGCGGAGCAGCACGATGCTGATCACGTTGACCACGAGCCCGAGCACGCCGACGAGCAGCATCGTGCCGGTGGCGAGCTCCGGCGCGGCACCGATGCGTCCCACTGCCTCGATGCCGATGTAGATGCCCACCGCGATCATCACCAGCACGGCCAGCCCCGACGCGAACACCTCGGCGCGGTAGGAGCCGAAGGTGCGCCGTCCGGTCGTGTCCCTGCGCGTCGCGAGCCGCGTCGCGATCAGCGCGGCGCCGAGGGTGGTGACGTCGGCGGCCATGTGGCCGGCGTCCGAGATCAGGGCCAGCGAGCCGGACGCCAGTCCGGCCAGAAGCTCGACGACGAAGAACACCGCCACCATCGCGAAGGTGACGGCCAGGCGCCAGCGATGCCGGCCCGCGGCACTCAGGGTGTCGTGCGCGTGGCTCATCGGCGTCCGGGCTCCGGTTCGTGCGTGATGTGCTCGCGGGTCACGTCCAGCAACAGCCGGACGTGGGCGTCCGACAGCCGGTAGAACACGTTGCGTCCCTCACGACGCCCGGTCACGACCCCGGACGCCCGGAGCAGCCGGAGCGCCTGCGACACGGTTGCCTCGGCCGTCGCGGTGGACGCTGCCAGGTCGCACACGCACAGTTCGCCGGCCTCCAGCAGCGCGTACAGCAGGCGTGCCCGCGTCGGGTCGCCCAGCAGCTTGAACACCGCACTCACCCGGGTCAGTTCGTCGGCGTCCGGCGCGTTCTCGACGACCAGCCGGACCTTCTCCGGGTGGACGCCGACGACCACGCACCCGTCCAGGCCCTCGACAACGCTCACGATCACTCCTCATCTGAACAGATGATCAGATATTAGCGGACGCGGAGTTGGCGACGGCGACGAGAGCGCCCGGCCAGCCCCGGACGCCGCGGCGTGCTGCCAGAATGGGCAGCGTGCTGCTGACGGTGTCGCTGTCGGGGCCGGACGCCCAGGCGCTCGGCCACCTGCTGCACAAGCATCCCGACCGCGTCCAGACCTTCGAACTGCCCGTCGGCACGGCGACGGTCTTCTACCCGGAGTCCACCGCCGAGCGGGTCACCGCCGCCCTGCTGCTCGAGGTCGATCCGATCGGAATGGTCAAGCGCCGGCTGAAGTCGCGGGACGGCGCGACGCTGACCGACTATGTCACCGACCGCCCGTACGCCGCATCGTCCATGCTGGCAGTGGCGCTGGGACGCGTGTTCAACACCGCGCTGAACGGCCGCAGCGACTCCTTCCCGGAACTGGCCGCGTCCCCGCTGCCGCTGCGGATCAGGATTCCCGCCGTCCCGGTTCGCCCGGCTGGCCGGGACCAGCTGGCCGGGGCGGCGTTGGTGCGGGGGCTGTTCGAGCCGCTGGGCTGGACGGTCGCCGCCCACACGACGCCGTTCGGCCCGGACGGCAGCTGGGGCGAGGCACCCTACGTCGACCTCACCCTGACCGGCTCGGTGCGGCTGGCGGACGCGCTGTCGCAGGTGTACGTGCTGCTGCCGGTGCTCGACAACGCCAAACACTACTGGGTGGGCACGGACGAGGTCACCAAGCTGGTCCGCCGCGGCGAGGGCTGGCTGGCCGACCACCCGCTGCGCGAACTGATCGTCCGGCGCTACCTCGTCTCGCGTCCCGACTACGTGGAGGACGCGACCCTGCGGCTGACGGCGCTGGACGACGTCCCGGTCGACGAGCCGGACGACGCCGCCGACGAGGAGGCGCCCGCCCCGCTGAAGGTGCAGCGCCTCGAGACGGTGCTGGACGTCGTCCACCAGGTCGGAGCGCGACGCGTGGTCGACCTGGGCTGCGGCGAGGGCCACTACCTGCGGGCGCTGCTCGCCGACCCGACGATCACCGAGGTGGTCGGGGTGGACGTGTCGGCCCGGGCGCTGGCCAGGGCGGAGCGCCGGCTGAACCTCGACCGGTTGTCCGACCACCAGCGCGCGAGGATCACCCTGCGGCAGTCGTCGGTGACCTACCGCGACGACCAGCTCGCCGGCTTCGACGCCATCCTGCTGATCGAGGTCGTCGAGCACCTGGAGCCGGACCGGATCGCGTCCCTCGAGGCCGGCGTATTCGGTGCGGCGCGGCCGGGACACGTGATCGTGACCACCCCGAACCGCGACTACAACCCGGTCTACGGACTGGCGGACGGCGACCTGCGGCACCCCGACCACCGGTTCGAGTGGACGCGGGCCGAGTTCGCAGCCTGGGCGGACGGGGTGGCGTCCGGCTACGGCTACCGGGTGGAGTTCCGTCCGGTCGGCGAGGTGGACCCGGACGCGGGTCCGCCCACCCAACTGGCCCTGTTCTCCCGGGAGGGCCCGTGACCGAGCTGCACATTCCGGGCCTGGCTCTGGTGGCGCTGGTCGGCGTCTCCGGGTCGGGCAAGTCGACCTTCGCCGCCCGGGCGTTCGCCCCCTACGAGGTGCTCAGCTCCGACTACTGCCGCGCTCTCGTCAGCGGGGACGAGAATGACCAGGCCGCCACCAATGACGCCTTCGACGTCCTGTACTACATCGCCGGCAAGCGGCTCGACCGCGGCCTGCTCACCGTCGTGGACGCCACCAACACCTCGAAGGAGGCCCGGGCCGGTCTGGTGAAGCTGGCCCGCGACCATGACGTGCTGCCGGTCGCGATCGTCCTGGACGTCCCGACGGAGGTCGCGATCGAACGCAACCGGAGCCGGGCCGACCGGGCGTTCGGGGACGGCCCGATCCGGCGGCAGGCGTCCCAGCTGCGCACGTCGCTGCGAGGGCTGGGACGCGAGGGGTTCCGAACCGTCCACGTGCTGTCCGACCCCGCCGAGGTGGAGGACGCCAGCATCGTCCGGGACCGGCTGCTCAACGACTACCGCGACCAGCACGGCCCGTTCGACATCATCGGCGACGTCCACGGCTGCCTCGACGAGCTCCTCCAACTGCTCGGACGGCTCGGCTACGCCGTCCAGTTCGACAACTCCGGCCATGCCGTGGACGCCGAACACCCGGACGGCAGACGGGTCGTCTTCGTCGGCGACCTGGTCGACCGCGGCCCGGCCACCGTCGGAGTGCTCCGGCTGGCCATGGGCATGACCGCCGCCGGGCACGCGCTGGCCGTCCCCGGCAACCACGAGGCGAAGCTGATCCGCGCGCTCGACGGCCGGGACGTCCAGGTCAGCCACGGCCTGGAGAGCACCCTGGCGGAACTGGCCGACGAGCCGGAGGAGTTCCGCGTCGCCGTCCGCGAATGGTGTCGCGGGCTGGTGTCGCACCTCGTCCTGGACGACGGCCGGCTGGTGGTCGCGCACGCCGGGCTGAAGGAGGCCTACCACGGCCGCGCCTCTGGCCGCGTCCGCTCGTTCGCGCTGTACGGCGACACCACCGGCGAGACCGACGAGTACGGCCTGCCGGTGCGCTACCCGTGGGCCGAGGAGTACCGCGGCCGGGCGACGGTGGTCTACGGCCACACCCCGACTCCGACGCTGGAGTGGGTCAACAACACCCTGTGCCTGGACACCGGCTGTGTCTTCGGGGGACGACTGTCGGCGCTGCGCTACCCGGAGCGCGAGACCGTCGCCGTCGACGCGCTGGCCGTCCACTACCAGCCGGCCAAGCCGTTCCCGGTGGCGTCCGCGCAGCGCGGGGAGGACGAACTCCGCCTCGACGACGTGGTCGGCAAGCGGGTCATCGAGACGTCCGCCATGGGCCGGGTCACCATCACCGCGGAGAACGCCGCCGGCGCCCTGGAGGTGATGAGCCGGTTCGCGCTGCACCCGCGGCTGGTGCCGTACCTGCCGCCGACCATGTCCCCGGTGGCCACGTCCGGCCGCGACGGCTACCTGGAGCACCCCGACGAGGCGTTCAGCCAGTTCGCCGAGTGGGGCATCGAGCAGGTCGTGTGCGAGGAGAAGCACATGGGCTCGCGGGCGGTTGTCTACCTCACTCCGGACGGCGGCTCGGTCTACACCCGCACGGGACGCGCCTTCTTCGCCCCCGAGCTCACCGCCACCCTGCTGAGCCGGATCCAGGACGCCGTCTGTGCGGCGGGGCTGCTCGACGAGCTGGGCACCGACCGGCTGCTGCTGGACGCCGAACTGCTGCCCTGGTCGGCCAAGGCCGGTCCGCTGCTGCGCGAGCACTACGCCCCGGTCGGGGCGGCCGCCCTGATGGCGCTGCCCGCAGCCGTCGAGGCGCTCACGGCCGCCGAGGCGCGCGGCGTCGAGGTGGGAGCCCTGCTGGCCCGGACCACCGCCCGGCTGGAGAACGCCCGCGCCTACGACGCCGCCTGGCAGCGTTACGTCTGGCCCACCGAGGGGCTGGACGGCGTCCAGCTCGCCGTCTTCCAGGTGCTCGCCGCGGCGGGCGCGTCCTTCTCCGATCGGGACCACGACTGGCACCTCGGGATCGCCGACCGGCTGGTCGCCGCCGATCCCGGCCTGTTCCGGACGACCCGTCGCCAGCATGTCGCCACCGCGGATGCGGCCAGCCGCGCCGCCGGCGTCCAGTGGTGGCAGGAACTGACCGGCGCCGGCGGAGAGGGCATGGTCGTCAAGCCGCTCGCCAACCTGGCGCGGACGGCCCGGGGTCATCTCTGCCAGCCGGGCCTGAAGGTGCGCGGACGCGAATACCTGCGGATCATCTACGGGCCCGACTACACCGAATCGGCGAACCTCACCCGACTCCGCGACCGCAACCTCGGCCGCAAGCGCTCGCTCGCCCTGCGCGAGTACGCCCTCGGCCTGGAGGCCATCGACCGGCTCGTCGCCGGCGAACCGCTGTGGCGCCTCCACGAAGCCGTGTTCGGCGTCCTCGCCCTCGAATCCGAGCCCGTCGACCCGCGCCTCTGACCCCGGTCCCGCGCCGGTCCTCCCACCAACCCGCCATCCCCACCGCACCCGTCATCCCCACCGCACCCGTCATCCCCAGCGCACCCGTCGTCCCCAGCGCACCCGTCGTCCCCAGCGCACCCGTCGTCCCGGGCGTGACCCGGGACCTCCGCCGGAGTCGCCGGTGTTGTCAGTCGGAGATCCCGGGTCAAGCCCGGGACGACGAGGCAGACGCCAACCCCCACCCGGTCAGCCCAGCCCCACCCGCCAGCCCAACCCTCACCCGCCAGCCCAACCCTCACCCGTCATCCCGGGCGTGACCCGGGACGACGAGGCAGACGCCTAGGACGACGAGACGGACGCCCAGGACGACGAGACGTCCCGCCCGAGACGACAAGGCCGCCGCCAACCCTCACCTGTCAGTCCACCCCGCCTGTCATACAACCCTCCTGTCAGCCCCACCTCCACCCGTCAGCCCAACCCCCATCCGTCATCCCGGGCTTGACCCGGGACCTCCGCCGGTGTCGACGGTGTCGCCCATCCGCGATCCGGCCATGACGAGCGGCGATCGGGCAGGTGACGAGCGCGGCCGGTGAGGGAGAATCGGGAGATGGACGGCGACTTCGAGGACCAGTTGGCGACCGGGGAGGCGGTGGACGTCTCCGGCTGGGACTTCTCCTGGCTGGACGGCCACGCCACCGAGGAACGTCCCGAGTGGGGCTACGCCCGCCTGCTCGCAGGCCGACTGGCGAAGGCAAGCGCGTCGCTGGACATCCAGACCGGGGGCGGAGAGGTGCTGGCCGAGGCGGCGGCCTTCCCGCCGACGGCGGTCGCCACCGAGTCCTGGCCGCCGAACGTCGAGCGGGCGACCCGGCTGCTGCATCCCCGCGGGGTGGTGGTGGTCGCCAGCCCGGACGAGCCACCGCTGCCGTTCGCCGACGAGGCCTTCGACCTGGTCACCAGCCGCCATCCGGCCACGCTCTGGTGGAGCGAGATCGCCCGCGTCCTGCGCCACGGCGGCACGTACTTCGCCCAGCACGTCGGTCCCAGCAGCGGCTTCGAGCTGATCGAGTTCCTGCTGGGACCGCAGCCGGACGCCCGCCGGGCGCGGCATCCCGACGACGAGGCCGCGGCAGCACGGGACGCCGGGCTGAAGATCGTCGATCTGCGCACCGCGCGGCTGCGGATCGAGTTCTTCGACGTGGCCGGCGTGGTCTACCTGCTGCGCAAGCTGATCTGGTGGGTGCCCGGCTTCACCGTCGAGCGATACCGGGACCGGCTCCGCGACCTGCACGACCTGATCCAGGCCGACGGCCCGTTCGTCGCGCACTCCACCCGCCACCTGATCGAGGCCCGCCGGCCCTGATCGACCCTCGGACGTTGCCGCCACGAGGACGCCGGCGTCGTCCGGGAACATCCTCTGCCCGCTGGCACCGCCTGGGCCGACCGCCGTCGGGTGGCCCGCCGTCAGGTGGCAGGTCAGAGGTCGCGGCCGGCGTACAGCCGCGTGGACGCCAGCGCCGACAGGGCGAGCACGGCCAGGCCGCCGACGGGCAGGAGAGCCGGTGCCCAGGCTGCTGCGCGCAGGCTGAGTGCGAACTGGGTGAGGTTGACGCCCGAGAGGTTCGCGAGCGCACCCAGAGCGGCGATCACCAGTACCGGTGTGAACATGACCCAGCGAGCACGTGCGTAGCCGACCCTGAACAGCACCGGCGTCTCCACGGCGAGGATCAGCGCGTTCAGCGCGAAACCTGCCGAGAGGATCAGGCCGGCCAGCGAGGCGTCCATCGGCACCCCCTTCACCGCTGCGGCGGCGAACGCCAGCAGGACGCCGATCGCCGCGAAGAGGAGCTGGATGCCGAGCATGGTGAGATATCGGCCCCCCACCACCTGCGCCCGGCGGACGGGGAGGACCGCGTAGAGGGCATCGAGCCGACCGCGCTCGTCGGCACGGAACGGCTCGACCGCCACGATCGCCGCGGCGAACGTGAAGACCGCGACGATCAGCGGCGGCAGCGGTGCGGTGACCCAGGTCAGCAGGGCGAGCAGAGCTCCGACCGCGAGGGTGGTCTTCAGCGTGGCCTGCTGGACTCTGAGATCCAGCTGGGTGAAGCGCAGCACCCGGCTCATGCCCGGCTCCTCTCTGCGGGATGGCTGAGGCGGACGACGATGTCGTCGATGCTGGCCGGTTCGATCAGCACCTCAGGCCCGAACTGGGCGGTGTCCTGGGTGGCGATCAGCCCATCGAAGGTTCCGCCCACGTCGCGGAGCCCGCGGACGGCGGCGCGGGCGGACGCCGGCAACGCGGACGAAGGTCCGCGAACCATGGCGTGGCGTTCCAGCACCTCCGGCAGCGGTCCGGACTCGACCAGCCGTCCGTCGACGAGGACGCGCAGATGGTCGGCGATCCGGTCCAGATCGCTGGCGATGTGCGTGGAGAACAGGATGGCGTGCTGGTCGTCGGCGGCCATGAACTCGGCGAAGACGTCGATCACGTCGTAGCGGGCGCCCGGGTCCAGGCCGCTGGTCGGCTCGTCCAGGATCAGCAGCCGCGGACGACGCGCGAGCGCCAGTGCGAGGGAGAGTTTCGAGCCTTCGCCCCGCGACAACGTGCCGACCCGGGCGCCGGAGACGACCCCGAACCTCGTCAGCAGCTCGGCGAACAGCCCGGCGTCCCAACTCGGGCAGAACGGGGCGACAGCCGCCCCGGCCTGGCTCACCGTCCACTCCGGAATCACCACGAGGTGGTCGAACACCACACCCACGCCCCCGAGATCGAGGCCCGGACGCGCCTGACCGTCGCCGACCTGGCGCACCGAGCCCGCATCGGGCCGGACCAGGCCGAGCATGGCTTTCAGCAGGGTGGTCTTGCCCGCGCCGTTCTCGCCGACCAGACCGGTCACGTAGCCCGCGGGCAGGTCGAGGTCGAGCGGGCCGAGCTGGAACCGCCCGTAGTCCTTGCGGAGTTCACGGACCTCGACCACGGCGGGCTCAGTGACGGTGTTCATTCCAGACCTCATCCAGGAGTTCGTGCAGGGTGGCGGGCTCGATCCCCGCCGTTGCGGCCGTGGTGACGACCCTGCCGAGGTGGTCGCGCACCGCACGGATGGCCTCGGCCCGGGACGCCTCCCGGTCTACGGCGAGCACGTAGCTGCCCTTGCCGGGGACGTTGGCGATCAGCCCGGCCGCGGCCAGGTCGTTGTAGGCCCGGGTGGTGGTGATCAGGCTCACGCCCAGGTCACGGGCGAGCTGCCGCAGCGAAGTCAACTGCGTCCCCTCGGCGAGCTCACCCCGCAGGATGGCCGAACGCAGCTGCTCGACGATCTGCTCGTACAGCGGAACGCCCGACGTGTGCGACAGGATGACCGGCACCACAACCCCCTTACTGTCTATATGCAGTATAGATAGTTAGCCGAAGGTCCACCAGCCATTGGACGCGGGGCCGTCGCCGTGCCCGTGGCCCTGGTCTGGCTCGGGCTGGCCTCAGTGGGCTCTGACGACCTGGACCGCCGACGGTGTCACGGCGTAGGTGTCGACGGTGCCCCCGGCCAGGGACGCCACCTGCCCCGGTCTGGCCAGGACCGCACCGACCGCGACGATGAGCGGGATCAGCGACGGCGGGTCGGCGAGGATCGGCGTGAGCACCTCCGCGCTGTGCCGGAGCGGAGGACGCCGGCCGATCGAGGAGGCGAGGCTGCCCAGGATCGCGCGGCGAGTGCGGTGTCGCTCCGCGGCACCCAGTGCGATCGCCATGGTGGACCGGGTGCGGACGCCGGCCCGGGTGAGCAACGGGACGGCGGGCAGGGCGTCGCCCCGGGTCAGTGCGATGGTGAGCGCCGGCAGGTCGACCCCTGCCGCCGCGGCGTTTCCGGGCTCGATCGTGCGGGGGTTGCATTCGATGAACGACGGACGGCCGTCGATGTGCAGGTAGTCGAGGGTGAGGCCGCCGTGCCAGCCGAGGTGCCGACCGAGCGTCTGGATGGCCTCGACCGCACGCGGATGGTCGACGCTGAGCCGGGCCGCCGCGCTGCCCCCGGCACCGACGGCGAGCTGCTCGCTGACCGCGCCGGCGAGCAGGCGTCCATGCTCGAAGACGGCCTGGACCTGGGCGTACCGGCCCTCGGCGCACGCCTGCACCATCACCGGCATCGAGTCGTCGGCCGCGGTGAACCGCTGCCACAGCGCGCGGGCCTCTCCCGGACCGGATGCGCGGGCAACACCGCGTCCCGCGGTGGAGAAGGCCGCCTTCACCCAGACCGGGAAGCCGACCGCTTCCAGGTCGCCGTCGCTGCGGACCAGGCGCCACTCGGGCTGCGGGAGGCCGAGCGCGTCCAGCAGTGCGGCGAACGCGGTCTTGGACTGCACCTGATCGAAGGCGTCGATGGCGGCCACGGCAACGGCGGCGTGCGGGAGCAGGTGCCGTCCCGCGGCGAAGAGCCAGGCCTGCTCGTGGGTCGGCAGCAGGGCGTCGAAGTCACCCGAGGCCATCAGTGCGTCCACCCGCTGCAGGTAGCCCACCGGGTCGGCAGAGGGCGCCGGCGCGGGGTGGACGCGTCGGCACCACCGGCTGAACCGCACGATCGGCAGCGCGGCGGAACTGACCGCCTCGACCTCCACACCGGACCGTCCCAGCACAGTGGTGAACTCCCGGGCGGTCAGCGAAGACGCCTCCGACAACAGCACACGGGGTCGTCTCACAGCTGTCGAGGCTAGCCCTCCCCAGCGGCCACGACTCAGAAGTGCTCGCACCGAGAACGTGACGACCAGCCGCGCTGCGCGCGCTCCGGAGGCGCTGGGAGCGAAGGTGTGCTGAGAAGTGTCGAGCGCTCGGCCAGCCGGGCTGCGGTAGCTTTCAGCCAGGCCGGGGAGGTGGGATGGCTGATCAGAGCGCCACGGTGGTCGCGGATCGCATCAGCGGTGCGCCGCTCATCGTGCTCACGCTGCGCGGCGCTGTCGTCGGTCTCGCCGCAGGGGCCGGTGCCGCCGCCTACATCTGGGTCGAGCACGGCCTCAGCCACGCGCTGTGGCACGGGCTTCCCGCGCTGTTCGGTGCCGCGGACGCGCAGTGGTGGCTCGTGCTCGGGCTCCCGATCCTCGGCGGCCTGCTCACCTGGGCCGCGATGCGGCTGCCGGGCCGCGGCGGGCACTCACCGCTCGCCGGGCTCGCCCTCGACATCGGGCCCGATCGGCTCGCGTCCGTCCTCCTCGCCGCCCTGGCCAGCCTCGCCTTCGGGGCGGTGCTCGGACCCGAGGCGCCGCTGGTGGCGATCGGGACGGCCGCCGGTGCGGCGCTGGTGCGCTCGGCGCAGCCGGCGTCCCGGCAGGTGATGATGATCGTCGGCGCGATGGCAGCGGTCGGCGCGGTGCTGGGGAATCCGGTGGTCACCATGGTGCTGCTGCTCGAACTCACCCTCGCGGCCGGCACCCGGCTGGCCACGCCGGCCGTCCTGCTGCCCTCACTGGCCGGCCTCGGCAGCGGCTACCTGCTCCAGGTCGGGGTTGCGCAGTGGACGGGTCTCGGCGCGGTCAGGCTGAGTCTCCCGGGCCTGGCCGCCTACCCGGACGTGGCCGTGGTCGACCTGCTGACCGCGGTGCCGCTGGCCCTCGTGGTCGCGATCCTGGCGTTGCTCGCCCGGCTCGGCGGCCTGCGCCTCGAACAGAGTGCCCACCGGGCGCCGCTCGTCTGGCTGCTGGTGGCCGGCGCCGTCACAGGCCTCGCCGCGCTCGGCGGGGCGGCCCTGACCGGCACCCGGACGGAGCTGGTCCTGTTCGCCGGCCAGGCGTCCATGACCGACTACCTTGCCCTCGGTTCTGCGGCAACCGCCCTGATCGTCCTCGCCGCCAAGTTCGTCGCTTACGTGGCCTGCCTCGGTGGCGGCTTCCGGGGCGGTGCGCTCTTTCCCGCGATCTCGATCGGGACGCTGCTCGCGGTGTCCGCCGCGCTGGTCGTCCCCGGGACGGCGGTGGCCCCGCTCGCTGCCGTGGCGATCGCCGCGGCCACGGCGGCCGGCATGCGGCTGCCCTTCACCGCCGTGCTGCTGGGCGCGCTACTGACCGCGTCCGCGGGACCGGCCACCGCGGTCCTCGCCATCGTCGGTGCGATCGTCGGGATGCTGCTCCGCCTCGCCGCCGAGTTCCGGGTGCCCGCCGTCGCCTCCGGCCACTGACCGGCCACTGCGGACCCGGTCCTGAAGCAGCGTCACCAGGGCGGCGACGAAGATCAGGTTGAACGCGAGCTGCACCGACACCGCCAGGCGGCCGAGTTGGCCGGACGCGCTGATGTCGCCGAAGCCGACCGTGGACATCGTGGTCAGCGAGAAGTACAGCGCGTCCAGCCGGGTGTGCAGTCCGGTCACCTCGCCGGGCAGGTCGGTGGCCAGCAGGTAGTAGCCCAGCGAGAATCCGACCAGGACCAGCTCGAAGGCGAGCAACAGGTGGACGGCCCGCAGCCTTCGCCGCGCCTGTCCGGCCTCCTCGACGACGACCCACGCGACGACGGTCACGCACAGGACGGCGGCCAGCGCGCCGAGCACCTCGCCGACCGGCGCGTCGTCGGCGTCCAGCGGCACGAGGAAGTAGAGGGTCAGGATCGCCACCGGCAGCCCGACCCTCCCGATCGCCGGATGGCCGCGCAGCCGGGTCACGGGCTCGTGCCCTCCGCGACGGGTTCGTGCGGCGAGGCCGTCCGGGCGTCCTGCCGCGGCACCAGCACACCCTTCACGACAAGCAGGACCGACGCGGTGACGGGGACGGCGACCAGCGCTCCGACCAGCCCGAGCAGGGTGCCGCCGATCATGGCGCCGATCAGGACGAGCGCGCCCGGGACCGACACCGCACGGTTCATCACCCTGGGAGTGATCACGTACGCCTCGACCTGCATGTAGAGCAGGTAGACCACGGCGAAGGCGCACCCGGCCCACCAGGAGCCCAGGAAGGCGACCGCGGTGGCGAGGATCCAGAACAGCACCGACCCGATCATCGGGACGAGGGTGATCACCAGCGCGAGCACGGCGAGCACCACGGCGTACGGCACCCCGAGCAGGGTGAGGAGGAGGAAGGAGAACGCGGCGTTGAGGCCCGACAGCGTCACCCCGCCGGACACGAACCCGCCGACGGCTGCCGTGATCTGATCGGTCAGCCGGGCCAGCCGGGGACGGCTGTAGGCGGGCGCGAGCCGGTAGAAGCCCGCCTTGATCGCGTCGAGGGACGCCAGGAAGTACAGCACCAGCACCGCGACGATGACGGTCGCCGAGAGGGCGTTCACCAGCCCCGCCCCGAACGACAGCAGTCCCGTGCCGAGGGCGAAGAGGTGGGCCGGATCGGCGAGCCACCTTCCGACCTGGGCCAGTCCGGCGTCGTAGGCGGGGCCACCTCCGCTCGCCGCCGACAGCGCGGCGAACCAGCCGGAGGCGCGGACGCCGGCGACATAGGTCGGCACGTTGCCCGCGAAGCCGACGACCTGGTCGATCGCGGCCGGCACCACGAACGCCACGATCGCCAGCGCCACCAGCGCCAGTCCGGTGAACACGACCAGGACGCTGCGTCCGCGCGGCAACCCCGCTGCCTGGAGCCGGCCGACGACCGGGTCGAGGGCCAGGGCGAGGAAGAGGGCGATCCCCACCGACAGGACGATCGTCGCCAGCGAGACCACCGCGGCCGCCAGCGTGACGGCCAGCAGCACGCCGACGGTGCCGACGAACGCGCGCACCAGCGGCCGCGCCGGCTCGGTCATGACCCGCAGCGGCTGGCGCCCCGGCGCGTTGGGCGCGTCCTCGGGCTCCTCCTCCGGCCGCACAGCGAGTTCAGCCATTTCCAGGTCCCTCCCGCCCCCGGCCGGGTCAGCCGGCCTCGTCCGGCCGTGCCAGGACGTCGGCCAGGACGATCGCAGCGACCGCCGCGACAGCGATGGTGCAGACCAGACCGAACGAGATCGGCCGGTTCATCGCCAGGACGACAACCGCCAGGCTCGCGACCGCCGCCCGAACCGCGATGCGGCGTCGGTGCAGCCACCGCCCGAACCCACCCGTCCGGACGCCGTGGTCAGCGCTCCAGTCGCGTGCTCCTGCAGTCAGCGTGGCGTAGCGCGTCCGGACGCCGGCCGCCGGACGGGACTCGCCACCGAGGTACGCCACCAGCGTGATCACCGCGGCCAGGGTGACGGTGGCCAGCGCGAGCTCCCCGATCGCGCCGGTGGCGGCGTCGTAGAAGGTCAGCAGGACGTCCGCGGGCATCACCGAGGCCGGCACGCTCGCCTGCGCGACGACCCGGGCGACGGCGAGCCCCGCGATGACGACGAGCGCCCCCAGCCCCATCCCGATGCCGGCCCACGCGGCGGCGAACCAGCGACGCCTGCTGACGAGCACCCCGCCGGCGAACAGCGCGAGCACGACCGGCCCGAGCCAGTAGCCGGTGGCCAGTGCGCCCTGGTAGGCCAGCCGCACCGTCGCGAGCTGGTCGGACCGGACGAGGATGACGGTCCTGTCGATGGCCGGGATGGCCGAGGCGAAGGCGAAGCCCTTGTCGAGGAGCGCCTGCTTCGCCTGGGCGATCAGCGGACCGATCCTGACCCCGACGCCCGCGTCGGTGATCGTCACAGCCGAGTCGGGATCTCCCTGGAGCGCCCCGATCAGCTGGCTGTGCGAGAGCCGGAGGCTCTCCTGCCACGCGGTGCCGAACGCATCGGATGCCACCGCCCTGGCGACGGCGGCCTGCACGGCCGAACGCAGTCCGGCCGCCGCCGGACCGCGGAGCGCCTCCAGCGCCACCGAGGCCCGCGGCCGCTGGACCACCTGCTCGATCCCGTCCACGAGGTCGTCCACGAGCCCGTCGATGTCGACCTTCTCGGTGATCGCGGCCATCACCTGGTCGGTGAGGTAGGCCTGCACCCGCGGGTCCTTCACCAGCGGGCCGTAGGCCGCGACGACCGCGTCCGTGTCGCTGAGCAGCACCCTGGCCCAGCCGGACACGACGGCCACCGGCGTGAGCAGGGAGGCGAGCACGATCAGCGCAGCGGCGACGACGGCCCGCCAGCGCGGCCCCCGCACCGGACGGTCGGCGAGTTGCGCGGAGAGTTCCGCGTTGGCCGACTCCAGCTCCGCGAGCCGCTGCTCCAGGGCGGCGACGTCGGGGACGGTCTGTTCAGTCATCGCGCGCTCAGCCGAGCAGCCGGGCCTTGGCGGCGGCGAACTCGGCGTCGTCGAGCACACCGGCCGCCCGGAGCCCGGCGAGCCGCTCCAACTGCTCGACCAGACCCTCGGTCGCCGCAGGCGCTGGCGGCGCAGCCACCGCCGGCGGCGTCTGGACGAGCTCACCGTCGGCCGCCGTCCGCCGCTGGTACTGGCGGTTGGCGACCGCGCCGG
Source organism: Propionibacteriaceae bacterium (assembly GCA_017306015.1). Taxonomy (GTDB): domain Bacteria; phylum Actinomycetota; class Actinomycetes; order Propionibacteriales; family Propionibacteriaceae; genus Propionicimonas. The sequence continues at coordinate 87,858 of JAFKJK010000015.1, forward strand.
TCACCGCCTGGGCGGTACCGGCGATGACCGCGGTCCGCGCGGCCGTGGCGAGGAGCCCGGGGCGTCCTCCGCGTCCGATGGGCATGGCCGTCCCTTCCCTAGACCGGGACGCCGGCGAGACCGGCGACCTCGTTGACGACTTCGGCGGAGAACCGCTCCACCTGACGGACGCGGGTCTCCCCGTCGCGGGCCGCGCGCGCCAGCCGGCGCGCCCACGTGTTCTCGAGCAGGACGACCAGGGCGAGCTCGCCCCGGCCCAGGCCCGCGCCGAGTTGGCGCAGGTCGTCGTCCCCGATCAGTCCCGGGACGAGCGGACGCACCCCCGCGAGCCCGAACTCGTCGGAGAGATCGTCGAGCTCGACGACGGCAGCCGCTCCGTCGACTCCACCGCGGACCAGGGCAAGGTCGAGCAGCGTGATCACCCCGGCCGTGGTGACGTCGCGGAGTTCGGCCGTCACCTCGTCCGGCGGAGCGGCGTCGGAGAACTCGACGACGTACAGGTCGGCGGGCCCGAAGCTCATCGTGTCACCACCCTCACGCGAGTGCTTTGGCCTTGAGCTGCCCGTACTCCTCGGCGGTGATCGCCCCGGAGTCCAGCAGTCCCTTTGCGTTCGCGATCTGGGACGCCGGGTCCACGGCCGAGACCGAGCGGATGTAGTCGTCGGTCACCTGCCGGGCCGACCGCTGGGCCTGCGCCGCCCGCTCGTTCATGCCGCGGCCTCGCGCGATCACGTAGATCAGTGCGGTGAGCGGCGGGGCGATCAGGAGGCAGAGCAGCCAGACGACCTTGATGCCGCCGGTGAGGCCAGGGTCGCGGAAGACGTCGACGATCACCTGGAAGAGGACCATCAGATAGGAGATGAACACGAAGCCCCAGATCATCAGCCAGAAGAAGTCCCAGAAGCCCACAACAGCTCTCCTTGTCGGTGTTCCGGCGCCGGCCAGATCGACGGCGCCGCCGCCCACGGTGGGCGTGCAGGCAATCGTTGGGCATCGGCGGCGAGCGGGCATCACCCCGAAAGGGTGAAAGTGGCCCGGCGGGGCATCGCGCACCTTTCGGGCGCGACCACTACGGCTTACAGTCGAGCCGTGCCGCTCGTACCCGGATTCCCCGCGGTCTCGCTGTCGAGCCAGTTGGCCACCCGGCCGGAGTTGCCGACGCACGTGATCGAGCGGCCGGCGGTGTGGTCGCGGATCTCGGCGTCGGTGGCCCGGCACCGGGTGACCCTGGTGGCTGCCCCGGCCGGCTACGGAAAGACCGCCAGCCTCAGCGCCTGGGCGGCACACCACGACCGTCCGGTCGCCTGGTTGTCGCTCACCGCGGCCGACCGTCACCCGGGCTATCTGGGACGGAACCTCGCCGGCGCCATCGGCATGCTCCGGTACGCGCCGGCTCGCCGCGGCGACGTGCTCGCCACCCCGGTCTCGCTGGACGACCGGCTGCGCGCGGTCCTCGTCGTGGACGACGTGCACTGGATCGACAACGAACCGGCCGCTCGCGTCCTGGCCCGGGCGCTGACCGGCGAGGAGCCGGGGCTGCAGGTCATCCTGTCCGGCCGCCACGAGCCCCGTCCCGGCATGGGCCTGTCCCGGCTGCGTGCCGACGGCCAACTCGGCCAGCTCGGGCCGGCGGACCTGGCACTCTCGGTGGACGAGGTTCGAGAGGCCGCGCTGGCGCTGGGTCGCCAGCTCGACCACGAGCGGGCCGTGGCCCTGCACCGGCGCACCGACGGCTGGCCGGTCGCCGTGCGGCTGGCGCTGATGGCCGAGCACCCGCTGCCGCAGCCCAGCTCGCCGCCCGTCGGCGACGAACCTCTGCCTCAGCTCGTCGACTACCTGGTCGAGAACATGCTGGGCGACCTGTCCCCCGCTCTGGCCGAGTTCGTGCCCCAGGCCTGCACGTGCGAGTGGCTGACCGGGCAGCTCGCCGTCCAGATCACCGGGAACCCGCGTGCCCCCGAACTGCTCGAACAGGCGGTCGCGGTCGGCCTGCCTCTCGACCGGCGCGAGGTCGAGGGCCGCGACCCGGTGTACCAGTGGCACCCGGTGATGGCGCAGGTCGGACAGGCCATGCTGCTGCGCCGGGATCCCCGGCGGGCTCGAGGGCTGCACCGGGCCGCCGCGCACGCGATGGCCCGCATCGACCCGTACTCGGCCGCCCGGCACGCCCTGCGCGGAGGCGAGCCGGAGCAGGCGGCCCAGGTGGTCCGGTCCCACTGGCTGGCCGGGGTCGTGCGCGGCGACTCCGAGCTGGTCGAGGAGATCTGCGCGCGCCTGCCCGCCCCCTACGCCGACGACCCGGAGGTGCTCACGGTGAGGGCGCTGTGCCGACGCAACGACGGGGACGCCGAGACCGCTGCCAGCCTGGCCGCGCGAGCCACCGCCGCTGCGGCCTCGCTGGCAGAGGACCGGCAGGCGGCCTACGAGTCGACCAGGCTCCTGGCCCAGCTGTTCCTCGCCGACGAGGCGGACGATCTGGCCAGCGCCTGCGAGTCTGTCGAAGGACTCCTCCGCGGCATGTCGGGACAGGATCCCGTGCTGCATGCCTGCGCACTGTTCGTCGTCGGCTGGTCGTTCCTGAGGCTGCGCCGCCCCCGCCCCGCGCTGCTCCTGCTGCAGGAGGCCGTCCACCGCTGCCAGGCCGAAGGCCTCGACGACCTCGCCGACCGGGCGCGCGCCCATCGGGCCTTCGCCCTCGCCTTCAGCGGAGACTTCGTCGCGGCCCAGGCTGCCCTCACGGCGCTCCACTCCGATGCGGGCCGGACGTCGTGGCGGCGCGCGGACGGCGCGGTCAGCGTCTTCACCGTGGGCTGGATGGCGATGTGGACCGGTGACCACCAGCGGGCGGTCGCCGCCTTTCTCCAGGCGGTGGAGCAGGGCGGCAGCGTCACGAGCTACGCCCTGCTCGCCCGGATGTGGCTGGCGCACGCAGCCCTCGCCAGCGGCGACCAGGTGGCCATCCCGACCGCGGAGCGGCTGCTGGAGGGGATCCCGGAGGAGACCATCCAGGCGATGCCGTGGTGGGAGTACAAGCTGGTCGGGAGGGCCGCGTTCTGCCGTCTCCGGGGCGATGTGGACGGCGCTGTCCGGCTGCTCCGGCAGGCGCTCGACACCCCGACCTACCAGCCGGCGAACCGCATGGTCGCTGCGGAGCTGTTGTGGCGGTGCGGGCGGCCCGAGGAAGCCGAAGCCCAGGCCGGCACGCTGGCCGACGCCCCGGCGTACCTCAGGGTCGGTGCCCAGGTCATCTCAGCGCTCTGCCTTCGCGAGCGTGGGGACGCCGGGAGTGCGCATGCGCTGCTCGAGGATGCCCTCCATCTCGGCTCGACGCTGGCCCTGACCCGCGCCTTCTCCCGTCCGGACGCGAAGCTGTTGGAGCTGCTCGCCGAACACGCTCGGCAGGGCACCAGGTACGAGCCGTTCCTCGCCTCGATGATCGACGTCCAGAGTCGCCACGCCGGCCGTCCCAACCGTCCCGACACCGCTCTGAGCACCCGGGAACGCGAGATCCTCGCCCATCTGGCCACCGCGCTCAGCCTCAGCGAGATCTGTGGCGTCCTGTTCATCTCCCCGAACACCCTCAAGAGCCATCTCCGTTCGATCTACCGCAAGCTCGGCGTCGAGAACCGGAGGGACGCCGTCCGGCTGTTCCGCGGCAGTACCGGCCCCGGCGCCGAGCACCTGCTGGTCCCGAGCCGACCGATCCCCGTTGACCCACAGTGAGGAGCCCCCGATGACGACGACCCCAGCGACCCTCGGCGCAGCAGCGTCGGCCGACGGCCGCACCTTCGAAGTGCGCCAGGCCGCGGACGAGCTCCAGGTGGGTTCGCTGACGCTGCTCGAGTCGCCGGCCGGCAGCTTCCTCGGCCAGGTGCTCGCCGTCGACGACGAGAGGGGACGTACCGCGGCCGGTGCGCTGCTGGGGGAGCTGACCGGCACCGGGCTGGCCAGGTACCGGGCGCCGTTCCGGGACGCCCAGGCGCGCGCGCTGACCGCAGCGGAAGTCGCGCTGGCACAGAGCTCGGCCGGCGCCGACCTCACGATCGGAGAGTGGCAGCTGCCCGGCTCGGACGCTCCGCTCCGGCTGCGCGCCAAGGGGTTCAACCGGCATACCTTCCTGTGCGGGCAGAGCGGCTCGGGAAAGACCTACGCGCTCGGGGTCATCCTCGAGCAGCTGCTCCTGCACACGCGGCTGCCGATGCTGGTGATGGACCCCAACGGTGACTACGTGAAACTGGGCGTGCCCCGCGCGGACGCGCCGGCCGAGGAGGCTGGCCGGCTCCGGGAGATGGCCATCGACGTGCACGGCGCCGCAGGCGAGGACCGGCTCCAGCTCACGTTCGTCGACCTGCCCCGACACGTCCAGGCGGCCATCCTCGGCCTCGACCCAGTGCGGGACCGCGCCGAGTACTCGGCCTGGATGGACTTCAGCAGCGAGGAGATCCAGCAGGACGTGGGCAAGGTGATCGCCGAACTCCTGGCCGGCGATCCCGAGCACCGGGCCTTCGGGCAACGGCTCGTCAACCTGGGGATCAGCGAGTGGCCGATCTGGGCGGGCGGACGATCCGTCCCTCCGCAGCGCGAGACGCGAGCCCGGATCTTCGACCTGTCGGGCTTCGACAACCGCACCGAGGCGCTCGTGGTCGCGCTGGCCGAGGTGGAGCGGCTCTGGGCCGGGCGGGCGGACCGCAACCCGGTCCTGCTCGTGATCGACGAGGCCCACAACCTCTGCCCTGCCGAGCCCGCCACTCCGGTGGAGAAGGCGCTGGTCGAGCGCCTGATCCAGATCGCGGCCGAGGGCCGCAAGTACGGGCTGTGGCTGCTGCTGTCGACCCAGCGGCCCTCCAAGGTGCACCCGCAGGTGCTCTCGCAGTGCGACAACCTCGTGCTGATGCGGATGAACTCGCCCGCCGACCTGGCAGAGCTCGCCGAGCTGTTCGGCTTCGTCCCGGTCGGCATGCTGAAGGCGTCCCCGTACTTCGCGCAGGGCGAGTTGTTGGTCGGCGGTGGCTTCGTCCCCGTCCCGAGCTTCGGCCGGGTCGGCGCCCGCCTCACCGTGGAACCGGGGGCCGACATCCCCGTCCCGATGCCCTGAGTCCGGCCCGATCGAGCTGGTCGGGCGTCGGCTCCCCACGCATCCGCACCCGATCAGCGCACTCCGCCGGCCTGGGTCGGTGGCACCGGCGTGAGGCTGCGCGCCGCGATCGAGACAGAGGGCGTCCGGTGGTTCTGACCCCGGTGCGCCCGCCGCGTGTTGGCGGCGTCACCGTGCAGCTACGGTGACGACATGCCCTCGACCGTCCGCTCACGCTTCCGGCTGGTGCCGATGCGGCCCCGCAACCCCGACGAGCCGGGCCGCAGCGCGTCGACCCTCGAACTGTTCTTCGACCTCGTCTTCGTGGTCGCCGTCGGCATCGCCGCCGCCCAACTGCATCACCAGCTCAGCGAGGCCCACATCCTCAACGGCGTCGTCAACTATCTGATCGTGTTCTTCGGGATCTGGTGGGCGTGGATGAACTTCACCTGGTTCGCGACCTCTTTCGATACCGATGACTGGCTCTACCGGGTGCTCACGATCGTCCAGATGGGCGGAGTGCTGGTCCTGGCCTCCGGGATCGAGCCGGCGTTCACCGACCATGACTACTCGGTGCTGGTCTTCGCCTACGTGGTGATGCGACTGGCGATGGTCGCCCAGTGGCTGCGCGCAGCGCGGTCGGCTGGTGCTGCCCGCCGCGCCGCCTTGATCTATGCCGGCGGAATCGCGATCGTGCAGGGCCTGTGGCTGGCCTCCCTGCTGCTGCCCGCCGGGGTATTCCTGGTGGCTCTGGTGGTCTTGGTGCTGGCCGAACTCGCGGTGCCGATCGTCGCCGAACGCACCGGCAGCACCCCCTGGCATCCCCACCACATCACGGAGCGGTACGGCCTGTTCACCCTGATCGTGCTGGGCGAGAGCCTGCTGGCCTCGGCCAACGCCATCATCGAAGCCCTCCACGACAACCACGCGGTCGGGCCGCTGATCTGGCTGGCCGGCCTCACCCTCGTCGTCACCGCAACACTGTGGTGGACCTACTTCTGGCCGCCCCACCACACCGCGATCACCAGCTTCCGCCGTTCGCTCGCCTACGGCTACGGCCACTACTTCATCTTCGCCGCCGCGGCAGCCTTCTCCGCCGGCATCGAGGTCGAGATCGACGTGCTCACCGGCCACAGCGAACTCACCAGCCCGGCTGCCTCGTTCGCGTCCACGATCCCCATCGCGGTGTTCATGCTGGGCGTCTGGCTGCTCGCCATCCGTCGCCACGCCGACCGCTGGGTCAACACCGTCGTCCCGGCGGGCGCGGTCCTCGTCCTCGTCGACCCCGTCGTCCCCCTGCCCATCGCCCTGACCGCCATCATCCTGATCGCCGTCGTCGCCGTGCTCGTGTGGCGACAGCCACAACGCGTCGCCGGTAGCGGGGGCCCGGACGGATCCTGACCGGCTGGACGCCAGCGGAGCCCCAGGAGACCTGCCGGACGGCAGTGGGTCCTGTCGGTCGCGGCACCGACAGGACCCACTGGGAGACCTCGGCCTCAGCCGAGGAGGGACGACTACGAGGTCTTGGTGTACTTCTGCACGAAGGCCTTCACCTTCTTGTAGGTCTTGCCACCCTCATCGACGCCGTAGGTCCGATCCCAGGTCAAGGGCACGACGGTGATGTAGCCCTTGCTGATGAGCGTCCAGTCGGAGTCCTTGCGGGTCTCGGTGCAGATGCTCATTCCCGTGCACAGCGGCAGGTCGATCGCGAAGCCGCCGTCGCTCTGCGGGATGTAGGAGTGTGCGTAGGCCGTGGCCGCACCGACCCGGGCCCACTTCACCGGCTTCGCCTTGGCACCGGCGGAGATGTCCGGGTAGTTGATGTTGAGGGCGAACTTGTTCTGGAGCAGCAGGCCCTTCTTGTTGAGGTTCGCCAGGAAGTCCGCACCCCACTTGGCCGTGGCCTGGTAGTTCACCACCGGCATCGACCAGTCGTCCGCGTTGGACGAACTGAACGCGACCGCCGGGATCCGGATCGTGTTCGCCATGATGGCCGCTCCGACCGTCCCGGAGTCGTTCACCGAGTTCGCGTAGTTGGATCCCGCGTTGCTACCGGAGACCACGAGGTCTGGCACACTCCAGCCCACGGTCGCCTTGAGACCGCCCCGGGTGGCGAACGCCACCGTGTCGGCCGGGGTCGCACTCCCGCTGGTCGGACCGCACGGAGCATCCCCCGTGCAGACCCCGAACACCGCGCCCTTGGACGGAGCCGACGCACAGTCGTTCTCATAGCCGGCCGGCAGGGTCTTCTGGCCCAACCGGAAGGTCCCACTGTTCGTCACCGCGGAGCCCTTGCCGCTCTGCACCGACCACGGCGCGATCACCACCACGTCCGCGCCCTTGGCGCACAGGGCCTTCCGCAGCTCGTACAGCCCCAGACCATCGGTGTGACTCGCCTTCGCCGCCTGCATCGAGTCGTCGTTGGTCAGCAGGATCCTCATCCCCGGCAAGCCCTTCGGCTTCGCCGCCTCCGCCGTCGACATGCTCGCCGGCACCGCCACCGTCAGAGCCGCGACCATTGCCGCAGCCCCCAACCTCAACCAACGCCGTCCGGCCCACCGGCCAGTTCTCGACAACTCCATGGTGTTTCCTCTCTGAACCACTAGTCACGGCCGGACGATCCAACCGCGGAAGAATGAATGCGTCAGCGCTGCCTCGAATGGCCAGCGCGCCCGTCCTGGCCGAGCCTCGGCCGACCCAGGCGGGCTCGTCTCGGGCTCGGATCGAGCCGGCTCGTACTGCGAGGCTGTCGGCCTCAGCCCAGTTCGGCCCCGTTGCTGGCGATCACCCGCTGGTACCAGGCGAACGAGTCCTTCCGGTACCGGGCGAGTTCCTTCAGGTCGAACTCGTCGCGGTCGACGTAGACGAAGCCGTACCGCTTGGCCACCCCCTGGTGGGTGGAGACCAGGTCGATGGCCGACCAGGGGCAGTAGCCGATCACCTCCACCCCGTCGCTGATCGCGAGCTGGATCTGGGCGATGTGGTCGCGCAGGTAGTCGATCCGGTACGGGTCGTGGACCTGGCCGTCGATGAGCCGGTCGAACGCGCCGAGCCCGTTCTCGGTGACCAGCAGCGGCAGCCGGTAGCGGTTCCACAACGCGCGGAAGCTGGCCCGCAGGCCGATCGGGTCCACCTCCCAGCCGAACTCGGTGCGGGCCAGGTACGGGTTGTCGGCGCTGTCGTAGACACCCTCCTCACCCGGAGACATCTGCTGGTCCGCCACCCTCGACTGCCGCTCGGCATCGTCCCCGCTGGGCCGGGCGACGGTCTGGGTGTTGTAGTAGTTGAAGGCGAGGAAGTCCGGACGGTCCGCCGTCAGGATCTCCAGATCCCCCGGGAGGATCTCCGGCGCGGCGCCCTTCTCCTCCAGGTAGGCCCAGGCGATCGAGTTGTACACCCCGTCCACGGCCAGGTCGAAGTAGAGCCAGTGCCGGATCACGTTCAGGTCATCCGCGGCCAGGACGTCCAGCGGGTGGCAGGTCTCGGGGTAGACCAGCGCGAAGTTCGGCGCCGGGCCGATCCTGCCGTCGGGCACCAGCGCATGGCACAGGCGGAACGCCCGGGCCTGGGCGAGCATCATGTGATGGTTCGTCTGGTACAGCTCCCGCTTGGTGGTGCCCGGCCTCGCGGTACCGATCACCTCGCCGTAGAGGATCATGTTGTTCTGCTCGTTGATGGTGAGCCAGTACTTGACCTTCTCCCCGTACTCGCGGAAGAGGACTTCGGCGTACCGGGCGTACGCGTCGATCGTCGCCCGGTTGCTCCAGCCGCCCTGCTGGTCGAGGGCCAGCGGCAGGTCGAAGTGATACATGGTGACGATCGGCTCGATCCCGTGCTCGACCAGGGCGTCGATGAGCCGGTGGTAGAAGGCGACCCCTGCCGGGTTCACCTCGCCCGTGCCGTCCGGGATGATCCGCGGCCATGAGATCGAGAACCGGTACGCCGTGAGGCCGAGCTCCGCCAGCAGCGCCACGTCCTCGGCGTAGCGGTGGTAGTGGTCGGACGCGACGGTGAAGTCCGACGTGCCCTCCGGCGGGGTCCAGGTGTCGATGATGGACGGACCCTTGCCGTCGGCGTCCCAGGCGCCCTCGATCTGGTAGGCCGCTGTCGCGGCGCTCCACAGGAAGCCGTCCGGGAAGGGCTTGAGCTCTCGGTACTGCATGTTCTGCTCCTTGTCGCGGACGGCTCAGCCGGCCCGGCTCTCCAGGGCGACCAGTCGCTGGTCGATGGCGTCGAAGACCGCGAGCAGGTTGCCGGCGGTGATCACCTCGCTGTTGACCGTCATCAGGGTGTCCTGGGCGTGGCTGAACAGCAGGGTGAGGGTGTGCTGCGCCCCCGCGGCCTCGGCCTGGATCACGTCGGTCTGCGCCCGATGGGCCTGCCGGATCTCGTCCCGGGCCAGGGTCAGGGCGGTATCGGCGTCCGGTCGCTGCCCGGTGGCCAACGCCTCGTACACCTTGCGGACGGCCGAGCGGGCGTCCCCTGCGTGCAGGATGATCGTCATCGCCGTCGTGGTCAGATCGGCGTCCGTCGTCATGCGGCCACCCCCGCGACCTCGGTCTCCTCCTCGTCCTCGTCCTCGACCGACACCTGCCGGTCGTAGGCGCGGAAGAAGGGCAGCCAGGTCAGGGTGACAAGCACCACGATCACGAGCAGCAACAGCATGCTGGCTACGCCGGGCGAGACGATCCAGGTGGCGAACGGGAACGGCGTGTACCACATCTGGAACAACTGGGACGGGATCGCGACCAGCCCGGACGACAGCGCCCAGTAGGTCAGGATCGGCGGCACCAGCGAGTTGATCCAGAACGGGACCATCAGGATCGGGTTGAACGCGATCGGGGCGCCGAAGACGATCGGCTCGTTGATGTTGAAGATGCTCGGCACCAGCGAGGCGCGTCCGATCGCCTTCAGCCGGGCCGACCGCGCCCAGAAGGCCATCATGATGACCAGCGGCAGCGTGGCACCGATGCCGCCGATGCCCACCCAGCCCGAGAACAGCACCTCGTAGGTGTTGATGTTGGTGGCGGGATGACCGGCCGCGACCGCCGCCATGTTGTCCTGGATGCCCTGCAGCTGCAGCGGGTAGACGATCGGGAACAGGATCCAGGCGCTCATGCCGAAGGAGTACATGAAGGCGCTGATGAAGTAGAGCAGGACGAAGCCCCAGAAGCTCTGGGCGATGTTCGTCAGCGGCGAGAAGGCGGTCAGGATGCCGCCGTAGATGTCGAGATGCGCGACGTCCACCAGCAGCCAGGACGCCCCGAGGCAGACCAGGATGGGGAGCAGCGAGTCGAACCACACGATGATGAAGTCGGGCAGCGCGGTCGAGTTCTTGAACAGCTTCAGCTTGGCGAACAGGTTGAACACCGCGGCGACGGCGAGGCCGGCGAGGATGCTGACGAACATGCCGGTCGCGCCGAACCGCTCGAAGGTGAAGGAGATCGTCCCGCCGTCCTCGCTGAAGACCGGCCCGATCAGCAGCAGGAAGGTCGCCACCCCGGTCATGCCGGCGATCAGGCGGCGGTCGCGGAAGTCCTTGTGGTGCATCACCTGGTAGGGGATCAGGAACGCCACGAAGAGGCCCATCAGGCCGAACGAGAACTGGTTGATCGGCGAGAGGTTGGGCATCCAGGACGCATAGTTGTTCAGGATCGACACCAGGGTGATCAGCGATCCGACCAGGATCATCGGCACCACCGCCATGATGGCTTCCTGGAGCGACTTGACCCACAGGTTGCCGGTGATCCGGTTGGCCTGAGGAGCGAACTTCTCCGTCATCCAGTCGGTCAGGGACTCCATGAAGGAACCGAGCTTGCGCATGTCAGCCCTCCGCCTTCGTCAGGCTCTCCACGATCGCGAACGCGCCCGCGCCGTCGAGGCGGCCGTAGATCTTGTGCGGCAGCAGGGCCACCTTGATGCCGTGGGGTTCCACCTTGGCCCGAAGCTTGTCCTCCATGTAGGCCAGGTGGGGACCGACCAGCAGCACGTCGATCCGGTCGAGGTACTCGTCGACCTCCGTCTCGCTGCGCGCGCTCACCTCCAGGTCGACATCGGCCTTCTTGGCCTCCTTGCGCATGCTCTGGGCGAGGAAGCCGCTGGAAGCGCCTCCGCCGCAGACCACGAGAACCCGTGTCGTCATCGTCATCTCCTTGAATCACCGGCCCGGTCAGCATCCAGGCTTGCGGGGACAGCCTGCGCCCCGGGGACGGACGGCCACCAGCAGCAGGGTTTCCGGACGCCGGAAAGCCGCCTGTTCGTCGCCAGGCCCGGGGACGCCAACAATGATGGCGTGCAGGATCCGACGGAGAGGTCGTGATGACCGGCGAACCACAGCAGCGCTTGCTGGTCTGGCTGGGCACCCATCCGGGCGCCTGGACCTCGGCCGAGCTCGCAGCTGCCCTCGGGGTGACCGACCGCAGCATCCGCAACTACGTCAACCGGCTCAACGCCCCCGATGGCCCGGACCTGATCCAGCGAACGAGCAAGGGCTACCGGCTCAGCAGCGCGTCCGCCACCGGGCCGCTGACGGCCGAGCCGGCCGGTTCGCGGGTGTCGGAGCGGGCCTACGCCTTGCTGCGCCGGATCCTGACCAGCCCGGAGCCGGTCAGCATCCATGACCTCGCCGACGAGCTGGACGTCAGCGAGTCGACCGTGGAGAACTCCCTGCGCCGGCTCTCCCCGGCCACCGGCCGGCTGGAGGTCGCGATCGTCCGCAGCGGCGACCGGGTCAGCGTCCAGGGACGGGAGGCCGACCAGCGCCGGCTGATGCGGGTCGCGATCACCGACGCGGCAGACCCGGACGGGATGCTCGGCGCGGATCGGCTCCAGGCCGCCTACCCGTCCTACGACATCCGGGAGATCCGGCGCCATGTGGCCCAGGCGCTGATCGCGAACGGGCTCTACTCCAACGACTACACGCTCAACCCGCTCATCCTCGACCTGGTCATCGCCGTCGACCGGATCACCGACCAGTACACCCTCAGTGAGCCGGGCAGTCTGCCGGACGCGCGCACCGACCCACGGCTGGGCGGGGCGGCGAAGGATGTCACCGAGTATCTCGGCTACGCCTACGGCATCGAGTTCACCCCGGCGGAGACGGCGGCCGTGGCCCTGCTGATCGCGAGCAAGACCACCCTGCTCCGGGGCGCGACCGACCACGACCTGGTCGTCGAACACGTCGGAGCGGAACTCGTGGCCCTCGTCCGGCGGATCCTGGTCAAGCTGGACGACACCTACCTCGTCGATCTCGCCGACGACGCCTTCGTGGCGAACCTTGCCCTGCACACCCACAACCTGCTGGTCCGAGCCCGCGCCGGCCGTCCGCAGCCGAACCCGCTGGCCGCGACGATCCGCAGCACGCACCCGCTGGTGCACGAGTTGGCGGTGTTCTTCGCCCGCGAGCTGGAACACGAGACCGGCCTGTCGGTCGATCCGGACGAGATCGGGTTCATCGCGTTCCATCTCGGCTCCGCCCTGGCGAAGCGACGCGACATCGGCGACCGGGTGACGATCAGCCTCGTGGCGCCGAGCTACCACGACCTCGCCACCCAGCTGGCCGAGCGCCTGGCCGCCCAGCTGGGCGAGCGGGCGCTGGTCAGCCAGGTGATCGAGACCGGGGAGCCCGAGGTCGTCGAGCTCACCGGGCAACTCGTGGTCACGCTGATCCCGATCCCCGGCCTGCACCCGAACCGCCGCATCCTGGTCAGCCCGCTGCTGAGCGACGCGGACGTCGACGTGATCGACGCCCAGGTCCGCATCCAGCACCGCCGCAATACCTGGATGCGGCTGATGAGCCAGCTCCACGAGCTGTTCCACGACGGCCTGTTCTTCCGCTCGCCCGTCGTGGAGGGACGCGACGAGCTCCTCCGGCTCCTCGCCGACGCGATGCGCGAGCACACGGCCGTCCCGGACGACTTCCTCGACCAGGTCCTCGACCGGGAGGAGCTCTCCCCCACCGCGTTCAACGACATCGTCGCGATCCCGCACACCCTCGGCATGCCCGCCGAGCGCACCAGCATCGCCGTCGCGACGTTCGAGCGTCCGCTCGACTGGGCGGGGACGCCGGTCCGCCTCGTCCTGCTCGTCGCGTTCAGCGCCCAGGACCGCAACCTGTTCCGGGACACGTTCGACCAGCTCGTGATCACGCTGACCGAGCCCGCGAACGTCCGGCGCCTCGTCGAGCACGGCCGCACCCTCGGGGACTTCCTCGCCGAGCTGAGCCGGCTGATGGGCGAGGAGTGACGCACCTCCTGGCGAGCCGGGCGACTCGGTCCGGCTCGCCAGGGGTCCGATCCGTACAGTTGCGAACACCGGGGCTGACGGGTGCGGTTTTCGTTGAGCGGCAGGACGCGAGCCGGTAGCGTCCGCCTGAAGCCGCCATGCGGATCACCCACGGACGGAGCAGCTGTGGCCGAACCCGCGAACACACCCTGGCGACGGTTCTGGGAACTCGGCGGCTGGTGGCGGTCGATCCTGCTCGCTGCCGGCTACTTCGCGGTGTACGAGGTGGGATCCCTCGCCTTCCTCCCGCTGGCGCTGCAACTCCAGGACCCTGCCGGACCCACCGCCGTGCTGGTCCTGTACGCCCTGCCGATCCTGCTCGGTGGCGTGCTGCTGGTGGCGTTCGCCTGGTCGGTCGGCTGGCTGCGCGAGCTGTTCGGGCGCCAACCCATCGCCGGCCGCGGCTGGATGTGGATCGCGGTGGCGGTCGTCCTGGTGTTCAACGTCCTGCGGCTGGCGACCATCGACTACCCGGCAGCGGGTGCCGGCCTGGTGGCGGCCTGGCTGCTCACCGGCCTGTTCATCGGCTTCGCCGAGGAGACCCTCACCCGCGGGCTGGTGGTGACCCTGCTCCGCCGGGCCGGCCACCGCGAGATCGTCGTGGCGGTTGTCTCCGCGGCGATCTTCGCCGCGCTGCACGCCGGCAACCTGCTGACGGGACAGGCGTTGCTCCCGACCGTGCTGCAGCTGGGCTACACCTTCGCCTTCGGCATCTGCATGTACCTCACCCTGCGCGTCACCGGGAACCTGATCTGGCCGATCCTGCTGCACGCCACCACCGATCCGAGCATCTTCCTCCAGACCACTCACCCCACCGCCGGCCCGCTCGCCCAGATCGCGGGACTCGGCAACCTCGCCGTCATCGCCGTCGGGCTCGTCTCGATCATCTTCATCCGCGGACGGGTGATCGCGGAGGCCACCCGGGTTGATCCGGGTCCACTCGCACCGGCCGGAGAGACTGGACCCGACCGGACCTGACGTGGCGTCCCCTGCAGCCCCAGTTGGGCAGGATCAACCGTCGTCCCGGATCGGAGAGCGACCGACGTACCGCCGTCTGCCCGCCGCTGCCCTCGCCGGACGTGCTCGACCCGTCGTCAGGGCCATGCCAAGGGCGGCGCGCTGGGGGCCGCCCGCGGCAATTCCCTCAGTTCTGGGGGCTGCGCGGGGCGTCGCCGTCCCCGTAGGTTGAAGGCCCGGGTCACGCGCTACCGGCACGGTCGCGCGCGGCCGTCGTCACCGCGAAAGGACCCTCCGTGGCCGGCTTTCTCTCGAACGTCTGGGATTTCATCTGGATGTTCTTCACGATCTTCGTGTTCTTCGCCTGGTTGATGGCGTTGTTCAGCATCATCGGCGACCTGTTCCGCGACCGGTTGCTTTCCGGCTGGGCAAAGGCCGTCTGGCTGCTCTTCCTGATCTTCGTCCCCTTCCTGACCGCGCTGGTGTATCTGATCGCCCGCGGCTCCGGCATGGCTGATCGCGCCGCCGCCCAGGCCAAGGCCCAGCGGTCGGTCGCCGACGACTACATCCGTTCCGTCGCCGGCGGGGCCGCGGGAGAGATCGCCCAGGCCAAGGCATTGCTGGACGCCGGAACCATCTCGCCGGCCGAGTTCGACGCGCTCAAGGCCAAGGCGCTCGCTTGATCCACCACGAGCTGCCAACCGTCGACGACCTGCTCCGGCTCGGCGCCACCCGTTCTGACTCGCTGTCGGTGTACCTGCCGACCGAGCCGACGCCCCGGGGACGCGAGTTGGCGTTCACCACCGTGAAGAGCGCGGTGGACGCCGGCATCCGCGAGCTTCGCGCCCAGGGCCGGCCGAACGGCGTCCAGGAACTGTTCCGCGTGAAGTGGCAGTCCCTCGCCGAGGACGACGCGCTGTGGGGCAACCTCAGCCGCTCCCTCGTGGTGTTCATCGCCGCGGACCTGGTCGAGGAATACGTGTTGCCGAACGAGTTCGCCCCGCGCACCAGCCTGGGAACGCACTTCGACCTTGCTCCGCTGGTGCGCGCGGTGACCACGCCGCAGGCCGCGTTCGCGCTCACCCTGTCCAGCGACGGCTGGAATCTGTGGCGCGCCACCGAGTCCGCGCGGGTCAGCGAAGTCGAGGTCGTCGGTGACCATCCTGACGACGCTGCCGACGCGACCAACCGGATGAGCATTCGCGGTCGCAAGCTGTTGCGGCGGCTCGGTGGCGACGAGGGCCAGAAGGTGCTCCTGGAGCGGTACGCCCAAGTGGTGGCCGGCGCCGTCGGGGCGGAACTCGGACGGATCGACCCACAGGCGAGCCTGCCCTTGTTCGTCTTCGCCAACGACCCTCTCGGCTCCATGTTCTTGTCGCAAGACCTGCCGTGGTCGACCGAGTGGGTCCGTGGTGCACCGGACGAGCTGCGTCCCGACGAACTGGACCAGGCGATCCGCGAGCGCATCGGGAGCCACAACACCGTCACGCTGAGCGATCGGGCGGACGAGATCGGAAACGGCTTCGCGTCCGGCCTGGCCGTCATTGACGTCGCACAGGCCGCACGGGCGGCGGTCGCCGGGGCTGTGGGCACCCTGATCTACGAGCTGGACACGGACGTGAAGGGTTCCCTCGACGCATCCACCGGGGCGATCGAGTTCGATCCGGACGGCGACGACCTGCTCACCCAGATCGCGCTGGAGGTGCTTCGCAACGGTGGCGAGGTCCGGGCCGTCCGGGACGGCGAGATCACCGCGGAGATCTGGAACGGACGGCTGCTGGCCGGGTTGAGGCATCCGCTGGTCTGACCGTCCGGACCACGGGGTCAGGCGTGCCGGAGGAGCTCGCCTGACCGGGAGAACTGCAACTGGTGGGTGGCGGTCGCCGTTGCGATCACCACGCTGGCGGTCGCCGAGCGACCCTCGGGAAACGTCCGGATCGTCACGCGCCCGGCCTGCACCGCACCGATGCCTGCGGACACGGCGGCTGCCAGGTCGTCGGATATCGGACTTCCGGCAGCGCTCACCTCGCCCAGCACGACGACCTCCACGCCGCTTTGCCGCAACCGGCCGATCGCCTCGACCAGCACCGGATGGTTGAGGTGCGGCGCTCGGATCCGGTCTCGGACGGCGGCCTCGACGTAGGTCAGTTCAGCTCGCAACTCGGCGTCCACCACGTCGCCGTCCGCAACCCGGGCGAGCAACGGCTCGACCTGCGCGCGAATCGCGGCCAACTCGGCCTGCGACGTCGTCACTGCCTCGACGGCGGCCTGGGTCCGCTCGGCGGAACGCATCTCCTCCGATCGGTGCAGGCGTTCCTGCCGCACGATCCAGCCGACGACCAGTCGCCAGATCACTGCAGCCGCCACCGAGCCGAGCGGGATGCCGAGGACGGCCATCCAGTCGTACACCGGCACCTGAAGTGACGCCATCCGCTCAGCCACGATCCCGAGCACCAGCATGCAGCCGACCGCGCCGCCCGCCGTGTTCCCCCGGACGATCATGAAGCTGACCAGGTAGGCCGCGAAATCCACCACCCAGAGGTCTTCGACACCGCGCGCCAGCCACACCCCGGCTACCGCCACCAGGCCGGCCACAACGATCAGGGTGCCTGCCGGCGCCGGTCGAAGCGGACGGTTCCCGGGCGTGGTCAGCAGCAGCGCCCCGGCCAGCGCGCACAGCAGCACCAGCAGCCACGCCTTGGGCGCTGCGGTGAAGGCGCCACCGACGAACCCCTGAGCCAGGCCGCAGGCCCAGACGAACAGGAAGGCCCAGCGTGCCTGCCGGGTGCCCAGACCGCCGGCGGAGGTGTCGGCCGAGGTCAGTTGGGCCATGTCAACACCACCTCCACGCCCTCACCGGGCGCAGTGTGAATGTGAGCCGCCCCACCCAACTCGCCCATCCGGCCGACAATGCTGGTGGCCACTCCCAGGCCGTCGGTGGGTGAGGACGGGTCGAATCCGGTGCCGTCGTCACGGACGCGTACCTCGAGCCGGTGATCGTCGGTCCGGATGCTGACCTGCCGGGTCGCGGACGATCCGGCGTGCCGGAGGCTGTTGCGCAGGGCCTCTCCCGCGGCGAGCGCGAGGCCCCTCGCGACCCGTGGCGAGACCGTCGCCGGGTTGGCACGAACGGAGAGCGCGAAGCCATCGTCGATCCGGCGCAGTTCGGTGGCGATCAGGTCAGCTGCGTCCGTCCCGGCCAGTGGGACCGCTGCCACGGGCTCGGTACTGGACGCGTCCAGAGCGACGATCGCCCGGTGGGCCTGCAGCCGCAACTCCGCCGACGGAGCCCCACTGGTCAGCATGGCGCCGGTCAGGACGGAGAGCACCTCGTCGTGCACGATCCGCTGCAACTCCGTGTGCTGCTCCAGCCTCGCCGCGGCCCTGACCTGACGTGAACGCTGGAACGCCGCTCGTTGCTCGCGCTCGTGCAGTCGTCCCAACTGGCTCCTCAGCCCGAGCAGGACGGCCGCGTAGACCACGTTGGCGAGCTGGTTGGGGGTCGTCTGCAGGACCAGGTGCGGGACGTGTCCGGTCAGCAGCAGCGCAGACAGCGCCGGGGTGAGGGAGAAGCACAGCCCGGCGCCGATGGCGACAGCGGGCGGGAGGACCAGGATGAGTAGGGAGAGCACCGCCGGCTCCAGCGTCCACAGCCAGGGCAGGGTTGCCTCCGGATCGCCCCCGGCGAGGCCGGGCAGCCACGTCGCCTGGAGGGTCACGTAGGCCACCGGAATCACTCGCCAAACCGCTTCCAGCACGGGCAGCGGCAAGAACATGCCGGTTGCCGCGAGCAGCACCACGACGACCAGCACGGTCATCGCGCCGAAGTTCCACCACGACTGGAACCGCGCCAGCTCCGGAATCCGCACCAGTGTCTGGTCGAGGATGAGGATGCAGCCGCCGATCGAGATCAGCCAGCCCAGCGGACGGTCGATGGCCCAACGGACGGCCGGCTCAGGACTGGCCATCGCCATGGGGCGCGATCACCCCGTCCTCCACGGCACGGCGGTAGAGGTCGACCTTGGTGGGTGCGGCCCGGCTGGCTTGGGCGTACTTGCTCCGGATCCGGCGGATGTGGTCGAGCACGGTCTCCCGGGAGATGTAGAGCAGTGATGCCACCCGTTCGGCGGTCTCGCCGGAGGCGTACAGTCCGAGCACCTCAGCCTCCCGTGGCGAGAGGTGGACACGCACGAAGTCCGGGTCGAAGTCCAGTGCCGCCGCCCAGTCGGCCGATGCGACCACTCCGCCGGCCAGCATCGTCCGGACTGCTGCGACGATCACCTCGGGCAGTTCGGACTTGCGGATCATCCCCGCCGCGCCCGCCCGGGCGGCTTCGCGGACCAGGGCCGGCCGGTCGCCGGAGGTGTAGACCAGCACCGGGACGGCCAGGGAGCTGAGGATCTCGAGGTTCTCCGCCGGCGTCGACCCGTCGACCAGGTGCAGGTCGAGCAGCACCCCGTCGAGGGCCAGTCCCTGAGCGAGGAGGTCACGGACGCTGGCCGCGGTCGCCACCACCAGCATGTCGGACTGGGAGTTCAGGACCGAGGCGACGCCGAGCATCACGGCCGGATGATCGTCGATGATGCCGATCCGCGAGCGCATCACCCTCCTCAGCCCTCCGGACACCCAGGGGACGGC
The DNA here is from genome assembly GCA_017306015.1 of Propionibacteriaceae bacterium. Taxonomy (GTDB): domain Bacteria; phylum Actinomycetota; class Actinomycetes; order Propionibacteriales; family Propionibacteriaceae; genus Propionicimonas. Next base: position 106,810 of record JAFKJK010000015.1, read on the forward strand.
GACAAGCCTCCCCGCAAGACGCTACCGGACCCCGGGCGAGGGACGAGGACCTGCGTCCATCCTGTGGCTCGTCGGTGTCACTCCGCGGCGTAGCCGGTCAGCAGGTGCGTCAGCAGGCGGGCGCCGAAGCCGCTGCCGCCGGGCACCTTGACCGAATGGGCCGTCGAGGCCTGTGCCGTGCCGGCCACGTCGATGTGCGCCCACGGCACACCCCCGGTGAACTCGTCCAGGAACAGCGCGGCCAGAATGCCGTCGGGCAGCCCGATCGCAGCGCAGTTGCTGATGTCGGCGGTGTCGGAGTCGAGCATGCGCAGGTACGGCTTGTGCAGCGGCAACTGCCACACGGGCTCTCCGGCGAGATGCCCGGCGGCGACCACCCGGTCGACCATGGCCTGGTCGTTGCCGAGCACGCCGGCGACGTCGGGACCCAGGGCGCGGGAGACCGAGCCGGTCAGGGTGGCGATGTCGAAGATCGCGTCCGGCCTCGACTCGGCGGCAAGCACGAGCGCGTCCGCCATGACGAGGCGACCCTCCGCGTCGGTGTCGATCACCTCGACGGTCTTGCCGTTGCGCATCGTCAGGACATCGCCCAGAGCAGTGGCCGAGCCGGAGGGCATGTTGTTGGTGCACATCAAGTAGCCGGTCACCTCGATCGCGCAGCCGAGTTCGCCCAGCGCGGCCATGGCAGCCAGGATCGACGCCGCTCCACTCATGTCGTTCTTCATCTGGGCATGGGTGCCGTCCGACGGTTTGAGGCTGATCCCGCCCGCGTCGTAGGTGATGCCCTTGCCGACGAGGGCGACGCGGCCAGCCGGTTCGCCGTCGGGCCGGTAGGTGAGCTTCACCATCCGCGCCGGCTCCACCGAGCCGGCGTTCACCGCGAGCAGACCGGCCAGGCGCAGGTCGCGGATCTCCTCCATGCCGAAGACCTCGACCTCCAGCCCGCGGGACGAGCCGTAGGCGGACGCGAACTCGGCCAGCAGGGAGGCGGTGAGGTGATTGTGCGGGGTGTTCACCAGGTCCCTGGTCAGCGCGGTGACCGCCGCCAGGACCCGTCCGCGCTGGGCCCCGGCCTCGGCGCCGGCAGCCTCGGTCACCAGAACCAGCTCGGTGATCGGGACGCGCTGGGGCTCCTCGCGGAGGGCGTCGTAGGAGTAGCGGGCCAGCAAGGCACCCTCGACAAGGGCCTCGACCACCTGCTCAGCGGTCGCGTCCGACACCGACGGCACCTCAAGCGAGAGCCGGGCCTGCCTCCCGGACGCTCGGGCGATGGCTGCGGCGGCGTCCCGGACGTCGGCGAGCGTGGGGCGCTCACCGACGCCGGCCACTACCGTGGCGCGGCCCTCGCCCGACCACAGCGTGATCACCTGGGCCGGCTTGGCCGTGAAACCGTGGCCGGCCAGTTCCGCTGCGCTGAGCGGAGCGAGGTCGCCCAGGCCCGTGGACCGGACGAACCGGCCCAGGGTGGCGTCCTCCGGCGCGACCGGCGCCACGCTGACGGTGGCCGGACGATCGAGTGAGGGTGCGGGACTGAGCGGCATGTGCTTCTCCAGGGCTAGAGGAAGGTACCGATGACCAGTAACACCGCGACCACGCCGACGAGCATGCCGAGCAGGGGAGCCATGAATCTGAGGTACTTGTCGAAGCCGACCCGCCCGAGGGCGAGACCGGCCATCAGGATGGCGTTGGTGGGGAGGATCAGGTTCAGCCAGGCACCCATCGAGTTGTACGCGGTGACGACGAGTGAGCGGTCGACGCCGGCGAAGTCGCCGAGCGGCGCGAGGATCGGCATCACCAATGCCATGCCCGCCGAACCGGAGCCGACGAGGAATCCCAGTGGCAGCGAGACGATCGCGAGCAGCAGGACGAACGCGATGCTGGAGCGGCCGTGCACGACGGTCTCCATCGAGTTCAGGATCGTGTCGATGGTCTTGGTGTTGTTCAGGACCACCGCGACGCCGCGGGCGACCATCACCAGCACAGCCGGGCCCGAGAAGTCCGCCATGCCCTTGAGGAACGTCCTGGCCGTCTCTGCCTCACCCAACCGGGCGACCACTCCGATCACGATCGCCATCACCACGAACATCGCGCTGAGCTCGGGCATCCACCACCCGAGTTCCCAACCGAAGGTGCGGGCCACCGACTCGTGCGTGACCGGGTCGACCGTGGTCGCGTTCAGGATGGAACTCCACGGCACGATCGAGAAGATCAGCAGAGCGAACGTGAACGCGAGCAGTCCGATCACCCACTTGTCGCGTCCGGTCAGCTTGGGCAGGTCGTCCCGTCCCCCGGCCTCGATGAGTTCGGCGTCCTCCAGGTCGTGCGGAACGATGGCGGCGGACGGGTCACCCTTCACCTTCTTCGCGTACCGCAGCGTGTAGACGATCATCACGGCCATACAGACCACGAGGATCACCAGCCGCAGTCCGAGCCCATCGGCGATCGACACTCCGGCCGCGTCCGATCCGACCCCGATCCGGAACGGCGTGATGGTCGATCCGATCGCGCCGACGAACGGTGCCACGGTGATCACGGCCACCGCCGTCATCCGGTCGTAGCCCAGCGCCAGCAGTAGGGGGACGAGCAGTGCGTAGAAGCCGAGTGACTCGTCACTCCAGCTCATCACCGAGCCGAGGAATCCGAACAACACCGACAGCACGACGATCAGGGCCGGCCCGCGAGTGGAGAAGCGGTGAGCAAGCCGGGAGATGCCCAGATCGAGCGAGCCGGTCTTGAACACCACGGTCATGAACCCGCCGATGGCCAGGATGAACAAGAACACCTGCACCGAGCCGAACATCCACCCCGAGTTGAACGGCCCGACCTGGCCGGTGGCCGGGTCGACGATGCCGTACAGGCCGTTGATCGGCGCCAGCAGCAGGTCTCGGACGCGTCCGGCGAAGTCGAGCGGCGAGTCGACGACGTGGTAGCTGCCGGCGATCGGGGCGCCGCTGGCGTCGAGGTCGTACACCCCAGCCGGGATGAACATCGCCAGCAGCCACACACCGAGGAGTACCAGCAGCAGAATGCTCAGCGGGGACGGAAACCCCCGCTTCTTCCTTGCCGCCTCCGGTCGGGCCGGAGGCACCGGGTCGGCCGTGATCTCGGCGGCGCTCCGTTGGTCGACGACGGCCTCACGCCCTGACTGGGTCGCCATCTTTCTCCTCCTGCGAACGCTCGTGAATCGACGGCTCCGACCCTCGCCCCGGCTACCGGCCGGCCAACGCCGCCTGACCAGAGACAGCCGCTGCGGGTGGCCGTCTCCGAGGCGCTCATGCACGCCCTGTCAAAGCTATCGACTCACGCCAGCCCACGCATTCCCCAGAACTAGGGGTATCGCTGCGAACCTGGGGCATGGGCCGTGGTCATCATTCTCTGGACGAAGAGCCCCGCCTGGCGTGGGCCCGAGGGTCCGGTCCCACGCCTGAGGGAGAGCGCCGACGCGACGTCGCGAGGGGTCTACTTCACCGTCACGGTAGGTCTTCGACTTTGTTCCGGCCTTCACCGTGATCTTCGCCGTGCCCCTCTTGTCCGCCAGGACTCGTCCGGTGACATCTCCAGTTGCCACACCCACATTGCGGGAAGCGGACGTGACCCGGGCCCCGGTAGCGACAGCGTCTTCCTCGTCGGCCCGATCTCCTACCCCGGCCTGCTCGTACAGGCAGTCGGACGAGCGCTACGCCGCCACAAGGGAAGACCAACGCTGGGGGTTAGTGCCCGAGCAGGGCGAGGGGGACGACAGCGACACCGTCGGGTCGTCGGTAGGCCCGCGGTCCGGTGTTGAGGATCATGCACTCGCTGAGCCGCTGACCGACTTGGCCGCGGAGCCAGAGCAGGTGGCGTACGTCGACGTCGTGAATGGTGTCCGCGAGCTTCACCTCGATGGCGGTGCAGCGGGTGTCGTTGGTTTCCACGATGAGGTCGATCTCGTGGTCGCCGTTCTTGGTGCGAAGGTGGCCGACGCGGGCGCCCATCGCTTCGGCGTAGACGCGCACCGATTGCACAGCCAGGGACTCGAACAGTGCGCCCAACCAGGTGCCCGTGGTGGGTGAGACGGTCTCCCCTTCGCCGACCAGGAGCCCTGTGGCGCCGACCCCGACGAGCCGGGCAGCCATTGCCGGGTCGACCAGGTGGTGCTTGGCGGAGTTGGTGAGCCGTTTCAGTGGGGTGAAGGCGGGCGTCCATGCTTCGACTGGGTCGAGGATGAACAAGCGTTGGAGGTGTTCGCGGTAGCCGTCCACTGTGTTGCGCGACGGCTTGTCCGGTTCGCCGGCAGTGGCCGCGTCGAGGATCTTGGTGTAGTCCGCGGTCGAGGCGGTGGCTGCGGCGTACGCACGCAGCCAGGCACGCAGCGCGGCCGGACGGCGCACAGTGATCCCGTTCTCGGCGAGATCACGGTCAACGATTCGGGCAAGGTAGCCGTCCAGCTGGCGCTCCCGGTTCGCCGGGCTCAGGTCGCGGATTCCGGGGAACCCTGAGCGCAAGATCTCGTCGACGTAGTCACGCACGCCCAGGGTCGAACTGCCCGCGATCCTCGCGCCCCAGCGAGCACGGACCGCAACGACACCGTCGGTTCCTGCAGGCCACGCTCGCTGAACGCCATCGGCCGCATGGTTAGGCTTACGATGCGACCGGCGCCGCTATGAACGCGTACGCCCGGAGCCAGACCGGCCGATCCGGCCAGCAGGAAACGTCCACCGCCAGTCGGCTGCTCATCCACAGCCGTCCGGACGCGGTCCCAAACCTGCGGCTCCAACTGCCATTCGTCAATGAAGACCGGCGGCTTGACTTCGGTGACGAGGTCGAAGTTCGCGGCCACGCTGGCCGGTTTGCGAGGATCACTCAACGACAACACCGTGGCCGCGCGACGAGTCGTCGTCGCGGTCTTGCCCACACCCTTCGCGCCCTCGATCGCCACCGCTGCGAGCTCCGGCAGCGCCTCGTCAAGCACGTCATCAATCACCCGACGGCGGTACTCCACAGCGCTAATCCAGCAGATGGACGGGTTTCTGCTGAGCATCTGGACGGAGCTGCACTGAGCATATCGACGAACCTGGGGTCGGGAACCTGAGCACCTCGAGCGCCTTCAAGTTAGCCGCCTGCGGTTCGTGTGGGCGACGGCCGAATCTGAGGCCGAAACGACGGGCGAAATCGAGGCCACGTTCGTTGGTGTCTAGTTTGCCTCAGCTTGCGTTTTGATGCTCGGCAGGGTGTCGATGCCTCGGTTCCGGAGCCGGTAGCTGCTTCCTTTCACGGTG
>JAFKJK010000006.1 GCA_017306015.1 Propionibacteriaceae bacterium
GCGTGCCTGGTGTCGGGTGATGGCACGGGCGTGGACGCGGGTCTGTTGGGACGGCTGGTCGCTTCGGCTGGTCGGCCGCCGGGGGTCCCGGGTCGGGGCCCGGGACGACGAGGCTTGGGCCCTGCCCCCGCTCGTCATCCCGGCGGAAGCCGGGATGACGAGCGGGGGCACAGGTCAGTGTCGGGTGGTGAGGCGGGCATGGATGCGGGGCCGCTGACGGGGGTCCACCCGCCGGGGCGGCACCACGGTGGGCAGGCCGTCGGCGCGGAACAGGATCTTCCACCGGTCCGCGGCGGGGTCTCGGCTGGGTTCCAGGATCCCGTGGTGGTGTGGACATACCAGCACCAGATTGTGTAGGGCTGTGACACCGCCGGCCCACCACGGAACCACGTGGTGGGCTTCACAGCCACCTGGTGGAGCATCACAACCGGGGAAGATGCAACCACCATCCCTGAGTTCGAGTGCTGCCCGGATGGCTGGGGTGACCAGCCGCACAGTCCGGCCCACATCCAACGGCTCCGACTGGCTACCCAACACGACCGGGAGCAGGTCGGCGTCACACAACAACCGGCGCACCACACTGGCTGCCACCGGGTGGCCGTCACGCACCAAGTGGGCGCCCAGGCCGGCGTCAGTGCCGTGTTTGGTGAGTTTGTCGTGGGACAGGGTGATCACGATCCGGGGACGATCCCCACCATTGCGGGGAGCCGTCTGCTGACGACTGTGCGCAGCTACCATCGCGATCAGTCCGTCGGCTCTGCGCATGGCGGGGGTCACATACTCGGTGTGGGGGTCGAGTCGTTCGAGGCCGCGTTTCTGGGCGGCGGCGTACGCCTCGACGATCTGCATCAACGCCTCAGCGTCGGCGACCGGTAGGGATCCTCGGATCAGCACCGACCCGTCCCCGTCACCGGTGAAGTCCAAGCACCGGCGGGTCTGAGCCCGCCGTTCCTGCTGCTCGAGACGTTTCGCCTCCAACTGGTCGGCGGTGTCCGGGGACAGCACCTCGATCAAATGGGTGGTGAGACGACGCAACTCCGCACTGTTATGGGTCGCAGCGAAACCGACCATCAACTGCTGGGCTTCACTGATCGTGTGGTCGTCGAACTCGTTGGGCAGCTGGGCGAGTACCCCGGTGATGGCTTCGGCTTGGACGGGTAGCACCGTCCCGGTCTGAGCGGCACTGCCGATGAGCGGGAACCGGGCCAGTCCTTGGCCGGCCCGGATGATCCGGGCTGCTTCCCGAGGAGTCA
>JAFKJK010000016.1 GCA_017306015.1 Propionibacteriaceae bacterium
CCAGGTGCTCTTTTCCATCGCTTCGGGCTTGCTGGCCTTGCTCGTCTTGACCTTGACCTTCTTGCTGACCGAGGCGCCCGCGACCACCCGGACCCAGTAGGTCTTGGGGGTCTTCAGCCCGGTCACCACGGCCGTGGTCTTCGTCGTGGTGACCGAGGTGGCGCCGGCCATCGACGACTTGGCGGCCACCAGCACCCGGTACTCGGCCGCGCCGGGGACGCCGGCCCACGTCGCCGTGAGCTGGTTCTTGCCCGGGATGACGACCAGGCCGTTCACCGCGACCGCTGTCGGCATGACCGCGGCGGGCGCGACCGCGCGGGCGGGGGCCGCGCTGGCGACGGTGGGACGGGGCAGCCCGACGGACAGCGAGACGACGAGGGCGGCGGCGAATACTGCCGTGCCGACCCTGGTGGTGGCCCGGACGGTCCTGGCCGGCGGCTGCGAGGTCTTGTCAAGCATGTTCACTCCGAGGTCGCTTCCCCCCGCAGAAGCAACCGGTGTCGTTCTTGATCCCCGCACCATTGTGGACCGTCCCAGGTCGGAGCGGGTCCGAACAAGAGGATTCCCTCACTCACCAGGGGCGAAAGCGGTTCCCGGCGGCCGGATTGTCGCCCTTTCGGGGGATCAGGCGGACGGAGCGGTCGGCGTCCTCGCCGTCGCCGGCACCGCCGTCCCGGGCTGCCGCGTCAGAGCTCCGGCGTCCCGGGCTGCCGGGTCAGAGGTAGGTGCCGATGTAGCGCAGCTGCCGCTCGACCACGGACTTCCAGTACTTCGTCGAGTGGCTGCCGCTGGTGAAGGACGTCTTGGGCTTGCGGACGCCCCTGGCCTTGCCGAGCACCTTCGCGAAGGCCCTGTTGCCCTTGTAGAACCCGTCCTTGGTGCCGCAGAGGAGATAGATCGGCAGGTTCCTCAACAACTCGGGCTGGTGGTAGAAGTTGTTCGCGGTGAACTGTGCCTTGGTCTGGTCCGAGCGGACGTACGCCGGCTGGCTCTTCCAGCTCGAGTAGCAGGGAGTGCTGGTGGCGGTGACCACCTTCACCCGGCCGTGGAGCTGGTGCTGGGCGAGCCGCAGCGCTCCCCATCCGCCCATCGACCAGCCCGTCAGGGCGAGCCGCGAGGTGTCCAGACCGCGGGCAGCCAGCAGGCCGAGGAACTCGGTGGCGACGAGTTTCCCGTAGTCGCGGCTGCCCTTGCGTTCGTAGTAGCCGTTGTAGCCGTCGATGGACGCGAGCGCGAACGCGGGTGCCTCGCCTGCGGCGATCAGCGCGTCCAGGCGTCCGGGATAGCCGAGGCCGAGCATCGTGTACGCGTTCTGCTCGCTGCCGTGCAGCACGATCGCGACCGGAAGGTGTTCGCCGGTGCCGTGGCCGGCCGGATAGGTGAGCGTCCAGTTGTGCTTGCGTCCGGTCGCCGCCGAGGTGAGCCGGCCGGTGATGGTGGTGTACGTCGCCGCTGCCGCCGGCGTCGCCGCGACGGTCTGGGCTGCGAGCGGCAACGCCGCCGCCAGGGGTGCCAGTCCGATCGCCTGCAGGAGCGAGCGACGGCTCAGCGCGGCTCCCGCGTCCGGAGGTGTCACGGGGCAAGTGTAGGCAGCCGTACGGCGGTCCCGCAGCGCGGCCGCAGAACCTCCGATGCCCGGGCCGCTCGAGGTGCTCGCTGGATGCGCTCGCTAGAGGTGCGCGCCGAGGAACGCGAACTGGTCGGTGACGACCGACTCCCAGAAGGTGAAGTCGTGGTTGCCGGCCGCGAAGTGGGTCTGCGGTGTGCCCACTCCCGGCGTCCGGGAGAGGATGTCGGCGAAGCTCACGTTGCCCGGGTAGAACTGGTCGGACGTGCCGCAGGCCAGCCACAGCGGCACGCCGGCCAGCCACTGGGGATGGGTGTACGGGTTGTTGGCGGCGAAGTCGGCGTCGCTCATCCAGCGCTCGGGCGCCGCGGCGGCGTCCGGGTAGAGCGGGGTGCTGATCGCCGCGGCCGCCCGCACCCCGCCGGCGAGCTCGTTGCCCGCCAGCCGCAGCGTCCCCCAGCCGCCCATCGACCAGCCGGTGAGCGCCAGCCGGGTCGTGTCCAGGCCCCGGGACGCGAGCAGTCCGACGAAGTCGGTGGCCACCAGCGCGCCGGCGTCCCGGCCGTCCATCCGCTGCCAGAACAAGGCGCCGCCGTTGATCGCGGCCAGCGCGAACGGGCGGACGCCGTCGCGGACGGCCTCGCCCAGGTGCACGTGGTAGTTCAGGTGGTTCAGCGCGTCGATGTTGTCGGCGCTGCCGTGCAGCACGATCGCGACCGGCAGCTTCGCCTTCGTCGAGGAGCCCGGTGGGTAGATCACCAGCCAGTCGTGGGTCAGCCCGGTCGACGGGGACGCCAGCGTCCCGTAGATGCGGGTGCCGTCGCCGGCAGGGGTGGTCGCCGGACTCGCCGTCCGCGTTCTGGCCGGGCTCGGCCGGACGGCCGTGGGCAGCGGCAGGTCGGAGGCGGGTGCCGCTCCGGCCGCCGTCCGCAGCCCGCAGGACGCCAGCACCGGGGTCAGCCCGAGCCCGAGCAGGAGGGCGCGCCGCGACGTCCCGGAACCGTGGACGCCGGTGCGTCCGTCCGCGTCCGTCCCGGTGACTACGGGGTTCGCCTGCTCGTCGATGCCGTCAAGCCTAGGACGAGCCGAGCGGGCCGATGAACCATCGGTGAACCATAGGGGACAGGTACTTCGGTTCAGCCGCGAGGTTGCTGTTCAGTCTGGGTGAACCGAGGTACCTGTCCCCGATGGTTCAGTCTGGTTGAACCGAGGTACCTGTCCCCGATGGTTCAGTCTGGGTGAACCGAAGTACCTGTCCCCGACGGTTCAGACTCGGCCTTACGGACACTCACTCGAAGAGAGCCTGGGCGAGGTAGCTCCCCGTCTTCGGGGCCGGCGGGATCGCGAACACCGCGGAGCCGATGTGGCGGATGTACTCGTTCAGCAGGTCGAACTTGCCGAGCTTCGACTGGAGGTCGACGAAGTGCTGCGGGTCGTTCATGTACGCGATGAACATCAGGCCGGCGTCCAGGAGGCCCTGCGAGTTGAGCCCGTCGGTGTAGTTGTACGCCCGGCGCAGGATCTTCGTCCCGTTGTTGTTCTCCGGAGCGGCCATCGCCATGTGCGAGTACGGGCTGATCACCGGCTTGCCGTCCCCGTCGGTGGCGGCGAAGTCGGGGGTGTCGTGCTCGGCCTTCGCGCCGAGCGGTGCGCCCTCGTCCTTGGTGCGGCCGAACACGTTCTGCTGGTCGGAGATCCGGTCGACGTCCCAGGTCTCCATCGTGATCCGGATCTTCCGCGCGATCTGGTAGGTGCCGCCGGCGAACCAGTCGCCGTCGTCGGTCCACACGAAGCGATCGAACTCGGCGTCGCCGGTCACGTTGCGGGTGCCGTCCTTGAAGCCCATCAGGTTGCGCGGCGTCTGCTGCCCCGGTCCGGCGGACGCGCGTCCGAAGCCGAGCACCATCCAGTGGGTCTGGGCGACGGTCGCCGCCATCCGGGCCAGGTTGTGGACGGCGTGGTAGGCCACCTGCGGGTCGTCGGCGCACGCCTGGACGGACAGGTCGCCCCCGGTCAGGCCGGGTTCGAGGAAGTCGCCGGGCATCCGGGGCAGCTCGGCCAGGGCCTTCGGACGGAACGACGCCAGGCCGAACCGGTCGGTGAAGACGCCCGGGCCGAGGCCGACCGTCACCGTCAGGGACGCCGGGAACAGCCCGTACGCCTCGCCGGTGTCGCCGCCCACCGCGTCCGGACGGACCGGCTCGACCTGGCCGATCGTCTTGCCCTGCGTCAGCTGGCCGATCGCCGCCGTCCACCGGGCCAGCAGGGTCTGCAGGTCGGTCTTCGTCGCCGCGTCCGCCAGCGTGAAGGTGGCGTAGACGGCGTGCCGCTGCGGTGTGGTGCTGATGCCCGCCTGGTGCGGCTGGTCGAAGTAGGGGACGGCCTGGTTCAGGTCGATGTCGACGTCGCCCGCGGCGGTCGCGACCGTTGGACGGGTCTCGGCCGACAGCGCGGCCGCCGTCCCGCCGGCCCCGACCAGCGCACCGGCGACGGCCGTCCCGGCGGCGGTCCCGAAGAACCGTCGCCGGGAGACGCCCTTGTCAGAGGGCGGTTCGGTCAGGGCAACGGGCTCGGCCGGGTCCGGCTGGGCGGACTGCTCGGTCACTTCGCCGTCGCCACCTTCTCGGCGATCTTGGCCAGCGGCTGCTGCAGGGCCAGGACGGTCTGGCTGAGCTGCCGGGAGTGCTTCTCCCGGTTCGCCTTCGTCCAGCTCAGGTAGCCGCCCAGCGCCGTGTCGTCGCGGTACGCGGCCAGGGACGCGTCCACCTTCTTGAACTCCGCCGCCACCTGCTCGGCCAGCGACGCGTCCACCTTCTCCAGACCGGGCTGGAGGTAGGCGAAGGCCTGCTTGGCGCCCTCGATGTTGTAGGCGAAGTCCATCAGGTCGAGGTGGCTGAACTCCTCCTCCTCGCCGGTGATCTTGTTCGACTGCACCTCCTCCAGCAGGCTGGCGGCGCCGTTGGCGAGATCCTCCGGCTTGTAGTCGAGGGTCTTCACGACCTCCAGCAGCTTGCCGACGTTGGCGACCAGGTCGGTGGCGTACTTCTTCGTTGTGGCGGTGATCTTGCCGGTGGAGAACAGGTCGCGCTCGATGGCGTGGTAGCCCATCCAGCCCACCTTGTCGTCCAGCGAGGAGGCGCGCATGTCGATGCGGTAGTCCAGGGAGCCCGCGGAGTCGTCCAGCTTGAAGCCGGGCAGGACGAAGCCCTCGACGTCGGACTCGATCTTCTCGTAGAACGGACGCGACTGCGCGTAGGCCGTCTTCGCCTTGGCCAGGTCGCCGGAGTCGATCGCGCTGGCCAGCGCCTTCACCGAGGTCTGCATCTCCTCGGTCTGGGAGACCACCCACGCCGCGTAGTCGGTCGCGCCCTTGGCCAGCAGTTGCTGGGTGCTTCCGGTCGGGGACGGGGCCGCGTCCCCGGTGACCGTGAACGGCACCAGTTCGGTGGCCGCGCCGGGGCAGTAGAGGTTGTAGCTGCCGCCGCCCAGCGTCACCGTGAACGTGGACGCGGGCAGGCCGGGGGCGAGGTTCTCCTTCTCGCCGAGGATCTTCAGGTCGCTCTGCAGCTCCACCTCGGTGATCCCGGTGGCGCTCACGTTGGTGACCGTGAAGGTCACCGGGCCGGCTGGGGCGCTGGTGTGGTCGAGGGTGCAGGTGCCGCCCCCGTCCGCGGTGAGCGAGAGCGCGACCTGGGCGGCACCGTTGCTGACCGGCGCGAGGCCGTCCCCGCCGACGGGTGCGGACGCCGGGCCGCCGGTCGGGGCGGTGGGCGCGGAACTGGCACAGCCGGCCAGCGTGACGGCGAGCGTGATCGCCGCTCCGGCACCCAGCGCCCGATACCTGACCGTCCGTCGGATCGACGTGGGCAGGGGCTTCCTAGGAGACATTGGCTTCCCTTCTGGAGGTGGCGACCGGCGTGCTGACCGGTTGCCCTGATGTGGTTGCCGCCGGCTCGGCCGGTGACAGTCGGCGGTTGGCCCGCCAGGCGAAGGCGAGGAGGACCAGCGCCGCCAAGCCCAGCAGCGCCGGGAGCGTCCGTCCCCAGAACTGCCGCTCGACCTGTGCCGTGCGCAGGGACGCGGCCGCGGCGGCGATGGCCTGGGTGTGGGCGGGGTCGACGCTGATGGTGCCGCTGGTGACGGTCGTCCCGTCCGGGAGCTTGCCGGAGACGGTCATCGTGCGGGGCGTCGCGAGACCGCCGCCGTACAGGGTCACGGTGGTGCGTCCGGTGCTGGTGAAGTCGAGAACCTGGTCGCCCGCCAGCCACAGGGTCGCCTCTGCGGACTGCGTCCAGGTGGCCTGGTAGGGGCCGGGTGCGGTCCGCGGGCCGATGCCGACGGGGAGGCGGCCGCCATTGAGGGCGGCGAGGTCCTCGATGGTGAGGGTCGCCGGGAGGGCGCTTCCTGGGCCTGCCGGGGCCATCCCGGCCGGCTGGGCGTACTCGATCGCGTCCGGGACGCCGGCGTGGGCGACGACGCGTCCGCCGGTGAGGAGGACGGTGGTGGTCCCGGCGGTCCCGTCGACGACGACGGTGCTGTTGGTGTGGCTGACCGTGCCGGCGCTGGTCCCGTCCGCGTCGAGGAGGGGGGCCGGGCCGAGGTTGGCCATGGTGGCGGGAGTGACGAGGACCGCTAGGCCGGCGGCGAGCGCGGCCAGCGCGGCGACGGCTCCGTAGCGGAGGCGGACAGCGGTGCGTCCGGTGGGGCGGCGCTTCGCCGGCCAGAACAGGAACAGGCTCATCGGCACGACGTAGGCGAACCAGCCGACGACCTCGATCAGGCGGGGGTCGGCCGGGATCCCGAGCAGGCCGGTGAAGACCGCGCCGCGGACCGTCCCCGGAGGCGTGAGCCAGGACAGGTCCACCGTCCGCTGCTGGCCGGCGTTTAGCCAGCCGGCCTCGTGTGCGGTGGTGATCGTGCTCACGACCAGGCCGGCGGCGACGAGGACGAGGAAGGCGCTGGTGATGGAGAAGAACCGGCGCAGGTTGAGCCGGACGCCGCCGGCGTAGAGCCCGTACCCGATGCCGACCGACACCGCGATGCCGGCGACCGCACCGACGGCGGCCAGGACGGTGTTGTCGGTGGCGGAGAAGACGGCGAGCAGGAAGACGGAGGTCTCGAAGCCCTCCTTGAGGACCGCCAGGAAGGCCATCACGGTCAGCGCCCGGGTCGAGCCGGTGCCCAGGGCGTCCGCTGCGGCGTGCTCGAGTTCGCCCTTGAGGCCGCGGGAGTGGTCCTTCATCCAGACGACCATGGTGCTGACGAAGACCACGGCGACAAGGCCGATCACGGTCTCCAGGGCTTCCTGCTGGGCCTGCGGGAGGCTGGTCTCCAGCAGTTTGAGGGAGACGCCGACGCCGAGGCTGACCGCGATGGCGGCGGCGACGCCGATCTTCATCGGGGTCAGGGAACGTCCGTTGCGGCGGAGGAAAGCGGCGATGATGCCGACGATGAGGGCTGCTTCCAGTCCTTCGCGGAGGCCGATCACGAAGGTCGCGAGCACCGGTCCTCCGTTCGATCGTGGGGCTCCGGCGCGCCGGGGCTGTGGTTAGCCTTACCTAACTTGATTTAGGTTAGCCCGATCGATCCAAAATCGCATCTCTGGTTCGCGGGCTGGGATGCCGGGGCGGGTGGGATGCCGGGCGAGTGGGATGCGGGGAGCTGGGATGCGGGGAGCTGGGTGCGGCGGCAGGGGTGCGGCGGCAGGGTCTTCCCCCGATCGCGACACACGTGCTGCCACAGTGGTCGCCGGAGGTCAGATTCAGGCCGGTTCGCGGCACTGAAGCTGCGGGTGTCACCGGCTCAACGCAAGCGGTCGCTGATCGTGGCCGCGGTCGTCCGCAACTCGGCGAGAACCTGTGCCAGGTCGCGTTCGGGTGAGGCCTTCTCCGTCGTCTGCCAGGTCACGGCGACGGAGGCGTAGTGGGCGACGGACGGGATCGCCACGGCCACGGAGGCGAAGCCCTCGGTGATCTCGGAGTCCTCATCGGCGTAGCCGTTGCGCCTTGTCCGGGCCAGGATCGCACGCAACTCTGCGAGCGTCCGAGGACCGATCTCCGTGCGCCGGACGAGGGCGGAAGCGTGCGGGTACAGCGCCCGGATCTGGGCTGTGGGCAGGCCGGCCAGGATCGCCCGTCCCGAGGCGGCGAGGTGGGCGGGCATCCGGACGCCGACATCGGTGACCAGCCGGGCCCGGCCGCGGGCGCGCTCCTCGACCAGGTACACGACGTCCGAGCCGTGCAGGACGGCGAGGTGCGCCGACAGCCCGAGCGAGTCCACGAGCCGGGCGATCGGGAGCCGGGCCAGCCGGGTCAGCGGATCGGCTCGGGTGTACCCCTGGCCGACCTCCCAGGCGGCGACGCCGACGCCCCAGGTGCGGTCGTCGGGGTAGTGGACGACGAACGACTCCGCCGCCATCGCCGCGAGCAGGTGATAGGTGGACGACCGCGGCAGATCCAGCTCGGCGGCGATCCGAGCCGCCGGGACGGGGCTCGTTCGCTGCGACAGGAAGCGCAGCACTCGCAGCGCCTGCGTCGCTCCCGGAACCGGTCGGGTCATGGTTGGTGCCCCTCCCCCTCTGCTCGCCGAACGCCACCGTTTCAGTCATCCGCCACAGCGCCGGTGGTGGCGGATGACCGAAACGGTGGCTCTCGGCGGAGAGGCGGGACTGCGGAACCGAGACAGTCTCGGATCCGAGACAGAATCTAGCCCCTGGGACTGGCGGACGCGACCGTCCCCGACTGGAATTCCGGACATGACCCAGATCGTGATCGGGACCGGTCCGCTGACCAGGGCTGAAGTGGTGGCGGTCGCCCGGCACGGGGTCGGCGTCCGGCTGTCGGCGGACGCACTCGCTGCGATCGCCGCGTCCCGGGCCCGGGTGGATGCGCTGGCCGCCGTCGCCGAGGGCGTGTACGGGGTCTCCACCGGCTTCGGGGCGCTGGCCACCCGAGGCATCCCGGCGTCCGAGCGAGCGCGGCTGCAGCGCAGCCTGATCCGGTCGCACGCGGCCGGAAACGGGCCGCTGGTCGAGGACGAGGTGGTCCGCGGGCTGATGCTGCTGCGGATCGCCACCCTTGCCAAGGGCCATTCTGGCGTGCGGACGGCCACCGTCGAGGCGTACGCGGCGCTGCTGAACTCGGGGCTCGTCCCGGTGGTCCACGAGTACGGCAGCCTCGGCTGTTCGGGCGACCTCGCCCCGCTGGCCCATTGCGCGCTGGTGCTGATGGGCGAGGGTGAGGTGCTGGACGCCGGCTGCCGCCGTCCGGCCGCCGAGGCGCTCGCCGACCGCGCGTTGGAGCCGGTCGAGTTGGCGGAGAAGGAGGGCCTCGCCCTGATCAACGGGACGGACGGGATGCTCGCCCAGTTGGTGCTCGCGCTCGCCGACCTCGAGCTGCTCCTCGACACCGCGGACCTCGCCGCCGCCCTCAGCGTCGAGGGGCAACTGGGCACCGACCGGACCTTCGCCGCCGACCTGATGGCGCTGCGTCCCCAGGTCGGCCAGGCGATCAGCGCGGCGAACCTGCGCCGGTTCCTGGCCGGGTCGCCGATCGTGGCCAGTCACCGGGTCGGGGACGGCGTCGTCCAGGACGCGTACTCGTTGCGCTGCAGCCCGCAGGTTCACGGCAGCGTCCGGGACGCGGTCGACTTCGCCGTCACCATCGCCGAGCGCGAGCTCGCGTCGGCGATCGACAACCCGTCCGTGCTGCCGGACGGACGCGTCGAGTCGCACGGCAACTTCCACGGCGCCCCGATCGCGCACGTGCTGGACTTCCTCGCCATCGGCATCGCCGACCTGGCCAACCTGTCGGAGCGCCGTACCGACCGCTTCCTGGACGCCAACCGCAGCCGCGGCCTCCCGCCGTTCCTCGCGGACGACCCGGGCATCGACTCCGGCCTGATGATCGCCCAGTACACGCAGGCCGGCATCTGCTCGAAACTCAAGCAGCTGGCCACGCCTGCCAGCGTCGACTCGATCCCGTCCAGCGCGCTGCAGGAGGACCACGTCTCGATGGGCTGGAACGCCGCCCGCAAGCTGCGAGTGTCGGTGGACGGCCTCGCCCGCGTCCTGGCGATCGAGATCCTGACCGCCGCCCGCGGCATCGACCTGCGCGCACCGCTGCGTCCCGGGCCCGCGACCGGCGCGGCGATCGCCGACCTGCGGGAGCGCGTCCCCGGCCCGGGCCCCGACCGCTTCCTGGCCCCCGAGATCGAGGCGGCCTACGACCTCGTCCGCTCGGGCGTCCTGGTCGCCGCCGCTGAACCGTCGGGGACAGGTACTTCGGTTCACCGGAGGACTGAGAGGTGAACCGAAGTACCTGTCCCCATGGTTCACGAGTCGTGAACCGAAGTACCTGTCCCCGATGGTTCAGTTGAGCGGAGGAGAACCGATGAAGCACGAACCTGTCCGCGCACCTCGCGGCACCGAGATCAGTGCACGCTCCTGGCAGACCGAGGCGCCGTTGCGGATGCTGATGAACAACCTCGACCCCGAGGTCGCCGAGCGTCCCGACGACCTGGTCGTCTACGGCGGGACGGGCCGCGCCGCGCGGTCCTGGGAGGCCTACGAGAAGACCGTCGAGACCCTCCGCGACCTGCGCACCGACGAGACCCTGCTCGTGCAGTCCGGCAAGCCGGTCGGGGTCTTCCGGACGCACGAGTGGGCGCCGCGCGTCCTCATCGCCAACTCCAACCTCGTCGGCGACTGGGCCACCTGGGAGCACTTCCGGGCGCTCGAGGCCGAAGGGCTGATGATGTACGGCCAGATGACCGCCGGCTCGTGGATCTACATCGGCACCCAGGGCATCCTGCAGGGCACGTTCGAGACGTTCGGCGCGGTCGCGACCAAGCGCTTCGGCGGGACGCTGGCCGGCACCCTCACCCTGACGGCTGGCTGCGGCGGCATGGGCGGCGCGCAGCCGCTGGCGGTCACGCTCAACGAAGGCGTCGTCCTGATCGTGGACGTGGACGCGTCCCGGCTGGCCCGGCGGGTCGAGCACGGCTACCTGGACGAGTACACCGCCGACTACGCCGAGGCCGTCGGGAAGGTGCTCGCCGCGAAGGCCGAACGCCGTCCGCTCTCGGTCGGGCTCGTCGGCAACGCCGCCGAGGTGTTCCCCCGGCTGCTCGCCGAGGGGGTCGCCGTCGACGTCGTCACCGACCAGACCTCCGCCCACGACCCCTTGAGCTACCTCCCGCTCGGGGTCAGCGTCTACGAGTGGCACGACCTCGCCAAGGCCGACCCCGACGGCTTCACCGAGCGGGCGCGAGCGTCGATGGCCACCCACGTCGCGGCCATGGTCGGTTTCCTCGACGCCGGCGCCGAGGTCTTCGACTACGGCAACTCGCTGCGAGCCGAAGCCCAGCTCGGCGGCTACGAGCGCGCGTTCGCCTACCCCGGCTTCGTGCCGGCCTACATCCGTCCGCTGTTCTGCGAGGGGAAGGGCCCGTTCCGCTGGGCGGCGCTGTCGGGCGACCCGGCCGACATCGCGGTGACCGACCGGGCGATCCTCGAGCTGTTCCCGCACGACGAGCACCTCCGCCGTTGGATCACCGCCGCGTCCGAGAAGGTCCACTTCGAGGGCCTGCCTGCCCGGATCTGCTGGCTCGGCTACGGCGAACGCCACCTGGCCGGGCTGCGGTTCAACGAGCTGGTGGCGTCCGGGGAGATCTCCGCCCCGATCGTGATCGGCCGCGACCACCTCGACTCCGGCTCGGTCGCGTCCCCGTACCGCGAGACCGAGGCGATGGCGGACGGCACCGACGCGGTCGCGGACTGGCCGCTGCTCAACGCCCTGCTCAACACCTCCTCAGGGGCGACGTGGGTGTCGATTCACCACGGCGGCGGCGTCGGCATCGGACGCTCGATCCACGCCGGCCAGGTCACCGTCGCGGACGGCACCGCACTCGCGGCGGAGAAGATCTCCCGGGTGCTGCTCAACGACCCGGGGACGGGCGTGATGCGGCACGCCGACGCCGGCTACGACCGCGCGATCGAGGTGGCCCGTGAGCGTGGCATCCGGCTGCCGATGCTGGAGCACTGATGGACGTATCCGCACTGCTGGCACAGATCGAGGCGATCGGACGCACCCCGTCCGGCGGCTACACCCGCACCTCGTGGGACGCGCCGACGATGGAGCTGCGCGAATGGTTCGCCGCCACGGCCACCGCGCTCGACCTGGACCTCACCGAGGACGGTAACGGCAACCAGGTGGCCTGGTGGGGACGCGGCCCGGACGCCCTGCTGGTCGGATCGCACCTGGACTCGGTCGTGGAGGGCGGTCCGCTGGACGGGCCGCTCGGGGTGGCGTCCGCTCTGGCTGCGGTGGGTCGGTTGAAGGCCTCCGGCGTGCAGCCGACGCGTCCGATCGCCGTGGCCAACTTCACCGACGAGGAGGGCGCCCGGTTCGGGGTGGCCTGCCTCGGCTCCCGGCTGGCGACCGGAGCGATCACGCCCGACGCTGCGCTGGCGCTGCGCGACGACACGGGCACGTCGCTGGCCGAGGCGATGGCGGCGCAGGGACGCGACCCGCGGGCCGCCGGGCCGTCCGCCTGGCTGGACGAGGTCGGCGCGTACGTCGAACTGCACGTCGAGCAGGGTCGCTGGCTGGCGCCGGCCGAGGCCGCGGTGGGGGTCGCGACGGCGATCTGGCCGCACGGTCGCTACCGCTTCGACTTCTGCGGCCAGGGCAACCACGCCGGTGCCACCGCGATGGCCGACCGCCGCGACCCGATGCTCGCCTACGCCGCGACCGTGCTGGCCGCGCGCGAACTGGCGTCCGGGCCCCTGGAAGGCAGTGGGCCCTCCCAGGATGTGAACGACGGGGACAGTCCCCGCGGTTCAGCGGCACGCCCTGCTTTCGTGGACGATGGGGACAGTCCCCGTCGTTCACGCGACGCTCGCGCCACCTTCGGACGCGTCCAGGTGCGACCGGGGAGCACGAACTCGATCCCGTCCCGGGTGACGGCGTGGCTGGACGCCCGCGCGGAGTCCACGGCCGAACTGGACGCTCTGGTCAGGGGCATCGTCGCCCGGGCCGAGGCGTCCGCGGCGGCCGAGGGTGCGACGGTCGAGTTCCGGGCCGAATCGACGACCGGTGCGGTCGAGTTCGACCACGCGCTGCGCCACCGGCTGGCTGCCCTGCTGGACGCGCCCGTCCTGCCGACCGGAGCCGGGCACGACGCGGGCATCCTGGCGGCCAGGCTGCCGACCGCGATGCTGTTCGTCCGCAACCCGACGGGGGTGTCGCACGCGCCGGAGGAGTCCGCGACGGACGAAGACATCGAGGCCGGCGTGGACGCCCTGACCAGGGTGATCGAGGAGCTGGCGTGACCACCTACCCCGCGTTCGCCAATTGCCACAGCCACGCCTTCCATCGGGCGCTGCGGGGACGCGCGGTCGGCGGTGCCGACTTCTGGGGCTGGCGGGACGGCATGTACGCGGTCGCCCAGGCGCTCGACCCCGACCTGTACCACCGCCTGGCGCGGGCGACCTACGCCGAGATGGCGCTGGCCGGGATCGGCGCGGTCGGCGAGTTCCACTACCTGCACCACGACCCGCACGGGCTGCCGTACACCGACCCGCACGCCATGGCGGACGCGGTGATCGCCGCCGCCTGGGAGGTCGGCCTGCGGATCTGCCTGCTCGACACCTGCTACCTGCGGGCCGGCTTCGACGGTGCCGAACTGGCGCCGGCCCAGCGCCGGTTCGCCTACCCGGACGCCGAGGCCTGGGCGAGCCACGCGTCCACGCTCGCCAGCCGGTACGCCGACAATCCGGCGGTGGTGATCGGGACCGCGATCCACTCGGTGCGGGCGGTCGATGAGACGTCCCTGCCGGTCGTCGCCGCCGCGCTGCCGGACGCCCCACTGCACATCCACGTCTCCGAACAGCCCGCCGAGAACGACGCCTGTCTCGCCGCGACCGGACGCACCCCCGTCCGGCTGCTGGCCGACGCCGGTGTCTGGAGCCCCCGGACGACCGCCGTCCACGCCACCCACCTCAGCGCGGACGACATCGCGATACTCGGTGCATCCGGGAGTTCCGTGTGCTTCTGCCCGACCACCGAGGCCGAGCTCGCCGACGGGATCGGGCCGTCCGTTGCCCTACGGGACGCCGGCGCCCGGATCACCCTCGGCTCGGACTCGAACACCATGATCGACCTGTTCGCCGAAGCCAGAGGGCTCGCCATGCACGAGCGACTCGCGTCCGGTACCCGGGACGGCTGGACGGCGGCGCAGCTGTGGCAGGCCGCGACGTCCGACGGCTCGGCGTCGCTGGGCTTCGAAGGGCTCGGCGGCTTCGAGCTGGCCGGCTCGGTCCGCACCGCGGGAGCGTCCGAGCCCTTGTGGGCGGCCACCGCAGCGGACGTGGTGCCGCCGCCCGACCTCGACCCCGCCTGGGTGCAGGCCGAGCTCGATGCCGTCATCGCCGAGGTCTGGAGCCGGACATGACCCCCTCCCCGATCGCCGAGGTCTGGAGCCGGACATGACCCCCTCCCCGATCGTCGAGCGTGCAGGGTCGCACAGCTCCCTCGCCATCACCCACATCGGCGAACTCGTCACCTGGGACGACGACCAGCCGATCCGCCGCGACGCCGGCCTGGTGATCGAGGACGGACGCGTCGCCTGGGTGGGCCCGTCCGCCGACACGCCGTCCGCCGACGACGCGATCGACGCGGACGGTCGCGCGGTCGTCCCCGGCTTCGTCGACTCGCACACCCACCTCGTCTTCGCCGGCGACCGGGCCGAGGAGTTCGCCGCCCGGATGGCCGGCCAGCGCTACGAGGCCGGCGGCATTCGGACCACCGTGGCCGCGACCCTGGCCGCGTCCGAGGACGAGCTGCTCCGGCTGGCCCGGCGTCGCCTCGCCGAGGCCCGCGCGCAGGGCACGACGACGATCGAGATCAAGTCGGGCTACGGCCTCGACGTCGCGACCGAGGAGCGGCTGCTGCGGATCGCGTCGGAGCTCACGCCCGAGACGACGTATCTCGGCGCCCACGTCGTCCCCGACGGCTGGGACGCCGACGCCTACGTCGACCTCGTCACCGGCGACATGCTCGCCGCGTGCGCCCCCCACGCGAGATGGGTGGACGCCTTCTGCGAGACCGGTGCCTTCGACGCCGACCAGGCGCGGACGGTGCTTGAAGCGGGAATGGCGGCCGGGCTGCAGGCGCGCGTCCACGCCAACCAGCTCGGCTTCGGACCCGGCGTCCAGTTGGCCTGCGAGGTGGGCGCCGCGGCCGCCGATCACTGCACCTACCTGACCGACGCGGACGTGGCCGCTCTCGCCGACTCGGGCGTCGTCGCCGGCCTGCTGCCCGGGGTCGAGTTCTCC
The DNA here is from genome assembly GCA_017306015.1 of Propionibacteriaceae bacterium. Taxonomy (GTDB): domain Bacteria; phylum Actinomycetota; class Actinomycetes; order Propionibacteriales; family Propionibacteriaceae; genus Propionicimonas. The sequence goes on from JAFKJK010000016.1 coordinate 14,904, forward strand.
ACGAGGCATCCCTACCCGGACGCCCGCCGGCTGCTGGACGCCGGTGTCCGGATCGCGCTGGCCACCGACTGCAACCCGGGCACGTCCTATACGTCGTCGATGCCGTTCTGCATCGCGCTGGCCGTCCGCGAGATGGGGCTGACGCCGACCGAGGCACTGTTCGCGGCGACCCAGGGCGGTGCCTGGTCGCTGAGGCGCGACGATGTCGGCCACCTGCGGCCTGGTGCCCGCGCCGACCTCGCCCTCCTCGACGCTCCGAGCCACGTGCACCTGGCCTACCGTCCGGGTGTCCCGCTGGTGAGCAGGGTCCTCGTGGCCGAGGTCTGAGGAGCTGCCTGACCGGATTTGCACTCGATTCGTCCGAATTGCCCCGATTCGGGCCTCTGGGACAAACGAGTGTGCAATTCCGTTCGGGCACGCGCAGGCCAGTGGCAGACTGGACGGTTCAGGAGGGCACGATGTCACTCACGCCAGCACAGCAGCGGCAGACGGCGGCTGAGCTCCAGGCGAACTTCGAGTTGTCCGGGCTGTCGACGGCCGACCTGCGCCAGCTCACCGGCTGGATCCAGGAGCGCATCGTCGCCACGCTGACCGTCGACAGCGCCGATCCGGCCGACGTCTGGCGGCTCCGCGACCTGCTGGAGTCCGAGGTGCGCTCGGCGGGACGGACACCGGTGCCCTACTCCGTCCTCACCGAACAGGCGCGCGCTTCCGCCAGAGCGTGGTTCGGCATCTGAGCGCCTGGCCGAGTCACTCCCGGCGTGCCGTCCTTCCCGGCCCGGTGGGCGTCCGACCGAAGCACACCGCCAGTCGCCCGCCTATGCGGAGGGATACGCCCCACAGGGGAGGGTTCCCGGTCGTCACGCCTCTGCGCAGCAGCCTCTCTCGCGGGAACTGAGGGAAGTCGCCAGCCAGCCGGAATGCCCGCCGGCCGGGATGGGTTGGGCCCGTCATGAGAGCACTGTTCTACGAGGAGTTCGGCGAACTCGACGTCCTCAAGCTCGGGGAGCTGCCCGACCCGCACATCGGGCCGGACACGCTGCTGGTCGAGGTGAAGGCGGCCGGGCTGAACCCCGTCGACTACAAGATCCGCCAGGGCCACCTGGCCCGGTTGATCGACACCGACTTCCCGGTCATCCCGGGCTGGGACGTGGCCGGCGTGGTCGTCCGGGCGGGCCTGGACACCCCCGAGTACCAGGTCGGCGACGAGGTGCTCGCCTACGCGCGCAAGGACGTCGTGCACGGCGGGACGCTGGCCGAGCTGGTCTCCGTCCCGGTGCGGACGGCAGCCCACAAGCCGTCCGGGGTGTCCTTCGAGGAGGCTGCTGCGCTGCCGCTGGCCGGGCTGACCGCGCTTCAGTCCGTCCGGCGTTCCGGGCTGGTCGCCGGCCAGACCGTACTGGTGCATGCCGCGTCCGGTGGCGTGGGGTCGTTCGCGACCCAACTCGCCGTCCTCGCCGGCGCGAAGGTGGTGGGCACCGCTGGCCCCGCGAACCAGGACTACGTCCGCTCGCTGGGCGCCGAAGCGATCGAGCACGGCGATGGGCTGGTCGAGCGGGCGCGGGCGCTCGTCCCCGGCGGCTTCGACGTGGTCCTGGATTACGTCGGCGGAGCCGCGATGGACACCACCGCCGAGCTGCTGCGTCCCGGCGGCAGCGTGGTCTCGATCACCGACGGACGTGCCGTCCACTACGGCGGACAGTCGATCTGGGTGCGTCCCGACCACGACGGGCTGGCCGAACTCGCCGGCCTGGTCGCGGACGGGCGGCTCACGGTCAGCCTCGCCGGCACCTACCCGCTGGAGCAAGCCGTGGACGCCTACCGCGAGCTCGAAGGCGGACACGTCCGCGGGAAGCTGGTCGTCCGGCTCTGACCCGAACCGACAGCCGAACCCGAGCCAACGTCGCGGACGGTTCCCCCGGCCCGGGGTGAGGTCAGCCCCGGTCGCCGACCCCGATGGCCTCGGCCTCGCCGATCGCGGTCTCGTGCGGACGGCGTCCGACGTGGGCGAGAGTGTGGCCGCCGACGGCCAGGACGACGATCGCCACGGCGAGGGCACCGACCGCGAACCAGTACGGCGCGCCGGCACCCAGTGCCGCCGCGAGGCCGCCGGACACCGCGGGCGCGATCGCTCCGCCCAGGAACCGGACGCCGGAGTACGTCGACGACGCCACCGAACGCGGCAGGTCGGTGGCTTCCATCACGGTCTCGGTGAGCGCGGTGTTGAGGACGCCGAGGACGAGCCCGGCGACCACGACCGCGCCGATCAGCACCGGCAGCGACGCGACGCCTAGCCCCATCACCGCGAGGATCACGCCCAGCAGCCCGAACGCCGCGAACAGCACCGGACGCAGCCCGACCCGCCGGGTGAGGATCGGTGCCACGAACACCGACGTGATGGCCAGCGCCAGGCCCCAGCCGAAGAACACCAGGCCGAGTTCGTGGGCGCCGAAGCGCAGCCCGAGCCGCTCGGCCGCAGCCGCCATCGGGTACGGCGAGTAGGCCAGCAGGGTGAAGAACCCGTAGTTGTAGAACAGTGCGGTCACCGCGAGCGTGAGCAGGGCCGGCTTGCGCAGCGCCGCGAAGCCGGCGGTGAGCGGCACCGGCTCGGGCGGCTGCAGCGGCTTGCGCAGCAGGACGGCGACGGCCAGGAAGCCGATCGCCATCAGCGCCGCCGTGCCGAAGAACGGACCGCGCCAGGAGACCTCGCCGAGGGCTCCGCCGAGCAGCGGCCCGACCGCCATGCCGACGCCCAGCGCCGCCTCGTAGAGGATCACCGCCTGCGCGCTGCCGCCGCTGGCCGCCCCGACGATGGCCGCCAGTGCCGTCGAGATGAACAGCGCATTGCCGAGCCCCCAGCCGGCGCGGAAGCCGATGATCTGCCCCACCGTCCCGGACGCGCCCGCCAGCGTGGCGAAGACGACGATCAGCGCGAGCCCGGCGAGCATCGTCCGCTTCACGCCGAGGCGGCTGGAGATGAAGCCGGTGAAGAACATCGCGACCGCGGTGATCAACAGGTAGCTGGTGAACAGCAGCATCGTCTGGGACGGGGTCGCGTCCAGCTCGGCGCTGATCGCGGGCAGAATCGGGTCGACCAGTCCGATGCCCATGAAGGACACCGCGCTGGCGAACGCGATCGCCCAGACCGCGACCGGCTGGGTGAGGATGGACGTCTTCTGCTCAGTGGTCATCGGACTCCTTCGAGGGGGTGGGTGCTGCTCCGACGCGCCGCGGGGACGCGGGCAGGCAGTCGTCGGCGAGCTTCTCCAGCAAGTCGGCCGCCCGGGCGAGGACGGCGAGGTCATCGGCACCGAGTCGCTCCATGGCCGGCAGGACGTGGGCTGCGGCCTTCGCGCGGAAGGCGGTCATCTCGGCGAGCCCGGCTTCGGTCAGCGTGACGACGACGGCGCGGGCGTCGGACGGGTCGGTGGTCCTGGTGACCAGCCCGTCCGCCTCGAGCCGGTTGATCGTCGCTGTCATCGCGGGCTGGGTGAACCGCTCGTGGGCGGCGAGCTGGCCGATCCGCTGCGGTCCGTCGAACTGCAGCGTCGCCAGGACGCGCATCGCGACGAGGGGCCGCGACGATCCGGTGGCGCGGGATGCGATCCGGGCGAAGCGGCTGCCCTGGGCGATCAGCCGCGCAGCGAACTGGTCGGGAGGGGTGGCTGACACGCGACCCAATATACATCAGACATTTATATACCTCAGCTAAGTAACGCTGCTCCCGCACGGGCGGGTGGTGTACTCGAGCTCCTGCGAAGGCCGGTTTCGTCCCTTCGCGTGACCGGGGTGGTGAGCGGGAGACTCCGGGTGGGCGCCGCTGCCGGGCGTCGGTCGATGCCGGTGGGTGGCGATCGGTTGTCGAAGCGAGAGCCGTCCGCTCCAGCCGGAGGCCGGTCGCTCCACCACTAGAGCCGCGGCAGCGAGAACCGGCTGGCGCGCCGATGGACGCGGTGCTCGCGGCTGCGTCCCAGGGACGCGGGCGCTGCCTCCGCCGAGGCGTAGAACCAGACCTTGGCGAACTCGATCAGCGTCAGGTAGGCGACGACCATCCCGACCAGCGCCACGAAGTAGACGGCCGGCAACGGGGTGAAGCCCAGCACGCCGGCGAGCGGGGTCAGCGGCAGGGCGATGCCGATGCCCAGCACCGCGATCACCCCGAGGGCCAGCGGAAGGCTCGGACGGCTCCGCCAGAAGGGCGTCCGGCGGGTGCGGATGGCGAACACGATCAGGGTCTGGGTGGCAAGGGACTCCACGAACCAGCCGGTGCGGAATTCGACCGGACCGGCGTGCAGCAGGCCGAGCATCACGGCGAACGTGAGGAAGTCGAAGACCGAGGAGATCGGCCCGAAGAACAGCATGAACCGCCTGATGAAGCCGATGTCCCAGTGGGACGGCCGGCGCAGCTGCTCGTCGTCCACCCGGTCGGTGGGGATGGTCAGCTGGCTGGCGTCGTAGAGCAGGTTGTTCAGCAGGATCTGGCTCGGCAGCATCGGCAGGAAGCTCAGCAGGGCGGACGCGCCGGCGGCCGAGAACATATTCCCGAAGTTCGAGGACGTGCCCATCATCACGTACTTGATCGTGTTGGCGAAGATCCGCCGGCCACCCTGGATGCCGTCGGCGAGGATGTCCAGGCTCTTGTCGAGCAGGATGATGTCCGCGGCGTCCTTGGCCACGTCCGCCCCGGTGTCGACGGAGATGCCGACGTCGGCCGCGTGCAGTGCGAGGGCGTCGTTGACGCCGTCCCCGAGGAAGCCGACCGCGTGCCCCTGGTGGCGCAGCAGCCGGATCAGCCGGGCCTTCTGGTCGGGCGTCACCCGGGCGAACACGGTCGCCTGCTGGGCGGACGCGGCGAGCGCGGTGTCGTCCATGCCGTCGATCTGGACGCCGGTGAGGACGCCGCCCACCTCCAGCCCGAGTTCGCGGCAGACGGTCTCGGCGACCAGCGGGTTGTCGCCGGTGGCGACCTTCACGGCGATCCCCAGACCGGCGAGCCTCGCCAGCGCGGCGGCCGCGTCCGGCTTGGGACGGTCGGCGAAGGTGACGAAGCCCGCCAGCGTCAGCCCGGTCTCGTCGGACGCGCCGAGGGTGTCCAGCCCGGCCGCGTCCCGGCTGGCCACGGCGATCACGCGTTCCCCGGCCGCGAACAGCTGGTCGAGCAGCTGGGACTGGGGCGAGCCGGTCTCCAGCCCGCAGCGGCTCAGCACGGCCTCGGGTGCGCCCTTGGCGATGAGCCGGCGTGCTCCGTCCTGGTCGACGAGGACGCTGCTCAGTTGCCGGTCGTGGTCGAACGGCAGTTCCGCGATCCGGGTGGCCGAGCGGACGGCGCCGAGGTCGGCGCCCGGGGCGGCGAACAGGGCGCTGTCGAGGTCGTTTCCGCCGGCCACGCTGCCGTCCGCGCCGAACTCGACGCTGCTGGCCAGCATCGCCAGCAGCCGGACGTTGTCGTCGTCCTTGCCGTCGGGAGACAGCGACTTCTCGTAGCTGATGTGGCCGGCGGTCAGCGTCCCGGTCTTGTCGGTGACCAGGACGTCGACGTCGCCGAGGTCCTCGATGCAGACCAGGCGCTTGACCAGCACCTTCACCTTCGCCAGCGACCGGGAGCCGGCGGAGAGGCTGGTGCTGACCACGGCCGGCAGCAGCTGCGGGGTGATCCCGACGGCGATCGCGAGTGCGAACAGGGCGGCGTCGAGGAGCGGGCGTCCCAGCACCAGGTTGGTGACCAGGATCAGGGCGCTGAGCACGAGCGCCACCCGCATCAGCAGCACCGAGAACCGGCGCAGCCCCAGCTGGAAGTCGGTCTGCGGATGGCTGGTGCCGAGGTCGTGCGCGATCCGTCCGAACTCGGCGTTGCGTCCGGTGGCGACGACGACGGCCTCGGCCGAGCCGGCTGTGACCACGGTGCCCATCAGGGCGCAGTCGGGCAGGTCGGAGACCGACGCGGCGGCGGCGACCGGCTCGACCTGCTTGGCCACCGCCACCGACTCGCCGGTGATCATGGACTCGTCGCACTCCAGCGCGTGGACGTCGAGCAGGCGGACATCGGCCGGCACGATCTGGCCCAGCTGCAGTCGGACCACGTCCCCGGGGACGAGCGCGGTGACGTCCACCTCGGCGGGGGAGCCGTCCCGGACGACCGTCGCGGTGTGCCGGATCCGGTCGTGGAGGGAGGCGGCGGTGCGCTCGGCGCGGTACTCGTTGGCGAAGCCCAGCGCGACGCTGACCAGCAGGATGATGCCGATGATCGTCGCGTCCGTCTGGTCGCCGAGGAAGAAGGACGCGATCGCGGTCGCCGCGAGCAGCCACAGCAGCGGGCTGTTCAGCTGACGGCCGAGGACCCGGGCGGCCGTGGCGCGATGCTCGCGGATGGCGTTCGGGCCGTAGCGTCGCAGTCGGCTCGTCACGGCGTCCGCGGCGAGCCCTGTCGGGGTCGTGCCGAGAGCGGTGAGAACCGCGCCGGCGTCCCTTCGGGCGGCGTCGACGAGTTCCAGCGTGCCGGGTGCATCCGTCCCGGTCGGTCGTGCGGTCTGTGTCATGCCAACCACCTCAGGTCGGTTCCAGTGTGCCGCTGTCCTCCGCATGACGCGGGAGGGGGCGGCTCGGTGACACATCGGCACCATCAGTGCGCGTCGAGCCGCCCGTCCGGGGGTATGCCCGGTCACTGATGCGGCAGGTGTGTCGCCCGCGAGTCGGAGCCTCCGGGCTGCCGCTCACCCAGTGGGTACTGGGCAGCAATGGGAGTTGACACGCCATCGCCCCGACCGGCCTGCGCGGTGGTCGGGCCGCTGCTGTACCTGACCGTGACCATCGAGCAGGAGGACGGCTCGTCCCGCGTCCACCTCCATCCGGGCGGCCAGGGGTTCTGGATCGCCCGGATGATCACCGCCCTGGGCTGTCAGGCGCGGCTGGTCTCGCCGATCGGCGGCGAGGCCGGGGACGTGCTGGCGGCCCTGCTGCCGAGCTGGCAGGTCGAACTGCGGGCGCTGCGGACGTCGATCACGTCGCCCACGCAGGTCCACGACCGGCGTTCCGGCGAACGCGTGGAGATCGTCGAGGTCGAGCATCCCGCCCTGGACCGGCATGAGGCCAACGACCTGTACGCGATCGCGCTCGAGACCGCGCTCACGTCCCACGCGCTGGTGCTGACCGCGGCCGCGACCAGCCTGCTCGACGCCGACTCCTACCGGCGGCTGCTCAGCGATGTCGGCGCGCAGGGCGTCCCGGTGTTCGCCGACCTGCACGGCGAGCCGCTGGACGCCGTCCTCGACGGCGGACGCCTGGACCTGCTCAAGGTCAGCGAGGACGACCTCCGCGAGGACGGCTGGAGCATGGGCTCCGAGGCGCAGGCCGTCGCCGCCGCCCGCGAGCTCGTCTCACGAGGCGTCGAGACGGTGGTGGTGAGTCGCGGGAACGGGCCGGCCATCGCCGCCTCCGCAGGGCAGGTGATGCGCGTCGTCCCCCCGGCGCTGGAAGAGGTCGACCACCGCGGCGCCGGCGACTCGATGACCGCGGGCATGGTCGTCGGACGGCTGATCGGCCTGTCGCCGATCGCAGCGGTCGCGCTCGGCGCGGCGGCCGGAGCGGCGAACGTCACCCGGCACGGGCTCGGCAGCGGGCGTCCGGAACTGATCGCAGAGCTCGCCGGACGCGTGGTCCTGGAGGAGGTGCGATGACCGAACCGAAGACACCGACGCCGCAGGTCGAGCGACGGATCGTCGTCGACCGTCCGCCGGTCGTTGCCCGGGGCCTGGAAAGGGTGCTGGTCACCAACGACGACGGCTTCGACGCGCCGGGCATCCGGGTGCTCGCCCAGGCGCTCGCCCGCGAGTTCGACGTGACGGTGGCCGCGCCCGAGCGGGATCGCAGCGGCGCCGGGACCGGCATCGGACGGGTCGAGGCAGCCACCGGCATCCCGATGCGTCGCGTGGACATCGGCGTCGACCGGGCGTACGCGCTGGACGGGCCGCCGGGGCTGGCCGTGATGGCGGCGGCCCTCGGCGCGTTCGGCGACGCGTTCCCCCTTGTCGTGTCGGGCATCAACGCCGGCAGGAACACCGGGCAGTCGGTGATCCACTCCGGCACGGTCGGGGCGGCCCTGACCGCACGGACCTTCGGCGCCCACGGGCTGGCCGTGAGCCTGGACCCGTCCGAGCCGTGGCACTGGGAGACGGCGGCCGGGATCGCGGTGGCGACGGCCCGCTGGATCACCTCCCGCGAGCGGAAACCGGTGGCGATCAACCTCAACGTCCCTGGGGTGGAGCTCGATCAGGTGCGCGGCCTGCGCTCGGCGAGACTCGACCAGTTCGGGTACTTCCGGGTCGCGGTCGCCGACGAGAGCGGCGAGAAGCTCCAGCTGGAACTGGCCGCCGAGGGCGAGCCCACGTTCGCCGAGGGGTCGGACAGCTGGCTGCTGCGGCAGCAGTACGCGACCATCACGATGCTCGGGCACCTGTTCGGTTCGGACGGCTTGCTGCCGGACGACCTGGCCGAGATCTGGCAGCCGGTCGCCACCGGGTCGTGAGCTTCGCGGCGGACCTGTATATGCCTGGGCGAGCGGAAGGGGTCCGACCATCATTCGCCGAGGGTCGGACAGCTGGTTGCTGCGGCAGCAGTGAGCGACCCGTCACGATGCCCGGTCACCTGTTCGGTTCGGACGGCTCGCTGCGTCGACCTCGCCGAGATCTGGGGTCGGGCCCGTGACGAGTCTGGGCCCATCGGGCGCTCGCGAGCTGGTGGGCGTCTCGGGTCCGTCGGCGACCCATTTGCGCCGCTAGTGCGACTTCGAAGCCCGATTTCGGGCCCGCGCTGACCACTGGAGCCGCAAATGGGTCGCTCTCGCGTCCTGACCTGGAGCGGGCCGGCCGCAGTTGCCCGATCCGCCCGTCCCGTGGCACCCTGAAGGACGTCCCCGCGGAGTCTCCGCGATGCCAGGGGGCCAACCAGGGAGTCGCATGCTGAGCACCGGAAGTGTCCTGACCCGGCACTGACGTCTGCCCCTGCGCGGGTTCGAGGTCGGTGCGCCATCCGACACCTCTGGAGCCCGCATGCCCGCCCTCAACGCGGTCGTCCTGACCGATCTCACTTTCTCCTGGCCCGACGGCACCCCCGTCCTGGCCGGGCTCAGCACCACCTTCGGCACCGGACGCACTGGCCTGATCGGAGCCAACGGCACCGGCAAGTCGACCCTGTTACGCCTCGTCGCAGGCGAGTTGGCGCCATCCCGCGGGACGATCGCCGTCCTCGGCGACGTCGACTACCTGCCCCAGTCGCTCACCCTCGACGCGGACGCGTCCCTGGCCGACCTGCTCGGTGTCCGTGGCGTCCGGGACGCGGTGCGCGCGATCGAGGCCGGCGACCCGGACCCGGCCTGGTTCGACATCGTCGGCGACGACTGGGACGTCGAGGAGCGTTCCGCTGCGGCGCTGGCCGAGGTCGGCCTGCCCACCGACCTCGACCGGCGGGTCGGCACCCTCTCCGGCGGGGAGGCCGTACTGGCCGCGGTCACCGGCGTCCGGCTGCGGCGCTCACCGGTGGCGCTGCTCGACGAGCCGACGAACAACCTGGACGCGTCCGCCCGCGAGCGGCTGTACGAGCTGGTCCGCGGCTGGCGCGGCGCGCTGGTGGTGGTCAGTCACGACCTCGCGCTGCTGGAGTTGATGGACGCGACCGCGGAACTCCGGGAGGGCGGCCTGGCCACCTACGGAGGCCCGTACAGCGAGTACTCCGCGGCGGTGGCCGCCGAGCAGGAGGCGGCCCGGCAGGCGTTGCGGACGGCCGAGCAGAAGCTGCAGGTGGAGAAGCGGCAGCGGATCAAGGCCGAGGAGAAGATCGCCCACGCCGAGCGCCAGGGACGCAAGGACTGGGCCAACGCCCGCTACGTCAAGGGTGCGATCAACGAGCGGCGGAACTCGGCGGAGAAGTCGGCCGGCAGCCGCCGCGGCATGCTCGACGCGAAGATCGAGGCCGCCCGGGACGCGGTCGCCAACGCCGAGGCCCGCGTCCGCGACGACGACCGGATCCGGCTCGACCTGCCCGACCCCGGGCTGCCCGCCGGACGGCGGATCGCCACCCTGACCAGCGCGGACGGCACAGAGATCGTCATCCAGGGCCCGGAGCGGGTGGCGCTCACCGGCCCGAACGGAGTCGGCAAGACGACGCTCCTGGAGCGCCTCGTCGTGAACCATGGGGACAGGTACTTCGGTTCAGCCGGGGGGCCGGGCGTGAACCATGGGGACAGGTACTTCGGTTCAGCCGGGGGGCCGGGCGTGAACCATGGGGACAGGTACTTTGGTTCACAGGCTGAGACGGATGCGACGGCCCGACGGGGTCGGAGCCGCCCCGGAGCCGGGCCAGCACAGGCGGACGCGGTCGCGCACACCTTGAGGGTCGGCTACCTGCCCCAGCGCCTCGACGACCTGGATGACGACGCCAGCGTCCTCGACAACGTCCAGGCGGCCGCGCCTGGCGTCCCGTCCGGGGTGCTGCGTGGACGACTCGCGCGCTTCCTCCTCCGGGGCGATGCCGCCTACCGGCCGGTGGGTTCGCTCTCCGGTGGCGAGCGGTTCCGGGTGGCGCTGGCCCGCGTCCTGCTCGCCGATCCGCCCCCCGAGCTGCTGGTGCTGGACGAGCCCACCAACAACCTCGACCTGACCAGCGTCGAGCAGTTGGTGGACGCCCTGTCGGCCTATCGCGGTGCGCTCTTGGTGGTCTCCCACGACCATGGCTTCCTCGACCGGCTCGGCCTGGACGCGGAGTTCGTCCTCGACGACAGCGGACGCCTGACCCGCCGGCGGTGATCCCCATCGCCTTCTCCCGGAACCGCCGTTCCGGGCTCCGATCGCGGACGCAGGCGGTACCGGCGGAGGTCTCGGCGTTCGCCGGGATGACAGTTGGAGCGCCTGGTCCGGCCCAGGTGTCATCCCGGGCCTTGACCCGGGATCCCCGTCGCGGACGCCAGCGATGCCGACGGAGGTCCCGGCGTTCGCCGGGATGACAGCGTGAGTGGGTTGGGTGGAGCGGATGCCTCGGCTTGGGTGTCGTCCCGGGCTCCGACCCGGGATCCCCGTAGCGGACGCAGGCGGTGCCAACGGAGGTCTTCCGGTCCAGCCGAACGACGGCGAACGAACCGATGACTCCCGGATTGGGACGGACGCCGCTGCGGGCGTAGCATGGCCGGTCTCCAGAGCCCGCGTGAGCGGGCCGTACGGCGGGTGCTCTCGCCGGACACCGGGCCTCGCCCGTTCCTCCACCCGGTCCCTGACGGACCGGCTCGTCCATGCCGCTGGAGCCTGCCATGTCCGACGACCCCGTCCTCGCTGCCGAGCGCGCCCACCTCGCCGCGTCCCGGGAAGCGCTCGCCGCCATGCGCGCCCGCACCTCTCACTGGACGGACGCTGTCGCCGGCGACCACGTCTCGACCCAGTACCTGCGTCAGCAGCTGTACCGCCGGGCGGAGTCGCTGATCGACGACCCGTCCGTCCCGCTGTTCTTCGGACGGATCGACTACGGCGCGATCCCGGGTCGAGCCCGGGAGGCCGAGATCTGCCACATCGGTCGTCGCCACGTCGAGGCAGCGATCGGCGACGAGCCGCTGGTGATGGACTGGCGCGCTCCGATGGCACTGCCCTTCTACCGCGCTCGGCCGGGCGACCCGATGGGCGTCGAGCTGCGCCGCCGGTTCGGCTTCTCCCACGGCGCGATCACGGCCTACGAGGACGAACACCTCGCCGAACCCGCCACCGCAGAGACGTCCGCGCTGCTGGAAGCCGAGATCGAGCGTCCCCGCTCCGGACCGATGCGCGACATCGTCGCCACCATCCAGCCGGATCAGGACGTCCTCGTCCGCACCGACCTCGCTATGTCCCTGGCCATCCAGGGCGCACCGGGCACCGGCAAGACCGCCGTCGGCCTGCACCGGGCCGCGTACCTGCTCTACACCTACCGCAACCAACTCTCGCGCTCCGGCGTCCTCGTGCTCGGGCCGAACGACTCGTTCCTGTCCTACATCGGCGACGTCCTGCCCGCGCTCGGCGAGATCGACGCCACCCAGGCCACCATCGAGTCGCTGGTCGCCGACGCCACCGGGCTGGCCGTCACGGGGACGGACGAGGCCCCGGTCGCGGTGCTGAAGGGCGACCCGCGGATGGCCGAGGTGCTGCACCGCGCCGTGTGGGGGCACGTCGCCGTGGCGGACGGGACGCTGGAGATCCCCTACGGCCACCGCCTGCACCGGGTCGGGCCGCGCGCGCTCGAGCGGATCGTCAGCGGCATCCGCGAGCAGGGCGTCCGCTACGAGGCGGGACGGGCGATGCTGCCGCAGCGGATCGCGCACCGCGTCCTGCTGCAGATGGAGGCGGACGGGGACACCACCGACGACCGGGTCCAGAACGCCGTGGCACGCTCGCGTCCCGTGGTCGCGCTGTGCAAGCAGCTGTGGCCGAAGCTGTCGGCCGCCCAGGTCGTGCACACGCTGCTCTCGGACGCGAATGCCCTTGCCAAGGCGGCGGAGGGCGTCCTGGATGAGGGCGAGCAGGAGCTGCTGCTGCGGGTCCGCCCGAGGTCGCTGCGGTCGCGGGCGTGGACGCTGGCCGACGCCGTCCTCGTCGACGAGGTGAACGACCTGCTCAGCCGCCAGCCGAGCCTCGGCCACGTGATCATCGACGAGGCCCAGGACCTGTCGCCGATGATGCTGCGGGCAGCCGGACGGCGGGCCACCACGGGTTCGGTCACCCTGCTCGGCGACCTCGCCCAGGCCACGACGGCGTGGGCGGTCCTCGACTGGGCGGACGCGCTCGCGCACGTCGGCCACCCCGAAGCCCCGGTGACCGAGTTGGTCGAGGGCTTCCGGGTGCCCGGGGACGTCATCGACTACGCCGCCCGGCTGCTGCCGCACATCGCTCCCGGGCTGACCCCACCGCGTTCGATCCGGCACGCCCGCGGCCAGCTCGACGTGCGTCCGGCCGACCCCCTGGGCGAGGTCGGCGTTACGGTCGCCGGACTGCTCGACCGCGAAGGGACGCTGGGCGTGATCGTCCCGTCCGCATGGGTGGGACCGGTGGACGCGGCGCTCGCCGGCATCGAGCACCGCATCCTCGGCCGGGCCGTGGATCCCGACGACTTCGTCCGCGTCGAGGTGGTGGACGCCGCGCTGGCCAAGGGACTGGAGTTCGACCACGTCCTGCTGCTCGAGCCGTCCCGGCTGGTCGCCGACGAGCCCGACCGGGCCACCGGCCTGCGGCGGCTCTACGTCTGCCTGACCCGTGCGGTGACCAGTCTCACCGTCCTCCACGCGGAGCCGCTGCCGGCCGAGCTGGCCTGAACTGGTCGTCGAGCGACTGGGTCGAGGTGCCTGCTTGATGGCGCCGACGGAGACCCTGTGCCGCCTCGAATCGGTCTCCGGATGCCTTCCCGTTGGCGTCGAGCCGGCCGGCAGGGCTGTCCCTGCTCCGAGCTTCCGTCTGAACCGTCCCGACAAGCTGCGGCCTTCGCGTCGTCCGCCTCCGCCCCGGGGGCGTGCGGCCGGAGGGGGAGGCAATCGGCGAGGCGGAGCCGGCTTGGTGGGACCGGTGGCCCGGGGTGGGACGGGACGGGTCGTCGGTGGTGCTGCCGCCGCTGCAGGTTCCCTCCGGTTGCTAGAGTTGCTCGGTAATGCCGTCCGACAAGCACAACCATCACGTCCTGCGCGCCCTGCGGCGCTGGGCGAACTGGACGCTGCTCGCTCTCGCGCTCATGTTCGTCGCGCTCGCGGTGTGGATCCGCGTCCGCTTCGGGGACGTCAGCTTCGACCAGATCGTCACCAACCTGCCGATCGGCGCCGGCAAGGGGATCGGCAACAACACGCTCGCCATCGAGGTGGCCGTCTGGTGCATCGTCGTCCCGGTGGCGTTCGTCGTGCTGCTCGCTCTGACGGCCCGGCGCTTCGGCCGGATCGGCGCGCGGCGTCCGGTCAAGCTGATCCCGGCGGTGTCCCTGGTGGCAGGGTTCTCGGTGTTCCTCGCCGTGGCCGGCGTCCCCGAGTTCGCGATGGCGCAGCTGTCCGAGACGTCCATCGCGCCGTACTACGTCGCGCCTTCGGTGACGAGTGCCCCGGCGAAGCCCAGGAACCTGATCACGATCTATCTCGAGTCGGGCGAGAACACGTACGGCGACGAAGCGGTGATGGGCGAGAACCTGCTCGCCAATCTGGACGCCGCCACCGACCCCGGCGACGGCTGGATCGACTACCAGGGACTCAACCAGTACGAGGGCGGCGGCTGGACGATGGCCGGCCTCGTCGGCACCCAGTGCGGCGTCCCGCTGAAGAGCCTGATCGCCACCGAGGGCCTGGACTTCAACAAGCTGGGAGAGGAGGTCGCCCACTACCTGCCGGGCGCGACCTGCCTCGGCGACGTCCTCGCGGGCCAGGGCTACCGCAGCGTCTTCGTCGGCGGTGCGGACGACGATTTCGCCGGCAAGAAGACCTTCCTCACCGACCACGGCTACGACCAGGTGCTCGGCCTGTCCGACTGGAAGGGTTCGGACTCGGCGGACTACATCTCGGAGGAGTGGGGTCTGGCCGATTCCCACACCCTGAAGCACGCGGCGGACGTCCTGGACAAGCTGCACGCGGGCTCGCAGCCGTTCAGCCTCACCGTCCTCACGCTGGACACCCACGAGCCGCCCGGGATCTTCCCCGACTGCGACTACCGCGAGAGCGTCCCGATGGCGACCGCCATCCAGTGCTCGATGAAGGCTGTCGGCACCTTCCTCCGCCACGCCGAGCGGGCCGGCTACCTCGACGACACGGCGGTGGTGGTGATGGGCGACCACGTGAAGGGCACCGGCGATCAGGACGCCTTCCGCGACGTCCTGCGCGCCCAGGAGCACCGCACGATCATCTTCCGCTTGTGGAGCCCGGACGGACTGAGCATCACCCGGGAGTCGGTCGACCAGCTCAGCGTCCTGCCGACGACACTGGAGCTGCTGGGCTTCGGTCTGGACGGGGGCCGGGCCGGCGTCGGCGTCTCCTTCGTGGGAGACCACGACCTGACCGGGACCGCGCTCGCGCTCAGCGACCAGGAGTACCGCACGTTGCTCAAGGCGCCGTCCACCGAGATCTACCAGCAGTTCTGGAACGCCGACCACTGAGCCGCTGACCGCCGTCCTCGCGTCCCCGTCGGCGCCGTGAACCGTCGGGGACAGGTACTTCGGTTCACAGGGGGACTGAACCGTTGGGGACAGGTACTTCGGTTCACAGGGGACTGAACCGTTGGGGACAGGTACTTCGGTTCACAGGGGACTGAACCGTTGGGGACAGGTACTTCGGTTCACCGGGGGGACAGGTACTTCGGTTCAGGGGCGTCGTCCCGGGCTCCGACCCGGGACCTCCGGCTGCTGAGTCGCTGGACGGGCGCGGGAGTCCCGGCGTTCGCCGGGACGACGAGAGCGAACGGCTGGCCTGTCCCCGACGGTTCAGGTGAACGAAAGTACCTGTCCCCGACGGTTCAAGCGTTGGTGCGTAGCAGGCGGGCGACACCGATGGACGAATCGGCCATGCCGTAGAACACGAACGGCTGGCCGTCGACCTCGATGATCGCGGTCGGGAAGACCACGTTCGGGACGGTGCCGGCGCGCTCCTCCTCCGATTCCGGGGCCAGCAGCGGCTCGGACGTCCGCCGCAGCACCCGCCACGGCTCGTCGGCGTCCAGGATCATCGCCCCGGCCGCGTAGTGGACGTGCTGCTGCTGGTCCCGGCCGGGATCCCAGGAGCCGGTCACCCCGTGGTGCAGCAGCAGCCAGCCCTCCGGCACCCGCACCGGCGGCGGGCCACCGCCGATCTTCAGCGCCTCCCAGTCGAACTGCGGACCGGCCACGAACCGGTGTCCCCGCCACACCGTCAGCGCCCGAACATCCTTCTCCACCTCCGCGACCGGGACGAAGCTGATCCAGATCGACTCCCTCCCGTCCCGGCCGGACGCGGACGGTAACTCCATCGGCCGGTGCAGGACGGCGAAGCTCGGCTCCCCGTCCGGCGCGTTGACCGGCTCGGGGAAGAACAGGGTGTCCTTGTTGTGGTGCAGGTTCAGGTCGACCTCGGCGTCCTCCTCCCAGCGGTAGACCACCGGGCCGAGCCGCCGCCAGGTGCGCAGGTCGGACGAGACCGCGACCGCCGTCCGCGGCCCGGCAGCCCCGTAGGCGACGTACGTCATCACGTGGAGGCCCAGCGACGGGACCCACGTCACCCGCGGATCCTCCACACCGGCGTTGTTGGGCCCGCGCTCCCACGTCCGGTCGGGCTGGAGAACGACTCCCAGGCGCTCGATCCCGACCGGACGGCCGTCCTCGACGACCACTCGGGCCAGCCCGACCCGGGAGATGTTCCCGGACGCGACCAGCCGCGGCAGCAGGTACAACTCGCCGTCCGCCCAGCCGGCGGCAGGGTTCAGCACGCCCTCGGCCTCGTTCGGGTCGGACGGATCAGGCTGCATCACCACGCCCACCCGCTCCACCCGGTACGGAAAGTCCTCACTGACTACGTCGTTCATTCCTTCACTCCCGTGCTCAGGTCGCTGGCCACAAAGTACCGCTGGAACGCGATGAACAGCACCACCACCGGCGCGGCCAGCACGACCGCGCCAGCCAGCAGCGCGCCGAACGGGTTCGCCGTCGAGTTCGCCACGTTGCTGATGTAGTTCGCCAGGGATACCGCCAACGGTTGCATGTCCGCCCGCTTGGTGACCAGGAACGGCCACAGGAACTCGTTCCACGGCCCGATGAACGTGATCAGCACCACGGTCACCAGCGCCGGCCGGATCAGCGGCAGCGCCACACGGGTCAGCACCTGCCATTCGGACGCGCCGTCGATCCGGGCGGCTTCGAAGATCGCCCGCGGCAGCTGCAGGAAGTACTGACGGAAGATGATCACCGCCGTGGAGTTGATGACGAACGGCAGGATGATGCCCAGGTAGTTGTCGGCAAGGCCGTAGTTGCGGGCGATCATCACGTACAGCGGCACCATCAGCAGCTGGAACGGCACCACCTGCACCAGTAGCGCGAGGGCGAACACGGCACCGCGTCCGCGCCAGGCCAGGATCGCCAGCGCGTAGCCGGCCAGCGCGCCGAAGACCACCGTCCCGACGATCACGGCTCCGGCGAAGATGCCCGAGTTCGCCATGCTGCCGAGCAGGTTCACCCGGTCGTTGATCGTGGCGTAGTTCGCGAACGTGAGGTTCGCCGGGTGCGGGAACGCGCCAGCGACGGTCTGGTCGGGCTCGCGCTGCAGCGAGCCGATCACCATGTAGTAGAACGGGAAGAGGAACGCGAACGCGCCCAGCCCCAGCAGGATCCCGCGGACGACGGTGCCCACCCTCATCAGCCACGCTCCGATCCGAACCGGTTCTGCAACCAGGCGATGATCAGGGTGAACGCCACCAGCAGGACGCCGATCGCCGCCGCGTAGCCGGGCTTCCCCTGCTCGATCCCCTGCTGGTACATCACCAGCACCGGCGATGCGGACGCACCGTTCGGCCCGCCACCGCCGGTCAGCAGGTACGGCTCGGTGAACAGGTTCGCGCCGACGATCGTGGACAGAAGCAGCACCAGCACGGTCGCCGACCGGACGCCCGGCACGGTCACGTTCCAGAACGACTGCCACCACGTCGCTCCGTCGGTCGCGGCGGCCTCGTACAGCTCCTTGCCGACGTTCTGCAGCGCCGCCAGGTACAGCAGGATGTAGAAGCCGAGCTGCTTCCAGGTCACGAACAGCGCGATGGACGGCATCGCCAGTCGCTCGTTGACAAGCCAGGACGGGTTGGGCGCCAGCGGTCCGAGGAGCTGATTTACCAGGCCCGATCCGCTGAACAGGAACAGCCACACGCCGACTACCGCCACGCTGGCGGTCAGGTACGGCAGGTAGTACGAGACCCGCAGGAACGCCCGCGCGTGCACGACCTGGTTCAGCAGCGTGGCCAGCACCAGCGACAGCACCACGGTCAGCGGCACATTGATGAGCAGGAACTCGCCGACGTTGAGGAACGCCCGTTGCACCGCCGGATCGGTCAACGCCCGGGTGTAGTTGCGGACGCCGAGGAACGGCCGGACGACGTTCACCCCCGGCGCGGTGAAGAAGTAGTCGTACAGGGACATGTAGATCGCGAAGCCCAGCGGGTAGGCGAAGATCACCGCCACGTAGACCAGGTAGGGCGCGCTGAACAGCCAGCCCAGCACGCCCTGCCGGCGCCGATGCCGCTGGTGCTCCGAAACCGGTCTGGTGCCCGTCGTCGCCGCCGGCGCGACCGCGCTCGTCATCGCGGAGCCCTACCCGGCGAGGATGTTGTCGACCTTGCTGGCGGCGTCGTTGAGCGCCTGCTGCAGGTCGCCCTCGCCGCTGATCACAGCCTTGGTGTAGGCGTCCCGCAGCGTCTGCAGCACCTCGACGGTGTGCGGGCCGCCGGGCACCTCGACCGTCCGCGCCGCCTGGTCGCCGAACTGCTTGTAGGCGGTGTTCTTGGCGAAGAAGTCCGGATAGGCCTTCTGCAGGTCCTGCCGCATCGGCATCTGGCCGGTGGTCGACAGCAGCTTGCCGTCCTGGTCGGTGCTGGTGGCGAACTTCAGCACGTCCCACGCCGTGCCCTGGTTCTTGCAGGCGGTGAACAGGCCCACGTTCTTCGCGTCGCTGAACGTGTAGATCTGGTCGGCCGGCTTGCCCGCAGACGTCGGGACGGGCACCGCGCCCCAGTTCACCTTGCCCTTGTAGGACGCGATCGCCCACGGCCCGACGATCGCCATCGCGGAGATCTTGGTGGCGAACGCGTCCCCCTGGACGGTCTCCTTGCCGGCCAGGCCCTCGGAGTAGATGGTCTTCCAGAAGTTGGCGACCGCCAGCCCGGAGGCGTCGTTGAAGGTGGCCTTGCCGTCCTGCACGATCTGCTTGCCACCGGACTCGGCCGCGTACAGCGGCATGAAGTCGAATTGGGTCTGGAAGAACTCGCTGGTCGGCGCCGGATAGATCGCGTACTTCGCCGCGCCGGACGACTTGATCTTGCGCGCCGCGGCGAGGAAGTCGTCGAACGTGCTCAGGTTGGGCTTGTCCGGGTCGAGGCCGGCCTTGGCGAACAGGTCCTTGTTGTAGAAGATCATCACCGGGTTCGACTTCCACGGCAGCTGGTAGTAGCCACCGTCCTCGGCCTTGTACTGGTCGGCCGCCGCCGCCGTCCGCGCCTCGATGTAGGACGCTCCGTCCGGGAACGAGGACAGATTCACCAGGCCGCCCTGACGCTGGAACTGGCCGACCGCCGACGGCGCGGTGTTGAAGACGAGGCAGGGCGCGGTGCCGGCGGTGATCGCGGCGCCGATGACTTCCTCGCTCGTCTTGCCGGCGGGGATCTCCTGGCCGTCGATCTTCTCGTCCGGGTGCGCGGAGTTCCAGGCCTCGACCATCGCCTTGCCCCAGGCGACCTCCTGCTCGTTGTTGGAGTACCAGATGTTGATCGGTCCGTGGGCCGTGAGCGCGGAGTTGGCCGGGGCGGGGGAGCCACCTCCGCTGCATCCGCTCAGGACGAGGCCGAGCCCCATCGACGCCGCCAGAACCTTCCACGCACCGTGCATCGCCGTCTCCCTCGAGAGTCCGTCCCTTCGCTGGGACGGTCCTCTCCCCGTACCCAGGGACGCGACGGCTAGACCTGTGCGGCTGCTTCGGACCGATGCCGGCCCCACCAGACCCGAACCAGACCCGGTCGTCGCTCGGTCAGGCGCGGGCGATCCGGAAGAGCTGGCTCGGCACGTCGTAGTAGCGGTCGGTGAGCCCGAGCGGGGTCATGCCGATCCGACGGCAGACCGCCTGGGACGGGGCGTTCTCCGGATAGGTTACGGCGAGGACCTCGTCGAGCCCGAGCGTCCAGGCGTGTTCGAGGACGCGGGTGGCGGCCTCGGTGGCGTAGCCGCGTCCCCAGGCCTGCGGACGCAGGTGCCAGCCGATCTCGATGTCGCCGGACGGGCCGCCGTCATTGCTGAGCGGGAGCTCCTTCAGCAGGACCGACCCGACGGGCACTCCCTCGTCCACCGGGACGATCGCCCACACGCCGAGGCGTCCGTCGCTCAGCGCCGTCCAACGGGCCAGGGCGGCTTCGGCGTCGGCGCGTCCGGTCATCGCCTTCGGTGTGCGGCCGAGGTAGCGGGCGACCTCCCACTGGGAGTAGATCGCGAGGATGGTGTCGACGTCGCCGCTCTGCCAGGGACGCAGCTGCAGGCGGTCGGTCGTGAACTCTGGAAGCACTCGCCAAGGCTAGTGGGATGCCGGGTATGGGATACGGCATGGAAGCCGAACGTCCGGGAGCGCAGCAATGGGTGCCGCCAGCGGCGGACGTGGCGGGACTGCGTGAGGCCGTCGGGGCCTGCCGCGGTTGCGAGCTCTGGGCGGACGCGACCCAGGCGGTGTTCTCGACCGGCCCGGTCGGCGCGCGGCTGCTGCTGGTCGGCGAGCAGCCCGGTGACCAGGAGGACCGCCAGGGCGTCCCGTTCGTCGGACCGGCCGGTCGGCTGTTGCGGGAGGCTCTCGAAGCGGCCGGCATCAACCCTGACCAGACCTACCTGACCAACGCGGTGAAGCACTTCCGGCACACGCTGCGGGGGAAGCGGCGGATCCACGAGAAGCCGAGCGTCGGCCAGCTCGAGGCGTGCCACCCGTGGCTGGACGCCGAACTGGCGGCCGTCCGTCCGCGGCTGGTGGTCTGCCTGGGCGCCACCGCCGCCCGCGCCGTCCTCGGCCACGACGTGAAGGTCGGCGAGGCCCGCGGGTTGGTGCAGGCCGCGCCCGGGATCTCCGCTCCGGTGCTGGTGACCGTGCACCCGTCCGCTGTCGTCCGGCTGTACGGACGGGACGGGTGGGACGAGGCCTTCGCCGCCCTGGTCGCGGATCTGAAGACAGCGCTCGAGGCCGCGACCGAACGCTGACGAGACGGACAGCGTCCCCCGCCGAGCGCCACCGTTTCGGTCATTCGCCACCGCCCAGGTCGAGGCGTTTGACCGCAACGGAGGCGCCGGACGATCAGGAGCGGGTCCGAGCACGCGGCGGTCGCCCGCCGGGAATGCTTGGATGATCGGGTGACGATCGTGAGCACCCTCAACCGGCTGAACCGGGAGCACCCGTGGTCGCACAATGATGCGTACGCCCGGTTCGTCCTGCGGCAGGCTGCGAGGACCCTCCGCGAGGGCGGGACGGTCGCGCTCGACATCGGCTGCGGCACCGGCAACCTGCTGCAACGCCTCGCCGAGAGGTTCCCGCGGGTCGTGGGCGTCGAGGCGGATCCGGCGACCGCTGAGCGTGCTGCCGCGCTGGTGCGGACGCTGCTGTCGGCGAGCGTGGTCAACGCGCGGTTCCCCCTCGACGACGGACGGACGTACGACTTCGTCTCGGCGGTCGCGGTGCTCCACCATCTGCCGCTGCACGAGGGGATTCGGGCCGTCCACGAGGTCGTCGCTCCCGGTGGACGGCTGGCGATCGTCGGGGTCTATCGCGAGGAGCGTTCGGACGTAGCGTTCTCGGTCGCATCGCTGCTGCTCAACCCGGTGATCGGCCTCATCCGCCACCCGCGTCGGGTCGACGCCCTGCCCGACAACATGAACGCACCGGCCGTCCCAGCATCCGACTCGTATCGCGAGATCAGGGACGCCCTCCGCGCTGCGCTGCCCGGCGTCCGAGTCCGCCGCGGCCTGTTCTGGCGCTACACCGCGACCTGGCGGGCGCCGCGACACCGGGCCGACTGAGCGCCGGCGGGACGATCCGGATTCGTCGGGCGTCGACGGCGGCTCGGCGGCGCGTCGTGCCAGAATTTGGTGGTTGTGGGAGCCGTCGCCCGGCCTCCGTGCGGCTCGTGCTAGTTGGTCGTGGTTGTCAGCCCTGATCCGGGCCCTATTTCCACCACCAACGAGCACGAGCGTCCGAGAGAGCGCGGACGGGCCCGCATTTCGACCACGATCTAGCACGTCACTCGCTCAGGTTTGATGCGGCCTCCACTGAGGAGCGGAATCCGCCGGTTCTGTTCCTGTCCCCGGTTCCGTCCGCGACCTGGCCGGTCCGGCCGGGCCACCCGGCTCCATCGACACGGTCTGCGGACGTTGACCGAGCAGACGCAGCGATCAGCTGGTGCGATCGTCGCCTCCGATGAGCAGACCGGCGACCTGTGCGACCCAGTCGCCGTCCGGCGGCAGGGCTGCTCGGCGCCGGGCACGAGGATCGGTGGCGGCACGTTCCCCCTCAACTCGGCGAAGACTCGGCACGCTCGGCCGACGTCGATCGTCGGGTCGTCCTCGCCGAGGACCAGGGCCACGGGGCCGGAATGCTCCGGAGGTCGCTGGTGATGTCGAGGCTGCCGTCGCTGAGTGTGGTCATCGCGGTCCACATCAGCGCGTGGCGCAGGATCCGCAACGCGCGAGGTGCACCCGCCCTGGTGTTCGCCCGGTGCCGCGTTGTCTGGCTCCACGGCCGGGTCAGGGGTGCCGAGCAGAGCACGAGCAGGTCGACCAGATCCGGACGTCTGGCCGTAGCCGGGGTGGCGACCCAGCTGCCTTCGCTGTATCCCAGCAGGGCCACGGGCGAATCCTTGGGCTGGGGTTGCACGTTGATCTGCAACGGGTCGGCGAGGTCGCGGGCCGACGGTAATCGCTCGCCCGACGTCGGCCGGGACGGCTGCTTGAGAGGATTTGCACTCTCGATGGTGATTTCCACGATTCAACGTCGGCGTCTTGGCATCGAGCGCGCGAATCCTGTCAAATGCGCCGTGGCGAGCGTCCTCTCAGCTCCCCGTGGTGGTGTCGCTGGCCATGACCTCCTCCTGTCGGCTTCCACCCCGCGCCGATGCCGCCACCGACTCAAGCGCGAGGGGTCGCGGGTGGTGAAGGTGCGCAGGTGAGGCCTAGAACACGATCCGCGGCTCGATCTCGATCGTGCTGGTGAGCGAGTTGGCGATGAAGCACAGGTCGTGGCCCCGGTGGACGAGCCGGACGACCTCGTCCACGTCCGTCCCCACAGCGACCCGGATCACCGGGCGCAGGACGATCCGGGTGATCCGCATCGGCCCGTCGGTGTCGTCCATGAACGCCTCGGCGGCGTCGTCGTAGCCGAGCACGTCCACCTTCCGCAATGCGGCCTCGGCAAGGAACGACAGCAGTTGGCACGAGCTCGCCGACATCAGCAGCAGCTGCTCGGGGTTGAGCTGGGACGCGTCGCCGCGATACTTCGGATCGGCGGTCAGGCTCAGCGCTGCCTCCGCCGGCGGAGCGGACGCCGCGTGCGTGCGCGAGTAGGAGCGGTAGCCGTCCCGGGTCGAGCCCTGCCACGAGAGGGTGGCGGCATAGGTGTGCGTCATTCCGGCACCGTACCCGCGGACGGGGCGACGCCGCTCGGACTCGGCCCGGGCTCAGTGGCCGCTGGCCCGGTACCGGCGGACGGCCTCGGCGACGCCGCCCGTCCACGGCGTCCCATGGCCGGGCAGGACCCAGCGTGCGGTGACGCCCTCCAGCTCGGCCAGCGATGCGTCCGCCTGCGCGGGGTCGTCGGTGAACGGCGCCGCCGCCGGACCGTCCGCTCCGGTGAGGACGTGCCGGGTCGTCAGCGCGTCCCCCACGAACAGGGCGTCCACCCCGGCGAAGTAGTAGCCGACGCTGCCCGGAGAGTGGCCAGGCAGCGGGATCACCCGCGGGCTACCGGGGACGTCGAGCACCGCCCCGTCCCCGAACGTCCGGACGGAGGCGAGGTACGTCGTCCTCAGCCCGCCCTTGCGCGCGGCGTACGCGAGGAACCGGAACAACGCGGCGGGGCGCACGTGGCCCCAGCCGGTCGGCGGCTTGCCCTCGCCCCGCGCTCTCCCGGCGTCCGCCTCGTGCACCCAGACCGGGATGCCGTGCTCGCGGCGCAGCCGTTCGGCGAACCCGATGTGGTCCTCGTCGCCGTGGGTGAGCAGGACGGCCTTGACGTCGGCCGGCGAGTGGCCCATGGCGGCGAGCTCGGCGAGGAACTCGTCCCACTGTCCGGCCAGGCCGGCATCGACCAGCGTCACGCCGGTCCCGTCGGCGACGAGGTAGCAGGCGACGATGTCGTTGCCCACGCGGCGGAGGTTGGCTGCGAGTTCCATCTGGGGTTCCTTCCGGGTCGATTGCGATGGCTACGGTACGTAGCTATGATGGCTAATGTCAATAGCGATGGATCGGAGACCGATGCCCACACCAGCCCGCACCTCGCTGACCGCGATCGTCGCCGCCGGCCGCTCGATCCTCGCCCAGGACGGCCTGGACGAACTCACGATGCAGCGTGTCGCCGAGGCGACCGGGGTGCGGGCGCCGTCCCTGTACAAGCGCGTTCCGGGACGGGCTGCGCTCGTCCGGCTGGTGGCGGCGGACGCCGTCGCCGAGGTCGGCCGGTGCCTGGACGCCGTCGCGACCAGCGGCGATCCGGTGAGCGAACTGAGGGGGCAGGCGGAGGAGTTGCGGCGATTCGCGCGAGCAGATCCGCACGCTTTCGGACTGGTCTTCGCTCCGCCGACCGAGGGCAGGGTGGTCGACCCTTCCCTGCTGGCAGCCGCCGCGGCGCCGGTGGTGCGGGTGGTCGCCGAGCTCGTCGGGCCTGAGCAGGCGCTCAACGCTGCCCGAACGGTGACGGCCTGGGCCTCCGGCTTCCTGCGGATGGAGTTGGCCGGGGCCTTCCAGCTGGGCGGGGACGTCGACGCGGCCTTCGACTACGGAATCTCGCTGCTGGTGGACGCCTTGGGCCGACACGTTCGGTGAGGACGTCGTCCGTCGCCGGAACGCGAGCCCGCACCCCGTCGTCCCGGGCCCGACCCGGGATCCCCGGAGCCAACTGGCTACACCGGTGCGGGGATCCCGGCATTCGCCGGGACGACGGCGGCCAGATCCGACGCCGATCAGGCCAGCTGCAGGTCGCGGCGTCGCATGCCCCCCCGAGCGCGTCCAGCCTGAGGCCGAGGACGGTGAGGACCGTCAGCGGCGCTTCAAGACCGCGGGTTGCCGGTCGCATCCCCGATCGCGGCGACAAGGAAGAACACTCCGAGCACGGCCGCTGGCAGCCGCCGGCCACACCCGGATCGATCGCCAACCGCGCACACCGCGCTGACGCCGGTGACGAGCGGGATGGACGCGATCGGCACCAGCCCGAGTAGGGCCGAGCCGTCGGCCGGCATGCCGTCCGCGACCAGTCCGACGAAGGCCACCAGCCCGACCGCCACGCCGGCTCCACCGACGGTCAGCAGAGCGGCGCGGAGCCGGTCAGGACGCGTCGCCCGTCCACCGAGCTGGAGCTCGAGGCGTCCGTCCGCTCGTCGGAGCGGCCACGGGACGATGAAGATCAGCGCCACCACCGCCCGCACCGGCGAGCCGGACGATGCCAGCGGCCACGCCACCCCTGCGGGCGATCAGCGAGCGCGGCGTGGCGACGGACGGCAGTCGCGAGGGGACGTGCCGGCGCCCGGCAGGGGCGTCCAGATCGGCGTGGGACGCCGATGCGCCGACACCGGAGGAGCGAACCCTGTGGGAGGCACCACCGGAGAAATGTGCCGAGCGGGGCCGCCGCCCGGTCCGCTGCCCGCATAGCGTGGGAGTTCGGGAACGAGGAAGCGAGGCATCAGCAATGACCGTCCAGGGGTCTCCGCCCGTCCGGCAGCCCGGCAACCTGCCGCCGGTGGTGCCGGCCGAGGAGTGGTTCGTCGCCCGTCGGGAACTGTTGAAGCAGGAGAAGGAACTGACCCGGGCTCGCGACCGGGTGAATGCCGCGCGGCGGCGGCTGCCGATGGTCCGGGTCGAGAAGCCGTACCGGTTCGTCGGCCCCGACGGCGAGGTCAGCCTGCTCGACCTGTTCGACGGGCGTCCGCAGCTGGTCATGCATCATTTCATGTTCGGCCCAGACTGGGACGCCGGCTGCCCCAGCTGCTCGTCCGCAGCGGACGAGATCGGCAACCTGCGTCAGCTGCACGTGCGCAACACCACACTGGTGGCGGTGTCGCGGGCGCCGTACGCGAAGATCGCCGCGTTCCGCGCGCGGATGGGGTGGACCTTTCCGTGGTACTCGTCCTACGGCAGTGACTTCAACTACGACTTCCACACCACGCTGGACGACCGGGTGGCGCCCGTGTTGCTCCACTACCGCACCGAGGCGGAGCTCGGCGAGGCGGGGACGCCGTGGACGGGCGGCCCCTGGACCGAGGATATGCGCGGCTCCGAACTGCCGGGGATCAGCGCTTTCCTGCGGGTCGGAGATGAGGTCTTCCACACCTACTCGACGTTCGGTCGCGGCCTGGAGGAGTTCCACAACGCCTACCGCTACCTCGACCTCACCGTGCTCGGCCGTCAGGAGGAGTGGGAGGAGCCGAAGGGACGCGCGGTGCCGCTGGGCCTGCAGGTGGGTGGTCCTTCGATGCGGCTGCCCGACGAGTACTAGCTGGACGAGCGCGGGGCTGACCGACCGATGCGCCGGGCGTGCAGCGATGGCGGCACCAGGCTGGCATGACGGTCGCGGGCGATCCCGGCGGACGGCCGGCTCGGCGTGTTGCCCTGAGCGGCATCTCGACCCCCCGGGGCCGGCGTCCCCGGAGTGAGTTGTCCGCGCCCGCCTTCGGATCCAGATCCTCGACCGATGTTCGTCCACTGGTTGCGCCGGACCGGGGGCGCCGACCCCGTGAACGCACGACGCCTCAGGCGACCTCCAGGCTGCTCAGGCGTCCCGATGCAGTGTCTTCAGCCGGGACCTCTCCGCCATGACCTCCCGGTAGCTCTCCCGCTCCCGGACCAGCCACTCGGGCGGATCGGCGATCAGGGCCCCGATCTCGTCGGCGTCCAGGGCTTCGGTGACGCCGGCACGGGCCAGCCCCGAGCGGGAGACGCCGAGCTTCCGGGCGACGACCTCCCGGGGGAACGGACCGTTGCGCAGCAGGTCGGAGAGCCAGGCGGGCGGGTCGGCGCGCAGGGCGTCCAGTTCGTCGCGGGTGATCGGCGTCGTCCGGAACGCCTCCGGCGCGGCCGGCAGGTAGATGCCCAGCTTGCTCGCGGCGGTCACCGGCTTCATGGTCTGACTCACCGCGTCAGCCTACCGGCGCCGCGCTACCCTGCCCCGGTGACCTCCGAACCCACCGACCCGGCCGTCCTGCGGATCGGCGCCGTGCCCGGCGTCACGCTGACCAAGTGGACGACGATCTGGCGGCAGCGCTTCCCCCGCGTCCGGCTGGACGTTGTCGACGTGGCCGAGGCCGACCAGCGCCGCGTCCTGGACGCCGCCGCGGTCGACCTGTGCTTCGTCAGGCTGCCGATCGAGGCCGAGGGGCTGCACCTGATCCGGCTCTACGAGGAGGTGCCGGTCGCCTGGCTGGCCAAGGAGCACCCGCTGGCGGCCCTCGACGAACTCACCTCGGCCGACCTGGCCGGCGAACGCGTGCTGACAAGCGTGGACGCCGCCGCCATCGACCTGGTCGCGTCCGAGGCGGCGGTGCTGCGCGTCCCGCTGTCGATCGCCCGTAGTCACAGCCGCCGCGACCTGGTCCACCGGCCGGTCAGCGACGCGCCGGCCACGACCATCGGCCTCGCCTGGCTGGTGGCCAACGACCACCCTTCGATCCAGGAGTTCGTCGGCGTCGTCCGCGGCCGCACGGAGAACAGCTCCCGCACCGTCCAGGAGCGATCCGCGCGGACGCCAGCGTCCCCGCAGCGGACGGCGTCCCCGCCGAAGCCCCCGGCCTCTCGGCGACGCCGCGCCCGCCGTCCGCGTTGATGGTGAACCGAGGTACCTGTCCCCGACGGTTCGGCGGCGGTCGGTTGTGAACCGAGGTACCTGTCCCCGACGGTTCAGCGGCGGTCGGTTGTGAACCGAGGTACCTGTCCCCGACGGTTCAGCGGCGGTCGGTCCTGAACCGAGGTACCTGTCCCCGACGGTTCGGCGGCGGTCGGTTCTGAACCGAAGTACCTGTCCCCGACGGTTCAGGCGTCGCGGGGGCTCAGCGGTAGTCGTTCTCCTGAAGCGGGATGACGAAGGCGCGGCGCTCGGAGATCAGGCCGTCCCGTATCACGAAGACCTCGGCCATCGCCAGGCGTGCCGGGTCGCCGGCGTCGCTGACGACATCGCCGGTGAGCTCCGCCATCACCGTGTCGCCGTCCTCGACCATCCGGACGACGGTGAGCTGCGGCGGACGGCTGAAGCCCGGCTCGGTGATGTGTTCTGCGTAGCCGTCCTTGCCGGTGACGCGGTACGCGCCGAACACGGTCCAGGTGATGTCGTCGGTCAGACAGGACAGGATCTGTTCCCGGTTCCCCGTCCGGAAACCGTCCAGGTAACGCTCAACGGTCTGCTGGTTGCGGCTGGTCACGGACCCACCTCCTGTCGGACGAGCGGCAATGGTAACTCGGCAGCTGTTCGCCACCGGCCCGTCCGACCACGAGCGTAGGGTCAAGACCGACCGACCCCCCGGATCGAGAGGACCGCACCATGGCAATCACCTTCCAGCTGGTCGTCTTCGACGCCGTCGACCTGGCCGTGGAGAGCGCCTTCTGGGCCGGCGTACTCGGCGGCACCGTCGACGCCAGTGACGACGACTGGCACGAGATCTCGGTCGACGGACGGCCGTGCGTCGCCGTCCAGCTCGCGCCCGGCCACGTCGCCCCGGACTGGCCCGACGGGACGCCAGAACAGCAGGTCCACGTCGACCTGTGGACCGACGACATCGCCGCAGCCCACGCCCACGTGACCGGGCTGGGGGCCCGGCTCCTGGAACGCCCGGAGGACCACCCCGGGGCGCCGGACAACTTCCAGGTCTACGCCGATCCCGAAGGCCACCCGTTCTGCCTGTGCTGGGCGTGAGTCCGGCGCGGACGCGGCCTCGGTCGGCTCAGGCCCGTGGCCGGCCCGCGGTGAACTCGTAGGACGCCCGGAGCCAGTCGACGAGGTCGTCGGTGTCGGTGTGCCGGTCGAGGTCGATGCCCGTCCAGCCGTACGGTCCCAAGTAGCCCGGGACGTACGCCGCCGGCTGGCCGCGCAGGACGGACTGGCCGTCGAGGTCGGCCAGCAGGACCACCGACTGCGGATGCTGCTCCCACACCCGTCCACCTTGACCGAGCCGCCGTAGTAGGCGAACACCTTGCGGGTGAAGAACGCGGGACGGCCGTGCGAGATCTTCTCGCCAGCTCCGGGGAAGGCCAGCGCGAGCTCGCGCACCCGCCGGTACCACGGGTCGTCCCGCTCGAAAATCGCCGGATGCCCGGGACCGGGCTCGGCGGGGCCCGGTCGGGAGCTCGCTGTCGAGGCGGGAGCCCGCCCTCGGACGGGTGGCCGTCGCCCCCCGGAGGCACGCGGGTGGGGCTGGCGGGCGTCCATCAGCCGACCAGCACCAGGTCGTTGCGGACGAGGAAGCGCCCGTCGAAGCGGATCGGCACGCCCTCCCCGTCCAGCGCGCTGCCGGAGCCGGTGCGGACGGCGTGGACGTGCAGGTGGGGCTCGCTGGTGTTGCCGGTGTTGCCCACCCGTGCGACCACGTCGCCGGCGGCCACGTCCGCGTCCGGCCGGACGGCGACGCTGCCGGTGCTGAGGTGGGCCAGCAGCACGTCGACGGCCGGGTCGGTCCCGTGGCAGCGGACGATCACGTGGTTGCCGGCGAGGTTGACCCGGTCGGTCTTCGGTGGGTTCTGGTCCGCCAGCCCGTCGCTCGCCTCGAGGACGGCACCGGTGCAGGGACTGTGGACGTCGCGTCCGAAGACGGTGTAGCGCTCCGGCTCGGTTGGCGCCAGCCCCGAGGCGTGCAGGCCGGCGGCGTTGAGCCCGACGATGTCGAGGGCGTAGGCCTGGGCACGGATCGGGTTGTGGTAGCTCAGCATCGGGTTCGCCCCGCCCTGGCCGACATAGGCGACGCCGTCCCGCAGCGGGAAGGTCAGTTCGACGGCCGGGCGGCCGGCGACGATCCCGGATGCGGCGTAGCCGGTCAGGCCCACGAACACGGCTGCGACCAGCGCTGAACTGCCGAGCGCGAGCCAGCCCCGCCGCTCGTCCGGACGCCGCCACCACGGTTGTCGCCGGACCCGGACGAGGGAGACGACGACAGCGGTCAGCAGCAGCAGCGCGACCAGCGGCCGTAGGTAGTAGCTGAACATGTCCCAGCGTCCGACCAGCAGCGCGTACGCGCCGAAGCCGGTGGCGGTCGCGGCGGCGAGCAGCCAGTCCAGCCGGGTGCGGTACCGCCTGCGCAGCAGTTCGACGGAGAGCACGACCGGCACCGCCACGAGGACCGCGGCCAGCATGATCAGGATCCACTCCATCGTTCACCCCTACCCAGCCGGGACGGATCGTCACGGCTGGCCGGCCCGCGCTGGTCTCAGAGGAAGACGTCGCCGAACAGGTCGTCGTCCGCTGTGCCGGGGACGGCGGCGTAGCCGGAGAGGTCGGTGATGCCGGCGTCGCGGAGCACGTCCTCGACGATCAGGGTCTGGCCGGTGCGCTCGCGGCTCGGCCGGCAGAGGACGGCGTAGGCGGCGTCGGCGTAGATCTCCGGTGTCCGGCTGCGCTTCAGCATCTCCTCGCCGCCGAGCGCGAACCGGACGGCGGCCGTCGCGATCGTGGTCCGTGGCCACAGGGTGTTGGCGGCGATCCCATCGCCCGCGAATTCCGCCGCCAGGCCGAGGGTTGCCAAGGTCATGCCGTACTTGGCGAGGAGATAACCGGGGAATGCGCCCAGCCACTTCGGGTCCAGGTTCAGTGGCGGCGACAGGGACAGGATGTGCGGGTTCGCGGACGCCTTCAGTGCCGGCAGCGCCGCCCGCGACAGCATGAACGTGCCCCGGACGTTGACGTCCTGCATCAGGTCGTACTTCTTGGCGGCGAGCTCCAGCGACCCGGACAGGTCGATCACCGACGCGTTGTTGACGACGATGTCGATGCCGCCGAACTCCGCGACGGTTCGGTCGACGGCGCGGGCGATGTCGTCGTCGTTGCGGACATCGCCGACGACCGGCAGCGCCCGTCCACCGGCGGCCTCGATCGCTGCGGCCGCGGTGTGCACCGTCCCCTCCAGCTTCGGGTGCGGGACGGCGGTCTTTGCGAGCAGCGTGACGTTGGCACCGTCCCGGGCTGCGCGCAGGGCGATCGCCAGCCCGATCCCCCGGCTGCCGCCCGAGATCAGCAGGGTCTTCCCGCCGAGGCTGCTCACGCTCCCTCCCAGCACCTGAACCGTCGGGGACAGGTACTTCGGTTCAGCCACCGTCCCAGCACCTGAACCATCGGGGACAGGTACTTCGGTTCAGCCGTCCTCCCGTGAACCATCGGGGACAGGTACTTCGGTTCAGCCGTCCTCCCGGCGAGGCTGCTCATGATCCCTCCCGAGCCCCGGACCCCTGACGAGCGCTACGCCGTGCGACGAAGGCCGCGATCCGCGTCCGCGCCTGCTCGGTGTCGAGCCGGGCGCCGATGGTGGCCGCCTCGTCGGCGAGGCTGGCTGCGAACGGACGGACGGGGCTCGCCCGCACCAGCCGTCTGGCCTGGCCGAAGGCGGCGTTGCCCAGCCAGGAGCGGGCGACTTCCTCGGCGCGGGCGGCGACCCGGCCCGGCTCGACGACCTCGCTGACCAGCCCCCACTCCAGGGCCGTGCGGGCGTCGAGGACGAGGTCGCTCAGCACGAACTGCAACGCCCGGCGCTCGCCGATCGCCCGAGGCAGGAACGTGGTCAGGCCCAGGTCGGGCGTCAGGCCGACGTCGGCGTACTTCGAGGCGAACGTGGCCGACTCCGAAGCCACGATGTAGTCGGCGACCAGCATCAAGCCGAGGCCTCCACCGGCGACGGCTCCCTGGACGGCCGCCACGACCGGTCTGTCCGCGGTGACGAGCGCGGCGATGCCCTCATTGATCACGGCCGCCATGCGGGTCAGCCCCGCACCGCCCTCGGGCGACCCGGCCATCTCGATCACGTCCCCGCCCGCGCAGAAGGCAGACCCGGCCGCGTCCAGCAGCACGGCCTCGATCGTCGGATCGGACGTCACTCGCAACGCCAACTCGCGCCAGCGCGTCCCCATCTCGGCGTTCACGGCGTTGAGGGACGCCGGACGGTTGAGGGTCAGTCGGGCCAGGCCGGCGCTGACGTCCAACAGGATCGTGTCGCTCACTGCGTCCTCCCGGTCGTCGATGGGTGTTTCCGAGTCTCGCCCGGAGCGAGGTTGTTGTCGACTCCCGTGGCCGCGCGGCGGTGGGTAGGCATGCGCAGGTGGCTGGCGCGGACGGGACTTCTGGCCCGGCGAACGTGGTTACAGCTGATGAGAGATGAGAGGACGAGTGACATGACTGTTCGTATCGGTATCAACGGGTTCGGCCGGATCGGCCGCAGCTACCTGAGGGCGGCGCTGGCCAACGCCGCCGACGTCGAGGTGGTGGCCGTCAACGACGTGACGGACGCCGCCACTCTGGCCACGCTGCTGGAGTGGGACTCGATCTCCGGCCACCTCGACGGCGTCAGCGTGGACGGGGACGCGATCAGGGTCGGTGAGCACCGGATCGCGGTGCTCTCGAACCGGGATCCGGCGGAGATCCCGTGGGGCGAGGTCGGCGCCGACGTGGTGATCGAGTCGACCGGGTTCTTCACCGACGCCGCCAAGGCCAGGGCCCACCTCAATGGCGGCGCCCGCAAGGTCATCGTCTCCGCGCCGGCCAAGGGCGACGTGCCCACCTTCGTCCTCGGCGTGAACGACGACGCCCTCGATCCGTCCGCCTCCGACGTGTTCTCCAACGGGTCGTGCACCACGAACTCGCTGGCTCCGCTGGCGAAGGTGCTCAACGACTCGTTCGGCGTGGAGAGCGGGCTGATGACCACCGTCCACGCCTACACCGGCGACCAGCGCCTGCTCGACGCTCCGCACTCCGACCTCCGGCGGGCGCGGGCAGCCGCGATGTCGACCATCCCGACGTCGTCGGGTGCGGCGAAGGCGATCGGCAAGGTGATCCCGGAACTGGACGGGAAGCTGACCGGCTTCGCCCTCCGCGTGCCGGTGCCGGTGGGCTCGATCACCGACCTGACGGTCGTGCTGAGGAAGACCGCGTCCGTCGCCGAGGTCAACGCCGCGTTCGCGGAGGCGGCGGCGTCCGGACCTCTGGCCGGGTACCTGCAGTACTCCGAGGCGCCGCTGGTCTCGGCCGACATCGTCGGCAACCCGCACTCGTCGATCTTCGACGCCCCGCTGACCGAGGTGGTCGGCAACCAAGTGAAGGTGCTCGGCTGGTACGACAACGAGTGGGGTTTCTCGAACCGGCTGGTCGAGTTCTCCGAACGCATCGGTGCCGCGCTCTGACGCCAGCAGACCTCACCGACCTGGCACAGAAGGGGCACGGTTCGGCCGCCTACGGCCGGGGGGCGGAGGGCTGGACCGTGGCCGCCGTGGGGCGGGGTAGCTCTGTCCCGTCCTCGATCCGCCCGA
Organism: Propionibacteriaceae bacterium; assembly: GCA_017306015.1. GTDB lineage: Bacteria > Actinomycetota > Actinomycetes > Propionibacteriales > Propionibacteriaceae > Propionicimonas. The sequence continues at coordinate 48,318 of JAFKJK010000016.1, forward strand.
GGGGTAGGCGAGTCCGGGCTTCGCGTCGACAGCGACACATCTGCGCGGTGAGTTCGCTCCCGAAAGGGACGTTCGCTCCCGAAGTTTCGGGAGCGAACGTCCCTTTCGGGAGCGAACCTGTGCCGGGGCGACCGCGCCCATCAGTGGGCCACGACAGGTCCGAAACCACCCCTCAGGGCGCACTTCCGGCGTGAACGGGTCGCGGCGCTGGGCAGACGGCGACCGGGGTCCTCGATTCGTCCTGGCATTGCTCAGCGCAGGGTGAGTTCGGTGGCTGCGTCCAGGTGCGACAGCTTCTCGGGGTTGCGGACGTAGTACAGCCCGGCGATCCGGCCGTCCTCGACGCGGATGGCCAGGATCCCGTCCCACTCGGCGTCCAGCCGAAGCAGCAGGGCGGGATTGCCGTTGACGCTCGCCGAGCCCACGGTGAGCCGCTGGCCCAGGCGTTCGACCTTGTCGATGGCACCGAGCAGGAACCGGGCGATCTTGTCGGCGCCGATGACCGGACGCATGGCGGCCTGACGGATGCCACCCCCGTCCGCGATCAGGACGGCGTCCGGGGCGAGCACGTCGAGCAGGGCCTGCAGTTCCCCGGTCTCGACCGCGTGCTGGAACGACTCCAGCGCGGCCCGGGTCTCGCGCGGCGAGACCAGCTCCCGCGGACGGCGGGCGTCGACGTGCTGGCGGGCCCGGTGCGCGACCTGGCGGACGGCGGCCGGTGCCTTGTCGACCGCGGTGGCGATCTCGTCGTAGTCCAGGCCGAAGACCTCGCGCAGCACGAACACGGCCCGCTCGGTCGGCGTGAGCGTCTCCAGCACCAGCATCAGCGCCATCGACACGCTCTCGGCGAGCTCCGCCTCCTCGGCCACGTCCGGCGTTGTCAGCAGCGGCTCCGGCAGCCACTCGCCGACGTACGTCTCGCGCAACTGCTTGGCCTTGCGCAGCCGGTTCAGCGCCTGCCGCGTGGTGATCCGGACCAGGTAGGCGCGCTGGTCCTTCACCTGGTCCAGGTCGACCTTCACCCACCGCAGCCAGCTCTCCTGGAGGACGTCCTCGGCGTCCGCGGCCGAGCCGAGCAGCTCATACGCAACGGTGAAGAGCAGGTTGCGGTGGGTGACGAACGCCTCGGTCGCCCGATCGAGGTCAGCCATCGGCCACGCCTGAGCGCGCCAGCACCGGGGCGGCCGGGTCGGCCAGCAGCCGGGCCCGCCGATGGTCCCTGGTCCATTCCGGGTAGTGGATCCGCCCAGGACGGACGGCCTCGTGGCCCAGGGCCCAGACGATCCGGGAGCAGATGAACTCCTTGATCCCGGCACCGGCCCGCCCCGGGACGAAGAAGCCGACCGCCGTGTCGTCGGGACGCGCCAGCTGGTAGATGCCGGCGCCCCGACCCAAGCTGATGCACTCCGAGATCATCGCGAGGGTCACCCGTCGCGGCTCGTCGCCGGCGATCCGGGCGAGCACCGTCTCGGCGGCCGACAGCCCGAGCTGGACGGCGGCCTGGCAGCTCATCCGGTACGGCATCCCCGAGGGGGTGGCCGCGTCCCCGGCTGCCAGGATCCGGTCGTCGTCCACGCTGGTCAGGGTTTCGTCGGTGACCAGGCGTCCCTCCGGGTCCGTGGTCAGGCCGCTGCGCGTGGCCAGGTCGGGGACGCCGAAGCCGGCGGCCCAGATCGTCACCGCGCTGGGCAGCTCGCGTCCGTCCACGAGCCGGACGGCGTCCGGCGTGACCGCGGTGACCCTGGCCTTCGCGCCCTCGAGGATGCTCACCCCGAGCGTGGCCAGCCGTCCGGCCACGTACTGCCGTCCCCGCGGGTGCAGGTACGGGCCGAGCGATCCGCCGCAGACCAGCGTCACCCGACGGCCGAGCTCGGCGAGCTCCGCCGCGGTCTCGATGCCGGTCGGGCCGCCGCCGACCACCGTGACCGGCGCGTCGAGCGGCAGCTTGTCCAGCGCGTGGCGCAGCCGCTCGGCCGCGTCCAGCGTGGCGATCGGGTAGGCGTGCTCGCGGGCGCCCGACACCGACGGCTCTGCGGTGAAGCTGCCCACGGCGTAGATCAGGTAGTCGTAGGGCAGCGTCCCGCCGGACGCCAGCTCGACCGTCCGGCCGGACGCGTCGATCCGGGTCGCCGAGTCGACGACCAGCCGGATCCGCTCGGCCAGGATGTCGCCGTACTCGACCTCCGCGCCGTGGGAGCCGCCGACCAGCTGGTGCAGCCGGATCCGGTCGACGAAGGTCTTGCGCGGGTTGACCAGGGTGACGGTGACGTCGTCGCGCTCGGTCAGCCGGTTGGCCGCCAGCACTCCGGAGTAGCCGCCGCCGATGACCACGACGTTGGTGTTCTTCCTCATGGTTGTCTCCTTTCACTTCTCTACCCACCAGACACGGCCCGGACGCCGGCTGTGACATCCGGGGTCGCCGGGCGCGGCGCAACCGGGTGGTGGGCAGATCCGCCACCTTCTGCCCGCGAGGGGCTGCGACTAGCGTGAAACTCCCGTTCCACATCGCCTCACCCAGGGAGCAGCATGGCCGGCCGATTCGTGTACTGGATGAACGTGTCCCTCGACCTCAAGATCGAGCAGGTGACCGACGAGCAGGGTGGTGGGGACTGGATGCGCATCGGAGAACCGCTGCACCGCGAGTTCAACGCCCGGGCCGCGGGGCTGGCACTGATGGTCGAGGGACGCCGCATCTACGAGACCATGGAGAACTACTGGCCGGCGGCCCGGACGGACGAGTCGCTGCCCGGCTTCCTGCGCGAGTACGGCGAGATCTGGACGTCCGCGCCGAAGATCCTGGTGTCCCGGACGCGGACCAGCGCCGAGTACAACACCCGGATCATCGGCGGCGACGACGCGATCGAGCAGCTGGCGCGGGTGCGGGCCGAGACCGACGGGGACATCGGCGTCGGCGGAGCCACGCTGGCCACCCAGCTGCAGCGGGCGCACCTGCTCGACGAGCTGCTGCTGTTCACCCACCCGGTGGTGCTCGGCCAGGGCCGTCCGCTCTTCGACGACCTCGACGAGCCGGTCGTCTGCGACCTGATCGAGCAGCGGTCGTTCGACCAAGGGGTCACCATGCACCGCTACGCCGTCCGGGCGGCCTGACCGGCTTCGCAGCGACGAGGAGGCGCCGTGCGATCGATCACGGTCACGATGAACATCGCGCTCGACGGGGTCGCCCAGGGGCTCGGCCGTCCCGACGAGGACACCCGTGGGGGCTTCGTCCACGGCGGTTGGGGGCAGCGCTACCAGGACGACGTGATGGCCGCCGAGATGGCCAAGGGAATGTCCCGGCCGGGTGACATGCTTCTCGGTCGGCGCACCTGGCAGGACTTCGCCATGATCTGGGGGAAGGCGACCCGGCCCAATCCGTACAGCGCGCACCTGAACGCGGCCACCAAGTACGTCGTGTCGACCACCCTGACCGAGGTCGACGCGTGGCAGAACTCCGTCCTCGTGCGTGGGGACGCCGTGGAGCAGGTCGCCCGGCTCAAGGCCGAGGACGGAGCGGACCTGTCGATCATCGGCAGCGTGCGCCTGGTGAACACCCTGCACGCCGCCGGGCTGGTCGACGAGTACACGCTGCTCATCCATCCCCTGACCCTCGGTGGCGGCCTGCGCCTGTTCGACGGCGCGGCGCCGCTGACCGAGTTCGAGCTGATCAGCAGCGTGACCACGACGAAGGGCGTCATCATCGCCCGCTATCTGCGCCGCTGAGGTTGCTGCACAATCGCCCCCGAGTCGCCCGACCTGAACCGTCGGGGACAGGTACTTCGGTTCACGTTGGACGGGGGCGGGGCTGAACCGTTGGGGACAGGTACTTCGGTTCACTCGAGGGGTGAACCGTTGGGGACAGGTACTTCGGTTCACCCCTGACTGCTCCCGCTGCTTCGGCCTCGCCAGCCTCGATCTGCAGGACGAGTAAAGGCAGCCGATGGGACGCACGGTGCCCCTCGGGCTGCAGCCGGGCGGTCCTGCCCCGCACCCGGCCCGCGAGTACGGGGGGGAGACCTGCCCGCACCGGCCCGCGAGTGTGGGCGGGAGACCTGAGGAGCCTCTCGCCGTCGTCAGGCCTGCCGGCGGTGTGACCGGCCGAGACCGGCGATCACCACGGCAGCCACGACGCCGTGCAGGGTCATCAGGGTGCCGATCGCTGCCGGGTTGGTGGCCGCAGCGGTTCCCAGCAGCGAGAGCAGTCCCACCAGGATCGCGACGCCGAGCCAGATCGGCACCGCGTGCGCCGTGAACCGCTCCAGCAGGCGCAGGCTCAGCGCGCCCAGGGCCGCGGCCCCGGCGGCCACGATGGCGACCGTCGCGGCGTCCACGACCTGCAGGCCGTCGGCGATCCGCACCTCGAGCACGACGCCGCCGAGCTGGGTGGCCAGCGCCCAGGTGATCAGTGCGCAGACCACGGCAGCGGCGACCGTGACCAGGTCGTTGGTCCACGTCCGCGCGGGCCGGCGGACGGTGGTGGGCAGTTCGGTCATCTCATTCCTCCTTGTTCGCGCGACTTTCACTACAGTCGTAGTAGGCTACCACTACGACCGTAGTAGGCAAGGGGGGACGGATGGAACGACGCGAGGCGATCGGGGTGGCCGCGCTGGAACTGGTGGCCGAAGGCGGTGCCCACGCCCTGACCCATCGCCGCATCGACCGGCGGCTCGGGCTGCCGGAGGGCACGACGTCCAACTACGCGCGGACCCGGCGGGACCTGGTCCGCCTTGCCGTCGACCGGGTGGCCGCGGTCGCGAACCTGCGTCCGGCCGGGGACGCGCTGCCCACGACCGTCGCGGACGCCGTCCCGCAACTCGTCGCAGCGTTCGAGCAGACCGTCGCGCGCGGGGACGACACCCGCGCCCGGATGGCGCTGTCGATCGACTGCAGCCAGGATGCCGAGCTGCACGAACTGCTGACCACCCGCTCGCCGATCCGGGCCAAGCTGCTGGACGAGGGGACGGAGATGCTGGCCGCGCTCGGCGTCCCCGAACCCGGACGGCGCGCGATCGATTTCATCGGCATCATGAACGGACTGCTCTACGACCGGCTGGTCGGCAACGGCTCCCGCGGCGAGCCGGTGGACGCCGCCGCCGTGCTCACGGCCTGGCTGGTCGGTATCGGCGCCCGCCGCTGAGCCGCCGCCGATCGGCGGGCGGGGCGGCCGCGCGTCCCACGTGCCGGCTGCCTGGTCGCTATCGACGCCCGACGCTGAGCCGCCGCCGGGTGGCCTGGGTTGCCGCCCCCCGCGTAGCGGCCGGCTCACCGGCATCGACGCCCGCCGCTGAGCGGCGACTGTCGAGCGGGTGCGCAGGGCAGCCGAGCGTCACCGGGCCGCTGCCGGATCGGGCTAGGCCCGGGGCTCGCGTCGGGTGAAGGTGAGATGGGTGACGCCGCTGGGTGACGGGGTCGCCTCGATGGCATAGCGCTCATCCAGGCCCTCGAGCCCGTCCCACAGCCGGACGCCGCGCCCGAGCACGATCGGCACCTGGACGACGTGGAGCAGGTCGATCAGGTCGGCGGCCAGGAAGTCGCGGACGATCGTCGGGCCGCCACCGATGCGGACGTCGAGGCCTCCCGCGGCCTCCCGGGCCTGGGCGAGCGCCTCCTTCGGGGTGGCGTCGATGAAGTGGAACACCGTGCCGCCCTCCAGCTCGATCGACGGCCGCGGGTGATGGGTGAGCACGAACACCGGGGTGTGGAACGGCGGATTGGGCCCCCACCAGCCGCGCCACTCCTCGTCCGTGCCGACGCCGGTCCACGGTCCGGAGTACGGCCAGAACTTGCGGCGTCCCATGATCTCCGCCCCGATTCCGGGGCCGTGGCGCTCGGCGAAGGCGTTGTCGACGCCCTCGCCGCCACCGTCCTCGCCGGCGCCCGAGCGCCAGAAGCGGGTGGCGAACATCCACTCGTGCAGGCGCTGCCCGGCATGCCCGAATGGGGCGTCGAGGGTTTGGGGCTCGCCGGTGGCGAAGCCGTCCAGCGAGATCGAGAAGTTGTGGACGCGGACGCGGGACATGGCCCCTCCTGAGGTGTGCGGTGCAGGTTCGTCCGAGTGTACGAAGCGGGACCGACAGCACCCGGCCCCGGCGGCCGTCGTCCCTGCGGAGCCCGGTCGCTCAGCCCACGACGACCGGATCGCCGACCCGGATCCTCCCCCCGCGGCCCGCCGGCAGCAGCAGGACGCCGAGGGTGGGCTCGGCCTGGCGGAACTCGCCGGTGAGCACCTTCAGCAGCTTCGCGTCCCGGACGCCGGTGTCGGGGTTCGCGGTGATCGCGAGGCAACGGACGATGGTCTTGACGACGCTGAACCGGACGTCGCCGATCGTCAGGTCGGCGCCCCCGTCCACCCAGTCGAGTTCCGACCAGGCCGGCACGCCCTCGATCACCACGTTCGACCGGAACCTGCGGTCGTCGACCGGGGCGGGGACGGTGCCGCCCACCGTCTCGACCGACGCGTGCGCATGCAGGGAGACGAACCCCCGTGCGCGGTCCTGGAAGCGGGCGGTGCCGCCGTCGCCCAGCAGCTCCAGCGGCAGGCGTCCATCCCGGCGCAGCAGCCGGGCGTCCGGCGTCCCCAGCACCCAGTCGGTGACGCGGTCGGCGATCTCCCTGCGCTCGTCGGGTGCCAGGCCCGCATCCGCCACCACCGCTTCGCCGTCGGTGATCCGCAGCCGCCGCGTCTCGTGGTCGTAGGCGAGCCGCAGCCGTGCGAGCGACGGGAAGTCCATCAGGGCGAGCCCACGCGACTTCGGCCAGTAGTCGAGCCCGTCGTGGTCCTCGGGCGTGGTCGCGTCGGCGAACCGGAAGGCGAGCACCCGGTCGCCGGCGATCCGGCCGTCGTCCTGCACCACGGCGGACGCGAGCGGCTCCGGCGTGAATCCCTTCACGGGGTAGCGGTAGAGCGCGGCGACGTGGGCCATGCCCCCATCCTGCCGCGTCCCGCGCCGCCGGCGCGCGTCCGGGCGTCGCGTCCCGTGCCGTCCTACTCGGAGGGGAACGAGGCGGCCCATTCCGCGACGCGAGCGGCGCTCTCCTCCTCGGAGAGGTCCTCGACCCTCGTCATGATCGACCAGCGCACGCCGAAGGGGTCGCGGATGCTCGCGAAGCGGTCGCCGGAGACGAACGTGGACGGTGCCTCGCGGACGGTCGCTCCCGCGGCCACCGCGCGCTCGACGGTCGCGTCGACGTCCGGGACGTAGAGGCCGATCGAGTAGCAGTCGTCGTCGCCGTCCGGTGCCGGGACGAGGCCGTAGTCGGGGGACGGTTCGCCGATCTGCATCAGTCCCATGCCGAAGTCGAGCCCGGCGTGGACGACCAGTCCGCCGAACTCCGTGACGTCGGTGACGCGGGCGCCGAACACGTCGCGGTAGAAGTCCAGCGCCCCCCGCGCGTCCCGGATGGCGAGGAAGGGGGTGAGGCTCGTCGCGTTGTTCGGACGGCCGTCGGTCGTGTGGGCGCCGGTCGCCCCGGTGGTCTGCTCTGTACTCATACGGCCACGTTACGAGCACCCTGGGCCGGGCGGATTGGAGATTCGCGACACCCTGCGCGTCGGCTGACTGGGCCGCGGGTCAACCCTGGTGGGCACCCTCGCTGAGCGCCGGGACCCTTCATGCGCCCGATCGAGACCCCCATTCTCCCGAACAGGCCGAGCGCGCCGAGGTCTCAGCGGGGCACCCCCGGGTGGGCCGAGCGCCTCGAGTCTCAATGGGGGCACCCTCGGGTGGACCGAGCGCCTCGAGTTGCGGCGCGTCCCCCCGCGAGGGGCCCGGCGCCCGAACGTCTCGGTCGGCCACGCCGGACCCCCGCCGAGCGCACCTAGGCTTTCCGGATGACCGACCAGACTCGTGGCGTCCTCTACCCCGAGCGGCTGCCGCGCTTCACCCGGGTGGCGCCCGCGCCGGCCGCTGCGGACCTGGTCGCGTGGTTCTGGATCCCGGAGTGGCAGCTTCCGGACGGGGTCGTGTCGCGGCAGGAGGTGCTGCCCTACCCGGCCGCGAACCTGGTCGTCGAGCCGGACGGGGTCACCCTGTGGGGCCCGGCCACGCGCTACACCGAACGCGAGCTGACCGGCTCGGGGTGGGCGGTGGGCGCGCTGCTGCGTCCCGCGGCGTTCTCGCGGCTGGCTGCCGACCCGTCCTCGCTGGTCGATCGGTCGTTGCTGCTGGACGCTGCGGAGCTGCCGGCCGTGATCGCCGACGTCATGCCCGGGGGAGCGACAGCGGCCGCCGAGGTGCTGGAGCGGTGGCTGGCCGTCCGGGTCGGGGAGCGCACCGGCGAGGCTCGGCTCGCGAACGCGATGGCCGACCTGCTGATGACCGATCCGGCGATCCTGCGCGTGGAGGACGCCGCAGCCCGGCTGGGGGTGTCGGTGCGCACCCTGCAGCGGCTCGCCCACCGGACCGTCGGGCTGCCGCCGGCGGCCATGATCCGTCGCCGCCGTCTCCAGGAGGCCGCCCAGCGGGTGCGGGACGATCCCGGCGTCCGGCTGGCGGAGGTCGCCGCCGAGCTCGGGTACTCCGACCAGGCACACCTCGCGGCCGACTTTCGCACGGTGCTGGGCATCACCGCCGGGTCGTACCGCAGATCGGCATCGGGCCGGGAGTAGCGCTGGGACACGGGTCCAGCGACACACGTGCTGTGTCAGTAGCCCGAAACGACCGACAGTGCGCCCTCAGCGCGCACTGTGCATGCACATGGGTCGCGGCGCTCGGCAGATGGTGGCTGGCCGCCGATCCGTGCTGGGCCTCGGCGACCGGTCAGCTCGGCGACGTGGGCGTGCGTCCGGCCTCCTCGCGGCGCGTGTTGAGAAGCGTCCGCCGTCGCCCGGCGAGCGTAGTGTCGAAGCAGGTCAGTTCAGCGGCGAGCGGACGGAGGGCAGTGATGGACAGCTCGATCGTGATCAATCGCGAGTTCGGGAGCGGCGGCCGGGAGATCGGCCGCAGGCTCGCGGAGCGCACGGGGATGGACTTCTACGACACGCGCGTCGTGGCGGAGGCAGCAGAGCGCGGCGGAATGATCGCCGACCAGCTCGCCGAGTTCGACGAGAAGGTGACCACGGGGCCGTACTTCGACCTGTCCGCGCTCATGGGCCTCGACGCCGAGACCTACGCGCTGCCGTACCGCATGTACGCGGCCGTCGCCGATGTGATCACCGAGGCGGCGCGCCGCCGACCGGCGGTCTTCATCGGCCGCTGCGCCGACCGGATCCTGCACGATGCCGGGCTGCGGTTCCGGAACGTCTTCATCTACAGCACCGACATCGAGCGCAAGGTGGCTCGCGCCGTGGAGCTGGACGGGGTCGCCGAGAAGGACGCGGAGAAGTACATCGCGAAGATGGACCGGGCCCGGGCCCGCTACCAGCAGTTCTTCACCAACACCCGGTTCGGCGACTATCGCGAGTACGACCTGTGCCTCAACAGCGGACGCCTCGGCTACGACGCCTGCGCCGACCTCATCCTGGCCGCGGCGGAGACCAGGCCTGGCGTCGGCTGAGGCGAGACCCGAGGTAAGCGTCAGGGTGTGAGTGGCTCCGCCGAACACGACGGACGAACTCACACCGAAGCGTGCGCGGGCAGGCCTGCCAGCCGGACCGTGACGCCGTCCACCGACTGTGGGTGAACTCGGACGGATCAGGCTGTTGAATGGGTGGATGTTGCCTCCACCGCCGGCCCGGATCGACGGCGGCGCCGTGGTCCTGCGTCCCTTCGCCGACCAGGACGTCCCGCTCGTGGTGGCCGTTGCGACCGACCCGCTGATCCCGCTGATCACCACGGTGCCGACCAGCGGGAGCACGAGGGACGCCCAGGCCTACATCGACCGTCAGAACGGCCGGTTCGCCGAGGGCATCGGCTACTCGTTCGCGATCGCGGACGCGGCCAGCGGCGAGGCCGTCGGGCAGATCGGCCTGTGGACCCGGGACGCCGACCGCACCGGACGGGCGTCCATCGGCTACTGGGTCGCGTCCGCATTCCGCCGACGGGGCCACGCGGCTGCTGCGCTGGCGGCACTCGTGGGCTGGGCGAGCGGGCTGCCCGAACTGGAGCGCCTCGAGCTCTACGTCGAGCCGTGGAACCGGGGCTCCTGGAGGACGGCGGAGGCTTGCGGGTTCCATCGGGAAGGGCTGCTGCGCGGCTGGCAACGGGTGGGAGTCGAGCGTCGGGACATGTTCCTGTACAGCCTGCTCCCCGGGCGCGGCGACAGAGTGTGAGTTGGTCCGCCGAACACGACGGATGAACCAACACCCGAGTGCACGAACTGGCTCAGGCGCCGGGCGGACCGCTGCCCGCGCCCGGAGCTCAGCGGAGCTACAGCCCTAGCCGGACGGCTGGGCGAACGGATTCACGACCCGGACGCCGTCGTAGTCCTGGTCGGCGCTGAGATCCTCGGACAGGACCTCCGTGCAGCCGAGCGCCCGAGCCGCCTCGATGATGGCGCTGTCCCAGTAGGAGAGTCCGAACCGCTCCCGGGTGACGAGTGCGGCCCGGACGACGCCGAGCGTGAGGTCCTGCACCGTGAAGCGGATGAACGCCTCGACCAGCGCTGAGGCCTGTTGGTGGCTGAGGCGGTCTGCCCGGGTCGCTCGGGTGGCCTGGACGTAGAACTCCTGCAGCACCTGCACCGACAACGCCAGGTCCGGCTCGTTCAGCAGGTCGAGCGCCTTGGTGGTCTTCGCCGCCTCACCCGGGGCCTTCGAGACCGCGTAGAGCAGGACGTTCGTGTCAACGAACCGCACGCTCGTGCACCGCCTCCCGGTCAAGGCGGTCGCCCGCGCTGAAGGAGTGGATCTCCGCGATCACGCGGTCCTGCAGGTCGGCCAGGCGGCGGAACTCCACGTCCGGCTCGGCCAGGGAACGCAAGTACTGGGCAACCAGTGCGCTCACCGACGTCCCACCCTCGGCGGCCCGAATCCGCGCCTGCCGGTACACCTCGTCGGGCACGGACACGGTCACGTTCTTCACAGTTTCACAGTACCACGGAAACACAGCTCTGGGCCCAGCGGTCGGCTCAGCCCGGATCCGTCGCTCAGTGCTGCATGTCGACGAATCGGCTGTAGTGGCCCTGGAAGGCGACGGTGACGGTCTTGGTCTGGCCGTTGCGGTGCTTGGCGACGATCAGGTCGGCCTCCCCGGCCCGCTCGGACGCGTTGTTGTACATGTCGTCGCGGTGCAGCAGGATCACGACGTCGGCGTCCTGCTCCAGCGAGCCGGACTCGCGCAGGTCGGACAGCATCGGCTTCTTGTCGGTGCGCTGCTCCGGGCCACGGTTCAGCTGCGACAGCGCCACCACCGGGACGTCAAGCTCCTTGGCCAGCAGCTTCATCTGCCGGGAGAACTCCGAGACCTCCAGCTGGCGGCTCTCCACCCGCTTGCCTGAGCTCATCAGCTGCATGTAGTCGACGATCACGAGCTTCAGGTCGTGGCGCTGCTTCAGCCGCCTGGCCTTGGCCCGGATCTCCATCATCGTCTGGTTCGGCGAGTCATCGATGAACAGCGGCGCGCTGGACACGTCCGCGGTCTTGCGGGCGATCCGCCGCCAGTTCTCGTCGCTCATGTGCCCGCGGCGGATCTCGTTCAACGGCACCTGCGCCTCGGCCGAGATCAGCCTCATCACGATCTCGGTCTTCGTCATTTCCAGGCTGAAGAACGCCGAGCACAGCCCGTGCTGGATGGACGCGGCCCGAGCGAAGTCGAGCCCCAATGTCGACTTACCGACACCGGGACGGGCCGCGATGATCACCATCTGGCCGGCGTGCAATCCGTTCGTCAGCTCGTCCAGGTCGAGGAAGCCGGTCGGGACGCCCGAGATCGCGCCGTTGGCGCTGAGGGCCTCGATCTCGTCCAGCGTCGACTCCATCAGCGCGCTCAGCGGCTGGTAGTCCTCACTGGTCTTGCCGTCGGCCACCTCGTAGACGGCCTGCTGCGCCGCGTCCACGATGCCGGCGACATCGCCCTGGCCGGAGTAGCCGAGTTGGGAGATCCGCATCGCTGCCTCGACCAGCCGCCGCAGCACCGCCTTCTCCCGGACGATCTCCGCGTAGTAGGACGCGTTGGACGCGATCGACACCGTCGAGAGCAGGTCGTGGATGTAGATGTGGCCACCGACCCGGCCGAGTTCGCCTCGCTTGACCAGCTCATCGGCCACCGTGATCGCGTCCGCGGGCTCGCCGCGGCCGTAGAGACCGATGATCGCCTCGAAGACCAGTTCGTGGGCGGGGCGGTAGAAGTCGCGTCCGCGCAGCACCTCGGCGACGTCGCCGATCGCGTCCTTGCTGAGCAGCATCGCTCCCAGCACGCTCTGCTCGGCTGCGACGTCCTGCGGCGGGGTGCGGTCGGCACCGGAGGCATCGGCCTCGCTGCCGAACGGCATCACTTCCGCGAGCGACATTCACCACCTCCAGGCGCGTCCAACTGGTCGTCCACACTCTGTGGCGCACATTAGGACACGCCTCTGACACTGACCCGCGGACCCGATCCCGGGGCCGAACCGCCCGTCAGGGGGCCGTCCCGGATCGCGTCCGCGGGCTTACGCTAGCCCTCCCGGACGCCCGACTCAACGGCGTCATCCACAACGGCCTGTGGACAGAATGTGGACAACTTTCCCGTCTCGCTCAGCCCCCTGTGCACACCGAGGTGGTGTCACTGTGGACGACTCGCCCGCGTTCGTCCAGACATGGCTGGGACAAGGGGTTTTGCCGCTCCGGGCTGTGCATCGAAAGAAGTTGGTGGGCGATTTCACGCCCGCGTCACCGGCTTGACACGACACCGCCCGGTAGGTGTAGTAGGGCGCCGACCGGCCGGTTATGCACAGTTGTCCACACCTCCGCGACTTGTCTGGGATACCCCCATGGGGTATCGTGACAAGGGAGGAGGGCAGATGATCGAAGAACATGATTCACAGCTGTCACACCAGCACGGCGAGTCCCACGCCGGGCACGGCTACCTCGGCAACAAGGACGAGTACCAGCGGCGGCTGAAGCGCATCGAAGGTCAGGCCCGCGGCCTGCAACGGATGGTCGACGAGGAGAAGTACTGCATCGACATCCTCACCCAGGTCTCGGCCATGACGAAGGCGCTCGAGGCCTTCGCTCTGGCCATGCTGGACGAGCATCTCAGCCACTGCGTCGTCCGCGCGGCCCAGGCCGGCGGCGAGGAGGCGGAATCGAAGATCCGCGAGGCCTCGGCGGCCATCGCCCGGCTCGTCCGGTCGTAGCAGACCCGGCGTCCTGCACTCGGGGCGCCCCGAAACCATCAGCAAGGAGAAACGCATGAGCACCGCCACCTACACCGTCACCGGCATGACCTGCGACCACTGCGTCGCCCACGTCACCGAGGAGGTCTCGGCAATCCCCGGCGTGACCGGCGTCGCCGTCAGCCTCGCCGACGGCAAGCTCGAGGTCACCTCGGCCGATCCGATCGACTTCGACCGCATCGTCGAGGCCGTCGCCGAGGCCGGCGACTACAGCGTCGCCTGAGAGCCGGCGTCCCGGGCGGGGCCACCACCGGCCCTCCCGGATCACGGCTCGTGTGTCTCGCCCGTCCCACCCCGACCGCTCGGTGGGCCTCCTTCTCATCGACAGCCACCCGGGGGGCGGACGACGCGAACGGAGGCAACCGACCGGAGGCGGCGCGAGCTCCGAGGACGCGGGATCGGCCGGAACGCCGTCACGGTTCCACGGCCAGCCGCCACAACCGGGCAGTCGTCCCGCGAGAGCGCACCGACACACAGCAGCCAGGCAGCGACCCCGCTAGCCACCGACTTCACCACCACCGGGCCGCCACCCGGCAATGACACCACTGGGCAACGATCCCCGGCGGTCAACCAACCACGTAGTGATGAGCACACCATGAGCACACACACCACAACCAGCCACCAGCAGGAGTCCGTCCAGCTCGACATCACGGGCATGACGTGCGCGTCCTGCGCCGCCCGGATCGAGAAGCGCCTGAACAAGCTGGACGGTGTCCAGGCCTCGGTCAACTACGCCACCGAGAAGGCGCTCGTCCTGCACCCGGCGGCCATCCAGCTCGAGGACCTGATCCAGACCGTCGAGGAGACCGGTTACGGCGCGTCCCTGCCCACGCCGGACGCCGAGTCCGTCGACCACGCGGCCGTCCTGCGGACCCGGCTGATCTGGGCTGCGATCCTGGGCGTCCCCGTCATCGCGCTGGCGATGGTGCCACCGCTGCAGTTCCCCGGCTGGCAGTGGGTCAGCCTCGCGCTGACCATCCCGATCTACGGGTGGGCCGCCTGGCCGTTCCACCACTCCGCGCTGGTCAACGCCCGGCACCGCGCCACCACGATGGACACCCTGATCAGCCTCGGCACCACCGCGGCGTTCTTCTGGTCGCTGTACGCCCTGGTCTTCGGCGAGGCCGGCCACCTCGGCTACACCCACGCCTTCGAGTTCTCGCTGATGCGCGGCAAGGGCGCGGCCAACATCTACTTCGAGGCCGTCGCCGGCATCGTCGTGTTCCTCCTTCTCGGACGCTACATCGAGGCCCGCTCGAAAGCCGCGGCCGGCGAGGCCGTCAGCGCGCTGCTGCACCTGGGCGCGACCGAGGCCACCCTGCTCAAGGACGGACGCGAGACCCGCGTGCCGGTCGACCGGCTCGAGGTCGGCGACACCTTCGTCGTCCGTCCGGGCGAGAAGGTCGCCACCGACGGCGAGGTGGTCTCGGGCTTCTCGGCCATCGACAACTCCCTGGTCACCGGCGAGTCCGTGCCCGTCGACGTGGTCGCCGGGGACGAGGTCATCGGCGCCACCCTGAACACCACCGGACGCCTCGTCGTCCGGGCCACCCGCGTCGGCCGGGACACCCAGCTGGCCCACATCGCCCGGCTCGTCGAGCAGGCCCAGACCGGCAAGGCCCGCGTCCAGGCGCTCGCCGATCGGATCTCGGCCTGGTTCGTCCCGGCGGTCATCGGCCTCGCCGTCGTGACCCTGGCCGGGTGGCTGATCGCCGGCGAGACGCTCGACTTCGCCGCGGCCGCCGCGGTCGCCGTCCTGATCATCGCCTGCCCGTGTGCCCTCGGCCTGGCCACCCCGACCGCCCTGCTCGTCGGCACCGGACGCGGCGCCCAGCTCGGCATCGTGATCAAGGGCGCGGACGCACTGGAGCGAGCCCGCACCATCGACACGATCGTGCTGGACAAGACCGGCACCGTCACCACCGGTCAGATGGCCGTCGCCGGGGTTCGTCCCGCTGAGGGCGTCGATGAGGCCGAGTTGCTGCGCTACGCCGGAGCGGCCGAGTCCGGCTCCGAACACCCGGTAGCGAGAGCGGTCGCGGAGTACGCAGCCAGCCCGCTCGCCGTCGAGGCGCTGATGAACACCCCAGGCCAGGGCGTCATCGCCTCGATCGCCGGCCGCGAGGTGCGGGTCGGACGCCGAGCCTGGGTGACCAGCGACGCGATTCGCACACTCGATGCCGATTCCGGGGCTCCCGGTGGCTCCCAGAACGATCGAAAGCGCAAATCCGGTCACGCGGTCGGCCTCACCGAGGTCGCCGTCGCCTGGGACGGCGTGTATCGCGGCTCGATCTACGTCTCCGACCAGGTCAAGGACACCTCCGCGAAGGCGGTCCACCGGTTCCGCAGGCTCGGGCTGACCCCGATCCTGCTCACCGGCGACAACCAGGCGGCGGCCGAATCGGTGGCGGCACAGGTCGGCATCGAGAAGGTGATCGCCGGTGTCCTCCCGGACGGCAAGGTGGACGCGGTCCGTGAGCTCCAGCAGTCCGGCAAGACCGTGGCCATGGTCGGCGACGGCGTGAACGACTCGGCCGCGCTCGCCCAGGCCGATCTCGGCATCGCCCTCGGCACCGGAACCGACGCCGCCATCCAGGCCGCCGACCTCACCCTGATGCGCGGGGACCTGCTGGTCGCGGCGGACGCTGTCCGGCTGTCGCGGGCGACGCTGGCCCGGATCCGCGGGAACCTGTTCTGGGCGTTCGCCTACAACGTGGCCGCGATCCCGCTGGCGGCGCTGGGCTTCCTCAACCCGATGATCGCCGGTGCGGCGATGGCGTTCTCCAGCGTGTTCGTGGTGCTGAACAGCCTGCGGCTGCGCGCCTTCCGTCCGCTGGCCTGACGGTCGCTGGCTGAGGTCGCTGGCACAGGCTCACGACGCCGGCGCGATCGGATCGCTGGCGGCCCGCTCCCGCCGCGCGAGCAGCAGGAACGGCACCGCCAGGGTCTGGATCGCAGCGGACGCCAGGTACGACGCGGCGTAGCCGGCCACATCGGCGACCCGGCCGAGCGCGGGCTGGGTGACCACGCCGCCCGCTGATCCCATCAGCGAGTCGAACGACAGGACGGTGGCCCGCTGGGCGGACGGGATCTCCCCGTTCAGGAACGACTGCCGCAGCGGGGTGATGGCCGCCGCGGTCAGCGACCACACCGCCACCAGCGCGAGCGCGGTCCACAGGTTGGGCGCGACCCCGAGGCCGACCAGCAGGCAGACGCCGATCACGGCGCCGAGGATGAGCGCGTCCGTCCGGCGCCGGAACAGCCGCCGGATGCGTCCCACCAGCAGGCCGCCGACCATCTGCGCTCCGGCCGACAGGGCGGCCGCCGCGCCGGCGATCCCGTAGGCGCGCGGGTCTCCGGCGAGCTGGAGCAGGTAGGGCTGCAGCGCGTAGAAGACGTAGATGCCGACCCCGGACGTGAACGGCGCGGCGAGCATCAGCCACCGGACGGGACGCTTGCGCAGGCCCTGTTCGATCGACGCGTCCAGCACCGTCCGCACCGCCTGCAGCGGCCGCGCCGACCGGTCGGGGACGAAGCCGCGGTCGTGCATGGCGAACCAGGCGACCACCGTGCTCAGCACCAGCACACCGGAGCGGATCAGGTACGGCAGGCCGAGGTCGCCGAACTGCGCCACCACGCCACCCAGCAGCGACCCGACGAGCATCGCGGCACCGCCGACGAGCTGGGCGCGGCCGAAGACGGTCTCCAGGTCGCCGGTGTGCCCGGCATCGGCCAGCGCGTCCACCAGCCAGGCCTCGGTCGCGCCCGAGAAGAAGGTGAACCCCAGCCCGATCAGCACGGACGCGAGCACCCAGCCGGCGAACGGCGCCCGCACCTGCCACATCCACCAGTAGAGCAGGGTGGAGACGAGCAGGGTGACGGTGCCGAGCAGGAACGAGAACCGGCGTCCTCGGGTGTCGGCGACAACGCCGGTCGGCACCTCGAAGAGCACCATGCCGAGCGTGAACGCCGCGTTCGCCGCGAACGCCTCGGTGTTGTCCAGGCCGGCGTCGAGCAGGAACAGCGTGTTGACGCCCCAGATGAAGGACGCGGCCAGCGTGTTCAGCAGCGTGAGCGTCAGATAGGTGCGCTGGACCCGGGCGGCGTCGTTCACCGGGACAGAGTAAGAGCTGTCGCCGACAGCCGCGAGCGGCCCGCTCCCTCGTCGTGTCAGCTGACGAGGACGCGCCGAGATGGGACGGTTCGGGACGCCTGGCCCGTCACACCTCGGAGGCGCTCGGCGGGGCGTAGGGCGCGGTCACCGTCCGTCCCGGGAACGGCGGACGGCCGTGGTCGGGATGAAGTCCCTCGGTGAGCGCGACCGGACGGCCGGCGGCCAGGTCCTCGTAGATCTTCACGAACTCCTGCGACTGGTGCTCGATCGTCCACTGCGCGGCCATCTCCCGCGACCGGGCCCGGGCGCGGGCAGCCCATACGGGATCCTGCAGGGCGTTGAGCATGCTGATCATCGCCCCGGCCAGCGACACCGAGTTCGGCCGGGCGAGGATCGCGTTCACGCCGGGGTCGACGACCAGGCGCAGTTCGTGGTCGACCGAGACGAACGGCAGCCCGGCATGCGCGGCCTCGTGCAGCACCAGGGCCTGGGTGTCGGTGAGCGAGGCGAAGACGAAGGCGTCGCCGGAGGCGTAGTAGGCGCCGAGGGTCTCCCGCGGCACCTGGCCGGGCAGCTTCACGCCGCCGAACCGGGCGGCCCGCTGGAGCTGGCGGCGCAGCTTCGGCGGGGTCGTCCGCCACTCGCCGACGATCATCAGTTCGGCGTTGGGAATCTGGTCGCGGACGAGCTCGAAGGCGTCCAGCATCAGCGGGATGCCCTTCTCCATCGAGATCCGGCCGACGTACAGCAGCCGCGGGCCCTTTCCCTTGGGGATCGGCGGCAGCTCCGGCAGGGCGTCCGTCCCGTTGGGGACGACGCGGACCTTGGCGTCCGGGGCGATCTCGAGGACCCGCTTGGCGGTCTTGTCGGACGGGGTCGTGACCAGGTCGGCGTCGGTGAGCATGTTCGCGGCCAGCGTCAGCAGCTCCACCTGGGCGCGGCCCCGGCGCGGACGGGTGAACTTCATCTTCCGCAGCTGCGCCCAGCTCTTCTCCAGGTGCATCGAGTACACCTTGTAGGCCGCGTTGAGCAGCGGAACCATGTTCCAGTAGTGCTGGGCGTAGGCCTCGAAGTCGGTGTGCCAGGTGACGATCAGCGGACGGTTGGTGCGCTGCGCGACCCACATCCCGAGCAGCCCGACGCCGCCGAGGCCGTGGACGTGGATCACGTCCGGCGGGTTGGCGACCATCTGGGCGAGGCGGTAGTCGAAGTCCTGGCCCATCGCCAGCCGGATCTGCATGCCGGGGATCGGGACCGACGGCAGCCGGATCTCGCGGCGTCCCGGCTGGCCAGCCCAGGGGTTGGGGCCCTTGGCGTCCGGCGCGACGAGCAACAGCTTGTGACCGGCGGCGAGCACCTGCTCCTCGAGGAACTGCACCGCGTACAGCAGCCCGGAGTGTGCGGGGCCGTAGTTGTCGGTGAACTCCGCGATGGTCAGCTGCTTGCGGGCGACGTCGGTGGTGCCGGGCGGGACGGCTGCGTCCTCGGTTTCTGGTGCCATCTTGGTTGGCGGGGCCTTCCTCGCGCGGAACTGTCCCCACTGTAGTGGCCCGGCCGGCCCCCGGGCGCCGGCCGCACCCGCGCTCCCGGGCGCGACCCAGCTTGGGGACGGTTCCAGTTCCGGTTCGCCGCCCGACCTCGCGCCGCGGGGCCTTGGGCCAGCGCGGGACGGTTCCACGGTTGGCCCCTGTCGTCCCGGACCCCCCGACCCGGGACCCCCGCCAGCCAGAGGCGTCCGGTGAACCGAAGTACCTGTCCCCGATGGTTCACGACCATCCGGTTAGCCCCCTGTCATCCCGGGGCCCGACCCGGGACCCCCGCCAGCCAGAGGCGTCCGGTGAGCCGAAGTACCTGTCCCCGATGGTTCACGACCCCAGCACGATCCGGCGTCACTGGAGCCCGTGGCGAACCGCCGACTAGTCTGGAACCGTGTTCACTCCAGGACGAGTGGGGGCGGTCGCGCTGGCTGCGGTGCTGCTGTCGGGCTGCGGGCTGGCCAACGTCTGGAACGAACCGGTTTCCCGTCCGCCGTCGATCGTCCCCGCCTCGCCGACGTCCGTTGAGCCGGTCCTGGACGACCGGACGCTGCACCCCTACGACGGCACCGTGACGAGCGCGAAGTGCGTCACGGCGTCCGCCCTGACCTGGATCTCCTCGACCAGGTCGGCAAGGTCGGTGAGGCCGTCCGCTACCCGGTCGGCGCGCGGGTGAGGTCCAACGCCGGGTGGTGGACGGTGGCCGTCGCCACCCGGGTGACGAGGAACAGCGACGCCTCCACGACGAAGGACGTGGAGCCGTACGCCTTCTTCGTGACCAGCTACCCGACCTACTCCGATGACCCCGACCATGAACCGTTCGCGTGGCAGCTGGCCTCCGCGTCCGGAGACAAGGCCGCGGCGCGGGCCCTGGCCTGTGCCAAGAAGCTGCCGATCCCGGCCGAGAAGCCCGAGCCCGGCTCGCCGGCCACCTACACCGGAAAGCTGGCCCCGAACGCGACCTGCACGACGGTGCCGGCGAAGCTCCTCGCCCAGCTGCAGGAGGTGGGCCGGGTCGGCGGGGCGATCACCTATCCGCGTGGACGGATGGTCCGAGCCAACGGGAAGTGGTGGACGGTCGCCGTCGCGACCCAGGTGCACCAGAACGGCCAGGGTTACACCGAGGAAAACGTCGCGAAGACGGCGCTGTTCGTCACCAACCGGCCCTCGCACAAGGCGTCCTCGAAGGCGCGGATCGTCTCGTTCCCGATCAAGGAGAAGAAGGCCGACGCGGCCGCCCGCAAGGCGCTGGCCTGCCTCGGCGGCTGACCCGGCCGAACGTGTGCGTCTTCTGGACGTGCCGGCCCGCCTCTCCCGGTGTACGCCGGGATTCCCGCCGAACGTGCGCTTCACCCGACACACCCCCGTCGTCCCGGCGTACGCCGGGATCCCTGCACCCGACCGGGGAGGAGCAACAGGTGGCGTACGCCTGGATGATGGGCGGGTGCTGTCCAGGTGACGCATACGTCGGCAGGGATCCCGCGTAGGCAACGGCGGGCCGGATCGCCCAACAACGCGGCGGATCGCGGGGATCCGGGCGTCCGCCGGGAGGACGGGCCGGTGCTGTCGGGTGACGCGTACGTCCGACCGAATCCCCGCCTCCGCCGGGACGGGCGGCGGCGACACGGGCGGGCCAACGGCGCTCAGCGCGGCCGGGTCTCGTCCACCCTTGCCTGGATGCCGTCCAGCACCAGGTCGAGGCCGCCGAGGAACTGCTCGCGTTCGCTGTGCCGGCGGTACGTGGAGATGGTGCGGGCGATGAACGGGAACTCGTCCGGATCGAGGGCCGCGAGCTCACCGGCTCCACGGCCGAGCCGGACGTCCCGGTCCTCCCCGCTGTGCGTCTCGCGAATCGCGGCGAGCCCCGCGGTGCCGAGCAGGCCCATCAGCGCCGAACCGGCGTAGAAGGCCGCCTCGTCGGGCAGCCCGACGGCGGTGAGGAGCTGGCCGATCCGGTCCCACAGCACCATCAGCAGGGGACTGCGCGGCAGCAGGTTCATCATCTCGGCGACCCACGGGTGCGCCTCGATCATCTCGAAGAGCTCGACGGCGGTG
This sequence comes from Propionibacteriaceae bacterium, assembly GCA_017306015.1. Classification (GTDB taxonomy): domain Bacteria; phylum Actinomycetota; class Actinomycetes; order Propionibacteriales; family Propionibacteriaceae; genus Propionicimonas. The sequence goes on from JAFKJK010000016.1 coordinate 69,270, forward strand.
CCGCGCAGGCTCTCCCGCCAGCGGTCGGCGTCGATGGGGCGGTCCTGGAGTTCCCGGACCGTCGGCCCGGCCGTGGCCTCGTAGGCCAGCTGCAGGAGTTCGTCCTTGTCGTCGACGTGCCAGTACACCGACGCCGCCCCGACGCCGAGCTCCTTCGCCAGCCGGCGGAGGGTGAGTCCCTCGACTCCGTCCGCGTCGAGGATCCGGGTGGCCTCGGCGAGGATCGCGTCCAGGGTCAAGGTCGTGCGCGGGCCCCGACCGGACGCCTGCCGCCGCTCACTGGGACGCTGGCGTGCGGACGCGAGCGCCTCCCGGCGCTCCCGGGCGGTGGCGATGGCCTCCCGGCGCCGGTCCGCGACCGCGGCCAGGGCGTCCCGGCGCGCTTCCGCCAGCTCGTCCAGGGCCCGCTGCGTCGCCGCCCGACTCCGGTCGCGGTCGTCCTGCTCGGGCATGGCGCCTCCCGTCCTCTTGCGAACATCGTACGACAGTCGTACAGTGTTCGTATCTCGAACAGCGTTCGATTCACGAACTACGTTCGGCGGGAGGGGCGACATGACAACGAAGAGCGCATCCGCAGCGGACGAACTGACGATCGGCGACCGTTGGCCGATCCTCGGTGCGCTGATGCTGGCGGCGATGGTGATCATGCTCGACAACTCCGTCCTCAACGTCGCGCTGCCGAGTATCAGCACCGCGCTGCACGCCGGTACCGCGGAGCTGCAGTGGGTGGTCACCGCCTACTCGCTGACCTTCGGCGGCCTGCTGCTGACCACCGGCAACCTCGCCGACCGGCTCGGCCGCAAGCGCGTCCTCGTGGTGGGGCTGGCGGTGATGGCAGCCGGATCGTTGCTCGTCCTGGTCGCCCAGTCGGCGACGGTGCTCGCCCTGATCCGGGGGCTCATCGGCGTGGGGGCGGCGCTGGCGATGCCGAGCACCCTGTCGCTGATCTACACCACTTTCACCGGAGGGATCCGGCTGAAGGCGACCGGGCTGTTCAGCTCGGTGTCGATGGCCGGCATCGTGGTCGGCCCCGTCCTCGCCGGCGTGATGCTCACCCACCTGTCGTGGCAGTGGCTGTTCCTGATCAACGTCCCGGTCGCGGCGGTGGCGATTCCGGTGATCCTGGCGGTCATCCCCGAGTCTCGCGAGGCCACCGGCGAACCGGTCGACCTGGCCGGCGCGCTGCTGTCGGTCGGCGTCCTGGCCGCCCTGATCTACGGGCTGAGCAGCGGCCCCGACCACGGCTGGTTGTCGCCGCTGGTGCTCGGCTCGTTCGCCGGTGCCGCCGCGCTGCTCGGGCTGTTCTGCTGGCGGGAGCTCACCGCCGTCCATCCGATGCTCGACCTCCGGACGATCGCGACGCAGGCCTTCGCAGTGCCCGCTGTCGTCGAGGGGACCGCGTTCCTCGCGGTCTCGGCGGTGATGTTCATCCAGACCCAGCTGCTCCAGCTCGTCCTCGGCTACACCCCGCTGCAGACCGGCCTGCTGAGTCTGGGGCCGGTGGTGGTGATGGTGCTCGGCAACAGCGTGATCGCCCGGATCGGGACGCGGGTGCCGGCGCGTTTCATGATCGCCGGTGGACTGAGCGTCGTGGCTGCCGGGACCGTCCTGATGGCGCTGTGGCCGATGTCGGTGTGGGCGATCGTGGCCGGCATGTCGGTGCTGATGCTCGGCGTCCGGGCGGCGCTGACGACGGTGGCGATCGAGGTGATCAACGCCCTGCCGAAGGAGCGTGCCGGCATGGGCTCCGCGCTCAACGACACCTTCCAGGAGATCGGCGGCGCGCTCGGCGTGGCCCTGCTCGGAGCTCTGCTGAACCAGGCCTACCAGGCGGCGATCCCGGCCTCCGCGCCCGCGGCCGTCCGCGCGTCCGTCACCGGAGCGCTGGCCGACCCGGCCTGGGCCGAACTCGGACGGCACGCGTTCGCGTCCGGCGCCACCGTAGCGTTCGGCGTCGGCACCGTCCTGATGCTGGTCGTCGGGGTCGCCGCCGCCGTGCTGCACCGTCCGGCGCCCGGCCACGGCTGGTCAGCCACCGCACCCGCCGAGGAGGAGCCAGCGCTCGACTGAACCAAGACCGACGTCGTCCGGGTTCTCTTCGTAGTCCCGGCTCTCTCTTGTCGTCCCCGCGCTCTCTCGTCGTCCCGGCGCAGGCCGGGATTTCCGTTGGGTGTTGCTGGTGTGGTCGGACGGGGGTCCCGGGTCAAGCCCGGGATGACGGGCGACAGTCAGGCGCGCAGGGAGCCGTACGTCTGCTGGGCCTTCTCCAGGGCGGCCAGGTAGCCCGAGCGGGCCAGGGCGTTGTCGTCGGCACCGGACGGGACGGCGAGCAGGCCGCGGAAGTCGTCGACGGACGCGAAGCCCTTCGCGGCAGCCCAGTCGGAGAGCCCATCGATCAGCGTCCGGGCGTAGCCGGCGCCGTTGCGCACCAGCGAGGACGTCGTCATCACCACGTCCGCCCCGGCGAGCAGGTACGCGGCCACGTCGGACGCCTCCGCCACCCCGGACGTCGCCGCAAGCGAAGCCGAGGTGTGGTTGCGCAGCGTCGCGATCCACGTCCGCGGCACCTGGGCCTCGGCAGGGGACGACAGCGTCACCCCCGGCACCACGGCCAGGCGCTCGACGTCCATGGACGGCTGCAGGAACCGGTTGAACAGCACCAGTCCGGACGCGCCCGCGTCCACCACGCGGAGCGCGAAGTTGCCGGGGCTGGACAGGAACGGCGACAGCTTGACCGCGACCGGCAGCGACACGGCCTCGGTGACCGCAGCCACGATCTCCAGTTGGCGCGCTTCCACGTCCGCCCCGGACAGCGTCACGTCGCCCGGCACGAAGTAGACGTTGCACTCGATCGCGGACGCACCGGCGTCCGCCAGCCGCCGGGCATAGGACACCCAGTTCCCGACCCCGGCCGCGTTCAGGCTCGCGATCAGCGGGACGTCCACCGCGGCCGCCGAGCGCTCCAGCAGGCTGAGATAGGCGGTCCCCGGCTCGACGGCATCGGCCACCGACGGGAAGTAGCCGGACGCCTCGGGGAAGCTGTCCGCGCCGACGTCGGTCAGTTCCTGGTCGCGTTCGGCCTCCCGACGCAGCCGCTCGGCGAACATCGAGTGCAGCACGATCGCACCCACACCGGTGTCGGCCAAGGCCCTGACCGCCTCGACGCTCTGCGTCAACGGCCCCGCCGACGCCACCAGCGGATGTCGCAGCGACAAGCCCAGATACTGGGTCGTGGTGTCCATCGGCTAGCCCCCCGCCACCTCGGCGAAGCGGTCGGCTCCGCGGGTCGCCATCTCCTCGTACTCCGCCCAGCGCCGGTTCACCGCGTCCTGGCCGAGCTCGAGCATCCGCTCGGCCGACTCCGGGTCGGAGTTCATCAGCATCCGGAACCGGAGTTCCTTCATGTGGTAGTCCCGCAGCGGGATCCGCGGACGCGCCGAGTCCAGCAGGAACGGGTTCTTGCCGGCCGAACGCAGCACGGGGTTGTACCGCATCAGCGGCCAGTGCCCGGACGCCACCGCCGCGTACTGCTGGTCGAGTCCCTTGCGCATGTCGATGCCGTGGGCGATGCAGTGGCTGTAGGCCAGGATCAGGCTCGGCCCCTCGTAGGCCTCGGCCTCCCGGAACGCCTTCAGCGTCTGCTCCGGGTCGGCACCCATCGCCACCCGGGCCACGTAGACGTTGCCGTAGGCGGTCGCCTGCAGCGCCATGTCCTTCTTGGCCGTCGGCTTGCCCGCCGCGGCGAACTTCGCCACCGCACCCAGCGGCGTCGACTTGGACGCCTGGCCGCCGGTGTTGGAGTACACCTCGGTGTCCAGCACCAGCACGTTCACGTTCCGCCCGGACGCCAGCACGTGGTCGACGCCGGCCGAGCCGATGTCGTACGCCCAGCCGTCCCCGCCGACGATCCACACGCTGCGGCGCAGCAGGTGGTCGGCCACCGAACGCAGGTCGGCGACCCGGGGGGTGTCCATGCCGTCCAGCAGCGCCTTCAGCGCGTCCACCCGGGCCCGCTGCTGGGACAGCTCCGACTCGTACTGCTGCGGGGCGTCCAGGATCGCGTCGACGAGCCTGTCGCCCAGCTCGGGACGGAGCTCCTCCAGCCGCCGGCGCGCCGTGGCGGTGTGCAGGTCGGCGGCCAGCCGCAGGCCCAGTCCGAACTCGGCGTTGTCCTCGAACAGCGAGTTGGACCACGCCGGCCCACGCCCGTACTTGTTGGACGACCAGGGGGTCGTCGGCAGGTTGCCGCCGTAGATGGACGAGCAGCCGGTCGCGTTCGCCACCGTCGCCCGGCCGCCGAACAGCTGGGTGAGCAGCTTCAGGTACGGCGTCTCGCCGCAGCCCGAGCAGGCACCGGAGAACTCGAACAGCGGCTCCAGGAACTGGGTGCCGCGGACGTTCGCGAAGTCGATCCGCGAGCGCCGGTTCACCGGGATCGTCTCGAAGAAGGCGACGTTCTCCTTCGTCTTCGTCCGGGGTTCCGGCAGCGGGGCGAGATTGATCGCCTTGCGCTCACCGCCGGAGCCGAGCGGCTTCACCGGGCAGGCTTCGACGCACAGGCCGCAGCCGGTGCAGTCCTCCGCGTACACCTGCAGGGTGTAGCGCGAGCCCGGGAAGCCGGCGGCGTTCAGTGGCGCGGACTGGAAGCCGTCCGGGGCGCCGTCCAGCGCCGATTCGGTGTAGTACTTCGCCCGCAGCACGGCGTGCGGGCAGACGAACGCGCAGTTGCCGCACTGGATGCAGGCGTCCGGATCCCACTCGGCGACGATGTCGGAGATGTTCCGCTTCTCGTACTTCGTCGTCCCGGACGGGTAGGTGCCGTCCACCGGCAGCGCGCTGACCGGCAGCTGGTCGCCCGTCCCGAGCAGCATGGACGCGGTGACGTCCCGGACGAACTCGGGTGCTGTCGCCGGCACCGGCGGGATCATCCCCACCTCGCTGACCGGCGCGGCCGGGACCGCGATCCGGAACAGGTTCTCGACCGTCGCGTCGACCGCTGCCTCGTTCTTGGCGACCACGTCGGCGCCCTTGCGGGCGTAGGTCTTGCGGATCGTCCGCTTCACCTCGGCGATCGCCTCGGACTTCGGCAGCACCTCACTGATCGCGAAGAAGCAGGTCTGCAGGACGGTGTTCGTCCGCCGTCCCATGCCGGCCTTGCGGGCCACCAGGTTGGCGTCGATCGCCCACAGCTCGATGCCGAGTTCGATGATCTTCGCCTGCATCGGCTCGGGCAGGTGCGCGAAGGTGTCGTCCGGCTCGTAGGGGGTGTTGATCAGCAGGATCGTGCCGGGACGGGCGAACTCGAGTACGTCCACCCGCTCCAGGATCGACCAGTGGTGGACGCCGATGAAGCCGGCCTTGCTGACCAGATAGGGCGCCTCGATCGGGTTCGGCCCGAACCGCAGGTGCGACACGGTCCGGGAGCCCGACTTCTTCGAGTCGTAGACGTAGTAGCCCTGCGCGTACGTGTTCTCGATGGCGCCGATGATCTTCACGGAGTTCTTGTTGGCGCCGACCGTCCCGTCCGAGCCGAGGCCGTAGAAGACTGCGCGCAGGGTGGCCGGGTCCTCCAGGTCGACCGACGGGTCGTAGTCGAGGCTGAGCTGGGTGACGTCGTCGTTGATGCCGATCGTGAACCGGGGACGCGGGCTGTCCTTCGCCAGCTCGGCGTAGATCCCGGCGACCATCGCCGGGGTGAACTCCTTGCTGGACAGCCCGTACCGGCCGCCGACGATCGTCGGCAGGTGCTGCAACCGTCCGGCCGCGTACGCCTCACCGAGGGCGGCGGCGACGTCCAGGAACAACGGCTCGCCGCCGGCACCCGGCTCCTTCGTCCGGTCCATCACAGCGACGACGCGGGCGGACGCCGGGATCGCGGCCAGGATCTCCGCCACCGGGAAGGGACGGTACAGCCGGAGCTGGACGACGCCGACCTTCTCGCCCTGGGCGTTGAGGTACGCCACGGTCGAGCGGACGGTCTGGGCGCCGGAGCCCATGATCACCAGCACCCGGTCGGCCTCCGGGTCGCCGTAGTAGTCGACCAGGTGGTACTGCCGCCCGGTGATGGCGGCGAACGCGTCCATCGACTCGGTGACGATGCCCGGCACCGCGTTGTAGTACGGGTTGGCCGACTCGCGTCCCTGGAAGTAGGTGTCGGGGTTCTGCGCCGTCCCGCGGATGTAGGGGTGCTCCGGCGACAGCGCCCGTTCGCGGTGGGCGCGGACGAGGTCCTCGGGCACCAGCTCCCGCAACTGGTCGTCGGTGAGCAGCTCGCAGCTGTTCTCCTCGTGGCTGGTCCGGAAGCCGTCGAAGAAGTGCAGGAACGGCACCCGGGACCGCAGCGTCGCCAGCTGCGACACCGCCGCCATGTCGTGCGCCTCCTGGACGCTGGAGGAGTTCAGCAGTGCGAAGCCGGTCTGGCGGACGGCCATCACGTCCTGGTGGTCGCCGTAGATGGAGAGACCCTGCGCGGCCAGCGAGCGGGCGGCCACGTTGAACACCGTCGAGGTCAGCTCACCGGCGATCTTGTACATGTTCGGGATCATCAGCAGCAGTCCCTGCGACGCGGTGAACGTCGTCGACAGCGCGCCGCCCTGGAGGGCGCCGTGCAGCGCGCCGGCCGCTCCGCCCTCGGACTGCATCTCGATCACGGTCGGGATCAGCCCGTACACGTTCGCCTGGCCCCGGGACGCCCACTCGTCGGCGAGCTCGGCCATCGTCGAGCTCGGCGTGATCGGGTAGATGCTGCACAGCTCGTTCAGCCGGAAGGACGCCGATGCGGCCGCCTCGTTGCCGTCGATGATCACGGTGCTCACCGGACCTCCTCCACCATCTTGATCGCGCCGACCGGGCACTGGTCGGCGCAGGTGCTGCAGCCGGTGCACTTGTCGTAGTCGTAGCGGTAACGATTGCCCGGACCGAGCTTGATGATCGCGTCCTCCGGGCAGGAGCCGAGACAGCCGTCGCACTCGAAGCAGTTGCCGCAGGACAGGCAGCGGGCCGCCTCGGTGTGCGCCTGCTCGTCGGACAGCCCGCCGACGATCTCGTCGAAGTCGGTGACCCGGTCCTCGGGGGCGAGCTCGGGCTGGGTGTGGCCGCGGGCGTCGCCGAAGTACCACAGGTTGAGCTTGCCGAAGTCGGCCAGCTCGTGCTTGGGCCGGCCGGGGGTCTCGCGTCCGGCCAGCCAGGCGTCGATCTGCCGGGCGGCGCGCTTGCCGTGGCCGACGCCGATGGTCACCGTCCGCTCGGACGGGACGGCGTCGCCGCCGGCGAAGATGCCGGGCACGTTCGTCATCAGCGTCCGCGGATCGACTCCGACGACGTCGTGCTCGAAGTGCATGCCGGGGATCTTGCGCAGGAAGTTGGAGTCGGTCTCCTGGCCGAGTGCGAGGATGACGGTGTCGGCCTCGAGCTTCTCGAACCGTCCGGTGCCGCGGGCGCGGCCGTTCTCGTCCAGCTCCATCACCTCGACGGTGAGCTCGTCGGCGTCCATGCTGCTGATGGTCCGCAGCCAGTTCATGGTGACGCCCTCGCTCTCGGCGCCCTCACGTTCGTCGGCGTGGGCCGGCATCTGCTCCTTGGTGCGCCGGTAGACGACGATGGACTCCTCCGCGCCCAGCCGCCGGGCGACCCGGGCGGCGTCCATCGCGGTGTTGCCGCCGCCGTAGACGGCGACCTTGCGGCCGATCATCGGCCGCTCGCCGGAGGCGACGTCGCGGAGGAAGCTGACCGCGTCCACGATCTTGGACGCGTCCTGGTTGGGGATGTCCACCCGCTTGGACAGGTGCGCGCCGATGGCGACGAAGACGGCCTCGAAGCCGCCCTCGGCCTGGTCGGCGAGCAGGTCGGTGACGGTGTAGTCGGTGGTGATCTTCACGCCGAGGTCGACCAGCCGGGCGATCTCGGCGTCCAGGACGTTGCGGGGGAGCCGGTACTCCGGGATGCCGTAGCGCATCATGCCGCCGGGCAGCGGGGAGGAGTCGCGGATCTCCACCTCGTGGCCCATCCGGGCCAGCTGGCAGGCTGCGCTCAGGCCGGACGGGCCGGCACCGATGACCAGCACCTTGCGTCCGGAGGAGAAGCGGGGCTTGTCGAACGTCCAGCCGCGCTCGATGGCCAGGTCGCCGAGGTAGCGCTCGACGGAGTGGATGGAGACCGCGCCGTCCAGCTCCTCGCGGTTGCAGGCGGCCTCACAGGGGTGGTAGCAGACGCGTCCGTGGATGGCGGGGAACGGGTTGTTCTTCACCAGCTCGCGCCAGGCGTCCTCCTCCTGGCCGGCCTTGACCAGGCGGAGCCACTCCTGGATGTTCTCGCCAGCCGGACAGGCGTTGTTGCACGGTGGCAACCGGTCCAGGTAGATCGGCATCCGGCTGCGGACGGGCGCGACCCGTCCACCTTCGGTCGCCAGGTCGGGGAGCTCGGTGATGTCGCGGGCCATGGGACACCCCTTCAGTGAAATTGCGGAGTTTCACTACGCAATCTACCGGTGGGACATGTGCTGACAAGGTGGTTTAACGCAAGCCCGCGGTCGCGGAAATGGCTGGCCGCGGTCCCCCGAACGAGTCGAGAGCCACCCTTCCGGCCAAACGCCACAGCCTGTGCTGGAGCGAATGACCGGAACGGTGGCTCTCGATGGACCCTCGTCCCGGCAACCCGGGAGTGGGCTCAGGCCAGTGCCTTGGCCTTCAGCGCTGCGTACTCGTCGGCGCTGATCGTGCCGGCGTCGAGCAGGGACTTCGCCCGCGCGATCTCGTCCGCGGGGCTCCCGGCGACCGAACGGATGTAGTCGTCGGCCGCGGCCTTCTGCTGCTTGGCGGCCGCCTCCGAGCGCTCGGCCATGCCGGCGCCGCGGAAGATCAGGTAGGCGAGCAGGGTCAGGAACGGGATCCAGATCAGGAAGATGATCCAGATGGCCTTCGCCACACCGTTCAGCTTCCGGTCGCGGAACAGGTCTCCGACCACCGCGAACAGGGCGAAGAGGTAGGAGATGAAGACGACGATCATCAGGGCGTACCAGAGGGTGTTACCCAGCGTGGACCAGAATTCGGGCATGGTGGCGGTTCTTTCTCTCAGGCGGACGCGTCTGCGTCCGCACCTGAATCGTAGCGAGAACCCTTGTCGCCACTCTGAATCCGGTCGGTATTGTTCGCACCGAGATGCGTGCGCTGACGTCAACACCCAAGCCGGCCTGGTTCCGCCGGCTGCTTCCGGTTGCCCCGCCGCGGCCTGGTTCGGTCGATCCGGCCGCTGATCCGGCGCAGGCCCGGGAGCGGCTGGCGGCCCTGATGGCCCTGGACGCCGCCCTGCCCGAGGCGACCAGGACGCGGCTGGTCGAGCCCGTCGGCGCGGCGATCGCGACGGTGGTGATCTGGCACGGTTTCACCAACGCGCCGTCCCAGTTCGCCGCGGTGGCCGAGGCCCTCGCCGAGCTGGGCTATCGGGTGCTGCTGCCCCGGATGCCGTACCACGGCCTGCCGGACGTGCTGAACCGGGAACTGGCCGACCTCACCACGACCGCGTTGGTGACCAACGTGGACGCGGCGATCGACATCGCCGCCGGCTTCGGTGACCCGGTGTGGGTGGTCGGCCTGTCGGCCGGTGCGACCCTGGCCGGCTGGGCCGCGGCCACCCGGACGGAGGTCAGCAGGCTGGTGCTCGCCGCCCCCCTGGTGGCGCCGACCGGTGCGCCGATGCCGCTCGTCCGGCTGCTGGTGAAGTTCCCGCGGATCGTGCCGAGGCTGTACTGGTGGTGGGACCCGCGGGTGAAGGAGAAGATCGTCGGCAGCCCGCACGCCTATCCGGGGTTCCCGGTGCCGGGCATCATCCCGTTCCTGCACCTGTCCGAGGCGCTGTTCGACCATTCGACCCCGGTTGGCCACCGACTCGCCCGGACGGTGCTGGTCGAGAACCCGGGCGACTTCGCGATCCGCAAGGACGCAGCCAGGGAGCTCGCCGACACCGTCTTCTTCCCCCGCTCGGACGTGACCGGCATCGCCTGCATCGACTCTGAACTGAAGTGGATGCACGATTTCGTCGAGCCGCTCTCCGCCGGCTCCGGCAGGACCGAGCAGGTGGTGGCCGTCCTGCTGGCCGCGCTCGGCGCCGGTGACCCCGCGGCCGGCGGTGTGCTGGTGCCCCCGCTGGTGCCGGGACCGGGCGCAGCGGATTCCTGATCGGGGTTCCCCCGTCCGCAGTCGGACGCTATCGTTCGCGCCAATCGCGACGGAGGGGGAGCTGTGGAGACACCAAGCCTGGGTGAGCGCGTCCGCTACTGGTTCGACACTGTGATGTCCCGCGGGACGATCGCGCTGATGGCACTGCTGGGGGTGGCCACGATCGTCCTGGTGCTGGTCGTCGGCGCTCTGGTCTGGCTGTTCCGGGCCTTCCCCGACGACGCCGGCGACGGCGACTTCATCGACATCCTGTGGGGCGGCCTGATGCGGACGCTGGACCCGGGAACGATGGGCGGGGACGCGGGCTGGGGCTTCCGGATCTTCATGCTCGTGATCACCATCGGCGGCCTGATCATCGTCGCCAGCCTGATCGGCATCATCTCCGGCGCGTTCGACGACAAGGTGGCGCAGCTACGGAAGGGTCGCTCCCGGGTGCTCGAGCACGACCACACGCTGATTCTGGGGTGGAGCCCGAAGGTGCACTCGATCGTCTCCGAGCTGGCCCTCGCGAACGAGTCGCGGGGGCGGGCGACGATCGTGATCCTCGCCGACAAGGACAAGGTCGAGATGGAGGACGACCTGCACGCGCACGCCGGGCCGCTCGGCCACACCAGGCTGATCTGCCGTACCGGGGATCCGAAGAGCTTGGCCGATCTCCACCTCGGCAGCCCGCAGTGGGCGCGCAGCATCATCCTGCTCGCGCCCCAGGACTGCGACGACCCGGACGCCGAGGTGATCAAGGCGGCTCTCGCTCTGACCAACGGTCCCTCCCGGCCGGACGGCGGCTATCACGCCGTCGCTGAACTCAGCGACCCGGCGAACCTCGAAGTCGCCCGGCTGGTCGGACGCGACGAGGTGCACTGGGTGATCGGCCCCGAGGTGATCGGACGGATCACCGTCCAGAGCTGCCGGCAGTCCGGCCTGTCGGTCGTCTACCAGGAGTTCCTCGACTTCGAGGGCGACGAGCTGTACTTCACCGACCAGCCCGACCTGGTCGGCCGGACCTACTTCGACGCGCAACTGGCGTTCGGGAACTGCAGCGCGATCGGGCTGCTCACGACCGACGGACGGGTGCTGCTCAACCCGCCGGCCGACACGGTCGTCGGGGCCGGCGACCGGATCGTCGTGGTGGCGTCCGACGACTCGGAGATCGCTCTCGGCGATCCTCCGGCGTCCATCGACACCGCGCACCTGGCCAGCGTCAGCCCGCGTCCACCGGCTCCCGAGCGGACCCTGGTGCTCGGCGTGAGCACGGTGCTGCCGATGATGCTCAGCGAACTGGACGAGTACGTGGCGACCGGCTCTGAAGTGGTGGTCGTCACTCCCCGCGGCGAGCTGGAGCTGCCACCGCTGCAGCACCTGAGCGCCAGGGTCGTCGATGGCGACCCGGCGAAGCGCTCCGTCCTGGACTCCCTCGACGTGGCCGGATTCAACCACATCATCCTGCTCGCCGACACCGAGGCCTACGAACCGGAGCAGGCCGACAGCCGGACCCTGGTCACGCTGCTGCACCTGCGCGACATCGCCGACCGGACCGACATCGACCTCAACATCGTCAGCGAGATGCTGGACGACGCCAACCGCGAACTGGCCGAGGTGACCAGAGCGGACGACTTCATCGTCAGCGACAAGCTGGTCGCCCTGATGCTCACCCAGATCTCGGAGAACCGGGCTCTGGCCGACGTGTTCGCCCAGCTGTTCTCCCCGGCCGGCAGCGAGATCTACCTGAGACCGGCCGACTTCTACGTCATCCCGGGCGCGACCGTCGACTTCTACTCCGTGCTGGAGGCGGCCCGTCGTCGTGGCGAGACGGCCATCGGCTACCGGCTCGCGGAGGCCGCCCATGACAGTCGCCGCGCCTACGGCGTCCGGGTGAATCCGGTGAAGGCTGACCGGATCACGTTCGGCAAGGGCGACCGGGTGATCGTGCTCGCCGAGGACTGAGACTCGTGGTTGCCGCTTGGGTGAAAGCCGACCGCTGTCACCAGCCGAGGAAGGCCGCCAGTTCGGCGTTGACGGCGTCGGGGGAGTCCTGGTTCGCGTTGTGGCCAGCCCCGGCCACCACCACCAGGCGCGCCTGTGGGTCGCGGTCCGGCCACGAGCGCATGGCGGCGGCGATGTTGCCGCTGCGGTCGAACTCTCCGAGCAGGAGGAGCGTGGGAACCGGCAGCCGGTAGGTCGGGTCGGGACGGATGGCCTGCCGGGTCGCGTCCAGAACGTGCAGGAAGCGGCGCCGTCCGGTGGCCGTGAGCGTCCGTTCGGCGTAGTCGCGAGTGGTCTGGGTGGTCCCGCAGGCCGCCGCCGACTGCCGGACGGCCGTTCGCCAGGGGTACGCGGCCAGGATGGGGACGGAGAGGGCGAGCAGCACCTGTTCGCCCCGGCTGAGGCTGCCGTGGTTGTCGGTACAGCCGATGAGCACCAGCTGGCTGATCGCTCCGGGATGCGTGGCGACGTGGAACTGGGCGAGGTTTCCGCCCATCGACTGCCCGACCAGAACGATCCTGGTTGCCGGCATGGTCTGGAGCAGGGCGGCGAGGTCGCCGGCGAGGTCGGCGAAGGTGAAGCGTCCGTCGAAGGACGAGCTTCCGTGGCCCCGGGCGTCCCAGACGCAGATGCCCCAGTCGTCCGGGACGGCGGGCAGCTGGGCGTCGAACATGTGTCCGTCCATTCCCGCGCCGTGCAGGAACACCACCCATGCCCCGTTGCCGGACTCCCGGCGACGGACCAGCACCTCACCGTCCGGACGTCGCAGCCACGTGGTCTCAAGCGCCCGCACGACTCGATCGTAACCGGATCGCCGCCCGCGCTTGCGGCGGAACGGGCGGACGTTCCGATCGTCGGTCAGGCCAGCGTGACCACCCGGTCGCAGCGGGCGAGGACGGACGGGTCGTGGCTGATCACCAGGACGGCAGCCTCGGACGTGGTCGCCCAGATGTCGTCCATCAGCGCGGACGCGGTGAGGACGTCCAGGTGCTCGGTCGGCTCGTCCAGGATCAGCACCTGGTAGTCGCCGATGAGCAGCCGGGCCAGCGCCACCCGGCGGGCCTCGCCGCCGGAGAGCTTCGCCCCGGTCTCGCCGACCATCCGGTCGGGCGGAAGGTCCAGGCCGGCCCGGGCCAGGGCGGCGGCGATCTCGTCGTCGGTGGCGTCCCGCTTCCCGATCCGGAGGTTCTCGGCGATCGTCGTGGTGAAGATGTGCGCGTCCTGGGCGAGGTAGCCGATCCGTCCGCGGGTGGTGACCCGTCCGCCCAGCGCAGGGATCAGGCCGAGGATCGTCGCAGCAACGGTCGTCTTGCCGACACCGCTGGGGCCGGCCAACGCCACCCGTTCGCCCTTGCCGACGGACAGTTCGAGGCCTGAGACGACCGCCTCCCGACCCGGCCAGCCGGCGTCGAGACCCGCCAGCTCCAGAGCCGGATCGGTGACCGGCTCGGCGGGTGCCGGGACGTCCCCGACGCCGATCGGCTCGGCGTCCAGGACGGCTTCGACCCGGCGCAGCGCCGCCCGCGCCCGCGTCCGGGTCTGGGCAGCCTGGATCAGCGTCGACAGGGCCTCGTGCAGAGCGAGCGGGGTGAGCACGAGGACGGCCAGCAGGGTGGTCTCGATCTGATGGGTGGGCGGCACGTCGATGTTGAGGAAGACGATGTCTCGCATCCAGGCGACCAGGCCCGGCCCGATGGTGCGGCCGGCAACCTCGCCGGAGCCGATCACCAGCGCCCCGACCACCGCCGTCCCCGCCGCCAGGACCTGGGCGGCGGACGCGACTCCGCGCACCCAGGTGCTGCGGGCCTCGTCCGCGCGCAGCCGGGCGTCGACCGCGAGCAGCTTGGCGGCGTAGGCGTCCCGGACCCCGTAGGCGACGATGTCCGGCGCGGCGCCGGCGATCTCGTGGACGGCGTCCGCGAGCTCACCGCGCAGCGGGACGGCGTCCGCGTCCGCGCGGGACGAGGCGCGCTGGGCCAGCAGGGGCAGCAGCAGGCCGGCGACGACGGCGCTGGCCAGCAGCACCAGCGCCGAGCCGGGGGAGATGACGGCGAGGGCGAGCGCCGTCCCGCCGATGACGAGGGCGGACGCGGTGAACGGGATCCACACCCGGACGACGAGGTCCTGGACGGCCTCGACGTCGGCGATCACCCGGGTCAACAGGTCGCCGCGGCGGCGTCCGATCAGGGTCGTGCCGGCCAGGCGTCGGTAGGTCTCCAGGCGCAGCGCCGACTGCAGCCTGAGCGCGAGATCGTGGCCGACGAGCCTCTCGACGTAGCGGAACGCGCCGCGGGAGATGCCGAAGAAGCGCACCAGCACCGACGGTGCTTCGAGGAACAGCACGGGGACGAGCAGCGCGGCGAAGGTCAGCAGCCACGCGGAGACGCCCATCAGGGCCACCGATGCCGCGGTGGCGCAGAAGGCGAGCAGGATCGCCAGTGCGAGCCAGGCTCGGGATCGTGGCAGCGAGTCGAGCAGCCGGCGCAGCAGCGTCTTGCCCTCGGGGAGCTCCGCCGGGGCAGCGGTCGCGGGCTCGGCGGCCACCGTCCTGGGCTCAACCGAGCGGGTCATCGACCCCAGCCCGGGCGGACGCACGTCGGCACGGACGGGCGTCTCGACGCCGGGCATCGGCGGGGAGGGCGCCTCGATCGTGATCACGCGGTCGGCGGCGTCCAGGACGGCGGGACGGTGGCTCACCACCAGCACGGCCACCCCGGCCTCCCGCAGGCTGTCGAGCAGGACCGCCTCCGCATCGGCGTCGAGCCCCGCGGTGGGCTCGTCGAGGACCAGCAGCCTGTCCGCCGCCAACGTGAACGACGGGGACAGGTACTTCGGTTCACCGACGGACGCCCTGAACGATGGGGACAGGTACTTCGGTTCACCGACGTCCGGCTCCGATTCCCCGACGGACGCCCGAGGCTGAGTGCTGAACCGAAGTACCTGTGCCCGTGGTTCACCGCTGAACCGAAGTACCTGTCCCCGTGGTTCACCGGGGGACGCCTCAGGGGCTGGCTCGGCCGAGATGTGCAGCAGCGCCCGGGCGGTGGCGATCCGGCGTCGCTCCCCGGCCGAGACGCCTTCGGCGTTGTCGCCTACGGCGTGGGTGAGGCTGAGATCGGCCGCGCCGGCGGCGTCCAGGGCGGCGCGCACCTGGGCGTCGGTCGCGTCCGGGGTGCCGAGGCGGACGTTCGTCGCCACGTCCCCGTTGACGAGGCCGGGGAACTGGCCGACGTACGCGATCCGCCGGCGCCACGCCGCCCAGTCGGTGACCGGGACGCCGTCGACGAGCACCTGCCCGCCGGTCGGCGCCAGGAAGCCGAGCAGCGCGTTCAGCAGGGTGGTCTTGCCGCCGCCGCTGCCCCCGGCGATCGCGACCATCTCGCCGGCTGCGACGTCGAAGCTGACCGGCGCCAGGGCCGGCGCGTCCGCGCCCGGGTAGGTGTGAGTGAGGCCTCGGACGGCGAGCAGCGGGGTAGGCCGATGCTCGTCGACAAGCTCAGGGGCCGGAACCGTCCCCTCTCGACCCGCGGCATCGGCGTTGCCGTCGATGAGGGCGAAGGCGGCCTCGGCTGCAGCGACGCCGTCCGCCGAGTCGTGGTAGTGGACGCCGACCTGGCGGATCGGCAGGTACGCCTCCGGCGCCAGGATCAGCACGAACAGCGCCGTCGCCAGGTCGAGCTGGCCGTAGACCACCCGGAAGCCGATCGTGACCGCGATCACGGCGACGCTCAAGGTGGCGAGGAGTTCGAGCACCATGGCCGACAGGAACGAGATCCGCAGCGTCGCCATCGTCTCGCGGACGTGGGCCTGCTCAGTGCGCCGGAGTCCCTCCGCCTGGGCTTTCGCCCGGCCGAACACCTGCAGCGTCGGCAGGCCGGTGACCAGGTCCGCGAAGTGGTGCGCCAGCCGGGTCTGGATGGCCCAGCGGCGAGCGGTCCGGGCCTCGGTCGTCCAGCCGACCAGGGCCATGAACACCGGGATCAGCGGGACGGTGACCGCGACGATCACCGCGCTCAACCAGTCCGAGGTGAGGATCGCCACCCCGATGATGACCGGGACGGTGACCGCGAGCATCAACTGCGGCAGGTACTTGCTGAAATAGCCGTCCAGTGCGTCCAGGCCCTGGGTGACCAGCGTGATCAGGCCGCCGGTCGTCGCCGGGGAGTCGATCGGACGGTCGAGTCGGGCGCCGATCAGGTCCCGCCGCAGCTGCGACTTCACCGACGCGGCCGTCCGGAACGCCACCCACTGGTGCAGCCAGTTCAGGCCGGCCTTGCCGGCGAACACCGCACCGAGCAGCAGCGCGTACCAGCCGAGATCGTCCAGCCGTCCAAACGTGAAGATGCCCGCCAGCGAACGCGACAACAGCCATGCCTGACCAAGAGTCAGGATGGCTGTTGCGCTCCCTACGGCGACCCCGGCGACCAGGAAGCCCCTGGTCGCCGAGGCCCTGCGTAGCAGGCGGGGGTCGATTGGCCCCGCCATCAGCTCGCCAGCGCCACCTCGTCCGGCATGTTCTCGACGCCGAGGCGCTTGCGGAACACCCAGTACGTCCAGGCGGTGTAGGCCAGGACGATCGGCACGAAGACCACCGCGACGATCGACATCAGGATCAGCGTCGCATCGGTCGAGGACGCCGTCGTCAGCTGCAGTCCCTGCGCCACCGCGGCGGCGCCGTCCGTCGCGAAGCCCTTGCCGGACGCCCGGAAGCCCAGCCCCGGGAACATCGTGGCGAAGATGCCGACCGCGACGAACAGGACGGCGGCCGAGCTGGAGATGAAGGCGATGCCCTCACGCCCGGCCTGGACGAACCACCACGCGCCGGCCAGGCCGAGAGCGGCCAGCACCAGCAGCGCCCAGCCGAGCAGGCCGGTCGGGTGGATGAACTGCTGCCACAGCAGGAAGACCGCGCCCAGGCCGATGGCCACCAGGCCAGCGGTCTTGTTGAACGCGACGATCCGGTCGTGCAGGTCGCCCTTGGTCTTCAGGCTCAGGAAGGTCGAGCCGTGGAAGACGAACAGCGCCACCAGCGTGACCCCGCCGAGCAGGGCGAAGCCGTTGAACAGCGGCAGGAAGTAGAACGGCGTCTCCAGCATCATCAGGTGGTTGCTGCCCGGGGCGGCCACCACCGGTAGGCCGATGATGAAGTTGGCGAAGCCGACGCCGAACACCAGGGTGACGACGAACGAGCCGATGCATGCCATCCAGTCGAAGGTGGTGCGCCACTTCGTGTCCGGGTGCTTGGCCCGGTACTCGAAGGCCACACCGCGGACGATCAGGCCCACCAGCACCAGGAACAGGGGCAGGTAGAGGCCGGAGAACAACGTGGCGTACCAGGCGGGGAAGGCCGCGAAGGTGGCGCCACCTGCGGTGAGCAGCCAGACCTCGTTGCCGTCCCAGACCGGGCCGATGGTGTTGACCATGACCCGGCGTTCCTTCTCGTCCTTGGCGAGGAAGGGGACGAGCATGGCCACGCCGTAGTCGAAGCCTTCGAGCACCAGGTAGCCGATCCACAGCACGGCGATCAGGACGAACCACAGCACCTGGAGCGCAAAGTTGTTGGCCGTGACGGCCGCGTCAAGAGCAATCATGATTCACCCTCCTCAGTACGCGAAGCTCAGGGGAGCGTCGTCGTCGGTGAGCACTTGTGGCTCGGTGACTTCCGGCAGTCCCAGTTTGATGAAGTGCAGCAGGAGCCCCACCTCGACGACGGCGAGGACGCCGTAGACGACGGTGTAGAGCACCATGGTCAGGCCGACCTCGGCCGCGGTGACCCCGGGCGAGTTCGCCGACATCGTCGGCAGGACCCCGAACACGATGAAGGGCTGGCGGCCCATCTCGGTGAAGATCCAGCCGAACGAGATCCCGAACAGCGGTGCCAACGGGGACGCGATCATGGCCGCGTCCCACAGCTTGCCGCCCTTGGGGGTGGCGCCCTTGCGGGTGGCGAACAACACCCACGCCCCGATCGCGAAGGCCAGGAAGCCCAGGCCCATCATGATCCGGAAGCTCCAGTAGGTCACCGGCAGGTTGGGCACCCAGCCGGGGAAGCCTTCGAGGTCGTTGGCGGCCTTGACGCTGGCCTTCACCGCGTCGTTGGTCTGCAGCGCGGTGGTGGCCCCGGCGATGTTGCCGTTCTTGGCCTCGGCGACCAGGTCGTTGATGCCGAGCACCTTCGCGTTGAAGTTGCCGGTGGCGAGGAACGACAGGACGTACGGCACCTTGATCGCAAAGATCTCCGTGCTGCCGTCCAGGCTGCCGATGGTGAAGATCGAGAAGCTTGCGGGCTGCTCGGTCGTCCACAGGGCCTCCGCCGCGGCCATCTTCATGGGCTGGACGTCGGTCATGATCTTGCCCTGCAGGTCTCCGGTGACGAAGGTGGCCAGGCCGGACACGATCAGCACCCAGGCGCCGAAGCGGGTGGCCCAGCGCCAGGCATCCTGGTCGGCGGCGGCCTTCTCGGAGGTTTCGGCGGCCTTCGCGTTGCGGACGAGGTGCCAGCCGGCGATGCCGAGCATGAGACCGCCGGCGGTCATGTAGGCCGTGGCGAGGACGTGCGGGATGGTGACCAGGGTCACCGGGTTGGAGATGACCTCCAGGATGCCGCCGAGACCGGAGGTCTCCGCGCGTCCCGTCACGTCGTTGTAGATCGCACCGGTCGGGTGCTGCATCCAGGAGTTTGCGGCCAGGATGAACACTGCCGAGATCATGGTGCCGATGGCTGCCAACCAGATCGACGCCAGGTGGAGCTTCTTGGGAAGGCGGTCCCAACCGAAGATCCAGATGCCGAGGAACACTGACTCCAGGAAGAATGCGATCAGCGCCTCCATGGCCAGTGGCGCGCCGAAGATGTCACCTACGAAGCGGGAGTACTCCGACCAGTTCATGCCGAACTGGAACTCCTGCACGATGCCCGTCACGACTCCCATAGCGAAGTTGATCAGGAGCAACTTTCCGAAGAACTTGGTCAGGCGGAGCATCTTCTCCTCCCCTGACCGGTACCAGATCGTCTGCATCACGGCCACCAACAGCGAGAGCGCGATGGTGATCGGGACGAAGAGGAAGTGATACACGGTTGTGATACCGAACTGCCATCTGGCAAGGGTTTCCGCGCTCATGGGCGCGAATCTACTACTGGCTGTCGTAGTCCGCAATCTGTGCCTTAGCATGTCTGCATGGCCATCCCGGGTGAGCTCGAAGCGACGGTGATGGGCATCCTGTGGTCGCGTCCGGAGCCGCTGTCGGTCAGGGACGTGCACGAGGTGCTCTCCGCTGACCGCGAGCTCGCGTACACCACGGTGATGACGGTGTTGGATCGCCTAGCCAAGAAGGGTTTGGCGACCCGAAGGCTGGTCGGAAGAGCGTGGCTCTACCACCCCGCCCGGAGCCGGACGGAGGAGGTCTCGTCGGCCCTGATCGACGAGTTGGCGAAGCTGGACCCGCGCTCGCGCGCCGACGTGCTCGCGGCACTGCGGGCGGCATTTGAGTGAGCGTCCGCATTTCGGTCGGGCGCGGTATTTGTAAACACAATCCCGGGCAGTGCCTGCGGTAATGTCAGCACATGAGGTTTCCTGACTGGCTGATGCCCTTCGTCACCATCGACACCGGCCTGCTCGACAAGGTGCTGCGGACGATCGTGGTGTACCTCGTGATCGCGATCCTGATCCGGGTCGGCGGCAAGCGGCTGCTGGCCCAGATGAACTCCCTCGACCTGGTCGTGGTGCTGCTGCTGTCCAACGTGGTCCAGAACGCCATCATCGGGCCCGACAACTCCGTCCTCGGCGGGGTGGTGGGCGCGGTCGTCCTGGTCGGCTTCAACGCGCTGGCCGACCGCCTCGCCGATCTCCACCCGGTGCTGCACGGGCTGCTGATCGGCGGTCCCACCGACCTGATCACGGACGGACGAGTCGACTCCCGAGCGCTCTCCCGGCTGGGAATCAGCCGCGGCGAACTCGACCTCG
Source organism: Propionibacteriaceae bacterium (assembly GCA_017306015.1). Classification (GTDB taxonomy): domain Bacteria; phylum Actinomycetota; class Actinomycetes; order Propionibacteriales; family Propionibacteriaceae; genus Propionicimonas. Next base: position 89,386 of record JAFKJK010000016.1, read on the forward strand.
CCCTGCGCCGCCAGGGAGCCGACGACGTGCACGAGGTCCAGCACGCCACGCTGGAACCCGAAGGGGTGATCGTGGTGACCCTCAAGCCGGAGGAGCAGAACGTGGCGGTGGTGCAGTTGCAGGAGGCGGTAGCCGAGCTGAAGGAGCTGATCGCCTCGATGACCCCGGCGGGGCCGGGTGCACCGGCGGGTGAGGGCTCCCCGTCCCCTGGCCGGACGGGGTAGGCCCGCCGCGGACCCGAGCGAGATCAGTCGCCGGCTGCCGCGGTGGCCGGGCTGGACCCGAGCACGACGCAGCCGGCGAGCGCGACCAGCACCGCGAGCGCTCCGGGCAGGGACGCGTCCGCCGGCACGCTGTCGCCGAACAGGAACAGTCCGGCCACGCCGGGCACCGCCACCTCGATCACCGCGACCAGGGACGCCGCGAGCGCGACCGGGCCCACGTCCAGCGCCCGGACGTAGGCGGTGAAGGCGATCACGCCGAACCCGACCACCGCGATCGTCAGCGGCTGCGCGACCAGTTCGCTCCACGAGCCCGAGGTCCGGGCGCCGCGGGCAGCGATCGCCACCCCGGCGTAGCCGAGCGCGCTGATCGTCCCGAACAGCCAGGCCGGGCCCGAGCGGTAGCCCAGGCCCAGCGCGACCGCGAGCACGGCGAGCCCGGCCAGCATCGCAGCGGTGAAGCCGGGCGGCGGGGTGGCCGGCGGCTGGTCGGAACCGATCAGCGCGAGCCCGACCAGCCCCGCCACGACGGCGACGACCGCGACGACGTCCCGCCGGCGCAACGACACCTTCAGCAGCGGCACCGCCAGCACGACGACGAACGCGACGGAGGCCGCGATGACCGTCTGCACCAGGAACAGCGGCAGCCGGGCGTAGGCCACCAGGCTGAGCAGGAACGAGGCGCCGTCCAGCGCCAGGCCCAGCAGCACCAGCGGCTGGGCCAGGGCGCGCAGGCCGGTGCTGCGCCGCGTCCCGAGCGCCTGCAGGATGGTCGCCACCGCGTAGCCGGCGGACGCGCCGAACGCCGCCAGCAGGGCGGGCACGCTCGCTTCCGTCTCGGACTCCGTTCCTGCTCGGCCGGCCGGTCAGCCGACCCGCTGTTCCCGCTCGGCGATGAAGGCGTCGAGGCGGTCGGTGATCGCCAGCGCCTCGGCCTTGAGCATGAGGGCGCTGTCCACGCGGCCGAGGGCGCGCAGGCGTCCGGCCTCGGCCAGCCGCTCGTCCGCCCGCGTCCTGGCGATGGCGAGCATCTCGTCCTCGCTGAGCTCGCGGACGACGCGCTCGGCGAAGCCGAAGCGGGTGCCGCCGGAAATGAACTCGCTGCCGACCGGCTCGGCGTACGGCTCGGTGAGGTAGGTGACCTCGGCGTTCTCGATCGCGCCGACGACATCGCGGACGGCCCGCAGCGTCACGGTCTCGCGGCGCTTCATCAGGCCGGGAAGGTCGGCGCGCAGGTAGCTGAGCAGGGTGGTCATCGTGTTCTCCTCTCGATCTGCTACCGACGGTAAACCTTCACGTAACGTGAGGGTCAAGCAGGCGTCTGGCCAGCGGCGCGAGCACAGGGTCTTCGAGCGCCGCCTCGATCGTTGGTCGCTCGGCGGCACCCCGCTCGCTGAGCGCCAGCAATGCCGCGAGCCGTACGTCCGGGTCGAGGTCGGCGAGTCGCTCGGTGAGGACGGTGCGGATCCGTCCGGCGTCTTTGCCGGACGGATCCACCTTCAGCCGGCCGAGGGCCTCGGCGGCGGCTGCGCGGACGTCCGGGCGTCCGGTGTCGGCGGCACTGACGAGCGGGCCGACGGCCGCCGGTCCGGTGGCGACGATCGCGTCGAGCAGGTCGGCCTCGGCGACGTCCGGGCGGCCCAGCAGTGCGACCAGGGCGGACGCCGCCGCGGGGTCGCCGATGCTCGTCAGTGCGCGGACGGTGCTGCCGACCACCCGGGGGTCGGCGTCGGCGAGCAGCGGCAGCAGGGCGGGGACAGAGGCGGCATCGCTGGTCTTGCCGAGCAGCCGGACGAGCAGGCAGCGCAGGTCCGGGTCGGCGTTGTCGAGCCGGGCGAGGGCGGCCGAGGTTGCGTCCGGCTGGCGGGTGAGCGACCAGATCAGCACCTCCTGGACGGCGGGATCGCGCTCGACGGCCAGCGCGTCGAGCAGCTCGAGAGTTGAGCCGGGCGCCTGCAGCGCCGTCCGCAGCCGGACGGTCGGGTCGAAGTGAGCCAGCCGTCCGGTCGCCGCGATGGCGTCCAGCACCTCGTCCCAGCTGCGCTCGCTCGTCCCCGCGAGGCGACGCAGCCGGTCGGCGAGCCGCTGCTCGGCGGCGATCTGCTCCTCCAGGTGGCCGAGGTGGGAACGCAGCGTGGCGCCGGCGTCCAGGTCGGGGTCGGCGAGGGCGTCGGCGATCTCGGCGAGGGAGAGCCCCAGCGCCTTCAGGTTCTGGATCTGCAGCAGCCGCAGCAGGTCGTCCTCGGTGTAGAGGCGGTAGTCACTCCAGCTCCGCTCGGACGGCACCAGCAGGCCGAGGTCGTCGTAGTGCCGCAGCGTCCGCCGGGTGAGGCCGGTGCGCTCGGCCACCTCGCCGATCCGCCAGGTGCGCTCCACGACTGCAGGCTATCGCCGCCCGCCCTGAACCGCCGGGGACAGGTACTTCGGTTCAGCCTGAATTGTCGGGGACAGGTACTTTCGGTTCAGCCTGAATCCTCGGGGACAGGTACTTCGGTTCAGCCTGAATCGCTGGGGACAGGTACTTCGGTTCGCGCGCCAGCGCCAGCTGAACCGAAGTACCTGTCCCCGATGGTTCAGACGGTGCCGACTGAACCAAAGGTGAACCAAAGTACCTGTCCCCGATGGTTCAAGGTGAACCAAAGTACCTGTCCCCGATGGTTCAGGCGGCGTCCTCTTCCTCGGTGATCGCGGCGGCGAACTGGGCCTGGTAGAGCCGGTAGTACGCGCCCTCGGCGGCCAGCAGGCCCTCGTGGCTGCCCTGCTCGACGATGGCGCCGTTCTCCATCACCAGGATCACGTCGGCGTCGCGGATCGTCGACAGCCGGTGGGCGATCACGAAGCTCGTCCGGTCTGTGCGCAGCTTGTTCATCGCCCGCTGCACCAGCACCTCGGTACGGGTGTCGACCGAGCTCGTCGCCTCGTCCAGGATCAGGATGGACGGATCGCTCAGGAACGCCCGCGCGATCGTGATCAGCTGCTTCTCACCCGCCGACAGGTTGGACGCCTCCTCGTTGATCACCGTGTCGTAGCCGTCCGGCAGCGAGTGGACGAAGCGGTCGACGTACGTCGCCTTCGCCGCGGCGAGGATCTCCTCCTCGGTGGCCCCGGCCTTGCCGTAGGCGATGTTGTCGCGGATCGTCCCGCCGAACAGCCAGGTGTCCTGCAGCACCATCCCGATCTCGTCCCGCAGCGCATTCCTGGGGACGGACGCGATGTCGACCCCGTCCAGGGTGATCCGGCCGGCCTGCAGGTCGTAGAACCGCAGCACCAGGTTCACCAGCGTCGTCTTACCCGCGCCGGTCGGGCCGACGATCGCGACCGTCGACCCGGGTTCGGCCACCAGCGACAGGTCGGTGATCAGCGGCCGCTCGGCGGTGTAGCTGAACGACACGTGCTCGAACGCCACCCGTCCCGACACCGGGGACGGCAGCGAACCCTGGGCATCGGGGGTCTCCTCCTCGGCGTCCAGCACCTCGAACACCCGCTCGGCGGACGCGACGCCCGACTGCAGCAGGTTGGCCATGGACGCCAGCGAGGTGATCGGCTGGGTGAACATCCGGGAGTACTGGATGAACGCCTGGATGCCGCCGACGGTCATCGAGCCGGCCGTCACCATCAGCCCGCCGACAACGGCGATCACGACGTAGTTGAGGTTCCCGACGAAGAACATCACCGGCATGATGATCCCGGAGATGAACTGGGCGCCGAAGACGGCGTCGAACAGTTCGCCGTTCTTCTCCCGGAACCGGGCCTCCACCTCGCGCCGGCGCCCGAACACGGTGACCAGGTCGTGGCCGGTGTAGGCCTCCTCGATCTGGGAGTTCAACTCGCCGGTCGCCTTCCAGGTCTTCGCGAACAGCTTCTGCGACCGGCTGCCGATCAGCATCGTCACGCCCAGGGCGATCGGGATCGTGACCAGCGCGACGAGCGCCAGCACCCAGGAGACCCAGAACATCATCACCAGCACCCCGAGCAGGGTGAACAGGTTCGTCAGGATCTGCCCCAGCGTCTGCTGCAGCGACTGGGAGACGTTGTCGACGTCGTTGGTCACCCGGCTGAGCAGCTCGCCGCGCGGCTGTCCGTCGAAGTACTTCAACGGCAGCCGGTCGAGCTTCTCGCTGACCTGCTTGCGCATCCGGTACACCGAGCGCTGGACGATCGAGTTGATCATCCAGCCCGCCGCCCAGCTGAGCAGGAAGAAGACCAGGTACGCGGCCAGGGCGAGCAGCAGCACCCGGCCGAGGTCACCGAACGGGATCGGCGTGTGGTTGACCACCGCGGCGTCGAAGATCAGGTTGGTGGCCTGGCCGAGGATCACCGGTCCGATCGAGTTCAGCCCGGTGGCGACCAGGGTCATCACGATCACGGCGATGATCCCGACGAGTTCGGGACGCAGGTGGCCGAGCAGCCGCTTCATCGACGGGACGAAGGAGACCGCCTTCTCGCCGGTGCCGGCACCGTGGCCCATCGGGCCGGGTCCGCGATGCTGCGGAGCGTACTTGGGCCGCTCGTTGGCCTTCTTCGCCGGGACGGCCGTCGTCGGCTCCTCGGCCGGCACGGGAGTTCCCGTCTCGTCGATATTGGTCTGGCTGCTCATGCCGCCACCCCCTCGTTGCTGCGGAACTGGCTGTCGACGATCTCGGCGTAGGTCGCGCACGACGTGAGGAGCTCATCGTGGGTGCCGACGCCGACGATCTGCCCGTCCTCGAGGACGATGATCTGCTCGGCGGAGCGGATGGTGGACACCCGCTGGGCGACCACCACGACGGCCGCGTCCCTGGTCTCGCCGGCCAAGGCGGTGCGCAGGGCTGCGTCCGTGGCCACGTCGAGCGCGGAGAACGAGTCGTCGAAGACGTAGATCTCCGGACGCCTGACCAGGGCTCTGGCTATCGCCAGGCGTTGTCGCTGACCGCCGGACACGTTCGTGCCGCCCTGGCTGATCGGGGAATCCAGCCCGTCGGGCATCTGCTCGACGAAGTCCCGCGCCTGGGCGATGGTCAGCGCGTGCCACAGTTCGGCGTCGGTGGCGTCCGGGTTGCCCATCCGCAGATTGGACGCGACCGTCCCGCTGAACAGGTAGGGACGCTGCGGCACGAGCCCGATCCGGTTCCACAGCAGGTCCGGGTCGAGGTCGCGGACGTCCACGCCGTCGACGGTGACCCGCCCGGCGGTGGCGTCGAACAGCCGCGGGATCAGGTTGACCAGGGTGGTCTTGCCGGCGCCGGTCGAGCCGATGATGGCCGTGGTCTCGCCGGGACGGACCTCGAAGCTGATCCCGGAGAGGACGGGACGGCTAGCGCCCGGATAGGCGAAGGAGACGCCCTCGAACGACATCCGGCCGTGCTGGCTGACCTCGGTGACCGGCTTCGGCGGCGGGACGACCGAGCTCTCGGTGTCGAGGACCTCGTTGATCCGTCCGGCCGCGACCGCGGCGCGCGGCGCGATCATGAACATCATCGTGGCCATCATCACGCTCATCAGGATCTGCGAGAGGTAGGCCAGGTAGGCGGTGAGCTGGCCGACCTGCAGGTCGCCCGAGGCGATCCGGAAGGCGCCGAACCAGACCACGGCGATGCTGGACAGGTTCATCACCGCGAACACCGAGGGGAACATCGTCATCATCCGGCGGCCGACCCGGGTGGCGGTGTCGGCGACGTCGTGGTTGGCCGCGTCGAACCGGGCCGACTCGGTGGGCTCGCGGACGAAGGCGCGGATCACCCGCAGGCCGGAGATCTGCTCGCGGAGCACCCGGTTGAGGGTGTCGATCCGGATCTGCATCGACTTGAACAGCGGCGTCATCTGGCTGGCGAGGATGCCGATGATGGCGCCGAGCACCACCACCGCGACCAGGATCAGCCAGCTCAGCCCGACGTCCTCGCGCAGGGCCATGATCACGCCGCCGATCATCATCAGGGGCGCGGACAGGATCATGGTCGCCGTCATCAGGACGACCATCTGCACCTGCTGGACGTCGTTGGTGTTGCGGGTGATCAGGGTCGGGGCGCCGAAGTGGTTCATCTCCTTCGACGAGAACGACAGGGCCCGGTCGAAGATGGCCTGCCGCACGTCCCGTCCGAACGACATGGACGAGCGGGCGCCGAACCAGGTCGCGCCGATCAGCGCGGCCACCTGGACGAGCGAGACGGCGAGCATCACCCCGCCGGTCGCCCAGATGTAGCCGGTGTCGCCCCTGGCGATGCCGTTGTCGATGATGTTCGCGTTCAGGCTGGGCAGGAACAGCGACGAGCCGGCCTGGACGAGTTGCAGGACGACGACAGCGGCCACGAACCACGCGTACGGGCGCAGGTAGTGGCGGATGAGGCGGATCATTTCTCTCCTTTGGCGATGCCGTGGAGCACGAGGCTCGCCAGGGCTTCCGGGCTGGGTGGGGTGTCGGTCGAGGTGACAGCGAAACTGCTGGCGAAGGACAGTGCGGACAGCAGCCGGGCGACGGTCTCGGTCGGAACGGTCAGCTGGTCAGCGTAGTCCTCGAAGGCGGTGGCGGTCGCTGCTATCACCAGGGCGCGACCGTCGTGATGGCCCGCGTGGGGCGGTTTGGGCGGGTGGTGCGGCTGGACGCCGGCGCGGGCGAGGTGGGAGAAGATCGACCGGATGCGCCGCACGTCCCCGGTCAGGATCTCGAGGACGGATTCCGTCCGCTCCTCCAGCGTCTGGGGGCCGAGCGCAGCCAGCGCGGCCAGGGTCGCGGTCGGCCGGGTGGCGGCCTCGATGACGGCTTCGATCAGCTCGTCCTTGGTGTCGAAGACGCGGAAGATCGTGCCCTCGGCTACGCCGGACGCGGCCGCGATCTCGCGGGTGCTGAGGTCGGGTCCTTGCTTCAGCAGCAGCGGCAGGGTGGACTCGACGATGGCCTGGCGGCGTTCGTCCGCGGTCATCCGGGTGGCTCTGCTCACGTCGTCCCAGCATAATGAGTGAGCACTCACTCACCAAATCCCGGCGGTACGCAGGAGTGCGCAGGCAGCCGCGGAAGGCCGAGGAAAGACTGAGGAACAGCTAGGGGAACACTTAGTGTCACCCGAACGAGGGACGCGGGCCCCCTCTGCGCGGTAGCCTGCCGGGGTGCACCCCCGTCAACTGGACCTGCTGAGCTCCCTGTCAGCCCCGGCCGTCGATCCGCGCGGCGAGTACGCCGTGGTCGCCGTGACCCGTCCCGACCTCGCCGCGGATGCCTATGTCGGACAGCTGTGGCGAGTACCGCTGACCGGCGGGACGCCCGTCCGGCTCACCCGTGGCTTCCGTGACACCAACCCGCGGATCTCCCCGGACGGCGGCCTGATCGCCTTCCTGCGGGCCCAACCTGGCGGGCGTCCCCAGGTGGCCCTCGTCCCGGCCGACGGCGGTGAGCCGATGGTGATCACGGACGCGAAGCTGGGCGTCTCCGCCTTCGCGTTCAGCCCGGACTCGGCGCGGCTGGCATACATCGCCGCCGTCCCCGAGGACGGGCGGTACGGCACGCTGGACGGCGTCGGTGCCGGCCAGGAGGACCCGAGGCGCATCACCAGCTACAAGTACTGGCACAACGGCCGCGGGTACACGTCCGATCAGCGCCAGCACCTGTTCGTGGTGGACGTGCCCGACCCGCGGGGCGAGCCGCCGGTGGCGCCGGCGGGACGCGCCGCGAAGGGTGCGGACGACGCCGCGAAGGCGAACCTGCTGCCGACCTCGTCGCAGCTCTCCTCCGGTGACTTCGACCACGACTGCCCCGCCTGGGTCGGCGACCAGGTCGTCGTGATCGCGGCCCGTCACGAGGGCGCGGACGGCGACCTGCGCCAGGACCTGTACCGGTTCGACCCGGCCGGCGGGGACCCCGTCCGGCTCACCGACTCCGCGTCCGGCCCCTCCGCGGCGATGGCGCCGGTCGTGGTCGGCGACCAGCTGTTCTTCGTCGCCGACGACCTCGGACCCGGCGGACGCGACTTCGCCGGCCGCAATCCGGGCGTCTGGCGGATGCCGGTCGCCGGAGGCACGGCCGTGCGACTGACCGACGCGGACGGCGTCCATGTCGAGGCCGACCTGGTCGCCGACGGGGACGGCGTGCTGGCCATCGACCTCGTCCGGGGGGATGGGGTGGCGATCCGCCTGGATGCGAGCGGCGAGACCGATCGCTGGGTGCTGCCCGGCTCGGTGAAGGCCGTCGGTGCCGGCGGTGGCGCGCGAGTGGCGGTGCTGGCGTCCGCCTCCTCGATGGGGGAGCTGGTGCGGCTGCCGGACGGAGTCGTACTCACCGACTTCGCCGCCCGGCTGCGCGGGGAGGCCGAACCCGTCGCGGCCGAGGAGCTGGTGGCCACGGCGCCGGACGGCTACCCGGTACACGGCTGGGTGGTCCGCCCGGCCGGGGACGGGCCGCGTCCGGTGGTGCTGATGATCCACGGCGGGCCGTTCACCGCGTACTCGTCCACCTTCTTCGACGAGGCGCAGGTGCTGGCCGGGGCGGGCTACGCGGTGCTGATGTGCAACCCGCGGGGCTCGGCCGGCTACGGCCAGGCGCATGGCCGGGCGATCATCGGTGGCTTCGGCGATCGCGACTCGGTGGACGTCCTGGCGTTCCTCGACCACGCGCTGGCTACGGTGGACGGGCTCGACGCCGGCCGGGTCGGGGTGATGGGCGGCTCGTACGGCGGCTACCTGACCGCGTGGCTGATCGCGCACGAGCACCGCTTCGCCGGGGCGATCGTCGAGCGCGGCTATCTCGACCCGCAGTCGTTCATCGGCGCATCGGACATCGGCTGGTTCTTCCCGCAGGAGTACCACCTCGACCGGGAGCGGATGGACGCCCAGTCGCCCCTGCTGCTGGTCGGCCAGGTGCGGACGCCGACGCTGGTGCTGCACTCCGAGGACGACCTGCGCTGCCCACTGAGCCAGGCCGTCCGCTACTACACCGAGCTGAAGCTGAACGGTGTCGACACCGAGTTGCTGGTGTTCCCGGGCGAGAACCACGAACTGTCGCGTTCGGGCACCCCGGTGCACCGGCAGCAGCGTTTCGACGCCGTTCTGGACTGGTGGTCGCGCCACTTGCCGGTGTAGGGCGACGCATTCGCAGGCTCAGTGAGCCGTCCGGGCCGAAATCGGGTCCTCCGCTGCGACTGATGGCGCAAATGGGTCACTCAGGACCTCCGCCAGGGCAGTTGCATTCGCTCTTTCGGCGGCCGTTCACTCGCTCGAACACCGCGAAGGCCCCGTGACCAGGGAATGCATACGACTTCATACGATTGTTGGCCGATCCTCCTCACCCGGGAGGGATGCCCGCGGCGGGAATCCCACTATCGTTCTGCCATCGGCCAGCACGGGCCGAAGGGGGGAGTTCCCGGCGATGAGCGTCCCGGCCCGCGAGGCATTTGCTGCCCGGCTCAACGAGGTCAGGCTCGCCCGCCACCTTTCCATCAGCGCGGTGGCCAAGCTCGCCGGTGTGCCCAAGGCGACCGCGCAGGGCTGGCTCAACGGAACCCGTCTGCCTCAGCCCGCGCTGCGTCCGCGCTATCTCAAGCTCGTCGAGGAACTCGGACTCTCCGACGAACTGCCCGAAGGGCTGTGGCTGAACAACTGGGCCGAGATCAGGCCGCGCCTCCGGGAGGGACGCTGCCCGTACCTGGGACTGCACCAGTTCGGTGTCGAGGACGTGGAGTACTACTGGGGCCGCTCGGCCGAGGCCGGTCGGCTGGCGGCCGCGGTGAGCGCAGTGCACGAGGAGTCCGGTCACGGCGTCGTCGCGCTCGTCGGCCCGTCCGGCTGTGGCAAGTCGTCCCTGCTGGCCGCTGGCATCGCCGGGGGTGAGAGCGTGTCCGGAGCGCTCGCCGGCTGGACCGTCCGCTTCGTCGGCAGGGAGGACCTCGGCTCGGACCTCCCGGACGCCGACCTGCTGGTCTTCGACCAGCTCGAGGAGACCCTGTTCCTTCCCGAGGACGAACGTCGGCGCGTGATCGCCGGGCTCGGACGGCTCGCCGCGGCGCACGTCGTGCTCGTGGGCCTGCGGTCTGACGCGTTCGCGGCCGCTGAGGCCGAGCCGGTCCTCGCCGGGGCGCTCGCCCGGCCCGTGCTCGTGGCGCCCCTGACGCGCGCCGAGCTCCGGGAGGTCGTCGTCCAGCCTGCCGCCCTGACCGGCGTCGGCGTCGACGAGGATCTCGTCCACGTGCTCCTGAATGACCTGGCGCCCGGGGCAGAGGACAGCCGCGTCCCGCCGGACGTCCTGCCGCTGCTCTCGAACGCGCTGATGGTGACGTGGGCCATCGGCGAGGGCGAACGGATGACGCTCGCCGACTACCGGAAGATCGGTGGAGTCGCCGGCGCTGTGGAGACGCTCGCGGAGCAGGTCTACACCGACCTTGACGAGGAGTCACAGGGCGTGGCGCAGCAGCTCTTCCTGCGTCTCGTGGGACTCACCCAGGACATGATCGTGCCGCGCTCGCTGCGTCTCGCAGAGCTGGACGCCGAAGCCAGGCGGGTGGTGGACGCGTTCGTGGCGGCCCGAATGCTCACGATCGACAAAGACCAGGTACGGATCAGCCACGAGGCGCTGCTGCGGCACTGGTCGCGCCTCGCCGGCTGGGTCGAGGAGCACCGAGCGGAGCTGGACGCGCTGGCCAAGGTTCGCCGGGCCACCGAGCTGTGGCGCGACACCGACCGCGACCCGAACGTCCTGATCCCCGTGCAGCGGCTCCCGCTGTTCACCGAGTGGCTGGACGACCCGGACAAGCAGATCCTCCTCGGGGCGACCGAGCGGGAGTTCCTCGCCGCCAGCGAGGAGCACTTCGCGTCCGCTCTCGACGAGGAGCGGCGGATGAGTGCCAGGCTCCGGCGCCAGCGTCGACTGGCGCTCGGACTCGCCGTCGTGACGACGGTGGCCGCGGTCGGGGCCGGCGTCTCGTTCGTTCGCGGCGAGGGCTTCCGGGCCGATGCGGTGAACGCGCGCAACGAGGCCGAGTCGCGACAGGTCGCTGTGTCGGCCAGGTCGCTGCGGGCCAGGTCGCCGAACCTGGTGGCTCAGCTGGCTCTGGTCTCGCACGGTCTCGCCGACACCCAGGACGCGCGTTCGATCGTCTTGGACGCGGCCGCGATGGACACGCCGTTGCGCTGGACCGGCGCGCGCAACGCCGTCCTCGCGGTGAGCCCGGACGGGAAGACCGTGGCGCGCGCGGACGCCTCGGGTGCGGTGACCCTGTGGCGCGGTTCGGAGTTGACCACCTCGCCCGGGTCGGTGGTGCCGGTGGACGCGAAGGGCAGCGGCCTGTTGGCAGTCGGCCTGGCTGAGGTGGACGGACGCTCGGTGATGGCGGTCGGAGGTCCGAGCCTTCGCGCGCTGTGGGATGTGACCGACGAGCCGCGGCTCCTCGCCGAACTCGACGCGGCCAGTGCGACGACAGCCGTGGCTTTCGACCCGGACGGCTCGCGCGTGGCGTTCGGGGACGCGGCGGGGGTGGTCACGGTGTACGGGCTCGGGGACGTGTCCCGGCCGTCGGCTCTGGCGACTGTCCGGATGAAGGAGCCGGAGACGTCACCGCAGCAGGTCAGTTCGATCGCTATCGACCGCGACGGACGGCTGTACGTGGCAGGCGTCACCGGCGAGGTGGACCGCTGGCTGCTCGGCGGCGAGGTCAAGCAGGTGGCTCCGCTCCCGATCACGGTTGTGGACGCGGCGGGCCACGAGACGCCGGCCCGCGTCCAGGCGCTCGCCGTGACCCGGGACGGCAGCCGGCTCGCGGCCGGGATCGCCGGGCTGAAGGTCTTCCGCTGGGCGGTGTCTCCGGACGGGACGACCACGGCGGAACCGAGCCTCACCTCGTTCACGAGCTGGATCAACGCGCTCAGCTTCTCTCCGGAGGGGACGCGACTCGGCGTCGCCAGTTCCGACCAGGACGTCTCGGTCTACGACGCGGCCAGCGGGGCCGAACTGCGCCGCATGGTGACGCCCGCCATCCAGACCGGCGTCGGCTTCGCGGCGGACGGGCGCCCGGTCAGCGTCGGCGAGGATGGCACGCTGCTGGTCTGGGCAGCCGAGAGCCCGCTGTGGAAGACGTCCGGGGCGGCGATCTACAACCTGGCCACCGACGGGACGCGCTGGCTGGCAGCGGGTGGCTCCACCGACGGGATCACACTGTGGCGCCTCGGCGTCCCCGCCCGCCGGATGCCGATGCCGGTCGTGCCGGCACTGCCGTCCGGGGACGTCCAGCGCGGAGCCGTCGCTGTGGCACCCAACGGGAAGTTCCTTGTGGGTGCCACCTTGCACGGTCGCGTCCTGACGTGGCCACTGACTGACGCGGGTGCCGGCGTGGGAGCGGCGGTCGCGTCCGGCGTTGACAACATGATCGCCTACACGACTGTCTCGCCCGACTCCTCGCTGGTCGCGGCGATGGAGTACGAGGGCACGAAGGTGCTGCTGTTCCGCGCTGACGAGCAGGGACGGCTCACCCCGCTGGCGACGATTGAGGGCAGCGACCCCCAGTTGGTGGGCTTCAGCAACGACGGACGAATCCTCGCGATCGCCCAGACGGACAAGTCGGTGGCACTGTGGTCGGTCGCCGAGCCGGCAGCTCCGCAGAAGGTGGGCAGCATCAGCGGGCTCGCCGCCGTACCGGCAAGCTTCGACCTGGCTCCGCGGAGCAGCCGGATCGCGATCGGCGAGGCGTCCGGCGAGGTGAGCCTGTGGGATTTCACCGACCCGGCGCACCCGGTCGAGCAGCGGTCGTGGCGAGACCCGGCCTCAAGCATGTACTCGCTGGACTTCAGCCCGGACGAGCGCTGGCTGGTCGGCACCAGCGGCGACGACCTGATCTGGGGGTGGGAGCTGAGTTCGGACGCCACCGAGGCCAGCTTCGCTCTGAGCGCCGAGGTGGGGCGTCCCTGGGACGTCCGCTTCACCGACGCCGGGGCTCGGTTCGCCGTTGCAGGCAACACCGGTGCCGTGCGGGTGTACCCGAGCCAGGTGCCGGCGGCGGCCGCGCAGCTGTGCAGCCGGGTCGGCACCCCGCTGGCCGCGGAGGAGTGGAAGCGGTACCTCTCCGGCATCGAGCCGCGCACGGTCTGCTGAGCCATCGCGTCCAGCATGGATGCCGCTACTTCACCTTCTTCGCCGACGATGCCTTCACCACCGGGTAGTAGCCGGGCTTGCTGACGGTGATCCGGACCGCGACCTTCTTGCCCTTGTCGACCTTGACGAGCTTGTACTTCGACCTGGTTGCACCCGAGATCGGCTGACCGTTCCGCAGCCATTGGTAGGCGATCCTGGCCGGCTTCGGGGAGAACTTGCCGAGCTTGCCGGTCAGCGTCTTGCCCACCTTCGCCGTGCCTGAGAGCTTGGCTGCTCCGGTCTTGGTGAACTTCGTCCCACCGACACTGTGCCCGGCCGAGAAGGCCTGCGTCGTGGCGTAGCCCGCTTTCGCTGCGGTGACTCGCACCGACACCAGCCGGCCCACGTCCTCGGCGGCAAGCGTGTAGGACACGCCTGTTGCGCCGTTGATCGGTTGCCCGTCCCGCAACCACTGCCAGGCGAGCGAATCGGGCACCGGCGACCAGCCGGCCGCGGACGCGGTCACGGTCTTGCCGTAGAACCAGGTACCTGACGTCGTCGGCGCGGCAGCAGTTGCGAAGCTGGCCGTCACGACCCGAACGGCGGGGGAGGTCCTCGACTCAGTTGCACCGCCGTAGCTGCCGGTCACTCGAACCGAGACGTCATGCGCGGAGTCAGCCGCGGTGGCCACATAGGACGCGCCGGTCGCCCCGCTGATCGGCTGGCCGTCCCGGAGCCACTGGTAGGTGAGCGTGGCGTTGGTGGGGCTCCATGAGCCGGGGCTGGCGGTGAGGATCGACCCGGTCGTTGCTGTGCCCGAGATCACGGGAATACCGGCAGTGAGTGGGGCGGCTTTCACCTCGACTGTGCCGAGGGCGCGGGCGGTGCCGTCCACGGCGACGACCGGGCCGGTGCCGTCGGTTGCCGAGCTGGTCAGCGTGTAGCTGTAGGTCCCGGGCGGGACGAGCGAGCCGGAGTTGTCCTTGCCGTCCCAGGTGATCGCCCGCAGCGAGCCGGTCGCTGTCGCGGGCACGGCGATGGTCCGAGCCACTGCTCCGGCAGAGTTCAGGATGTTCAGCTGCCCGGCGGCTACAGGTTTGGTGAGGTCCACATCGACAGTCCAGCTCTGGCTTCCCGGGGTGAACGAGTGTGCAGCCACCACACCCAGACTCCGCGGCGCCGAACGGGCAAGGCCGTCGAAGGTCTGGACGTGCAGCTTGCCGGCCGCGGACTCGATGAAGGCAACACGATCGCCGTCAACCGCAACCATGAAGTCGATGCCGCCGATGCCCGGTGGGCCAGCCAGTGGGATGGTTGCCCCGGTGGTGAAGTCCCAGACCGAAGCCCAGGGCGAGTAGGGGTGGGCGACTACTGCGTACCCGTCGCCGAGAGCCCGCAGGGCGTAACCGCTCAAGGTCTTCTCTGCCCCCGTCCGGTAGTTGCGGACGACTGCGGCCTGCGTGCCCGCCACGCGGTACGTCGTGAAGGCGACCCAGTCACCCCAGATACCGACGGCATCGTTCCCGTCATCGCCGGGATCGGTCAGTTTCCCTGAGATCGTCGATGACGCCCCGCTCAGATCCTGCACCCGATACGTCCCCGACCGGTCACCAGTTCCGGCCAGCACGAGCGACCCGAAGATGCCGGAGGCGTCCGGAACCGAGATCTGCGAGCCGTCCTCGACGTTCTCCACCACGGTCTGACGGTCGTCGGTCTCGGACATGCGGTACCCGAGAAGCAGGTTCGGCCCACTCAGCTGAAGTGGCGAGTACTCCGCATAGTGATGGCCGGAGTCGGAACCGACCTTCGAGCCTTCGTCGTAGACGTCGGCCGCTACGTTCGACCCGCCACCGGTCGGGACGACCCAACGTGCCGCAGACGTCACAATCCTGGCGTCAGGACCACCGGTTGCGAGCGTGGACTCAGCTCCGATGCTTGATCCCACCGGCCGCATCCAGGAGATGGTGTCACTCGGGGTGTAGCCACCCTGACGATGATCCCAGCCCAGCACGGCGGCTGGAGTGAGGGAGAGTGACTCCACGCTGAGGGGGAAGTCCACGGCCCAGTAGAGGGTGCTGACGGTGGTCCAGGTGCCGTCGGAGTTCTTCCGCTCCAGCGTCGGGACTGTCTCCCCGCCCACGCGGAACCTCCCGTCCGCGGGCGGGTCCGCTTCCGGCAATGCCCCGCCGGCTTCGACACAGCCACCGTTGTCCGGGTCGCTGATGTGGAAGTAGCACCGGTAGAACGGATCCGAGTCATCCCGGTAGTCGTGGCTGTAGTAGACATAGTCCCCGGACGCGCTGGGAGGAGCGTCGTAAGCCAGCCCTGTGATCACCTTGAGCGTCGTCGAACCGCTCGCCGTGACCTTGCTGATGGTCAGGGTCCAGGTGAGGGTGGGGAATTCGGTGAAGACATCGTACTTGTAGCTGAGCGCACCATCGTCGGTCAGCCGCAATCCGTGTTCGCCCGGTGCCAGGGCCGTGACCGTAGCCGGTGTTGTGGAAAGATCGACAATCTTGTCGTCGTCATGCCCGCCATCAACCAACAGTCGGGCGCCCAGTGCGTCCGTCCCTTTGGGATATTCGCCCCGCACCACGCTCGATCCGACTTGGGCATTCGTGACTAGTGAGTATGCCGTCCACTGTCCCCGCCCGGTCTCCGGGTCGTCCATGCAGGAAGTCGTTGCGACTCCTGCGGAGACTCTCGAGAATCCACAATCGGCCACGCCGCTCAGCTCCCCGGGAAGGCCGATGGTTGCCCAGGTTCGGCCACCGTCGCCGGACCACCGGTAGGTGCCCTCATGGGCCACCAGAACGTGGTCACCCCAGACTGCCTCTACCTCGGCGTAACCGGTCGTGTCGTTGGTGACGACGATCGGAAGGTCGATGGTCATGTCCGTGTCGGCGGCGGAGGCGCGAGGCGAATTGACCCCGCCCAGCAGCACCGCCGCGACCAGACACACCAGACCCCGCTTCACGCCATTGCGCTTCATGAGCCAATCCCCAATCGACTACGCCGCCCTCAGCGCCCACGACGGCACCGGCATGGCTGGCCGGCCTTGGCGCCGCGCATCAGTCAAGCGACCGTTGGACTGCTCCGTCCGATCGCACGGGGCATTCGTACGAACTCATACGGCGGGGCGCCGGTGGCGCTGTTGTCGAATGGTCTGCCCGGCCCTGATAGGCCGGCTTCAGGTCGTGGCGGCCAGCGACGAAGCGATCAGTGCGACATCCTCGTCGTCCAGCCACTGGTCGACGGGAAGAGTGAGGACGTCCGTCCGCCAGGGACGGGCGCGGCGTAGCCGTCTCGGCCGCGTCCACTGGATCGGAGCGAGGATCCCGTGTGTGGCGAGATCCTCAGCGATGGCCTCGGCCCGGCGATGGCTGAGTGCCAGGCAGCACTCGGTGGCGTCCGGGTTGAGCAGGGTGACGTGGGGGAGTGCGGCCAGCAGCCGCGTAGCGTTCGCCCGGCGTCCCTCGACGAGTTCGGACGTACCGATCGCCCCGAGCGCTGCTACCGCCTGCGGGCTGATCGCCGCTGGCTCCCACAGGTCGTCGATGCCCATTTCGGCCTCCAGCCGCAGCCGGAGCCAGCCGGGTTGCCGATCGAGCGCGTCGACGAAACGGTCCGTCGCGGCCTCGTCCCACGGCGATCGGGGCAGTTCGGGGACCTCCGTCAGGCCGCACACCCAGGCGCCGTCGGGCACCGGCAGCAGCTTGCGCAGGCTGGCCACGGCGTAGTCGCCGGGGAAGTGTTGGGCGCCCAGCAGCGAATGCGTCTGGTCGACCACGACCGGCAGTCCGCGCGCCTGGACCCCGGCCAGCGTCTCGGCCAGCGCCGGTCCGGCGAGGTTGCCGAACGTCTCGCAGTGGAACACCGCGGCCCGGGGACGCTCCCGCACGGCCTCGGCCAGGGCGTCGGCGTCCATCAGGCAGTCCGATCCGGTGCGCACCTCGTGCACGCGGATGCCCTCCAGCTGGAACGGGACGAACATCGCCGGGCAGTAGTGGTCGGGGGCCAGCAGGACCGCGATCGCGCGCTCCCGAAGCTCCTGGGCGACCAGGCTCAACGCCTGCCGTCCGAGGGCGGTCAGGACGGCGTCCGGCGGGACGAACGCGCGCTCGCCCGTCAGGTCGCCCGAACCCTCCAGCACGACACCAATCCTGCCGCTCGGGCGGCGTGCCAGAGGCGGCGACCTCGCTTCGATGCGTACGTGCTAGGAAATGGTGGTTGTGGAGTCGTCCCGACCTGTCGGATCGGCGTCGTGCTAGATGGTGGTGGTTGTCAGCCCCGAGAACCTGCTCATATCCACCATCAGCTAGCACCAAGCTCCGGGCGCCGGCCGGCGGGCCGCGAGAACCACGATGAACTAGCACGGACCGGGCGTGTCACCTACCCATGACCTCGCGAACCTGTCGGCTGCGAAAAGTGCAGACGTGTGCGAGGACGGAGGAGGCGCGGTATGCCGACGGTCTGGTCTGGGTGGCCTTTGCGGACTCCGAGGCAGCCCACGCCGGCTCACAGCGTCCGCCCGAATGTGAGCCTGACTTCGGGCTGTCGCGCCGGACTCGGTACCCTGATCCGGTGCCCGAGCCGACCGTAGCCAACCCGCCGATGTCCGAGCAGGAGCAGGTGCGCCACGGTAAGCGCGCCCGACTCCTCGACGCCGGCCAGCAGCCGTACCCGATCGTCGTCCCACGGACGCACTCCGCTGCCCAGGTCCACGAGCGGTGGGGACATCTGCAGGCCGGCGAGGAGACCGCCGACGTGGTCAGCGTCGCGGGACGGGTGGTGTTCCTGCGCAACACCGGCAAGCTCTGCTTCGCGACCCTGGACGACGGCTTCACGGCCGCCAGTTCCGGCACCCGGCTGCAGGTGATGCTGTCGCTGGCCGAACTCGGGCCCGAGTCCCTGGACGCGTGGAAAGCAGACGTCGATCTCGGTGACTTCGTCTCTGTCACAGGGCGGGTGATCTCGTCCAAGCGTGGCGAGTTGTCTGTCCTGGGGACCACGTGGACGCTCGCGTCCAAGGCGCTGCGTCCGCTGCCCACCCTGCACAAGGAGCTTGGCGAGGAGACCCGCGTCCGGCAGCGCTATGCCGACCTCGTCGTCCGTCCCGAGGCCCGGGACATGCTGCGGCTGCGGGCGGCCGTCACCCGCAGCATCCGGGAGACCCTCCATGAGGAGGGCTACCTCGAGGTTGAGACGCCGGTGCTCCAACTCGTCCACGGTGGGGCGACGGCGCGTCCGTTCAACACCCACCTGAACGCCTTCGACATCGACATGACGCTGCGGATCGCGCTCGAGCTGTACCTGAAGCGCGCCATGGTCGGGGGCGCAGACCGGGTCTACGAGATCGGCCGGATCTTCCGTAACGAGGGCATCGATTCGTCCCATTCGGCGGAATTCACGATGCTCGAGGCGTACCAGGCGTGGGGTGACCAGTTCAGCATCGCCGCCATGACGAAGCGCCTGATCCAGAACGCGGCGGACGCGGCGCTCGGCACGCGCGTGATCGACACCCCGTCCGGTGAGATCGATCTGGACGGCGAGTGGGAATGGCGTCCGGTGTACCCGACGCTCTCCGGCCTGCTGGGTGAGGAGATCGACCCGGACACGCCCGCCGAACGTCTCGGCCGGATCGCCGATGAGCACGAGGTCGAGCACGACCCGTCCTGGGGTGCGCAGAAGCTGGTGATGGAGCTGTTCGGCGAGTTGGTGGAGCCACACCTGCTGCAGCCGACCTTCGTCTGCGACTATCCGCCGATCGCGCAGCCGCTCGCCCGTCCACACCGCGAGGACGGCCAGCTGATCGAGGCCTGGGACCTGATCATCGGCGGCGTCGAACGGGGGACGGGCTTCTCCGAGCTGATCGATCCGGTGATCCAGCGCGAGCGGCTGGTCGCGCAGTCGTTGAAGGCCGCCGCAGGCGATGCCGAGGCGATGCAGCTGGACGAGGACTTCCTCGCCGCCCTGGAGTTCGGAGCCCCGCCGATGGGCGGCATGGGCCTGGGCCTCGATCGGCTGATGATGCTTCTCACCGGCGCCGGCATCCGAGAGACGATCCTGTTCCCGCTGCTGAAGCCGCACACCTGAACCGTCGGGGACATGAACCGTCGGGGACAGGTACTTCGGTTCAGGGGTGAACCGTCGGGGACGGGTGAACCGTCGGGGACAGGTACTTCGGTTCAGGCGCCATGACGGCAGGGGGTGAACCGTCGGGGACAGGTACTTCGGTTCAGATGAACCGTCGGGTGAACCGTCGGGGACAGGTACTTCGGTTCAGGCGCCATGACGGCAGCTTCCGCGAGGCTACCCTTGCCGGCGGCGGGTGAACCCATCGGACACGGTCGGAACCGAGTTCACGCCCTTGTCAGGCCTTGATTAACCTGAGTCCGCTCATGTGGGTCGGGATACCGTATCGAGGAGCGAAGGAGGCCGGCGGCGTCCCCGCATGTGGGTGGGAACCGGCAACGAGTGGTGAACCGAAGTACCTGTTCCCAACGGTTCACAGCGGTGGGGGCATGGCGTCGGGGAACGACGGGGGTCGGCAGCGTCCCGTATGGGTGGGAACCGGGAGCGAGTGGTGAACCGAAGTACCTGTCCCCAACGGTTCAGGGCCGGCCGCCAGCGGTTAGTGAACCGAAGTACCTGTCCCCGACGGTTCAGGCACCGGAACGGCTGTGCGGCAGGGGCTACTTCCAGAGGGTCGCGATGCCGAAGGCGGACGCCATCAGGCCCATTCCGATCACGACGTTCCAGCCCCCGAGGTCGCTCATCCCCGGGACGTAGATCGCCACCGAAGCGGTGATGTAGTACACGACCAGCCAGATCACGCCGAGCAGGCCGACGGTGATGAACGTCGGCGGCACCCACTGTCGGCTGCCCGGGTCGGCCACCTTGCCCGCGGTCCGGGTGGAGTGGACGCCGCTCTTGCGGGCACGCTTGCGCAGCGCGTCCGCGTCGGACTGGGTCCGGTCCAGCTTCTCCTGGGTGTAGACCTCCCAGCGCTCCGCAGAAGCGACGCGACGGGCAGCCGCATCGCTCGGGCTCTCCCCGGCAGCCTTGCGGGCGGCGTCCGCCTTCGCGGTGGCCTTCTCCGCCTTGGCGCGGGCCTTGTCGGCCTCCGCCTGACGCCGATCCGCCCACAGCTGGACGCGGTCGGCCTCCTGCTGCCGGATCCGGGCCGCGTTGAAGTCGGCCTTCCGGCGCTGCTGTTCCGCGGCGATCCTGCGCTTCTCGGCCGCCTTCAGTTCGCGCTCGACCTGGCGCTTGCTCGGCGCCTTCTCCGGCGTGGGGGCAGCGGCCTTCGCCGGCTTCGCCGGCTCTGCGACCTCGTCCGCCCCCTGATCGTCGACCTCGACGTCCTCCTCGACCTCGACGTCCGCGTCCGACTCGTCGGTCTCAGCCTCGGCGATGACGTCTGCGACCTCGTTGGTCTCGTCCACGCTGCTGGCCGCGATCGCGTCGGTCTCCGTCGCGGCGTCCTCGGCGACGGCGTCCGGGGTGGCTGCATCCGCCGCGGTCGGCGATGTGCTCTGGCGGGACTGGCGGGTCTTGGCCGGCTCGGGCACGGCGACTCCTCGTTGTGTGTCAGTGAACCGTCCAACAGGATATCCGAGTGCACCGGGCCCACGGACAACGCCGTTGTCGGGCAGCCGGCAGGCGACAATGGACGGCATGGCGCGGATCCTGGTGGTCGACAACTACGACTCCTTCGTCTACAACCTCGTCCAGTACCTTGCCCAGATCGGGGCCGAGGTGGACGTCTGGCGCAACGACGACCCCCGTTTTGCCGAGCCCGGCTGGGCGGACGGGTTCGACGGCATCCTGCTCTCCCCAGGCCCCGGGACGCCGGAGCGGGCCGGCGTCTGCATCGACATCGTCCAGAGCCAGCGTGGGAGGTTGCCGATCTTCGGGGTGTGCCTGGGGCTGCAGGCGATGTCGGTCGCCTTCGGCGGCGTCGTGAACCGCGCGCCGGAACTGCTGCACGGCAAGACCTCACTCGTCCGCCACGACGGCAGGGGTGTCTTCGCCGGACTGCCGAACCCCCTGACGGCCACCCGCTACCACTCGCTCGCCCTCGACCCGGCCACCGTTCCCGAGGACGTCGAGGTCAGCGCGGTCACCGACTCGGGCGTGATCATGGCCATCCGGCACCGCAGCCTGCCGATCGAGTCCGTCCAGTTCCACCCCGAGTCGGTGCTGACCGAGGGCGGCTACCAGCTGCTCGCGAACTGGCTCGTCACCTGCGGGGACGCGGACGCACCCACCCGTGCTGCCGGCCTGAGCCCGCTGATGGCGGTCAAGGCCTGAGGCCTCGCCGACTGCTCGCCGGGGCGCCAACCCGGCTCGGCCAACCCGGCTCGGCCAACCCGGCCCGGCACCAACGCGGCCCGGCACCAACCCGGCCCGGCGCTAACCCGTCGGCCCGGGGCTTGCCGGGGTCTCGTCGGGCGTCGGGCTGGGGCTTGAGGTCGGCGGAGTCGGCGGCTTGGCGATGGTGATCTTGATCTGGGTCGTCCGGAGCACGTTGCTGGGCGCCGGCGGGTCCTGCTTGATCACCGTGCCCGGGGTCGCCGTGGACTCTTCCTCCCTGAACTTCAGGTTGGTGAACCCGGCCCGGTTCGCCGTGTCCGTTGCTGCCTGCCTGGTCAGAGCGAGCAGGTTCGGCACGTCCGACTTGCCGGTGGCGTAGTAGACGGTGATCGGGGTCTCGATGGTCACCGAGGTGCCGATGGTCGGGTTGACCTTGGTGACGGTCTTGGCCTCGGCGTCCAGCGGCTCGCTCGGGTCGGCGGTCGGTGTGACGTTGGTGAAGCCGAGATCGCGCAACTGCTGGACGGCGCTGTCGATCTTCTGTCCGGTGACGTCGGGGATCGTGGCCTTCGACGGACCCGAGTTGACGCTCAGGGTGACCGTCGACCCGGCCGGCACCTGGGCGCCGGCCTGCGGGTCCTGGGCGATGACAAGGCCCTTCGTCTGGTCGTCCGGCCCGGGCACCTCGACCACCCGGGCGACCAGCTTGGCGTCCTCCAGCATCCGCTGGGCGTCGACCTGAAGCCGCCGGGTGACGGACGGGACGCTGACCAGGTCGGCGTTGCTGGATCGCCACACCATGAACGCCGCCACCCCCGCGGCGAGGACGACCAGCGCAGCGAGGAAGGCGATCAGCCCGACGTGCCGGTTGCGCGGGGGCTCGATCGCGCGCATGCCGTGGCCGGTGTCCTCGGTCGCGAGCACCTGTGTCGTCTCGGACGGCGCGATGGCGGTCGGGACGACGGGCTCCAGCGGCGGCTTGGCGAGCACCTCCTGACCGGCCAGCAGCCGGCCGATGTCGGCCCGCATCGCCGCGGCGGTCTGGTAGCGGTCGGCCGGGTCCTTCGCCAGCGCCTTCAGCACGATCGCGTCCATGGCCGGGGTGACGAGGGCGTCCAGGTGGCTGGGTGGCACCGGGGCCTCGCGGACGTGCTGGTACGCGACGCTGACCGGCGAGTCGCCCTGGAACGGCGGACGCCCGGTGAGCAGTTCGTAGAGCAGGCAGCCGGCGGAGTAGATGTCGCTGCGCGCATCCACGGTCTCGCCGCGGGCTTGCTCCGGTGACAGGTACTGCGCCGTCCCGATCACGGCGGCGGTCTGGGTCATGGTGGCGGACGTGTCGGCGACCGCGCGGGCGATGCCGAAGTCCATCACCTTGACGGTGCCGTCCGGGGTGAGCATCACGTTGGCAGGCTTGATGTCGCGGTGGACGATGCCAGCCCGGTGGCTGTAGCTGAGGGCCTCGAGGACGCCCTGGGCGAAGGTGAGCGCCTTCTCCGGCTGGATCTGCCTGCCGGTGCGCAGCAGGTCGCGAAGGGTGCGGCCCTCGACCAGCTCCATGACGATGTAGGGAACGTGGATCCCGGTGGCCGGATCGGCCTCCTCGCCGGTGTCGTAGACCGCGACGATGTTGGGATGGTTCAGCCCGGCTGCGGCCTGGGCCTCCCGCCGGAATCGCTCCTGGAAGGTGGGGTCGGACGCGAGGTCGATGCGCAACTGCTTGACGGCGACGTCCCGGCCGAGGCGGACGTCGCGGGCGCGACGGACCTCAGCCATGCCCCCGCGGCCCAGCGTCTGGCCGAGCTCGTAGCGACCCCCGAGCACCCTCAGGGCTTCAGTCATTCGCGGTTCCCTCCCGTCCGAGCTGCGGCACAGCGCTCGGGGTGACTTCCCGTTCGCCCCATTGTTGCCGATTCTGCTGGCTTTGCCTCAATCCACGTCACCGCAACGCCTCGATCACGGCCTTGGCGATCGGCGCGGCGACCCTGCCGCCGGCGATCTCGGTGGCGGGGATGTCGGCGTCCTCGACGAACGCGCAGACCGCGATGGTCGGGTCGTCCGCCCAGGCGGTGAACCACGCGTACGGGTTGCGCTTGTTGTCCGAGTTGGCGGTGCCGGTCTTGCCGCCGACGGTCACCCCGGGGATCTGGGCGCGGTAGCCGGTGCCGTTCTGGACGACGGAGACCATCATCTTGCGCAGTTCTGCCGCGGTGGCCGCGCTGGCCACCTGCGTCCGCGCCGACGGGGTGGTCTGGCTGGTCACGCGGAGGTCGGAGTCCAGCACCCGCTTCACCACGTAGGGCTCCATCTCGACGCCGTCGTTGGCGATGGTCGCAGCCACCATCGCCATCTGGATCGGGGTGGCGGCCACCTCGAACTCGCCGATCGCGCTCATCGCGGTCTGGGCTGCGTCCAGCTCGTCGGGGAACTTGCTGGCCACCGAGCCGATGTCGGACAGGTAGGTGCTGCCGAAGCCGAACTTGGTCGCCTGCTCGCGCAGGGCCTTGTCCCCGAGCTTGGCGCCGAGCCGCGCGAACGCGGGGTTGCACGAGGTGGTCAGGGCTCGGGTGAGGGTGATCTTGCTGCCGCCGCAGGACTGGGCGATCACCTTCGTCGAGCCGGGCAGCTTGAACGAGGTCGCGTCCACCAGCGTGTCGCCGGTCATCCCCGACTCGAGGGCCGCGGCCGCGGTGATCAGCTTGAACGTCGAGCCGGGCGGGAAGATCTCCCGGGTCGCCCGGTTCGCCATCGGCCTGGCCGGGTCCGCGTTGAGCTTCTTCCAGGCGGCGGAGGCCGCGGCCAGGTCGTGGGTGGCCAGGTCGTTGGGGTCGTAGCTGGGGTAGGTGACCAGGGCCTTGACCGCCCCGGTCTTGTAGTCGATGGCGACGACGGCGCCCTTGCGTCCGTCCAGCGCGTTCCAGGCGGCCTTCTGGGCCTTGGCGTCGAGGGTGGTCTCGACCGTCCCGCCCTTGGGGACGGCGCCGGAGGCCAGGTTGATCAGCCGGCTGAGGAACTGCGAGTTGTCCTGCCCGGCGAGTTGGGCCGACATCGACGCCTCGAGGCCGGACGCGCGGTAGGTGTAGGAGTAGAAGCCGGTGACCGGCGCGTACAGCGGGCCGGACGGGTAGGAGCGCTGGAACTTGTACCGGTCGTCGACGGGGGACGACTTGGCCACCGGCGAGTTGCCGACCATGATCGGCCCCCGGTCCTGGCCGAACCGGGCGTCGCTGACCCGCCGGTTCTCCGGGCGGTTGGTGAGGTAGTCGGCCTGCCACAGGTAGGAGATGGACAGGTTGGCCATCAGCGCCAGCGTCATCAGCATCGACACCAGCGCGACCATGCGGATCGGGCGGTTCACGGCTGCTCCTCGATCCGCGGGACGGGGGCGGTGGCGTCCGTCGGGCTGGACGGAGTCGGGGACGGTTCCGTCCGTCCAGAGCCGTGGGCGGAGGGGATCGCCTCGGTCAACTCGTCGTGAGGGCTGGACGGGGTCGGGGACGATACCTTCCGTCCCGGGGTGGGCGCGGAGGGGACCGCCTCGGTCAGCTCGTCGTCGGGGCTGGACGGCGGTGCGGGCCGCGGGGTCGGCGAGGACGCGGCGCGGTCGACCTGGATCACCTGGGTGGTGTCGGCGGCGAGAGAGACCACGGGCTGGGCCGGGAGTTCGGGTGCCGGCTTGCGGATCTGGTGGGTGATCACCAGCAGCAGGGCGACGAGCAGCCAGTTGGCGACCAGCGACGACCCGCCCTGGGAGAGGTACGGCGTGGTCAGGCCGGTGAGCGGCAGCAGCCGGGTGACGCCGCCGATGATCGCGAACACCTGCAGCGCGAACACGAACGCGAGGCCGGCCGAGATCAGCTTGCCGAACGGGTCCCGGGCGCCGAGGGCCGCGCGGAGCCCGCGGGCGACCAGCAGGCCGTACATGGCGATGATGGCCATCAGCCCGGTGACGCCGAGTTCCTCGCCGAGCGCCGCGGAGATGAAGTCGCTCTTGGCCAGTGGGGTGAGGTTCGGACGGCCGAGCCCCCACCCGGTGCCGAAGATGCCGCCCCAGGCGATGCCGAATTGCGCCTGGATGACCTGGTAGTTGCGGTCGTAGTTCGAGAACGGGTCCAGCCATGCCGACACCCGGGACTGGACGTGGCCGAACGACAGGTACGCGCCGTACGCGCCGATCAGGAACATCAGCACGCCGAGGATCGCCCAGCTGGGCTTCTCGGTGGCGACGTAGATCATCATCACGAACAGCCCGAAGAACAGCAGGGACGTGCCCAGGTCCTTCTGGAAGATCAACACCGCGAGGCTGACCAGCCACATCACCAGGATCGGGCCGAGGTCGCGGGCCCGGGGCAGGTCGAGGCCGAGGAACCGTCCGCCGCCGAGCGCGAGCACTTCCCGCTTGTCGACCAGGTAGGACGCGAAGGCGATCACCAGGACGATCTTGGCCAGCTCGGCGGGCTGGAAGCTGTAGCTGCCGAGGTGGATCCAGATCCGGGCGCCGTTCTTCTCCTGCCCGATCACGGGGAGCAGGGGCAGCATGAGCAGGACGAGGCCGGCGAGGAACAGCAGGTAGGGGTAGCGGCGCAGGACCTGGTAGTCGCGCAGCACGATGAGCACGGCGATGCACACGGCGACGGCGACGAACAGCCAGGTGAGCTGTAGTTCGGCGCTGTGCGGGGCCCGGCTGTCGTCGAGGTCGAGCCGGTGGATCATCGCCAGGCCGGTGCCGTTGAGCAGCAGCACCAGCGGCAGGATCAGCGGGTCGGCGTACGGCGTCCGCCAGCGGACGACCAGGTGCAGCACCAGCCCGACCCCAGCCAGTGCGGCGAGGGCCCAGGGCCACGCGGCCGGCAGCTTCGCGTCCCGGTTGAGGTGGATCAGGACGTAGCCGGCGAAGCCGATGCCGACGGCGAGGACGAGCATGAACAGCTCGACTCCGCGTCGCTTCCGGTAGCCGACGAGGGCAGCCATCAGCACTCCGTCGGTGCCGCGGGGGTGGAGGCCGACGGCGCCGGGGTGGGAGTGAGCAGGATGGACGACGGCATCGGGGACGGGGAGTGGTGCGGCGAGGCGCTGCTGCTGGCGGTGGGCAGTCCTGGCGTCGGGGACGGCGTCGGCTCCTGGTGGTACTGCTTGCGCTGCTCGCGGCACTCGGCGGCCTTGTCGCGAAGCATGACCAGGGTCGCGCGGGCGGCGTCCAGGGTGTTCGCAGGCAGGGTCTTGCGGACCTGCTCCTGGTAGTAGGGGGGCAGGTCGGTGATCAGGGTGTTGTCGGATTCGACCAGGTGCGACAGCGGCAGCCGGAACACCGGCTCGGGAATGCCCCGGTAGATGCCGAGGGTGGTGTTGTTGGCGCCGACGAAGTACTGGCTCTGGGTGTAGGCGTACCACAGGGCGCCGCCGCCGGTGATCGCGAGCAGGGGCAGCAGGACACCGAGGACGACTTTCAGCCAGGTGGTGCCACGGTGCCGTCCGGTGGGTGCGTAGCGGGCGAGTTCGCCGGCGGCGGGGTCGGCGGCGACGAGTCCGTCGTCGATGCCGACGAGGGTGGGTTCGCCGGAGGCGTCCACGTCGATCCGGGAGGCGGCGCCGAGCAGTTGTGGTTCGCCCTCGGGCTCGCCGGTCACGACGTCGGCGATGATGATCGTGATGTTGTCCTGGCCGCCTTCGAGGTGGGCGACGCGGACGAGGGCGTCCATGACGTCGGAGCGGTCGCCGACGATGCGGGCCTCGATCACCTCGTCGGTGACCATGCCGCACAGTCCGTCCGAGCAGATCAGCAGCCGGTCGCCCTCGACGACGTCCACGAGCTCCAGGTCGGCGGTCTGCTGCGGCTGGCCGTTGACGACGCGCAGGATCAGCGAGCGGTGGGGGTGCTCGAGGGCCTCGGCCTCGGTGAGCCGGCCGTCGTCGATGAGGGTCTGCACCCAGGAGTGGTCGCGGGACAGCCGGGTGAGCCTGCCGTCGCGGTAGCGGTAGGCGCGGGAGTCGCCGATGTTGGCCAGGGCGGCGACCTGTCCGTCGAAGGCGATGCCGCAGACGGTGCTGCCCATGCCGTCCAGCTTGGGGTCGTTGTCGATCAGGTCGGCGATCACGTCCGACGCCTTCTTGATCGCGGTGGCCAGCGCCGGCAGCATCGCGTCGCCGGTGGCATGCTCGACGTCGGCGAGGGCCAGCTGGTGGATCGCGACGGTGGAGGCGAGGTCGCCGGCAGCGGCGCCGCCCATCCCGTCCGCCACCATCAGCATGGTGGGGGAGACGTAGGCCGAGTCCTGGTTGTTCTTGCGGACGAGGCCGATCTCGGAGTGGGCGACGTAGCGCAGGGCGAGGGCCATCAGCGTTCCACGCTCATCAGGGTGCGACCGATGCGGAGGGTGTCGTCGAGGCCGAACGGGGTGGGCGTGGAGATGCGCTGGTTGTTGACGAAGGTGCCGTTGGTGGAGCCGAGGTCCTCGACCTGGTAGCCGCTCGGGGTGAGCGTGAGGCGGGCGTGCCGGGTGGAGGAGTAGTCGTCGTCGAGGATGAGCTGGCAGTCGCCGGAGCGTCCGATCAGGATGCCGGAGCCGAGAGGGACGGTGACGCCGGCCTGGGCGCCGCTGGTGACCTTGAGGGTGGTGGGCAGCCGCTTGCTGACCTTGCGGGGCATCCGCTGGGGGCGCCCGGCGGGAGTCGGGGTGGCCGCGACCGCGGCCTGGGCGAGTTCGGCCGCGGGCACCTTGCGTCCGAAGAGGTCGGTGCGGACGACGTTGGCGACGAAGCCGATGAACAGCCAGAGCAGGGCGAGGTAGCCCAGCTTGAGGCCGAGGACGACCAGGTCAGACATCGTTCACCGGGGAGACGATGGCCAGCCGGGTGGAGCCCACCTCGATCCGGCTGCCCTGGTGGAGGGACGCCTGGCGGGTGCGGACGCCGTCCACGGTGATTCCGTTGGTGGAGCCGAGGTCCTCGATGCTGAGCTGGGGCCCGGACGGGGTGTCGGTGAGCAGGATGCGGGCGTGCAGGCGGGAGACGCCGGGGTCGTTGATCCGCAGGTCGGCTTCGGTGCCGCGTCCGATGGTGACGCCGGGGGCGACCAGCGGGTGCCGGACGCCGTTGACCTCGACGACGAGGCTGACCGGACGCAGGGGGCTGACCGAGGCTGGTTCCACGGTGTCGACCACGCCGGCGACGGCGGCGGAGGTGACGGTGAAGCGGCCGATCGGGAGGGACTCGTCCAGCCCGTAGTCGATGGCGACGGGGCCGTTGAAGATGTAGCCCTTCTCGCCGGCGTAGGTGGTGAGCTGGGGGATGATCTCGGAGTTCAGGGTCTTGCTGTAGGGGGTGAGTCGGTCGTAGTCGTGGGAGGACAGGCCGATCCGGAACTCGTTGGGGACGAGCCTGCGCTCGCGGCTGAGCAGCTTGGCCTCGGCGTCGAGTTCGCGCTGGAGTCGGGCGGTGATCTCGACCGGCTGGACGTCGCCCTTGAAGGCGCGCGCGAACGCGCCGCCGACGGCGTTCTCCAGCTTCTTCTCGACCCGGTCGAAGACTCCCATTGGCCCTCCTGGCGCGTCCCGATACCCGGCCAAGCCTAGCGACAGCGGGAAGCAGCGCCCGCTGCGGCGTCCCGTGCGCTGGCCGCGAGTTGGCCGCGAGTTGGGTGGCGCGAGCAGCGAGGCACACCGCCGGATGCCGAGATGCCTCCCAACTGGAGGTGCGCGGAGGGTCGCCGTCGGCCCAATGCCGATCCGGCGCCCTTGCGGAGCCCGCGTCGGGGTTCATGGCGGCGGACAGCGCGACGGGGTGCGGCGGCGGCGAGAAGTCGGTGGCGAGCCGGCGCTCGGACGGTGGATGCGCTCGTCAGGGCCGGTTCGAGTCCTGCCCCGCGGCTGTGA
Source organism: Propionibacteriaceae bacterium (assembly GCA_017306015.1). Lineage (GTDB taxonomy): Bacteria > Actinomycetota > Actinomycetes > Propionibacteriales > Propionibacteriaceae > Propionicimonas. Next base: position 118,818 of record JAFKJK010000016.1, read on the forward strand.
TAGCCTCGTCCGGCTGGCTCGCAAGAGCTTGCGCGCGAGTGGCGGAATGGCAGACGCGCACGGTTCAGGTCCGTGTGCCCGAAAGGGCGTGGAGGTTCAACTCCTCTCTCGCGCACCGTAAGGTGCCTTTGACTAGGGCAAACACTGTAACTCACGCTGCAGCCGATCGCCACTCGGCGTCCCGGTGTGGGCCATGGACACTCCAACCGACATGTAGGCCGCACGGCACAGTCGACTACGCCGGCCCGTGGACCGAAGGGGGTGGATCGTTCCTCGGAGAAGCCACCGTCCCGAAGGGCGGAGATGAACGCCGATCCGCAGTTCGAGGCCGTAGAGATCTCCTTGGAGGAGTTCGAGCGCGACTGGATGCGGCCGAAGGCCTACCCGTTCGGGGAGAGGGCAGCGGAGGAGCCTTGGCTTAGGCGCGCACCCGCGGCGGCATTGAGGACGTTTCCAGGTAGCGCCGGGAGACTGAGTCCGTGAAGAGGTCGCACCCGCCAGCGGGCCCCCGATGGATGTGGGGCGCGGGCGGCCCAACGCTGTTCGGCTCGGGTGGCGTCGAGTACCGCCAAGTGAGCAGCCTCGAGCGAGTTGAGGTCGAGCGCCTCCTTGGCCTTGGCGAGCTGGATGCGGTCCAAGTCGAGTGTGGTGGCGGCGTCACCGAGTGGGTGGGGCCGTCCGATGCGCGCCGCCTCTGGATGCGCATCGAACGGGACTTGGAGGACGTCGAGGGGTGGAGGCCACCTCCGCACGCAGGCGGGATGCTTCAGTACAGAGCACAGCTGTGGAGATCAGCCGACGGCCACCACGTCATGCTGTTTGTGAACGAATAGCCGATGCCCGTGTCGCCACGATCGGCGGCGGATCAGTGTGTTCTCCCGGTTGGGAGTGGATGGGTGGGCGTCCGAGCGAGAACCTGCCTGTCCTGCCGCGCCGCCCGGGGCCCAGGTGACCCGCACCGGTGTGCGACGCAGCACCTGCATGAGCGCTCCCGATAGTCAAGGAAGAGATGTGGGTACAAGGGGCCGGCACTTGGCGACCAGAGCTGACGAGCGCCCGTCCCTGTGCCGCGACCGGCGCACCCAGCCGTACGGCTCTGCCGGGCTGCGCCGGGTGAGCCGGTCTGGCTCACGCTGCGATCCCTGGCGGGAAGGCTCGCGCTGGCCCGACCGGGCGCGGTCTTCGTCTGCGAGAATCCATCGGTCGTGGAGGCTGCCGCCGACCGGCTGGGCTCGGCCAGCGCTCCGCTGGTGTGCACGTTCGGGCGCCCCGGTCTGGCCGCGCTCAGATTGCTCGATGCCCTACACCCTTCGGCGACCCTACGGGTACGGGCAGACGGAGACGTCGTCGGACGGAGCATCGTGGCCAGCTTGCTCGACCGCTATCCGGCCGCAGAACGCTGGCGCTTTCCTGACGGATTCAGCGTCTTCGAGGAAGAGATCCTCGAAGAACTCATCAGTGACCTCTTGGCGTGATCACCGCTGGCTCCCGCCGAGGCTCCACGGCGTCGTGGCCCGGGTTGGGAATCTGCCGAACTGTCGGCGACGGTTGAAAACGAGGCCACTGCGACGGTCGAAAACGAGGCCACCTGACCACGATTGGGTGGGTGATCTCGGTGGAGGACTGGGCTTTGATCAGGCGGCTGGTCGCGGAGGGCGTGCCTCAGCGTCAGGTTGCGAGGGACT
>JAFKJK010000017.1 GCA_017306015.1 Propionibacteriaceae bacterium
GCGGTCCTGTGGCGGCGCTGGCCTTTGGTCTTGTCTTGGGCAATATCAGAGAGCTGAAATGGCTGAGAGAGTTGCCAAAATTGCCTGTGGAAAAAGTAGGGCTGACGCATACCGAAAAGACCTTTTTTGCAGCGCTTGTGTTTTTGTTCAAGTCGCTATTTTTTGTCTATGTCGGCATCTCGATGCAGTTTAACTCGCAGTATCTGATGATAGCGGCGGGTGTGCTCACATTGTGGACGATCGTGGTAAGGCTCGTCGTGAGCCGGATTACGCTGGGCACCACTTTGAGTGTACGCGACTCTTCTCTGGTAGCGATAATGGTGCCAAAAGGGCTGGCGGCTGCTGTTTTGGCCTCATTGGTGCTGGAGTCGGGTGTTTCTAATGCGGCGAGCATTCGCGAAGTCGCGTTTGGCGTGATTTTATTCAGTATCTGTACAGTGTCTCTATTGTCGTTTTTGATTGAACGCGGCTATCTGGATGGCTTCTTTGGTTATGCCTTTGGGAGCCACCGGCCTGCTACCGTGGGTGGTGCTGGGGCTGATGGCGAGTTGGCTGCTACCCTGGCTGAGGGTGCAGTGGGTACGGATGCGGCTATCGTGGAGCAGCCCAGCGCTGGATCGCGATCACGGCTGCTCCTCGCGCCCAGTCCGACGTGCTGGAGTGCTCGATCACGTAGTCGACGTCGTTGGCGAGTGGTTCCCGATGGGCGTCGATGCCGGCGGCGAGGTCGTGCAGCGCCACGTCCGCCAGCCGGACGGCCTCGCCGGAGATGATCACCCGTTGCGGCATCGCGATGTTGGCGATGGACGCGATCAGCCTGCCCAGCGCCCGGCCCGAACTGGACACCACCCCGGAGGCCACCGGGTTGCCGTCGAGCGCGAGGTTCAGTGCCTCGTCGAACTCGACCGGCCGGCCCAGGCCGGCGGAGACGTTCGCCGCGATCGCCCAGTCCGACAGCATGGCCGCCGCGCAGCCGATGTGGCCTTGGGGGCACCGCGGTCCGTTGGAATCGAGCTGGATGTGACCGAGGAGGCCGACGCCGTAGTCCGGGCTGTGAACCCGAGCCCCGTTGCTGACCAGCCCGTAGCCGACGCCGGCGCCGATCGTGACGAGGGCGAACGAGTCCAGCCCGTGACCCGCACCGAACCAGCGTTCCGCCTCGGTCAGGCCGGCGACGTCGTTGGCGATGGCCGTCGGCACCCCGGTTCGCGCCGTCACCAGGTCGCCGAGCGGGACGCCGTGCCAGCCCAGGAACGGCGCGTGCTGCACCGTGTCGTCCTCGGTGACATTGCCGCCGAGCCCGACCCCGATGCCCGCGATCGACTCGCCGCCGGCCAGTTCGGCGGTCAGCTCTGCCACCCGATCGACCACCGCCTCCGGGTCACGGCCCAGGAGCGGGAGCTGCGCGGACGCGCTGACGTTGGCGGAGAAGTCCACCAGGACACCCGCGACGGCGTCGGCGGTGAGCTTGATGCCCACGAAGCGCCGGGTCTCGGTGACGAAGGACAGCGGCTTGGACGGGCGTCCGAGCTTGCCGGTGCGGGGCTCCTCGTCCGCCTCCCGGATCAGCCCCGCCTTGAGCAATGGCGCGACGAGACGGGTCACCGTGCTGGCGGTCAGGCCGTGGCGCCGCGCCAGGTCGGCCCGTGAGATCGGACCGTCGAGGAGGAGGTCGACGACGACCTGGAGCTCCAGCCCCTCCAGGTGGAGCTTGTGCCCGGCTCCCTGTGCCATCTCAACACCCTCCTGCCGCCCGAATGTTACCGAGCGCAACTAACTCTGACACGCCGGGCCGGTCCCTGTGCGTAGCTCTCCGTCAAGCGGTGCACAGCATCGTACCTTTTGTTGCTATTGACGTCTACTTACTTGCGTCGCTACATTAACTCCGTCGGCAGGTAGCCGGCTTGAGGCACCGTGGTGCCAGACGAAGGAGCAGTCATGAAACGACGTCGTCTCGTGCACGCGCTCGGCGTCGCCTTGATCCTGGGGGCTTTCTCAGCCTGCGCGCAGAGTGGCGCAGCCGGGACTCCCGGGGCGACGGCGACTACCCCTGCAGGCGTGACAACCATCACCTACTGGCACACCTACTCCGCGGACTCCCCGGAGGTCGGCACCCTGGAGAACGAGGTGATCCCGGCCTTCGAGAAGGCCAACCCCGGCATCAAGGTCAAGGCCGTCACGATCCCGTACAACGACATGCACCAGAAGCTGATCACGGGAGTGGCCGGCGGCGAGTTGCCGGACGTGGTCCGCGCGGACATCATCTGGGTTCCCGAGCTCGCCAACCTCGGCGTCCTCGAACCCCTGGACACCGCGATGCCCGACTTCGGCACGTTCAAGGACGCGGTGTACCCCGGCCCGCTCGCGACCAACGCCTGGCAGGGTCACTACTTCGGCCTCCCGCTGGACACCAACACCCTCGTCCAGCTGTACAACCCGAAGGTGCTGAAGTCGGTCGGCGCCGCGGCCCCGGCCAGCATGGACGACCTGAAGGCCCTCGCCGACAAGCTCGTCAAGGACGGCAAGTACGCGTACGCCGACAACGACCTCTCCGGCTGGAACACGCTGCCGTTCATCTGGTCGTTCGGCGGGGACATCACCGACCCGGACGTGACCAAGGCGTCCGGCTACGTCAACTCCGACGCGACGGTCAACGCGATCACGTTCCTCTACCAGCTGTACAAGCAGGGCGCGATCCCGAAGTTCATCACCCAGTCCGGCGCCACCCAGACCAACGACGGCTTCGCCAAGGGCCAGTACGCCACGATCCTCGGCGGTCCCTGGATGTACCCGATCCTGGCCGGCAGCCACCCCGACTTCGCCTTCCAGGCCGCCAAGGTTCCCGCCGGCACCGCCGGCTCGATCTCGGTCGTCGGCGGCGAGAACATCGTGATGACCTCGGCGTCGACGCACAAGGACGCCGCCCTGGCGTTCGTGCGCTACCTGATGTCGGAGGACGCACAGACGACCTTCGCGAAGGTCGGCCAGTTCTCGGTCCTGAAGTCGCTGGGTGACAAGATGACCAGCATCCAGCCCTACTACCAGACCTATGTGGAACAGATGGCCAGTGCGCGACCCCGTCCGGCCACCCCGGCGTGGACGGAGATCGACGCCAAGATGAAGTCCGCGCTGCAGGAGGCGTTCCTCGGCAACGGCGACATCAAGGGCGCTCTCGACAAGCTGGCGCCCGAGCTCGACGCCCTGCTGGCCAAGTACAACTAGGCCGCCCACCCCGTGATGCTCGACACCCAGGTGACCGCCACGAGACTGCCGGCACGGCGACGCCCCCGGCGCTCGTGGCGGTCACCTGCCTACGCCTTCCTCCTGCCGGGGTTCGCCGTCTTCACCCTGGTCATGGTCTATCCGACGGCCCAGGCCCTGCTGATCAGCCTGCAGCGGTGGAGCGTCTCGCCGTACCAGCCCAGCAAGTTCATCGGCCTGGCCAACTACGCCACGGCGATGCGCGACCCCATCTTCTGGCGGTCCCTGGCCAACGCCGGCGTCTACGCGGGGGTGACCGTCCCGGGGCAGCTGATCCTCGGGCTGCTCTGCGCCGTGGCGCTCAAGGCGGCCATCCCCGGACGGACGGCCTTCCGGATCATGGTCTACATCCCGGTGATCACCAGCTGGGTCGTGGTGTCGATCCTGTTCAAGTACCTCTTCCAGACCGACGGCGGCCTGGTCAACTTCCTGCTCCACGACGTCGCCGCCGTTGTGCCGGCCAACATCGACTGGCTGAACTCCCGGTGGCTCGCGATGGCCGCCATCTGCGCGCTCGGGGTCTGGAAGGGCGTCGGGTGGACCATGCTGATCTTCCTGGCCGCGCTGCAGGCCGTCCCCGACTCGCTCTACGAGGCCGCCGCGGTGGACGGGGCCGGCTCGGCGAAGCAGTTCTGGCACGTCACCCTGCCCTCGATCCGGCGCACCATGGTGTTCGTCATGATCATGCTGGTCATCGGCGCCTTCAACGTGTTCATCTCCGTCTCGCTGATGACCGACGGCGGCCCGGCCGACCAGACCCAGGTGCCGCTGACCTACCTCTACCGACAGGCGTTCGACTTCCTCGACTTCGGCTACGGCTCGGCGATCGCCTTCATGCTGACCGCCGTCATCGTCGCGTTCTCGGCGCTGCAGTTCCGCTTCCAGGGAGCGGACGAGGAGTCGGCGGCATGACCAGGACCTCCCCGAGCAAGCGGCGCCGGCAACGGCTGGTGCTGACCACCCGATTCGTCGTGCTGTCGCTCGCGTCCCTGCTGTCGATCGGGCCGCTGGTCTACATGGCGCTGATCTCGTTCAAGGAGAACGCCTACTCCCTGACCGGGCCGGCCGACCTCACCTCGGGCACCTACTCTCTGGCCAACTACGCCCAGGCGTGGACGGCCGGCGGGCTGGGGGTGAGCTTCCTCAACTCGCTGGGGGTGGCGCTGCTGACGATGGTCGCGGTGGTCCTGCTCGGCTCGATGATGGCCTACGCGTTCGCCCGCTTCGACTTCCCCGGACGGCGGATCGCCTTCGCCCTGATCGTCTTCGAGCTCATGGTGCCGGCGATCATGCTGGTGATCCCGCAGTTCGTGCTGGCGAAGTCGCTGCACCTCCTCGACAACCGGATGGGCCTGCTGCTGATCTACATCGGCACCAACCTGGCGTTCAACACCTTCCTGCTCTACGGCTTCTTCCGCGGCATCCCGGCCGAACTCGACGAGGCCATGCGCATCGACGGCGCCGGGGCGTGGCGGCGGTACTGGCAGCTCGCCCTGCCCCTCGCGCGGCCGGCCCTGGCCACGGCGGCGATCTTCTCGTTCCTGGGCTCGTGGGACGAGTACGTCTGGGCGATGACCATCATCACCGACCCGACGAAGCGGACGCTGCCGCTGGCGATCGCGCTGTTCTCCGGCGCCCACGCCACCAACTGGGGACTGACCTTTGCCGCCTCGGTCATCGCGCTGGTCCCCGTCCTGGTCGTCTTCTTCCTCTTCCAGCGCCAGCTGGTCGGCGGCATCACGGCAGGAGCACTGAAGTCATGATCCTTCCCGACAAGGCGGTCTACCTGCCGAACACGACCGTCCGGCTCTCGCTGACCGAACCGGCGCCCGGCGGCGCATCGCTCCGGGTGTCGCGGCTGGACCAGGTCGTCCGCTCGCTCCCGGCCACCGGCGGGGTCGTCGCGATCGACGGTCTCCCCGAAGGCGGCTACGGCGTCGACCTCCTCGCTGCGGACGGAGGGACGCTGGCCTCCACAGCGCTCGACGTCCGTTCCGAGCCGTTGGCCCGGCCGCGCTACGGCTTCCAGACCGATCACTCCTCGGCGGCCGACTTCGCCGCCACCACCCGCCTGGTCCGCCGGCTGCACCTGAATGCGATCCAGTTCTACGACTGGGCGTGGCGGCACAGCCAACTGCTCGGCCCCGACCGCTACCAGGACCCGCTCGGCAACGAGGTGGACCTGCCGAGCGTGCGCGGCCGGATCGAGGATCTCCGCGCGCTCGGCTGCGACGCGTTCGGCTACGTCGCCGTCTACGGGATCTCCCGGGACGACCAGTACCGGCTGCGCGACCTGCAGCTCTTCGACGCCGACGGCCGGCCGTACGGCTTCGGGGACGGCTTCCTGACGATCGCGGACCCGTCCAACCCCGTCTGGGCGCAGCTCCTGCTGGACGGCATCGACGAGGCCGCGGCCCGGGTCGGTTTCGGCTGCTTCCACCTCGACCAGTACGGCTGGCCGAAGCGGGCGCTGCGCAGCGACGGCACCCTCACCGACCTGGCCGCAACCCTGCCGGCGCTCGTCGACCAGGTGATCGACCGCGGCCACCGGGTCATCTTCAACAACGTCAATGGATTCCCGCTGGCCGCCTCCGCCCGGTGCCGGCAGGTCGCCCTGTACAGCGAGGTCTGGCCGCCGCGGACCACGCTGGCCGACCTCGCCGACCTCGTCCGGGAGTCCCGGGCGGCGAGCCGACTGCCCGTCATCGTGGCCGCCTACCCGTCCTGTTTCGGGACCGAGCCGAGGGAGCGGGCCGAGGCCGCCCTGCGGCTGATCATGGCCACCGTGTTCAGTTCCGGCGCCAGCCACCTCTGCGCCGGCGGGGACGGCCGGCTGCTGATCGACCCCTACTACCCCCGCAACCACCCCGCGGACCCGGCCACGATCGACCTGCTGGCCGACTGGTACAGCTTCCTCGTCCGCTACGGCGACCTGCTGCTGCCGCCCGAGGTGACCGACATCACCGGCTCCCACTACGGCGACTACAACGGAGACGTCATCGTCCCCGGCACCGAGCCGCGTCCGACTCCCGGGACGGTCTGGGCCCGGGTGATGTCGGCACCGACCGGCACGGTGATCCACCTGATCAACCTCAGCGGGCAGGGCGAACTCGACTGGGACCGCGGCCGCGAGCCCGTCCCGCCCGTGTCGGGGCTGTCGCTGCGACTGCGCCGGGTCACCGCCGAACCCGCCCGCGTCCTGGTCGCCGACCCCGATCGCCCCGGCCCGATGCGTCCCGTCGACGGCGTCATCGACGGCGAGCACCAGGTGCACGAGCTGCCGCCACTGGGCGCCTGGCAGCTGGTCTACATCCCCCATCCGGAAGGCTGAGCATGACCCATCCCGAGCAGCCCGGCTGGTTGCGTGACGCCGTCTTCTACCAGGTCTTCCCGGACCGTTTCCGCAACGCGAACCCCGCCATCGACCCCGAGGGGGTCACCGCATGGGACGCCCCGCCGACGCGGGCCAGCTTCTTCGGTGGCGACCTCGCCGGGATCACCGAGGGACTGGACCACGTCCAGAGCCTGGGCGCCAACACGCTCTACCTGACCCCGATCTTCGAGGCCGACACGCCGCACCGCTACGACACCGCCGACTACCTGCGGATCGACCATCGCCTGGGCAGCCTGGACGACTTCCGCACCCTCGTCCGCCAGGTACACGAACGCGGCATGCGGATCGTGCTGGACGGCGTGTTCAACCACACCGGGGAGGGCCACTGGGCGTTCCGCCACGTCTACGCCCACGGCGAGCGCTCGCCGTACGCCGACTGGTACTCCGTTCAAGAGCACCCAATCGTCCGCGACCCGCGTCCGAACTACGCCGCGTTCGCCGCGTGCCCGTATCTGCCCCAGCTGAACCACGCCAACCCGGCCGTGCAGGAGCACGTCCGGGAGGTCGCCCTGCGCTGGCTGGGCGAGGGTATCGACGGCTGGCGGCTGGACGTCCCGTTCGAGGTCCCCTCGCAGTTCTGGACGCAGTTCCGGGCGTGGGTGCGGGACGCCCACCCCGGCGCCTACATCTGCGGGGAGGTCTGGGAGCTGGCGACCGAATACCTCCAGGGGGACATGTTCGACGGCACGATGAACTACCCGCTGCGGACGGCGATCCTGCGGTTCGCGTCCGGGGCATCGACGTCCGCCGGCTTCGGCGACGAGCTGCGGGCCTACCTGGACGCCACCCCGGCCTGGGCGCGTCCCGGGATGATGAACCTCGTCGGCTCCCACGACACCGCCAGGCTGCGCCGGACACTCGGCGACGACGACTTCGCGATCCGGGTGGCGGTCGCTCTCCAGCTCACCTCGGAAGGCGCGCCGATGATCTACTACGGCGACGAGGTCGGATTGGACGGCGGTGACGACCCCGACAACCGGCGCACGATGAGCTGGGAGCCGGCCACCTGGGACCAGGACCTGCTCGCCTTCCACCGGCGGCTGCTGCGCCTGCGGGCCGAGACCCCCTCGTTGACCGGGCCCGGTGACGCCGTCGTCGCCTCCGCCGACGACCTGCTGGTCCGACGCCGCGGGGGTCCGGGTGAGGCGAGCTACCTGCTGATCAACCGAGGGCCGGCCGAGACGCACCACCGGATCGAGGGGTTCGTCGCCTCAACGGCGGTCGACCTGGGCAGCGGAGAGCCGGTCCCGTGGAGCGACGAGCTCGCCGTCCCCGGACGCTCGATCCTGCTGCTGACCGGCACCGTCCATGGCTGAGCCGTGGTGGCAGTCAGCCGTCGTCTACCAGATCTACCCGCGGTCGTTCGCCGACTCCAACGGGGACGGGATCGGGGACCTTCGCGGCGTCCTCGATCACCTCGACTACCTGCAGCACCTCGGCGTCGACGTCGTCTGGCTGTCGCCGATCTACGCCTCGCCGCAGCAGGACAACGGGTACGACATCTCCGACTACCGGCGGGTCGACCCGATCTTCGGCTCCGAGGACGACCTCGACGACCTGATCGCCGGCCTGCACGGCCGAGGCATGCGGCTGGTCATGGACCTGGTCGTCAACCACACCTCCAGCGAGCACGAGTGGTTCCAGCGCTCCCGCTCGTCCCGGGACGATCCACTGCGCGACTGGTACCTCTGGCGTCCGCCGCGTCCGGGCCGTGTCGGGGGCACGCCCGGCGCCGAGCCGAACGACTGGACCTCGGCGTTCTCCGGTCCGGCCTGGACGTGGGACGAGGCCACCGGCGAGTACTACCTGCACCTGTTCAGCAGCGGGCAACCCGACCTGAACTGGGACAACCCGGAGGTGCGCGGCGCCGTCCACGAGATGATGCGATGGTGGCTCCGGCGCGGCATCGACGGCTTCCGGATGGACGTCATCAACTTCATCTCGAAGGACCCGCTCGCGCTGACCACCGACGGGACGCCGTTCTCCGGAGACGGGCCCCGTCTGCACGACTACCTGCAGGAACTCCGCCGCGAGGTCTTCGACGCCGTCGACGGCGCGTGGTTCACGGTCGGTGAGATGCCGGGCGCGACGCTGACGCAGGCGCAGCTGGCCACGGCTCCCGAGCGCCGGGAGCTCGACATGATCTTCCAGTTCGAGCACGTCCAGCTGGACCACAACGGCTCGAAGTGGCAGCCGCACCCCGTGCGCTGGGCCGACCTCACCCGCTCGCTCGCCGCCTGGCAGGACGGGCTGGCCGAGCGCGGCTGGAACTCCCTCTACTTCGAGAACCACGACCAGCCGCGGTCGGTCTCCCGGTGGGCGAGCGACGGCGAGCTCAGGGAGCGGGCGGCCAAGACGCTGGCCACGATCCTGCACCTCCAGCGCGGCACCCCGTTCATCTACCAGGGCCAGGAACTCGGCATGACCAACACGGCGCTCGCCTCGCGGGACGACCTGCGCGACATCGAGGCCGTCCGCCACTACGACGAGCTCGTCGCCGCGGGGACGCCCGCCGAAGAGGCGATGTCGCTGATCCGGCCGATGTGCCGCGACCACGCCCGCACGCCGATGCAGTGGACGGCTGACGACGGGGCCGGCTTCTGCATCCCCGGGGTGGTGCCGTGGCTCGGCATCAATCCGAACCACCGCGAGCTCAATGCGGCCGACCAGGTCTCGCGTCCCGACTCGGTGTTCGGCCACTACCGGCGGCTGATCCAGCTGCGCCACGAGCACGCCGTCGTCCGCAGCGGGGCTTTCCACCTGCTCGAGGCCGACCACGAGCAGCTGTTCTGCTTCACCCGGACCCTGGGCGAGGAGTGCTGGCTGGTGATGGCGAACGTGAGCGACCGTCCGGCCGAGCTCACCGCCGGCGTCCGGGACCTCGTCAGGGAGGGCTTCGAGCCGATCCTGGGGACGGAAGGTCCGGCGGCCGGCACGCCCACCGTCCTGCAGCCGTGGGAGTCGCTCGTCGTCGCCCTGGGACGCCGGGTGACGCTCGGGGACGGCGCGATCGGCTCGGCTGGCGGGCACCTCGGGTCGCTGGTGGGTGAGCGCAGCTAACGTTGCCGGGTGAGGAACACCTGTGGCTGCTGAGCAGCTGTCCGTGACGCCCGTCCGCTTCGCGGCGCTGCGCAATCGGCACTCACGGCCGTACCTCTTCACTGCGGGGCTGTCGATGATGGCCGACAACATCGAGCACGTGATCACCTACTGGATGTTGTGGCAGGCGTTCCACTCACCCGTCCTGGTCGGCTTCCAGGTGATCGCGCACTGGCTGCCCTTCCTGCTGGGATCGGTGTACTTCGGCACCCTCGCCGAGCGGTACGACTGCCGACGGCTGATCCAGATCGGTCAGGGACTGTTCATGCTCGTCCAGGTGTGCTGGGCCGTGCTGTTCCTGACCGGGACGCTGCAGATGTGGCAGGCCTGCGTGTTGCTCGTCCTGCACGGCATGGCCGGCGCGATCTGGGGCCCCGCCGAGCAGATGCTGCTGCACGACTTCGTCGAGACCGACGCCGAGCTTCCCGGGGTGGTCCGGATGAACGCCACCTTCAAGAACATCGGCCTGCTGTGCGGTCCCGCGGTCGGTTCCGCGCTGCTGCTCCTCATCGGCCCGACGATGGGGCTGTTCGCGAACGTGCTGTTCTTCCTGCCGATGACGATCCTGATGCTCCGCACTCCGTTCACCGGGCACACCAAGCGGCATCAGCTGGCGGACGCTCCCCGCGAGCGCGTCACCATGCGATCGGCCATCGGCGTCCTGGCCTCGCTGCGCTCGAACCGTCACCTCATCGGCATGATCGTGCTCGCCGGCCTCGTCGCGGTGACGATCGGCAACGCCCTGCAGGGATCGATGCCCGCGATGGCCGCCCGCCTCGGCGCCGGGCCGGACGGCCTGGGCTACGGCGTCCTGCTGTTCGCGAACGGGCTCGGCGGGGTGGTCGGCGGTTTCGTCCTGGAGGCGACCGGCTTCCTGCGTCCGACGCTCAAGGCGGCCATGGCGTCCACCGCCCTGTACGGCGCGGCGACGCTCGTGTTCGCCGTCAGCCCGTGGTACCCGCTCGCCGTGGTGGCGCTGGCGGCCAGCGGCTTCGCCGGCATCGCGTCCCTTTCCACCGCCCAGGCCGTGGTGCAGCTGGAGGCTCCCCCCGACCGGCGTGGACGCGTCTTCGGCGTCTACGGCATGTTCGCCTCGGGGCTGCAGGTCGGCAACGGCGTCACCATCGGCGGCCTCGGCGCGGCCGTCGGCATCCCCGCAGCGCTCGCCCTCTGCTCGGGCGCCCTCGTCGTCGGCACCGGCATCACCGCGCTCTACACGAGGCGTCGTCGCTGAACGTCCGGGGCCGTGCCGAGGGCACGCGTCCCGAATCGTCTACAACCGGCGTCCGGTGAACCGAAGTACCTGTCCCCGACGGTTCAGGCCACCGGCGTCCGGTGAACCGAAGTACCTGTCCCCGACGGTTCAGCCCACCGGCGTCCGGTGAACCGAAGTACCTGTCCCCGACGGTTCAGGCGACCAGCGTCCGGTGAACCGAAGTACCTGTCCCCGACGGTTCAGCCCACCGGCGTCCGGTGAACCGAAGTACCTGTCCCCGACGGTTCAAGCCTGAACCGAAGTACCTGTCCCCGGCGGTTCAGGTGGGTCAGACTCCGGCGTCCTCCCAGACGTCGACCGGGGAGACCGGGGCGGGCGCGAGTCGGCTGAAGTCGAGCGCGTCCTCGCCCTCGGGGACGGGCTCCCCCGCGCGATGGCGCTTGTGCGCGGTGGCGACCATCAGCTTGATCCGGTTCAGCTGGTTGGTCTCCGACGCGCCCGGGTCGTAGTCGACGGAGACGACGTTGGCATCGGGGTGGCGGCGGCGCAGCTCGGCGAACATGCCGCGCCCGACCACGTGATTCGGCAGGCACGCGAACGGCTGGGCACAGATGATGTTCGGCGCGCCGAGCTCGATCAGCTCGACCATCTCCGCGGTCAGCAGCCAGCCCTCGCCGGCGCGGGTGCCGATGGAGATGATCCCGTCCGCCTTCTTCGCCAGGTCGGCCATCTTCGGCGGCAGGTCGAACTTGCCACCGGTCTTCCGCAGCGCGGTGATCACCGGGGCCTGGAACTTCTCGATCAGCCAGGTCGCCATCTTCTTGAAATGGTGGGACCGCCGGCCGATCCCCATCGTCTCCCACTGGTGCTGCGCCGAGTACAGCGGCATCAGGAAGAACTGCAGGATCCCCGGCAGCACCGCCTCGCAGCCCTCGGACTCGACCACGTCCACCACGTTGTTGTTGGCGTCCGGATGGAACTTCACCAGGATCTCGCCGACGATCCCCACCCGCGGACGCCGTGGCTCGCCGGTCAGCGGCAGCGCGTCGAACTCCCGGACGATCTGCCTGATCAGGCCCACATAGCCGAGGTTCTTCCCGAGCGAGCGCGAGTAGCCGCCGTACTGCAGGAACTCCTGGCAGACCTGGTCCCACTTGTCGTAGAGCGCCTTCGCCGAACCCGGCTCCAGCTCGTAGGGACGAACCCGCAGCAGCACCGTCTGCAGCAGGTCCCCCAGCACCAGCGCCTGGACGGCCGGGACGAGCAGGGACGGCGTGATCTTGAACCCCGGGTTCGACTCCAGCCCCTGGACGCTGATCGCCAGCACCGGCACCTGCGGGTACCCCGCGTCCGCCAGCGCCTTGCGCAGCAGCGACACGTAGTTCGTCGCCCGGCACATGCCGCCGGTCTGGGTGATCGCCACCGTTGTCCGGTCGGGATCGGCCTCCCCGGAGAGGATCTTGTTCACCAGCTGGCCGACCACCATGATCGCCGGGAAGCACGCGTCGTTGTGGACGTACTTCAACCCGGCCTCGACATCCTCCGACGACGCCTTCTCCAGCAGCTGGACGTTCAGGCCGAGCTTGCGCATCACCGGGATCACCAGCCGGAAGTGGATCGGCGCCATCTGCGGGGCGTAGATCGTGTGGGTGGCCCGGGCCTCCTCGTCGAACAGCCGGCGCTCGAACAGCGGCCCGAACGTGCTCACTGTCGCCGGCCCGCGCTCGGCCGCAGCCGCCTTCATCGACCGCAGCCGGATCGTCGCCGCACCGAGGTTGGAGACTTCGTCGATCTTCAGCAGGGTGTACATGTCGCCGGAGCGCTCCAGCACCTCGGCGACCTGGTCGGTGGTGATCGCGTCCACCCCGCAGCCGAAACTGGTCAGCTGCACCAACTGCAGCTCGGGGGTGGCGGCGACCCGTCCGGCGGCTTCGTAGAGCCGGGTGTGGTACGCCCACTGGTCGCGGACGCGGATCGGCCGGGCCAGCGCCGAGGAGTCCGCGTCGACGATCGAGTCCTCGGTGAGGACGGCCATGCCGAGGGTGGTGATCAGGCTGGGAATGCCGTGGTGCACCTCCGGGTCGACGTGGTACGGACGCCCGGCGAGCACGATGCCCTTGATGCCGCGCTCGGCCATGTACGCCAGCGCCCGGGCACCCTCGGCGCGGATGTCGGCCTTGACCGACGCGTCCTCCTCGAACCCGGCCTGGACGGCCGCCCGGGCCTCCTCCAGCGTCACGTTCCAGTCGGCGAGGACGTCGACCAGCCGCTCGGCCAGCTTGGCCGGGTCGTTCAGGTTCAGCATCGGCGCCAGGAACCGCACCCCGGGGTCCTGCAGCCGGGGCAGGTTCTTCTCGATCACCTGCGGGTAGAACGCGACCACCGGGCAGTTGAAGTGGTTGTCAGCGCCCTCGACCGCCTTCGCCTCGAGCGGGACGCACGGGTAGAAGATCGTCCGAATGCCCTTGTCGAGAAGGTGTTCGATGTGGCCGTGGGCGAGCTTGGCCGGGTAGCAGATGTTCTCGGACGGGATCGACTCCATGCCGGTCTCGAACAGTTCGTGGCTGGAGCGTCCCGAGATCGTCACCCGGAAGCCGAGGCGGGTCAGGATCGTGAACCACAGCGGATAGTTCTCGTACATGTTCAGCACCCGGGGGATGCCGATGTCGCCGCGGGTGGCCTTGTCCTCGGTGAGCCGCCGGTAGCCGAACAGCCGCTTGTACTTGTAGTCGAACAGGTTCGGCACGTCCGACTTGGCCGGCACCTTCTCCGTCGACGCGCCACGCTCGCAGCGGTTGCCGGACACATGTCGGGTGCCGTCGGCGAAGTTGGAGATGGTCAGCTGGCAGTGGTTCTGGCACAGCCGGCAGGTGTCCAGGCGAGTCGCGACGCTGAAGCCGTCCAGCTCGGCGAGACCGAGGATCGACGAGCGCTCGCCGGTCTGCCAGTTGCGCTGCGCGGTCAGGGCGGCGCCGTACGCGCCCATCAGCCCGGCGATGTCGGGACGGATCACCTCGGCCCCGGTCTGCAGCTCGAAGGCGCGCAGCACGGCGTCGTTGAGGAACGTGCCGCCCTGGACGACCACCTTGCTGCCGAGCTGGGATGCGTCCTTGAGCTTGATCACCTTGTACAGCGCGTTGCGGACGACCGAGTAGCTCAGCCCGGCGGCGATGTCGGCCTGGCTGGCACCCTCGCGCTGGGCCTGCTTGACCGAGGAGTTCATGAACACCGTGCAGCGGGTGCCGAGGTCGACCGGGGCGGCCGAGGTGAGCGCGTTGGCGGCGAAGGTCTGGATCTCGGTGTCCATGGACGCGGCGAAGGTCTGCAGGAAGGATCCACAGCCCGACGAGCAGGCCTCGTTGACCGCGATCGAGTCGACGGCCCCGCCGCGGATCTTCAGGTACTTCATGTCCTGGCCGCCGATGTCGATCACCGAGGTGACGCCGGGCGCGACCTTCTCCGCCGCCCGGTAGTGGGCCATGGTCTCGATCTCGCCGTCGTCCAGCCGCAGGGCGGCCCGGATCAGACCCTCGCCGTAGCCGGTCACGCAGGCGCGGGCGAGGTAGGCCGCGTCCGGGAGTTCGGTGTGGATGCGGCGCAGGATCTGGATCGAAACCGCGATCGGGTCGTTGCTGCCCTGGTAGTGGTCGAAGACGATCCGGTCCTCGGAGTCGAGCAGGACGGCCTTGACGGTGGTCGAGCCGGCGTCGATGCCGAGGAACAGCGGCCCGGTGGCGTCCGCGAGTTCGGCGCGAGGGACGGACGTGGCGTGATGCCGTTCGTCGAACTCGGCGCGCTCGTCCGCGTCGGCGAACAGCGGGCGCATCCGCGCGCTGTTCAGCGGGATCAGGACGCGGTTGGACAGCCTGGCGATCAGATCGGACACTGTCGTCCCGGCGGACGCCGACACCTCCGAACGTCCCCGGACCGGCTGCGGGGATCCCGGGGCAAGCCCGGGATGACGCGGGGAGGAAGCCGACTCAGGGACGGTGCAGGGATCCTCACCCCTGCCCGTCGTCCCGGGCTTGACCCGGGATCCCGTGAGATGGCCCGGAACCGTTCCCGGATCCTCACCCCAGCCCGTCATCCCGGGCTTGACCCGGGATCCCGTGAGATTGCCGGGGACGGTTCCGGAATCCCGGCTTTCGCCGGGATGACGCGAGGAGTGGTCGGCCTGACGGGACGAGTGCGTCGGCGACGCCGAGCCGGCGACCAGCGCGGCGCCGATGGCGACGTACAGGTGTGCGTTCTCCGGCGTGGTGAACGAGCTGACCTGCTCGGCCAGCGCGCGCTCGTACGCCTTGCGCAGCTGCGGGAGGAAGTGCAGCGGCCCGCCGAGGAAGACGACGTTGCCCCGGATCGGATGGCCGCAGGCGAGGCCCGCGATGGTCTGCGTGGCGACGGCGGCGAAGACGGACGCGGCCAGGTCGGTGTGGGGCGCACCCTGGTTCAGCAGCGGCTGCAGGTCGGACTTGGCGAAGACCCCGCACCGGGACGCGATCGGGTAGAGGTGCTGGTACGCCGCAGCCAGGTCGTCCAGGCCACCGGCGTCGGTGTGCAGCAGGGTCGCCATCTGGTCGATGAAGGCGCCCGTCCCGCCGGCGCAGGTGCCGTTCATCCGCTGCTCGACGACCGGGTGCAGGAAGGTGATCTTGGCGTCCTCGCCGCCGAGCTCGATGACGACGTCGGCGGTGGGGTTGAACTTCTCGATGGCCGCGGTGCCGGCGATGACCTCTTGGACGAAGTCGACGCCCATGACGTCGGCGACGCCGAGGCCGGCCGAGCCGGTGACCGCGCAGTGCAGCGGCTCGTCGCCGACGCGTTCGGCGACGTCAGCGAGGAGGGTGCGCAGGGCGCCGCGGGCGTCCGCGTTGTGCCGGCGGTAGGCGCTGTAGCGAACCGAGTCGCCCTTCAGCACGACTGCCTTGACCGTCGTCGAGCCGATGTCGAGCCCGAGTGAGGCGACTGCCACCATCGCGTCCTCCGTCCAGAACGATCATTCTGTCCGCTCGGTACGCTACCCCGTTACGCAAGATTGCGCACTATAGGGTGGGTATGTGGACGCCGTGACCAGAACTGTCTCGGCTCGCCAGGCCATCCTCAACGCCGCGGCCGAGCTGATCCGGCTGCACGGCGTCGCGGGGACGTCCATCGCCGACGTGATCGCCCGCTCGGGTACGTCCGCGGGCGCGATCTACCACCACTTCGGGTCGAAGGAGCAGCTCGTCCTCGAGGTCGGGAAGGGCGCGATCGCCAGGCCGATGGCGATGATCCTGCGGACCCAGCCGGGGCTGTCGCCGGCCGACATCCTGCGCTCGGCGCTGGCCCGCGTCGCCGAGGACGAGGGCCTGGCCGAGTTGCTGCTGCAGATCTGGGCCGGCGCCAAGTCCGACCCCGCCCTGTTCGCGATGATGCGCGAGGAGGGGACGGCGATGAAGCGGCTCGTGATCGAGTTCATGCGCTCCTGGTGCGCGAAGAACGCACCGTCGGTCGACCCGACGAACCTGACCGACCTGCTGCTCGGTCTGGTGATGGGCTTCGCCGTCCAGCGCGCGCTCACCTTCGGCACCGACCTGGACACCTACGCCGACATCGGCGCCCAGGTCCTGGCCGCTGCGATCGAGACCCGGTAGCGGTCCCGGACGGAGTCGGGTGCGTCCCGACTCCGCCCGGTGCTGCGAGCGCGGGGTCAGAGCAGGGCAGTGGCTCCCTGCTGCATCTTGGCGGCGGTGTCCTGCGGCGTCTGCTTGTTGCGGAACAGCTGATCCAGGTTTGGGCTGAACACCTGGTCGAGAATCTTCTGGCTGTTCGACGTGTACAGGTCGCCGATCTGGGCGGACGTGATCCCGGCCATCGCCGCCTTGAAACCGTCCGGCATGCCCTTCAGCATCGCGTCCGACTCACGAGCAGCGTTCTGCACCGGGATCCAATCGTGGTCGGCCGCCATCTGGTCCTGGAACTTCGTCGCCCGCCACAACGCGAACGTCTCGGCGGCGGTCAATGCTGCCGACTCCTTCGGGATCACCCAGCCCCCGAGCCAGTACGGCATCACGCTCTTGCCCTGATAGAGCGGCAGCGGCGCCATGTCCCAGCCATCCTTCATCTGCTGGTAGGACGTGATGTTCCACGTCCCGCCCGGCGCCATCGAGATCACCCCACCGGCGAAACCACCGGCCTGGTTGTTCGCGTCCCGCTCGTCCGGACGCGGCGCGACATGCTTGGCCCACATCAGATCCTGGACAAACGCGAAGGCCTCGGCCACCTTCGGGTCGTCCAACTGGAACTTCGTCGGCTCCAACGGCTTGTCGAAGAAAGCCGTCCCCGCCGACCAGGCCAGCGTCTGGATGCCCCACCAGACACCGAGGTCGCCGATGTCGAGACCCCACTGGGTCACCTTGTTGCCGCTCTTCTTGGTGAGCGCGCCCGCGGTCTCGATCACCTTGTCCCAGGTCCAGGTGGCGTCCGGGTAGGCGATGCCGGCCGCGTCGAAGTGCGCCTTGTTGTAGAACAGCGCCATCGACTGGATGTTCTCCGGGATGCCGTACAGGTTGGCGTCGTCGAACTTCCACGGCTTGAACAAGTCCAGCGGATACTTGCTCGCGTCCGACAGTTCGGACGTGTCCACGGCCGCCTGGAGATTGGCCAGCAGCCCCTTCTTGTAGTGCGCGTACGCCTGGACGTCCCAGTAGTACATGTCGAACGGCTGGTTGGCCGCGTACTGCAACTGGATCTTCTGCCAGTACTGGTCGTAGGGGAGGAAGTTGATCTTGGCGGTGAACTTGCCCGCGTACTCCTTGTTGAACGCCTCGACGCTCTTCTTGAAGTTCTGGTCGATGGCCGTGCCGTTGGTCCAGGCGTAGACGGTGAGGTCGGTCTTGCCGATGACCTCTGTGGACGTCGGGGCCGGCGCGGGCGAGGTGGAGCTGCTGGACGGGCTGCAGCCGGCCAGCGCGAGTGCGGATCCGGCCAGCGCGCCCCCGAGGAGCGTCCGGCGGGAGAAGGGCGAGGAGGACACGTGATTCCTTTCGGGTTGGTTACTTGTTGACGCCGGCAACGGAGATCCCGTTGACGTAGTAGCGCTGGGCGAGCAGGAACACCACGATCGACGGAGCCGCGGCGATCATCGTGGCGGCACTGAGCATGTGCAGCTGCGGCCCGATCTTGGGGCTGCCGCCGAAGCTGGACAGGGCGACCGAGATGGTCCACTTCGACTCGTCGGTGAGGTAGATCAGTGGTCCGAAGAAGTCGTTGTACGTGCCGACGAACGTGAACACGGTGACCGTCGCGATCACTGGCATCGACAGCGGCAGGAAGATGCTCCACCAGATCCGGACGTACCCGGCTCCGTCGATCCGGGCGGCCTCCTCGACCTCCTTCGGGATGGACAGGTAGAACTGCCGGAACATGAAGATGAAGAACGCCGAACCGAAGAACGCCGGGACGATCAGCGGCAGGAACGTGTTCAGCCAGCCGATCTTGTTGAACACGATGTAGGTCGGCACCAGCGTCACCGTGGACGGCAGCATCATCGTGGCCATCAGCACGCCGAAGATCGCGTTGCGTCCCCTCGCCCGCAGCCGGGCGAAGCCGTAGGCGCTGAAAGAGCAGCTCAGCAGCGTCCCGACGACGACCCCGGTGACAACCACGGCCGTGTTCAGCGCGTAGTTCTGGAACGGGACGAGCTGGAGGACCTCGGCGAAGTTCCCCCACTGCGGCGTGAACAGCCACACCGGCGGCGACTGCAGCGTCTGCTGGGCGGTCTTGAGCGAGGTCAGCACCGTCCACAGCACCGGGGTCAGCACGGCGAACGTGCCCAGGGTGAGCACGACCAGCCGGACGGTGATCTCCGTCCTGCTCAGCGGCCTGCCGCCGGTGTCCTCTGCCTTGGCCATCAGTTGTCACTCACTTCGGTGTGCACCCACAGCGGCAGCGACCGGAACACCAGCGCGGTGAGTACGAGCGTGATCGCGAACACGACCCAGGCGATCGCCGCCGCGTAGCCCATCTCGAGGTACTCGAACGCGACCTTGTACAGGTAGAGCGGGAGCAGCAGGGTCGAGTTGTTGGGACGGCCGGTGCCCTGGGTCAGGACGAACGGCTCGGCGAACACCTGGAGGGCTCCGATGATGCCCATCACCAGGTTGAAGAAGGTGACGTTCGAGAGCATCGGGATGGTCACGAAGATGTGCTTGCGGAAGCCGCCAGCGCCGTCCACCTCCGCGGCCTCGTACAGCTCCTTGGGGATGCCCTGCAACCCGGCGAGATAGATCAGCATGGTGCCGCCGAAGCCCCAGACGCCCATGAAGGCAAGGGACCACAGAGCCCACCGCTCGTCGGTCAGCCAGCCGGGGCCGTCGATGCCGAACAGCCCGAGGATCTGGTTGAACAGGCCGACCTCGGGGTTGTACAGCATCGCCCACACCCGGGCGACGGCGACGCCTCCGATCACGGTGGGCAGGTAGTAGGCCGAGCGGAAGAAGCCGATCGCCGGCAGCTTCGCGTTCAGCAGGATCGCGACGACCAGGCCCATCAGCATCGTGCCCGGGACGACCACGACCGCGTAGGTGAGGGTCACCTGGAGGGATTTCAGGAAGAGCGGGTCGGCGGCCAGCTTGGTGTAGTTCTTGGGCCCGACCCACTCCGGCGACGACAGCATGTCGTAGGAGGTGAAGCTGAGCACGAAGGACGCGATCATCGGGCCGACCGAGAACAGCAGCACGCCCAGGATCGCCGGCGCCATGAACACGTAGCACCACAGTGCCTCGCGCCTCGCCAGCCCGCTCCTGCGCCGCTTCCGGCCGGTCGCCGCGGACCGGGCCGCAACGTGTGTTGTTGCCACCAGAGCTCCTCTGACCTGGTCACTAACTCCACTTGAGTGACGAACTAATGATGCTGCACGATCAAATTCTTGGTCAAGGGGTTGGCGACGATCGTGACCGAGCCGAGACCCACGGCGTCGCTCAGAGCCGGGCGGACAGGCCGCCGTCGACGCGCAGCGACGCGCCGGTCAGGTAGCTGTTGTCGGCACTGACAAGCCAAGACACCAGTCCGCTCAGTTCCTGCGGCGCGGCCGGCCTTCGCAGCGGGATGCGGCCGTGGTCGAGGTAGATCGTGCGCAATTCGGGCAACGTCAGTTCGTCCACACCGTTGACTAAAGCCATCCGGGTGCTCACGAAGCCCGGCGCGACGGCGTTGACCAGCACCCCGCCGTCGGCGAGTTCGATGGCCGCCACCCGGGTCGCCGCCTCCAGGCCGGCCTTGGCGATGTCGTAGGCCAGCGCCCCCGGCTCGCCGCGGTCGGCGTGGACGCTGGTGATCGACACCACCCGTCCCCAGCCGCGCTCGGCCATGCCCGTGCCGAGCACGCTGATCAGCTGCACCGGAGCGTGCAGGTCGATCGCAAGCAGCCGGTGGTAGACCCCGAGGTCGAGGCCGGCCAGCGGGGTGGCCAGGTAGATCCCGGCGCAGTTGACGAGGATGTCGGGCTCGCGGGCGGCCAGGTCTGCGGCGGCGCCGACGACGTCGTCGGGGTCGGCCAGGTCGGTCAGCACGGTCTCCCAGTCCCCGGCGGACGGCTCGACGTCGACCCCGACGACGTCAGCGCCGTCCGCGGCGAGCCGGCGGGCGACCGCCGCGCCGATGCCGTTGCTGGAGCCGGTGACGACGGCCCGGCGTCCCGCCAGGGGCCCGCTCACGGCACCAGCTCCGGGGTTCGGTACAGGCAGCGCCCGTTCACGACGATCTCCACCTCCTGCAGGTAGCCGCGGACGGCCTCGAGATCCAGCTCCAGCCCGAGCCCCGGCTGGTCGGGGAGCCGGATCAGCCCGTCGGCGCCGGGTCGGAGCCGGCCGGCGGTGAGCCCGGTGGCGAGCGGGCTGGCCTCCACCGGGTACTCGCACAGGGCGCCGTCGGGGACGTCCGCGTATGGGACGAGAGACGCAGCGAGGGCCAGCTGTGAAGTGAAGGTGTGGTTGACATAGGTGACGCCGCGGGCCGCGCCATGACGGGCGACGGCGGCTGCCGGGCCGATGCCGCCGATCCGTCCGGTGTCCACCTGGACGTAGCCGATCCGTCCGTAGTCGATCAGGTGCGTCGCGACCTGAGCATTGTGGGCGCCCTCTCCGGCTGCCAGCCGGACCGTCCGGCACCGGTCCGCGAGCCCGGCGTAGGCAGCCAGCGCTCCGGACACGAAGGGCTCCTCCAGCCAGACCGTGCCGACGGCTTCGAGGGCGGGTAGCCGGGCGGCGGCCGCGTCCACGTCCTCACCCCAGACGGTGCCGGCATCCACCAGCAGCGCGACGTCGCCGCCGAGCCCGGCGCGGGCGGCCTCCAGGTGCGCCTCGTCGGCCGCGACGCTGCCGCGGCCGAACGGCCCCCAGCCGAACTTGGCGGCGCGATAGCCTTCCGCCGCCACCTGGCGCGCCTTGGCCAGGGTCTCCTCCGGCGTGTCGCCGAACAGCTGGGACGCGTAGGGCAGCCGGGCGTGACTGGCCCGGTGCCCCAGCAGCGCCCAGACCGGCTCGCCGGAGGCCCGTCCCAGCAGGTCCCACAGCGCGATCTCGACCCCCGACCAGGCGTGGGCGGTCTGGAGCAGGTCGAGGCCGCGTTCGGCGACCACGCCGGCGAGCGCGGCGATGTCGGCGGGCTGGTCGATCCGGGCGCCGAGGACGGAGTCGAGCACTCCGTGGCAGGCCGAGTGGGAGGGCGGGGTGACCAGCGCCGCGATCGTCGGCAGTGGGGATGCCTCGCATTCTCCCCAGCCGGTCGTCCCGTCGTCGGAGCGGACGCGGATCAGCGCCATGTCCTGGCTGCCGTCCCCGATGTCGCGGATCTCCGGCATGGCCAGGTAGAACGCCTCGACGGTCTCGATTCTCATCGCGGGACTCCCTCCACTCTCGGCTCGCCGCCGGTTCGGGTTACTCCGGTGACCTCGGCGAGGTCGCGGTGCAGGATGAGGTCCAGCCGGGTGGCGACGGTCTCGCCCGGGGCGAGGACGCGGTGGCGTCCGTCCGCCACCCCGGCGAGGACGGACGGGCCGACGCCGGTGCACGGTTCGAGGACGGCCACCCGGTGTCGGCGCCAGCCTCCCCAGGAGGCGAACGTCCAGCAGGACGGGTAGACCGCCGGGTCGAAGCTCAGCGTGACACCGACGCCGTCCGGCCG
Organism: Propionibacteriaceae bacterium; assembly: GCA_017306015.1. Classification (GTDB taxonomy): domain Bacteria; phylum Actinomycetota; class Actinomycetes; order Propionibacteriales; family Propionibacteriaceae; genus Propionicimonas. The sequence continues at coordinate 22,134 of JAFKJK010000017.1, forward strand.
CGTGCAGGCGCACCAGCCGGCCTCCAGCCTGGTGGCGAAGAGGAACTCGCTGACCGCACCATCGTCTGCGGGCGTCGCGGCGAAGTCGACCGGACCGTCCGGTGTCGGCAGCCATGGCCAGTCGAACTCGTCCCCGGATGCTCCGGCACGCGGGCGGCCGAAGTCACCGATCTCGATCCGGGAGGCGGGCAGGTCGATCCGGGCGCCGGGCGGCAGGTCGACCGCCAGGTGCTGCTTGTGCAGCATCGGTAGCGGGACGTCCAGGCCGTTGGTGGCCTCCACCTCGACCGAGACCCGCGCCTGGCCCGGGCCCAGCCGGACCGTCCGTTGCAGCCGGCTGGCGGAGATCCGGGTGGTCAGGCTCAGCCGGACGGCAGCGTCCGGGCCGGGCAGGACCTCCCACGCCCAGGGCTCGGACCAGGTCTCGCCGTGGTCGGGGAAGGGTTCGCCGGCCAGGTTTTCGGCCAGGTCGTTGGGGAACAGTTCGTCCCAGCCGCCGAGGAAGTTGTCGTCGTAGCCCGCGCCGAACCTGACACGGCCCGGACGCAGCCGCTGGTTGTGCCACAGCAGTTGGTGCCCGGAGGCCAGGTCGAGCACCTCCCAGATCCGGCCGCCGAGCTCGGGAAGGACGATCACCCTCAGCCGGTCGTTGGCCAGCACCAGCGCGGTGAGACCGTAGATCGACCAGTCGGTCTCGACTCGTGCCCAGCGTGCGTCCATCTCCGTCCTCCTCCCTTGGCGGACGCGTCGGTCGTCGGACTGCTCGGCGGCGGACGCGTCCTGTTGACTAAGTCTTTCAATTTGACGAAACTGAAGCAACACCCTTGAACGAGCAAAGGAGCTTCGGTGCGCGACAACGAGTGGCTCTACCGGGGCCGGCTCGGCAGGTTCCTCGAAGAACTCGTCGTCCCCAACCTCTACGGGGAGACGGCTCCCCTGGACCTGACCAGCTGGGACGTCCCGGACGAGCCGGTGCCCTTCCGCACGGCCGTCGCCCAGGAGTACCGCCCGTTCGCGGTCGGCAGCGGCTGGGGCCGGGGCTGGAGCACGATGTGGCTGCACGCGACCGGCGCCGTCCCTGCCGAGTGGGTGGAGCAAGGCTGGGACTACGAGATCGTCGTCGACCTCGGCTTCCGGGTCGAACTGGACGGGGGCCAGGCCGAAGGGCTCGCCTTCCGTCCGGACGGGTCGATCATCAAGGCGATCGAGCCGTTCAACCGGTACCTCCCGGTCGAGGACCCGGCCCACATCGACGTCTACCTCGAGGCGGCCGCCAACCCGGAGGTGGCCGTCGGCGGCTCGTGGCAGCCGACCCCGTTCAGCTCGAAGGACACCGTCCCGGACGGCCCGCTGTACGTGCTGCGGACGTTCGCCCTGGCCAGACGCAACACCGAGGTCTGGGAGCTCAACCAGGACGTCGAGGTGCTCGCCGGCCTGGTCGAGGAAATACCGCAGCACCTGCCGCGCCGCGCCGAGATCGTCGGGGCGCAACGCCGCGATGGACGCGCTCGACCCGCGCGACGTCCCCGGCACCGCCGCGGCGGCGCGGGCAGCCCTCGCCGGCGTCCTGGCCAGCCCGGCGAACGCCAGCGCCCACCGGGTCGTGGCGACCGGCCACGCCCACATCGACTCGGCCTGGCTCTGGCCGGTGCGCGAGACCGTCCGCAAGTGCGCCCGGACGTTCGCCAACGTGATCGCGCTGTCCGACGAGCATCCCGAGCTGGTGTTCTCCTGCTCGTCGGCGCAGCAGTACGCCTGGGTGAAGCGGCACTACCCCGAGCTGTGGGGACGGCTGAAGCAGAAGGTCGCGGAGGGCAGGTTCGTCCCGGTCGGCGGGATGTGGGTCGAGTCCGACACCAACATGCCCGGCTCCGAGGCGCTGGCCCGCCAGTTCGTGATGGGCAAGGGCTTCTTCCAGCGCGAGTTCGGCATCGAGCCCCTGGACGTGTGGCTGCCCGACTCGTTCGGCTACTCCGGCGCGCTGCCGCAGGTCGCGGTCGCCGCCGGCTCGCGCTGGTTCCTGACCCAGAAGATGTCGTGGAACGAGACGAACGTCCTGCCCCACCACACCTTCTGGTGGGAGGGCATCGACGGCACCCGGATCTTCACGCACCTGCCACCGGTCGACACCTACAACTCCCGGCTCGCCGCGTTCGAGCTGGCCAAGGCCGAGCGCCAGTACGCCGAACAGGGCCACGGCAACCTCTCCCTCGTCCCCTTCGGCTACGGGGACGGCGGCGGCGGCCCCAACCGCGAGATGCTCGCCAAGGCCCACCGGACGGCCGACCTCGAGGGCTCGCCGAAGGTGCGGATCGGCAACCCGGCCGAGTTCTTCACCGAGGCCCAGGCCGAACTCGACCGCCCGCACACGTGGTCGGGCGAGATGTACCTGGAGACGCACCGCGGAACCTACACGTCCCAGCTGCGGACCAAGCAGGGCAACCGGCGCAGCGAGCACCTGCTCCGGGCGGCCGAGCTGTGGGCGTCGGCGGCGGCGATCCGCGCCGGCCTGGCCTACCCGTCCGCGCTGCTGCAGGAGTGCTGGGAGACGGTGCTGCTGCAGCAGTTCCACGACATCCTGCCGGGCTCGTCGATCGCCTGGGTGCACCGGGAGGCCGAGGCGAACTACGCCCGGGTGGCGGCTGTGCTGGAGGGCATCATCGAGCGCTCGCTGGGCGCGCTGGCCGGTGACGGGGACGTCCCGCTGAGCGTGAACTCCGCTCCCGTGACGGTGGACGGGGTGGGTCCGCTCCGGGTCGTCCCGGCCCTGGAGGCGGGCGGCGGCCGGCTCGACGTCCGGCTCACGGCGGAGGGCTGGCTGGTCGACACCGGCGAGATCACGGCGCTGATGACCCCGCCCGGACTGATCGACTCGGTGCGCCACCACGCCAGCGGACGCGAGCTGGTCGCACCGGGACGGCATTTCGGGCTGCTCCAGGTGCACAACGACCGGCCGAGCATGTACGAGGCCTGGGACATTGACGCGCACATCGGCCGCAGCGTGACCGACCTGATCGAGGCCCAGTCGGTGCTGCTGGTCGGGCAGGACGACGGGCACGTCCAGTTCTCGGTCATCCGGCAGCTGGGCGACCGCACGGTCATCACCGAGAGGATCACCCTGCACGCCGGCTCGGCGCTGATCGACTTCGACTTCGACATCGACTGGCACGAGCAGCGCCGGCTGCTGAAGCTCGCGTTCCCGACAAGCATCTTCACCGACCGGGCGGCGTCCGAGATCCAGTTCGGGCACATCTTCCGGCCGACGTACGTGAACACGTCCTGGGACACCGCGCGCTACGAGACGGTGGCCCACCGCTGGGTGCAGGTGGCCGAACCGGGGTTCGGGTTCGCGGTCGCCAACGACTCCACGTACGGCCACGACATCCGCAGGGAGAACTCCGGTTCGCGATCGCCGGGGACGACCGTGCGGCTGTCGCTGCTGCGCGGCCCGATGTTCCCCGACCCGCAGACCGACCAGGGACGCCACCAGCTGCGCGTCACCGCCGTCTGCGGCGCGGACCTCGCCGACGCGTTCGCCGCTGGCCAGCGGCTGAACCAGCCGGTCCGCCGGATCACCGGCGCGCGTCCGGTGGCACCGATCGTCGAGGCGTCCGGCCCGGGCGTGGTCGTGGAGGCGGTGAAGCTGGCAGAGGACGGTTCCGGCGACCTCGTCGTCCGGCTGTACGAGTCGCTCGGCGACCGGGTGTGCGGCACGCTGCGTCCCGGCTTCGGTTTCGATCAGGTGCTGACCACCGACCTGCTGGAGCGGACGATCGATCCCGAGCCCGAGCTGACCGAGGACGGCATGGTGCGCCTCACCCTGCGTCCGTTCGAGATTCTGACGCTGCGGTTCACCGGAGTCCGGGCGGCGTGAGCCACCTCACCGGCAGGGTTCGGCTCACCGGGACGGGCGCGGCGGCGCAGCGGCTCGGCCGGCTGGTCGATGCCGCCGCGGCCTGCGTCGAGCGGAACATCGTCCCGCGCGATGGTCGCCGCGTCCTTCGCGCGGGCGGCGGCTACCCCGACCCCTGGACGCGGGACGCGGCCATCAACACCTGGCAGGCCGCGGCGTGGCTGTGCCCGGACGTGGCCGCCGACACGCTCCGCGCGGTGTGTGAGCCGGACGGCAGGACGATCGCCGACGACGACCAGTGGTGGGACCAGATCATCTGGCTGGTCGGCGCCCACCAGTTGGCGATGGTCACCGGGGACGCGAGTTGGGCGCGGTTCGGCTACGACGTCGGGGTGGCCACCCTGCGCCGGCTGGACGAGCGGTACCTCGGCCCGGAGGGCCTCTACCGCGGCCCGGCCGTGATGGCGGACGGGATCACCGGCTACCCACCGTCCCTGCACGACCCCGGGCAGCCGGACGCGTCGTTCGCGCTCGACCACGCCGCCGTCCGGCACGTCCGCTGCCTGTCGACGAACGCCACCTACGTGTGGGCGCTGGGCTGCCTCGCCGAGCTGGGGGCGGTTGCCGGCATCGACCCGGCGCCGTGGTCGTCCCGCGCGGAGGCACTCGCCGGCCGGGTGCGGAACGCCTTCTGGATCGACGCGGAACACCGCTTCGGCTACCTGCTCGCCGACGGCGTCCTCGACGGCCACCAGGAGGGGCTCGGCCTCGCGCTGGCGATCCTGTCCGGCACGGCGACGCCGGCTCAGGCCGAAGTCACCGTTGCCGGTGCCGTCCGGGCGCCTCGCGGACTGCCGGCGGTCAGCCCGCACTTCGCGGGCTACGACGACGACCGTCCGGGCCGGCACGGCGGCGCGCTCTGGCCGATGATCATGGGGGTGTGGGCGCAGGCGGTGGCCGCGACCGGCGACCGGCAGGCGTTCGGCACGGACTTGGACCTGCTGCTGAGGCTGTTCGACGGGCCCGAGCCGTCATTCCGGGAGGTCTACCACCCGGTCACCGGCCGTCCGGATGGCGGCTGGCAGACCGGCCGGAACTGGCGCTCCGAGCCCGACCAGACCTGGTCCGCGGCGACGCTGATCGGCACGGTCCTGTACGGCCTGGCCGGACTGCGTCCGGCGTGGGACGGACTGCTCTGCCATCCGTGCGTCCCGCCGGGCCTCGGGGACCTGGAGTTGACCGTCCACTGGCGCGGTCGCCCGGTCACCCTGTCCCTCAGCGAGACCGCCCCGTCCTCTGCGACGGTGGACGCAGCAGGAACCGTCCACCCGTCCCAGCCGTCCGATCTGAACCATGGGGACAGGTACTTCGGTTCAGCGCAGGTCCAGGCTGAACCGAAGTACCTGTCCCCGCCGGTTCAGGACGCCGAGGCTGAACCGAAGTACCTGTCCCCGATGGTTCAACCGGAGGTCGATCACTCAGCCCAACCACACGTCCCTGGAGGTGGACATGCCTGAACCGAGCCTCATCACCCCTTCCCTCAGCGGCCTGGCGGTCGTCGGGGCGCACCGGGACCTGCCCAATCCCTACGCGAACGTGGTCTGCTGTGACCTCGTCGTCCGCTCGGCTGCCGAGGTCACCGTGAGCGACGTCCCCACGGTCGTCGTCGATCTGCCCGGCCTGAACTGGACGGCGCACTGGTTCACCTCGGACTGGGGCGACGAGTTCACCCCGCAGCAAGCCCCGGTGACCGGACGGCTGGAGCTGCGACAGGTCACCGGGCGCTCGTCCAAGGGCCTGCATCCGTGGCTGTGCCTCGAGCACGACGACGGCTCGGCCGTGGTCGTCAGCCCAGCCTGGAGCGGCAACTGGCGGATCGACGTCGAGCCGACGGACGGCGGGCTGCGCGTCCTCTCGGGCATCAGCCCCTGGGAGTTCAGCCGCACCGTCCGTCCGGGCCGGGAGTTCCGGGCACCGTCGGTCTACGTCGCCTGGGCCGGCTCCCGGACGGATGCCACCGCCGGGCTCGCCGCCGCCTTCTCCCAGTGGGTGGCGCCCCGGACGCCGGTCGTCCCGCTCACCTGGAACCACTGGTGGTCTTACGAGGACCAGGAGATCGACGCCGCAGCCTTCCTCCGCGACGTCGAGGTCGCCCGCGAACTCGGCTACGACCTGGCCGTCCTGGACGCCGGCTGGTTCGGTCCGGCCGACGTCACCTCCGAGTGGTACCAGGTGCGCGGCGACTGGGACGCCGAGAACACCGTCCGGTTCCCCGACGGCGTCGCCGGCCTCGCCGCCGCCACCCGGGACGCTGGCATCGACTTCGGCATCTGGTGCGAGATCGAGGCCCTCGGGGTGGAGGCCGAGGTGGCAGTGGCCAGACCCGGCATCGTCGCCCGCCGCGACGAGCCCGGCTTCACCGGTCCGCGCGCCGACGACCCCGGCTGGCTCGGCTACGTCTGCCTCGGCTCGCCCGAGGCGCGCGACCACCTGCTCGATGTCCTCGACCGGCTGATCGGACGCACCGGAGCCCGCTGGCTGAAGGTCGACTTCAACCTCGACCCGGGCCCCGGCTGCTCGCGCACCGACCACGGCCACGACGCCGGCGACGGACTGTACGAGCACTACCAGGGCCTGTACGCGCTGCTGGAGACCCTGCGCGCCCACTACCCCCAGCTCGTCGTCGAAGCCTGCTCGTCCGGCGGGCTGCGGCTCGACCTCGGCCTGCTGTCCCACCTGCACTGCGGCTTCCTGTCCGACCCCGACTGGTCCGAGTTCCAGCTGCAGCTGCTGTGGGGCGCGAGCCAGCTACTGCCGGCGGCGAGCATCTACCACTTCAGCGAGTCGCAGTGGCGAGGCTTCCACCCCAGGCAGCACCTCGACCCGAAGACGATCGGCGTCGCCGACTTCGACACGACCCTGCGGGCCGTGATGCTGCACCGGTTCGCCCTGTCGCTGCGGCTGCACGAGCTGCCCGACACCCTGCGGGAGCGGGTCGCGGAGCACGCTGCGGTCTATCGGACGCACGTGATGCCGGCGCTCCGCGAGCACGGCGTCATCCGTCCGCTCACCGCCCAGCCGAGACGGGACGGCGGTGGCGAACGCTGGCCGGGTTTCCAGCTGTCGGCGGGTGAGCGGCACGTGCTGCTCACGGTCGCGCTGCCCGGCGCCGAGGACGAGCAGGTGCTGCGTCCGGTGGGCCTGCGACCGGACGCCGGCTACCGCGTCCGGCTGCTCGGGCCCGGCGCGGACGCCGCCGACCTGCTCACCCCTGAAGGTACCGGCGAGGAACTCACCCGCGACGGCGTTCGGCTGCAGCGGCATTCGGACGCTACCTCGTGGCTGCTCGTGCTGGAGTCCATCCGGTGACGCAGCCCTACACCGAAGCCGACGGTGCGCTGGTGCCGATGACCGTCGGTGCCGTCCGGCCGCGGGCCGCGCTGCTCAGCGACGCCGCCCGCGTCGACCTCGGTGGAGACTGGGCCTTCCGGCTGTCGCCCGCGCTCGACGCCGTCCCCGACTGGACGGACGCCGGCGACGACTGGGAGCGGATCCGCGTCCCCGGCCACTGGCAGCTGCAGGGCTGGGGCGCGCCGGCGTACACCAACGTCCGCTACCCGATCCCGCTGGACGTGCCGCGGCCACCGCGGGCGAACCCGGTCGGCGACTACCGGCTGCGGATCGACCCACCGCCGACCGGACCGGGTCGCTGGTACCTCCGGCTCGAGGGCGCCGACTCGGCAGCGATCGTCACGGTCAACGGCTCCCCCGTCGGTGAACACACCGGCTCCCGGCTGCCCGTCGAGTTCGACATCACCGACCAGCTGCGTCCCGGCGGGAACCTGCTCGCGATCCGCGTCCCGCAGTGGTCGACGGGCAGCTATGTCGAGGACCAGGACCAGTGGTGGCTGTCCGGGCTGTTCCGGGAGGTCACGCTGCTGCACCGGCCCGACGGCGGGATCGAAGACGTGGACGCCGTCGCCGACTACGACCCAGGCACCGCCACCGGACGGCTGACGGTCAGCGTCCGCCTTAGTCAGGGTGCCGTCGGTCCGGCGCGACTGTGCGTCCCCGAGCTGGGGGTGGACGCCGAGGTCGGCTCAGAGCCGGTGACGCTGGAGGTCGGAGCGGTCGAGCCGTGGTCGGCGGAGTCTCCCCGCCGCTACGCGGCCACGGTGGCCGGCGGGAACGAGACGATCAGCCTGCAACTGGGCTTCCGCCGGGTCGAGATCCGCGACGCGCTGCTGCTCGTGAACGGGGCCCGCGTGCAATTCCGCGGGGTGAATCGGCACGAGTTCGACCAGGCGTCCGGCCGTGCGGTCAGCCGGGAGTCGATGCTCGCCGACGTGCTGGCGATAAAGCGGCACCACCTCAATGCCGTCCGGACCAGCCACTATCCGCCGCACCCCCACTTCCTCGACCTGTGCGACGAGCACGGCCTGTACGTGATCGACGAGTGCGACCTGGAGACGCACGGGTTCGAGTTGGAGGGCTGGGCCGGCAACCCGAGCGACGACCCGCGCTGGCAGCGTCCGCTGCTGGAGCGGATCGAACGGACGGTCGAACGGGACAAGAACCATCCCGGCGTGGTGGTCTGGTCGCTCGGCAACGAGGCCGGACGCGGCCAGAACCTGGCGGCGATGGCGGCCTGGGTGCACGCCCGCGACGCCCGTCCCGTCCACTACGAGGGCGAGCCCGAGAGCAGCTACACCGACCTGTACTCGCGGATGTACGCATCCACCGCCGACGTCGACGCGATCGGCCGCCACGCGGAGCCGCCGCTGCCAGACCCCGAGGCGGACGCCCACCGCCGCAGCCTGCCGTTCGTACTGTGCGAGTACGCGCACGCGATGGGCAACGGACCAGGCGGCCTGAGCCTCTACGACGGGCTGTTCGAGCGCTATCCGCGCTGCCAGGGCGGTTTCGTCTGGGAGTGGATCGACCACGGCCTGCTGCGCCAGCTGCCGGACGGCCGCGTCGGCTATGGCTACGGCGGCGACTTCGGCGAGGAGGTGCACGACGGCTCCTTCGTCATCGACGGGCTGTGCTTCCCTGACCGCACGCCGTCCCCCGGCCTGACCGAGCTGGCTGCGGTGAACGCGCCACTGCAGATCGAGGTGGGCGAGGGCGCCGTCCGCGTCCGCAGCCGCTATCAGGCGATCGACACCGGCGACGTCCGGTTCGGCTGGGAACTCCTCGCCGACGGCACGCCGTTCACGTCCGGACGGCTGGACGTGCCGGTGCTCGCGCCCGGCGGCGAGGCCGAACTCCGGCTCGACACCGCCCGCATCGCCGAAGCTCCGGCCGGATCCGAGGTCGTAGTGGCGGTGACCGCCACCAGCGCCACCGCCCAGGCATGGGCGGACGCCGGCCACGTCCTGGGCCGCGGCGAGCAGGTGCTACGTCCGGCGACGGCGTCCGGGTTCGGCGGCGTCCCGGTAGTGGGGACGCCGGAGGGCTACCGGGTCGGACCGGCGCGCTTCGACGAGGCCGGACTCCTGACCGAGCTCGGCGGACTGGCGGTGACCGGGTCCGGCTTCTCGGCCTGGCGGGCGCCGACGGAGAACGACCTGGCGGTGGGCTGGGGCGAGTCCCGCAGCGTGGCGGACGCCTGGTGCGCGGTCGGGCTGGACCGGCTGCACCTGCAGACCGAGGACATCCGCGTCGACGCCGGCGAGTTGGTGGTCGAGGCGTCGGCGCGGGCGGCGGGCACGGCAGCCGGGTTCGCGCTGACCCACCGCTGGCGGGCCTCGGCGGACGGACGGCTCAGGCTACGGCTGGCGATCACGGGCTTCGGACCGCTGCCGGGCAGCCTGCCCCGGCTCGGCTACAGCCTGGCTCTGGCGTGCCCGGATCCGCTGGGCGTTGAGGTCGACTGGTACGGCCGCGGCCCGGGCGAGTCGTACCCCGACTCACAGGCCGCGGCCCACCTGGGACGCTGGCGGCACCGGGTCGCGGACTGGCAGACGCCGTACGTCGTGCCGCAGGAGAACGGGCTGCGCCAGGACCTGCGGTGGGCCCACCTGTCCTGGCCGGGGCACACGCTGCGGCTCCTGGGCCGGCCTGCCGTCGACCTCGCGCTGCGGCCCTGGTCCAACGCCGACCTGGCCGCGGCCAGCCATGCCGACGAGCTCCGTCCGGTCGACCGGCTGTGGGTGCACCTGGACGCCGGCCAGAACGGGCTTGGCACGGCGACCTGCGGCCCGGGGGTCGCGCGGCAGTACCGCTACCGCCCGCGCCGGACCTCGATCGACGTCGAACTGTGGCCTGGCCGACGCTGACACGGATGATGCCCGGCCCGACCGACGCTCAGCGGGCCAGCGCTCAGCGGGCCAGCGCTCAGCGGGCCAGCGCGATCGAGCCGACGGCCGGCGCATAGGCGCGATCCAGGACGAGGCAGGCCGCGCCGATCGCGGTGCCGTCGTCGCCGAGAGCGGTGCTGACAACGGTCACCGGACGGTAGCCGGCGGCGTGTACCGGGATCGCCGCCGTGTCCCCGGTGAGGCGAGGCAGCAGGTACTCGCGCAGCCGCATCCACGTCGGGCCGCCAACGGCGATCACGTCGGTGTCCATCACGTTGGCCAGGATCGTCAGTCCCTTGGCCAGCTGGCGGGCCGACTGCTGGACGATGCCGGCGATCCTCGCGTCCCCCTCGTCCAGTAGCGCGCAGAAGGCGTCGAACGACTCCGCGATCCGGGCCGGGTCGGTGGAGCGGACGGCGTCCAGATGGCTCCCGCCCAGGGCGGAGACGGCGATCGCCCGTTCGACCAGCGCGGCCGGGCTGAGGGTGACCCCGATGCAGCCGCGCATCCCGCAGGTGCACAGAGGCCCGTCGTCGGCAACGATCAGGTGGCCGATGTCGCCGGCGTTCCCGGTGGAGCCGCGGATGATGGTGTCGTCGATCGCGATGCCCAGGCCGATGCCGGTGCTCAGGTACATGAACAGCGAGTGGGCGTGGCCGAGGGTCGCTCCCGTCCACCGTTCGCCGACGGCGGCCGCGATCACGTCCTTGTCCAGCAGCACCGGCAGCCCGGCCGCGGCCTCCAGCAGCTCGACGGCCGGGATGTCGCGCCAGGACGCAAGGTGCGGTGGGTCGACGATCCGTCCCCTGGTGAGGTCGACCGGTCCCGGGCTGGCCAGGCCGATGCCGGCCACCGTCTCCAGGGTCACCCCGGCGCCGGCGAGCAGGTCGGGAATGGCGTCGGCGATCTCGCGCAGAACTTCGGCGGGGTCGCGGTTGGCGGGGCTGGGTAGCTGGCGGTGGCCGGCGAGGTCGCCGCGCAGGTCCACCAGGACGAGCGTCGTCACCAGGGGGTCGAGGTGGACGCCGATCGCGTGCCGTCCGTTCGGGTGCAGCACCAGCGGCGTCCGCGGCTTGCCCAGGCCGTGGGTGACGCGCTCCCCCTCCAGCAGCAGCCCGGACTCCAGCATCCGCCGGACGATGTTCGACACGGTCTGCGCCGACAGCCCGGTCTGCTCGGAGATCTCCACCCGGCTGAGGCCGTCCCCGGCCCGCCGCACCGCGTCGATCACCACGGCTTCGTTGAACCCGGCGACCCGGGAAAGGTTGGTACCGCGGCGAAGCGGACGCATGCGGGACTCCTGAGGCGTTGTCGACTAACTCCAGTGGATGTATTTTGTCACTCTTGGTCGCAATAGTCCCGAGGATCCAGCGTTGTCCGTTGAGTTCACCGTCGAGCCGGCCCCGCGACGGGTCTACGGCGCCTTCGTCGACTGCAACGTCACCGAGGCCTGGGTGGACGGCCGGCTGCGGATCTTCACCGGCAAGTACGGCGAGGACCCGGTCTGGGGCGACGCCCGCGAGTTGAAGTACGCCGACGGTCCCACCGCGCCAGACGCGTTCGCATCCGCCCCCGAGGGGTTCACCGAGGTCGTCCTGCCTGCCAACGCCTCCCCCGGCCAGCCGGGCCTCCACGGGGCGGTGTGGTTCGAGTCGGTGTACGCGCCGGAGCCGGACGGCCGGCGGCTGTACGCGCTGTACCACAACGAGAACTACCCGCAGACGCTGCCCTGGGAGCCGGCGACCGGCCTGGGCTACCGCGACCGGGACTGGCCGTCCGGGCTCACGGGGGACGGCTCGCCGCAGGCAGTCTGCCGGATCGGGATCATGGCGTCCGTCGATGGCGGCAGGACATGGGTCGACCGCGGCATCCTGCTGGAGGACCTTCAGCCGCGCCTCGTCCTCTCCCCGGTCAACCGCAACCACACGTTCCCGGGCGGAGTCGGCGATCCGTCCGCCGTTGCCTGCGGCGACCACCTCTACGTCTTCTACGGCGAGTACGGCTATCCCGGCAGCTACTCCCCCGACACCTGGGACGCGGCCACCGAGGCGGGCGGCCAGTGCATCTCCGTCGCCCGGATCGCCCTCGCCGACCTGGACCGTCCGGCCGGCTGCGCGCGTCGCTGGGACGGCACGGCGTTCGCCGCGCCCGCTGATGGCGTCGGCGCGCCGATCGAGGCCCTGCAGATCCCGCCGCGGGACGGCGGCGGTCCGGTCTCGGCGGGCGACCGGTCGTTCCACTGGGGGCCGTCCGTCAGCTGGAACACCGCGCTGGAGTGCTGGGTGATGGCGATGGGCCGGGTGGACTCGGAGTTCTGGGCCGGCGACTCGGTCTGGCTCAGCACCAACCCGCACCCGGACCTGGGCGCCGGCGGCAACAGCCAGGACTGGTCTCCGCCGCGGCTGTTGCTGCGCAAGCCCGGTCACAGCCTGTGGTACCCGTCCCTGCAGCCGCTGGACGACGCAGACGACGTCGCGCAGCGCTACGGCTCGACGCGGCTGGGCGCCCGCGCCCGGCTCTGGGTCAAGGACCTCGGCCCGAGCACCCACCGCTACCTGTCCGAGCACCTGGTCGAGTTCCGGTGACCACCGGTCACGCCCTCGTGGCGGACGGGCGGGTCAGCTGAGGTCGACGAGCACTTTGCCCGCGGTGCCGTCGCCGGCGGCGAGCGCCGTGAAGGCGGCCGGCGCCTCGGTGAGCGGGACGACCCGGCTGATCAGGGACTCGGTCTGCTCGGGCGACGACGCGGCCAGCCGGGCCGCCGCCAGTTCGAAGTCGACGCTGGAGTAGGCGAAGCTGCCGACCACGGCCCGTTCGTGCGTGCTGACCTCAAGCGCCGGCAGGGCGAGTTCCGGCGTCCCCATGCCGACGAGGCAGACCATGCCGCCGTCGCGGGTGGCCCGCAAGCAGTCGGCCAGGGTACCGCCGCTGCCGACGGCGTCGAAGGCCGCGGCCACCGGTCCGCCGCACCGGCGGACGACTTCGGCCGCCACGTCCGCTCCGGACGGGTCGATCGGCTCGGCGCCCAGCCGGGCCAGCAGGTCACGGCGGGCGGATGCCGGCTCGGTGACCAGCACCCGGCCGACGCCGGCTTGTCGCAGCGCCAGCGCAACGGACTGGCCGATCGGCCCTCCGCCGGCGACGAGAACCGGTCCGTCCGGCGGTGGCACCCGGGAGATGGCGTGGGCGGCCACGGCGAGCGGCTCGATCAGGGCGCCGTGCGGGAGCGACACCTCCCCGAGGGCGACCACGTTGCGGGCGGGCACGACGAGCAGCTCGGCGAACGCCGCGACCCGCTCCGGCGCGACCCCGATCACGTACTTGCCGGGGTGCTGCTGCTCGCGTCCGCGCCACGCGGCCGCGTCGGCCTCGGGAACGACGACGGGGTTCACCGTCACCGGGGTCCCGGGCGGCAGGTCGGTGACGCCCTCGCCGAGGCCGAGCACGACACCCGAGGTCTCGTGGCCCATCACCTGGCCGGGGACGCGGCGTCCGTTCTTCCCGGTGAAGCCGTGGATGTCGGAGCCGCAGATGCCGGTGTAGGCGATCCGGACCAGTACCTCACCGGGGCCGGGCCCTGGTTCCGGGAGGTCGGCGACTTCGAGGTGGCCGAAGTCTCTGAGCACCAGCGCGCGCATCAGGCCTCCCTCACCGTGGCGGCAGGACGCGCTGGCGCTGGCTGCCCAGGCCGTCGACGCCCAGCTCGATGAGGTCACCGGCCTGCAGCCAGACCGGCGGGTTGAGGCCCATCCCGACGCCCGGCGGCGTCCCGGTGTTGATCAGGTCGCCGGGCTCCAGCACCATGAACTGGCTGAGGTGGTGGACGATGACGTATGGATCGAAGATCATCCGGGCGGTGGTGCCGGTCTGGCGGCGGACGCCGTTGACGTCCAGCCACAGTCCCAGGTTGTTGACGTCGACGATCTCGTCCGGGGTCGCCAGCCAGGGGCCGCAGGGGTTGAAGGTCTCAGCCGACTTCCCCTTGCTCCACTGGCCGCCGCGCTCCAGCTGGAAGGCGCGCTCGCTGACGTCGTTGACGGCGACGTAGCCGGCAATGGCGTCCCGGGCGTCCGCCGGCGACTCGAGGTAGCTGGACCGGCGACCGATCACGATGCCGAGCTCGACCTCCCAGTCGGGCTTGGTCGCGCCGCGGGGCAGCCGGACGTTGTCGTTCGGGCCGACCAGGGTGTTCGGCGACTTGGTGAACAGGATGGGTTCGGCCGGGACGGCCTGGCCGGTCTCGGCGGCGTGGTCGCTGTAGTTCAGCCCGATGCACAGGATCTGGTGCGGCCGGGCGATCGGCGCGCCGACCCGCTCGTCGCCGAACGCGCGGACATCGCCGGCGGAGCGCTTCCGGTCGACGATCGCCGGCAGCGCGGTGAGTCCGTCCGAGCCGAAGAATGCCTCACCGAAGTCGTCCACCTCGTCGGAGACGTCCACGTAGCTCTCCGCGTCCAGCCTCACCACCGGACGCTCCGCGCCCGGTTCGCCGAGCCTCATCAACAACATCTGGTCTCCATCGACGTCCTCGCTGAAGCCAACCGTAGTCCCGTGCGGCACTTTCGCCAATGGGTTGATTAACTCCGTGGACGTGTGGCGCTAGCGTTGTCCGCGTCCGGTTGGGAGGAGGAGCCGTGAGCGACGAGCCCATGACGGCGTCCGGGACGCTGAGGCTGGTCTGGCCGCAGTGGCAGGGCGCCCAGGCCGCGACGGTGGCCGGGCTGGCGGCCGAGTTCCCGTTCGCGGCCGCGCGGCGCGGCTATGCCGTCGGGACGGCGGTGCTCCAGGCCGTCCTGCCGGCGCACGACGGGCCGACCGCGATCGTGCCGGTGCCCATGGACGACGTGGACCTGGAGGAGCGGGACGGGATCGAGGCCAAGGCGGCAGTACTCGCCCAGCTGCGAGCCGCGCTGGAGCTGATCGCAGCCCACGACCCAGAGCGCATCCTCACCCTCGGCGGCGACTGCTCGGTGAGCGTGGCGCCGTTCGCGGCTCTCGCCCGTCGCTACGGGGACGACCTCGCGGTCGTCTGGATCGACTCCCACCCCGACGTCGACACCAACGCGTCCGGCTACACCGGCTACCACGCGATGGCGGTCACGGCACTGGTCGGACGCGGGGACGCCGACGTCCGGGCACTGCTGCCGGCCACCGTCCCCGCCGACCGGCTGGCGCTGACCGGCCTGCACTCATGGGGTGAGGACGTCTACCCGAACATCGGCGCCTGGGGGCTGACCAGCTTCGCCCCGGACGACCTGCGCGACTCCAGTCGGCCACTGCTCGACTGGCTGGCGGGCACCGGCTGCTCGAAGGTCGCCGTCCACTTCGACGTGGACACGATCGACAGCGCCGAAGTCGTCCTCGGCCTCGGCGCCGAACCGGGCGGCCTGACGTCTGCCGAGGTGCGCCGCATCGTCGCCGACCTGCGGGGCGCCGCCGACGTCGTCGGCCTGACCATCGCCGAGTACCTCCCCCGCCAGGCGATGCGCGTCGCGCAGTTGCTGGACGGCTTTCCGCTCCTCTGACGTCCGCCCCGTCTGAACCGTCGGGGACAGTCCCCAATCGTTCAGCCTGAACCGCCGGGGACAGTCCCCAATCGATCAGCCTGAACCGCCGGGGACAGTCCCCGATCGTTCAGCCTGAACCGCCGGGGACAGTCCCCAATCGTTCAGCCTGAACCGCCGGGGACAGTCCCCAATCGTTCAGCCTGAACCGTCGGGGACTGTCCCCGATGGTTCAGTCCGCCGGAGGAGCCGTCTCCTACCCCGTCCGGGCTCGGCGGGATCAGCCAACGACCGGCCGCCAGGGGACGGTGGCAGCGCGGAGGTAACCCCAGCCGCGGGCGTCCCAGGCCGGCGCCTGCGCAGCGAGAGCGGCCGCGTGGTCGGGCCAGGGACGGGGGCTGCCCCAGCTCACCTCGGCCAGCCCGGCCAGGCGGGGCAGCAGCAGGAGTTCGAGGTCGGCGGCGTCGGTGATCGTCTCGCACCAGATCGCGGCCTCGACGCCGGCGATCCGGCTCCGATCCACCCCGGGTGCGGACGCCAGTGGGTCGCGGCCGACGACCTCGGACAGCACCAGCGCCGGGTACACCGGCAGGCCCAGCCGCGCGCGCCTGACTTCCTGCTCGGCGTCGACGGACGCCTCGGCGATCGGCCGGTCGAAGTACAGCTGGGACGCCGGCGACAGCAGGATGCTCGCTCCCTGCCGGACGACCGCGTCCAGGTCACCGGACGCAGCGGCGAGGTGCTCGACGATCAGCTCCAGCAGTTCCGGAGGGGTCGCCGCGGCAGCCTCGGAGACGTCGCCGGCACCGTCGATGAAGTCCGGCTCGATCCACAGCTGCGCGATCGAGTCGGGCGTGGTGCTCGCCCGGGCGTGCTCCTGCCAGCCGATCACCCGGCGTGCGGCAGCGTGGACGAGGTCGCGGACCTCGCCGACATAGCTCGCGTACGCGTCCGGGTCCATGCCCCAGGCCTCGTCCGCGCCGATGTGGAGGTGGGCCGCGTCCGGGAACAGTTCCGCCTCGCAGGCCACGACCGCGCGCAGGAACTCGTTGGCGCGCTCGGTGCCGACGGCCAGCACCGCCGCCGGACCGGCGGCCGGCCCGGCGAGTTCGGGGTAGGCGGCCACGGCGGCGGCCACGTGCCCGGGCAGGTCGACCTCGGGGACGAGGACGACGTGCCGGGCGCGTCCGTACGCCACCAGGCGGGCGATGTCGGCGTCGGTGAAGTGGCCGCCGGGACGCAGCAACGACGGGTCGGCGCCGGTACTGGGCTCCTCCGATGCCGAGCCGGCAAGCCCGGCACCCGGGGTGCCCTCGTCGCTCAGTTCGTGCAGCCGCGGCCAGCCGGGCACCTCGAAACGCCAGCCCTGGTCGTCGGTCAGGTGCAGGTGCAGGACGTTCAGCTTGTGCAGCGCCAGCATGTCGATGACCCGCTCCACCTCCGCGACCGGGTGGAACGTGCGGACCACGTCCAGCGACAGGCCGCGCCACGCGAACCGCGGGCCGTCGGCGATGTCGAGCGCCGGCAGCCACCCGTCCCCGGACGCGGTGATCAGCTGCCGCAGCGTGGTCAGTCCCCGGAAGGCACCCTCCGCGGACGCGGCGGCGATCGTCACCCCGCCTCCCGAGACGACCAGCCGGTAGCGCTCGTCGACGACAGTGCCGTCCGCCCGCAACCCCGTGGCAGCGGGGACGCCGGCGAGGTCGTCCGCGGTCGCCTCGCGCAGGGTGATGGTCGCGTCCGGCGAGCCGTCCCCTCGGTGCACGGCGAGCCGCGGACCTCCGTCCCGGACGATCTCGTCGGCGACGACAGCCACCTCGTCCAGCCACTCGATGGGCGTCGCGACCGCCGCGCCGTGAGCCACCCGGACGCTGTCCCCCGTCCCTGGACGGAGGAGCGCCGGATCCGGAATCACCATGTTCATGGGCACACTCAGATCCTCGTCCATCTCCGTCCGAATGGGCGGCAACGCAGTGCGCCTGCGTGCCGAAGCGATGTGAACCGCAATGGGGACGGTTCCATCACGGTTCGCCCTGCTCGTCCACCCACGCCGGCACGACCTCGGACGCCGGCCCGAGGCGGACCTCGTCGTAGCCGAAGCCGCCGTCCTGAGCCTCGAGGTTGAGCAGGACGGTGCGCGCTCCGTGCGCCCGGGCCAGTGCGGCGAGCCCGGCGGCGGGATAGACGACGCCGGACGTGCCGACCACCGCGAACGTCTCGCAGGCGCGGGTCGCGGCCTCGATCGCGTCGAGGTGGTAGACGGCCTCGCCGAACCAGACGATGTCGGGACGCAGCGTGCGCGAGCCGCACTCCGGGCACGGCGGCCGGTCGCCGAGCGTGGCCGTCCAGCGCAGCCGCGAGCCGCAGGCGGTGCACAGGGCGCTGTTCAGCTCGCCGTGCAGGTGGATCACGTGACTCGACCCGGCCCGTTCGTGGAGGTCGTCCACGTTCTGGGTGACGATCGCCAGGCCCGGGTCGACGTCGCGTTCGAGTCGCGCCAGCGCGCGGTGCGCGGCGTTGGGAACGGCGGCGAGGGCGTCCGCACGACGCTGGTCGTAGAACCGGTGAACCAGCGCCGGGTCACGGGCGAAGCCCTCCGGGGTGGCGACGTCGGTGATCCGGTGGCTGTACCACAGCCCGTCGGCGGACCGGAACGTCTGCAGCCCCGACTCGGCCGAGACTCCCGCACCGGTGAGCACCACGATCCTCGGCGCCACGTCCATCACCCCAGGTCCAAACTAGCCCTGCTGCGGTCGCACCGCTGCCCGGGCCAGATGCACGACCATGGCCGCGAAGACGACCGTCCAGACCGCGAGCGCCACCCAGGTCTCGGCCCTGCCGATGCCCTCCACGATCGGCAGGCGGTCGGCCTGGCCGAGGTACTGACCGGCGACGCCGTACATGCCGAGGGGGAAGACCATGCTCCACAGCGTCGGTTCGTACTTCAGCGGGACGCGGTGGACGACGTGGCGCCACCAGCCGGCGGCGAGCAGCGGCAGGATCAGCCAGCTGCCGAACGCCCAGAAGACCACCGACGTGCCGGCGATCAGTCCCCGGGTGGCGACCACCATCGGGGCGTCGGCCATCTCCACGATCCGGGCGCCAGCCACCACGGTGATCGCGGTCGCGCCCATGGACACCCAGTAGGGCGGGGTGAGGTCGGTGGGACGCAGCGGGTAGAGCAGCAGCCGCGCGGCGACGAAGATCCCGACGGCGGCGTAGAGGATCGCGCCGACCGACCAGGAGCAGATGGCCAGCAGCGCCAACTCGCGGCGTCCGATCTCCACCGCCGGCTCCAGCGCGGCGGCCAGCACCGCGACCGACTGGCTGGCGACCACCCAGATGAACCAGGTGCCGTTGGCGTCCGCGATCACGGGACGGTTCTCCCGGCCGAGCACGGCCGTCCACGGGACGATGTAGCCCAGCACCAGCCAGGCCAGGCCCCCGACCACCAGAAGCGCCAGCGCGATCTCGAAGTGACCCGTCCCGGCGATCCGGGTGCCGAGGACGTCGGTGCCGGCCACGAAGGTGAAGAAGCCGAAACCGCGGCGGGGATCCATGAAGTCGGCCCGGAGCTCGGCCGGGAAGGAGATCGCCCGCCACACCGTGCCGGCCACCAGCACCACGTAGCACACCACCGCCAGCCACAGCAGCGCCAGCGAGAGGCCGGTCAACCCGTTGGTGTTGACCCCGATCGAGACGATGCACGTGGCCATCACCAGCGCGAAGTAGCCCGGCGTGAGGTTGGCCACACCGTGCCTGACGGCGGCGAGGCGACCCGGGACAGTGGTCACAGCCGCACGCTACTCGTCCGCCCACCCGACGAACGAGCCTCCGGGCCACCGAGTCTCACGTTTGCCACCGATATCCCGGTGGCACCGTGAGACTCGGGAGCGCGGCGGAGCAGAGGTGCGCAGCCGGGACGCGGGGTGAGCCGTGGACGACCTCCGGTCCGCGAGCGATGATGGACCGATGAACCTCGGACGGGTGTACGACGAGCCGGACGGAACAAAACGCGTCCTGGTCGATCGACTGTGGCCGCGCGGCTTCCACAAGGACGACCCGCGGGTGGACACATGGCTCCCCGAGGTGGCGCCGTCGACCGAGCTGCGGAAGTGGTACGGCCACCAGCCGGAACGGAAGGCGGAGTTCATCGAGCGCTACCGGCACGAGCTCGACACACCCCAGGGCGCGGCCGCCCTCGACGACCTGCGGAAGCTCGTGAGCGGCGGGCCGGCCACGCTCGTCACCGCCACTCGGGAAGTGGACAGCAGCCACCTGCCGGTGCTCGCGGAGCTGCTCGGGTCCGGCGAGAAGGATGCCTGACGACCTCGCCCGCGTCCGCCGCTGGCTGGACGCCGGCGGCACCGTCCACACGCTCGTCCGCTCCGACGACACCGTCACCCTCGCCCTGTGCAGCTGCGACACCGGTGCCGAGATGGAGCGACTGACCTCGTCCGACGCCGGGCTGCTCGCACGCCTGGACGAACTCGCCGACTGAACCGGGCGTCCCCGTCGGCGAACCGCTCGCGGGGCGACGGCGACCCGGCGCTCAGGCCTTCCAGAAGCCCGAGAACGTGATCCGCGACGGGGACAGGCCCGCCTTCTTGAGCGCGCGGCGTCCACCGGTGGCGAGCCCGGACTCGCCGACGACGAACGCATACGCGTCCGGCTGGGGCGCGATCCGCTCGAGGGCTGCGAGCGCCAGCCGTCCGGGGACGGCGTGAGCGTCGTTCCGAGGCAGCCAGGTCACGCTCACCCCGGCCGGAGCCGCGACCTCGGCGGCATCGGCCGCCGTCGGCACCTCCAGCAGCGCCGTCCCGGTCGTGGACGCGTCCAGGTCACGCAGGATCCCGCGGACGCCGGGAAGCCCGGTCTCGTCGCAGGCGATCACCACCTCGGCCGCGTCCTCAGGAGGGTCGAACATCACTCCCTGGTCGAGGAAGCCGACCGGGCTGCCGACCTCGGCGTTCACCGCCCAGGCCGCGACCGTGCCGCCGAGCTCACCCTCGTGCCAGTGCAGGACGACGTCGATGTCGAGCTCGCCGCCGTCCCCGGTGTGCCGGAAGCCGGCGACCGTGTAGTTGCTGCAGTGCGGACGCTCGGAACCGGGGATCAGCAGGTAGGAGCGGTACCACGACCGTCCGGACACCTTCGGCAGGTGCAGCGGCGCGTTCCCCGGCGGCAGGAACAGCCGGAACCAGTGGTCGAGCCCGTGCCACTCGAAGCGCGCGAGCTCGGGGCCCGCGATCGTCACCCGCTGAAACGTCGGCGACACCCTCTCGGCGCGTACGACGGTCGCGGTGAACAGCTGCGGGGCGGTCGGCATCAGACGCGGGTAGCGGGCCATCCACGGCTCCTGTCTCATTTTGGGTAGGTCGAAGTGTCGTATTTAGGTTAGCCTTACCTTATGCCCGCGCTCGCTCCGTTCCACCGGCCCGGTCAGGAGGTTGGTCTCCGGCCCAACGAGCGCAGCGTCGAGGCCGCCGGCGATGGCCACCGAGCGGGCGTTGAGAGGAATTGCACTGTCGATGCCCCCTCAGGCCACGGAATCGGCGTATCGAAGCATCGAGCGCGCAATTCCGGTCAGCACCGGTGGCACCGTCGCCCAGTGACGACGTTCGGGGTGCTCACGGTCGCTCTGCTGGTGACGCTGGCAGCGAGCCTGTTCCTCGGCAGCAATCCCGTCTCACCGGCGACGGTGCTGCAGGCGCTGCTCGATCCGGCTACGGACACCGAGGCGATCGTCTGGGGCTCCCGCGTCCCACGGACGGTGCTGGGCCTGCTCGTCGGCACCGCCCTCGGCATGGCCGGCACGGTGATGCAGGGCCAGACCGGTAACCCGCTGGCGGACCCCGGGCTGTTCGGGGTGTCGGCCGGCGCCAGCCTTGCCGTGGTGCTCGGCGTCTTCGTGCTGCACGTGAACTCGCTGGGCCTCACCCTTGCGCTCTCCCTGGTCGGCGCCGTCATCGCCAGCGTCGTCGTGTTCGGGGTCGCGGCGCTCGGTCGCGATCTCGCCAGCCCGGTGCCGCTGGCCATCGCCGGGACGGCGGTCTCTGCGCTGCTCGGCGCGGTCACGTCGTTCCTGGTGCTCAACGACGCCGAGACGCTCGAGGCCTACCGGATCTGGGTGGTCGGTTCGCTGTCCGGACGGAGCCTGGCGGAGGTCGGCCCGGTCGTCCTGCTGCTGGCCGGAGGGCTGGTCTGCGCGCTGGTCAACGCCCGCTCGCTGAACAACCTGGCGCTGGGCTCGGAGATGGCCCGCGGCCTGGGCGAGAGCCTGACCCGCGCCCGGCTCGTCGGGCTCGGCGCGATCACCTTCCTGACGGCCGGCGCCGTCGCCCTGGCCGGCCCGATCGGCTTCATCGGCCTCACCGCGCCGCACGTCGGCCGTGCCCTCGTCGGCGGTGACCACTACCGGCTGCTCCCGGCGTCCGCCCTGGTCGGAGCGGTCACCCTGCTCGCCTGCGACGTCGTCGGACGCCTCATCGGCGGCCAGGCGGAGGTCGCCGTCGGGGTGGTCCTGGCCGTGCTCGGCGGAGTGGCGTTCGTCGTGATCGTCCGGCGCGCGAAGCTGGCCGTGCTGTGACCACGACCAGGGAACGTCCCACTGCCGTACCGGCAGGTATCACCGTCGGCCCGCTTGGCCTCCCCTGGCGCGGACGGGTGGTGACGGTCACCCTCGCCGTCCTGCTGGCCGCGGGCTTCGTGTTCACCGCGGGCATCGCCGCCGGCTCGGCCAACCTCGGTCTCCTCGACGTCCTCGGCACGCTTGCCGGCGCCGGCACCCGGGCGTCGGAGTTCATCGTCTACGAGCTGCGACTCCCCCGCGCAGCGGCCGGGCTCGCTGTCGGGCTCTGCCTCGGCCTGGCCGGTGCGCTCACCCAGACGTTCTCGCGCAACCCGCTGGCCACCCCGGACATCCTCGGGGTCACCTCCGGCGCGTCGGCCGGGGCGGTGACGGCGATCGTGCTCGGTGGCGGCGGCTACTCCGTCGGCGCCTCCCTGCTCGGCTTCGGCATCCCGGTCGTCGCGACAGTCGGCGGCCTCGCGGCGGCGGCGGCGGTGTACGGGCTGGCGTGGAAGGGCGGCGTCGACAGTTACCGGATCGTCCTGATCGGCATCGGCGTCACCGCCAGCCTCGGTGGCCTGACCAGCTATCTCGTCGTCCGCGCGCAGCTGACCCAGGCGACGGCGGCGACGCAGTGGCTTGTCGGAAGCCTGTCCGGGGTGAGCTGGGCGAGTGTCTGGCCGATGGTGGCGGCGCTGGTCGTGGTCGCGCCGATCGCCCTGGCCCAATCCGGTCCGCTCGGGATCAGCCAGCTCGGGGACGACGTCGCGGTCGGCCTGGGCGTTCCGCTGCAGCGACACCGGCTCGTGGTGATCGCTGCTGCCGTCCTGCTCACCGCGGCGGCTGTCTCCGCCGCCGGCCCGGTGGAGTTCGTCGCCTTCGTCGCGCCGCAGGTCGCCCGCAGGCTCGCCGGCGCCGGGCGCCCGCCACTGCTGGCGTCCGCACTCGTCGGCGCCGTCCTCGTCCTGATCGCGGACGTGGTCGCCCGCACCGCGTTCACCGGCGAGATCCCGGTCGGCATCCTGACCGCCATCATCGGCGCGCCATACCTGATCTGGCTGCTCATCCATCGCAAGGGAGGAACCCTGTGAACCCAGCCCTGCACGCCGAGGACCTGACCCTCGGTTACGACCGCACGGTCGTCCTCGATCACCTCGACCTGGCCATCGAGTCGGGCACCGTGACGACGCTGATCGGCGCGAACGGCTGCGGGAAGTCCACCCTGCTGAAGGCGTTCGGACGCCTGCTCGCGCCGACCGCGGGCACCGTTCGGCTGGACGGGACGCCGCTCAGCGCGCTCTCCACCCGGGAGATCGCCCGCCGGCTGGCGGTGCTGCCTCAGCGTCCGCTGACCCCGGCCGCGACGTCCGTCCGCGATCTGGTGATGCGCGGACGGCACCCGCACCAGAGCCTGCTGCGTCCCTGGACGCCCGGCGATGCCGACAAGGTGGCAGCGGCGATGTCCGCCACCGGCGTGGCCGACATCGCCCACCGGGACGTGAACGAGCTGTCCGGGGGCCAGCTGCAGCGGGCCTGGATCGCTCTGGTGCTGGCGCAGGAGACCTCGACGATCCTGCTGGACGAGCCGACCACCTTCCTCGACCTGGCTCACCAGCTCGACGTGCTCCGGCTGGTGCGGACGATCAACGCCGAGCGCGGCAGCACGATCGTGATGGTGCTGCACGACCTCAGCCTCGCCGCCCGCTTCTCCGACCGGCTGGTCGTGCTCCACGACGGCGGCGTCCTCGCCGACGGCGGACCCTGGGACGTGCTCACGCCAGGCGTCCTGCGGGTCGCCTTCGGGCTGGACGCCGATGTCATCCCCGACCCCAGAACCGGCACCCCCCTGGTCGTGCCGCTCGAGCCCTCACCGCCCGCAGCCCCGGCCGAAGCACGGGCCGACGAACTGCAGACCGTCGCCTGACCACCCGCCCCCAACCCCTCCGAGCACCACCAGACAGGAAGTCCATCCATGCATCTCCGCCGTACCACCGCCCGCCTCCTCCGGGCAGCGTTCGTCCCGCTCGTCGCCGTCCTCGCGCTGTCCGGGTGCACCAATCCGAACGCGGCCGCACCGTCCGCCCCTGCGGCCGCCACGAGCTGGACGTACACCGACGACGTCGGCAACACCGTGACGCTCGACCACGTGCCGTCGAAGATCTCGGGCTTCACCGACCAGGTGCTGTCGCTGATGAGCTACGGGGTCAAGCCGGTGGCGACGTTCGGGCGGACGGACGTGAAGACCGACACCCGCTTCGCCAACTACGACATGGACGGCGTCGCAATCGTCGGCAACACCTACGGCGAGATCGACCTGGAGGCGCTCGCGTCCGCGCAGCCCGACCTGATCGTCACGGCCGCGTACCCGACCGACCGCGAGGGCACGATCGATACCACCCAGCCCTACTACGGCTTCAAGGACCTCGAGCAGCAGAAGAAGCTGGAGGCCATCGCGCCGATCGTCACCATCAAGGTCGGCGGCGCCGGCCTGGACGTGATCAAGGCCAACACCCGGCTCGCGCTCGCGCTCGGCGCCGACCAGGCGAAGGTGGACGAGGCGCAGAAGGCGTACGAGGCGGCCGCGGCCAACCTGACGAAGGTCGCCGGGGAGAAGGGGCTGAAGGTCGCGGCCATGTACGCCGACGCCGACGGCGTCTACCTCGTCAAGACCGCGGACGAGCCGGAGACCCAGCTCTACGCGAGCCTCGGCGTCGACTACCTGAGCCTGAACCCGGGAGGCAACTACTACTGGGACATCTACAGCTGGGAGAACGCGGCCAAGGTGAAGGACGTGGACGTGATCCTGCTCTCCAACGAGGGCTATCAGGTCGCCGACCTGCGCAAGCAGGCGACCTTCGCCGACTCCCCGGCGCTGAAGGCCGGCCAGGTCTTCGAGCGTCGGGTCTCACCGCTCGACTACTCCTCCCAGGCCAGGAACCTCGACACGCTCGCGGGTCAGCTCAGCAGCGCGCAGAAGGTCACCCGGTAGCGCTCCGCGCAAGAACGCTCCCGAAAGGGACGTTCGCTCCCGAAGTTTCGGGAGCGAACGTCCCTTTCGGGAGCTTCGCGGGCGGCGATCGCCGGCTCAGCTCATCGCAGCAGGCTGCCGTAGGTGTCGGGACGCCGGGTCTGCAGGAACGGGAACAGCGCCAGCCAGTCGGCCCGCTGGTCGAGGTCGAGGGACGCGACCAGGACCGCGTCGGCGTCCCGTGGTGCCCGGACGAGGATGCGCCCGTACGGGTCGCTGATGAACGACGAGCCGTAGAAGTCGAGCATCCCCTCGGCGCCGCCCCATCGGTTGGGGACCACCATGAACAGGCCGTTCGCGATGCCGTTGCCGACGATCACCTGCCGCCAGGCCGGCTCGGTGTCGAAGCCGGGATGGTCCGGCTCGGAGCCGATCGCCGTGGGATAGGCCAGCAGCTCGGCACCGGCGAGGGAGTAGGCGCGGGCGGCTTCGGGGAACCACTCGTCCCAACAGGTCGGCAGGCCGATCCTCGGCGCGGACGGGACGGGTAACTCGACCACCGGGTACGGGTCGTCCGCCGGACCTGGCCGGAAGTAGTGGTCCTCGTAGTAGCCGGCCGTCACCGGGATGTGCAGCTTCCGGGTGCGGGCGAGCAGCGTCCCGTCGGGTGCCACCAGGATCGCGGTGTTGAAGCCCAGCCCGTCCGGGCCGTCCGCCCGCTCGTACAGCGAGGCGTGCACGACCACGCCGTGTGCGCGGGCCGCGTCCGCTGCGAACCGGTAGGTGGGGCCCTCGCGCAGGTCCTCGGCGAGGTCGGACGGTCGGCTGGACGGACGAGTGTCGGCCGGGTAGCGCAGCAGGGTGAGCTCGGGCAGGAAGACCACCTCCGCGCCCGCGTCCGCAGCGGAGGCGATGCCGTCGTCCAGCACGTCGGCATGTTCGGCGGCGTCGGCGTGCCAGCAGGTCTGGACGAGGCCGACGACCAGCGGCGGCCGTCCCGACGCCTGGACGCGGGCCGGCGAGTCGAGCGGGTCGGCGATCTGGGTTCTCATCGTTGTCCTCGTGCTCCTCTCCGGCTTCCGTCCCGGTACTCCCTGTCGTCGCTGGGTGGGCGGGATCGGCTGGGCCGACCATCAGCGCTCGCCCGGGACGCGGGGCTGCTGCTGGGTGATGCAGTGGACGCCGCCACCGCGGGCGAACAGCGGACGGGCGTCGACGGCGACCACCTCGCGTCCGGGGTAGGCGTCGGCGAGGATCTCCAGCGCCGCGGCGTCGGCCGGGTCGGCGAAGACGCCGGCCACCACGGCCCCGTTGAGCACGAAGTGGTTGACGTAGCTGTGGTCGACCCAGCCCGAGCCGTCCCGTAGCGTCGCCGGGGCGGGGAGCGGCGTCACCTGCAGCCGTCGTCCGGACGCGTCGGTCTCCTCGGAGAGCTGCCCGATCAGGCCGAGGGAGATCTCGTGGTCGGGGTGGGCCGGGTCTCGCTGGTCGTGCACCAGCAGCCGTCCGGGCGCGGTGAAGGTCGCCAGCAGGTCGACGTGTCCGCGGGTGCCGTAGGTCTCGGAATCGCGGGTCAGCCCGCGGGACAGCCAGATCACCCGGGTCGCGCCGATCGTCCGGGCGAGTTCGGCCTCGACGTCCGCGGCGGTCCAGCCCGGGTTGCGTCCCGGGTCGAGCTGGACGGTTCGGGTGACGAGCACCGAGCCCGCTCCGTCGGTGTGGATGCCGCCGCCCTCGTTCACCAGCGGTGAGTCGATCCGGATCGCGCCGCCGGCCTGCGTGGCGACTCCGCTGGCTTCGGCGTCCGCGTCCCAGCGCGCCCACTCCTGGCCGCCCCAGCCGTTGAACGTCCAGTTGACGGCGCCGAGGCGTCCGTCCTGGTCGAGGACGAAGGTGGGCCCGGTGTCGCGGTACCAGGCGTCATCGAGCGGGCACGCCTGCAGCGTGATGGACGCAGCCAGCCGGCGTCGGGCCTCGGCCATCGTCGCGGGGGTGGCCAGCATCGTCAGCGGCTCGTGCTCAGCGACCGCATTGGCGACCGCGGCCCAGGCCGTCCAGGCCTCGTCGGCGCTCGCTGGGGTGTCGCCGAGGGTGTAGCCACCGGACGGCCAGGCCATCCAGGCCCGCTCGTGCGGCTCGGTCTCGGCGGGCATTCGCCAGGCCACTCGCGCCTCCTGTATCAGGATTGGCCAAAGCTAGCCCACCACCGGCCGTCCGGGAACCCCCGGAGTGAGCGCACAGCGATCCGATTCCTGAACCATCGGGGACTGAACCATCGGGGACAGGTACTTCGGTTCACGCGGACCGATTCCTGAACCATCGGGGACAGGTACTTCGGTTCAGGTGAACGAAAGTACCCTGTCCCCGTCGGTTCACTGTCCCCGTCGGTTCAGACTGTCCCGGTTCAGGTGAACGAAAGTACCTGTCCCCGTCGGTTCAGGCTCCGCTCACAGCGGGAACACCAGCGGCACCATCAGGGCGGCCACCAGCATCACCACCAGGGTGAACGGCGTGCCTATGCGGACGAAGTCGCCGAAGCGATAGCGTCCCGGCTCCACGATCAGCGTGTTCACCGGCGACGACACCGGCGTCATGAACGCAGCGGACGCGGCCAGCAGCACCGTCATCGCGAACGGGTACGGGGACGCACCGAGCTGATGGGCCGTCGCGATCGCCACCGGAGCCATCAGGACGGCGGTCGCCGTGTTCGACACGAACAGCCCGATGAGTGCTGTGGCAAGGAAGATCGCCGCCAGGATCACCGGCGCCGGCGCCCCGCCCACCAACGCCAGCAGCCCGCGGACGGCCAGGTCGATGCCGCCGGTGACCTCCAGCGCCTGGGCGAACGGCAGCATGCCGACGATGACCAGCAGCGTCGGCCAGTGGATCGCCCGGTACGCCGCCGGCATGTCGATGCACCCCGTCGCCCCCATCAGCAGGCAGGCGATCAGGGCCGCCACCACGTTCGGGACCACGCCGGTGACCATCAGTACGATCATCACCAGCAGGCTGGCCAGCGCGAACCACGCTCGACTGCCCGCCGGCGCGGTCTCCTCCACCTCGGCGGGCAGGTCCAGCAGCACGAAGTCGGACGCGCGCCGGCCCAGCCGGTGGATCGCCGACCACTCCCCCACGACCAGCAGGCTGTCGCCGACCTGGATGCGACGCCCGGCCTGGGGCTCGGCTGCCGCCTTCCCCTGGTGGCGCAGGCCGATCGCCGAGACCCCGTGGCGGTCGTCCAGGCCGAGGTCGCCGATCCGGCGTCCGGCCGCTCCCGAGTTCGGCGGCAACAGCAACTCGGCCATCCCGACCTGGCGGGACTGCCGGGCGAACCGCTCCGTGCTGATCCCGAGCTCCTCCAGCCCCAGCTCCAGCATCACGTCGTCGGGAGGCAGTGAACCGCTGACGGTCACCTCGTCGCCGGCGGCGAGCCGGGTGGCCGAGTCGGCACCGATCATCGTCCGCTGCCACACCGGACCACGCTCGATGGTCAGGATCGTCAACCCGTGGCGGGACGGCAGCCGGATCTCGGCCAGCCGGCGTCCGACCAGTGGCGAGCCGGGCAGGACCCGGAGCCGTTCGCGGCCCTCGGTCAGGCCGTACGCGGCGAGGAGGTCGGCGATGGTCCGACCCCCGGACGCCTCAGCGAGCGGCGCGTCCTTCGCCAGCCGTCCCCGGTTCAGGAGCATGTAGACGACGCCGAGAGCGAGGATCACCAGCCCGAACGGGGTGGGCGCGAAGAACCCGAAGCCCGGCAGGCCGTGGCGGACCAGTTCGGCGTTCACCACCAGGTTCGGTGCAGTGGCGATCAGAGTGAGCATGCCGCTGATCAGGCCGGCGAAGCTGAGCGGCATCAGCAGTTGGCGCGACGACGTCCCCAGTCGCTTGGCGACCGCGATCGCCACCGGCACGAAGATCGCGACCACCCCGGTCGAGCTCATCACCGAGCCGAGCGCGGCCACGCAGAGCATCAGCAGCACGACCAGCCGGGCGCCGGATCCGCCGGCGTGGGCGGCGAGCCAGTCTCCGAGCCGGTAGGTGACGCCCGTCCGCGACAGTCCTTCGCCGACGACGAACAGCGCGGCGACCAGGATCACATTCGGGTCGGCGAAGCCGGACAACGTCTCCGGCAGGGTGAGGACGCCGGTGAGCGGCAGTGCGACCAGGACCAGGATCGCGACAACGTCCATCCGGGGACGGCCGAGCGCGAACATCACGATCGTCGCGGCCAGCAGCCCGAGGACCATCAAGAGTTCACGGTTCATCGATCACCATTCTCCGGTCTCGCCGGGCGGCATTCCGCCGATCCTGCAGTTATCGGCCTCGGTGAAGCGTGGCCGACCAGCCGTTCCGCCGCAACTGTCGTTCTCAGACCCGAATCCAGCCCCATAACAACAGTTGCGGAGGACTGCCCGTCCGCGCGGCGCGGGAGCCCGTCCATAACTGCAGCAACGGCGGAACACGGCCGATCAGGACGCCTTAGTGCTTCGGGATCTCGATCTTCGTGACCTGCCCGGCGTTGCCGGCCGCGTCCAGGCCGTACACGCAGTAGGTCGCCGGCAGGTCCGCGGCCTTCAGCGTCAGCGGCACGATGAAGAAGTCCTGGAAGGACGCCGTGTCGGTGCAGTCGATGCTGCCCTGCGGGCCCCAGGCGAACCGAACGGTGGTGATCTCCGGCGGCACCAGGTGCGGACGGACGACGACCGCCCCGCCGCCGATGTCATCGACCTCCGCGTTGGCGGCGAAGATCGGCGGAGTGCGGTCGACCTCGAACAGCACCGAGGCCGCGCCCGCGTAGTCGGAGCCGGCTACCGCACACAGCAGGAACCGTCCCTCCTGTTCGGGCAGGTCGACGGGAATCTGGACCCCGAGTTGCTCCCAGTCCTCGCCGGCCTTGGGCAGGGCCGAGGACTTCGCCGACGAGTAGGTGGACTGCTGCTGGCACGCGGTGCCGTCGCCCAGCTCGGTGAGGACGGTGCGGACGGTGCCCACCTTCCGGCCGACGAGGCTGGCGGACGGGTGGCCGCCGCCGGCGTTCGGCTGATCGCCGCCGCGGAACGAGCCGCCGCCCGACTCGGCCCACACGCTGGAGGTCGGCAGTGGACAACCACCGCCGAGGCTGAACCGGCCGGACGCGTCGAAGCACTTCCCGATTCCGGCGACGCTCTGGGCGTAACTGGTCTTCTCGACCATCTTCGTCCCGTCCGCGGTCACCTCGCAGGGGTGGTTCATCGTGCAGGCGCCGCCGTTGGCTGCCGTCGCTCCCCAGGTCGTGGTGTTGATCATGGCGACGATGGCGTCGGGCGCTCCGTCCGCGCCGACCGTGAACAGCGACGAGCCG
Source organism: Propionibacteriaceae bacterium (assembly GCA_017306015.1). Lineage (GTDB taxonomy): Bacteria > Actinomycetota > Actinomycetes > Propionibacteriales > Propionibacteriaceae > Propionicimonas. The sequence goes on from JAFKJK010000017.1 coordinate 52,673, forward strand.
CTGGAACCCTGGATGATGCCGGGGCAGTCGTTCGACCACACGCCGAGCCACATCCACAGGTGCTCGATCAGGGTGTGCTGGCTGCCGAGGGTGCAGTCGCCGCGGCGAAGCACCCAGTCGTCCGGGTGGAGGTCCTGCACCGGGACGCCGACGTTGACGACGGCCGTCCCGCCGGCCGGCTCGGCGTCCGCGATCTTCACCGGGCGCAGGCCGAGGTCCTCCAGCTCGCCGAGGGTGGACTTGAGCCGGACGATCGCGGTGTCGGTGTGCCGCATCGTCGAGTACTCCAGGCCGACGACATCGACGGTCAGGGTGTCGTCGGCGTTGCCCTTCGCGGCAAGGAACTCGGCCGTTCCGAACCATTCGGCGCCGATGGTGGTGGCCTGCGCGGGACGTCCGACGTCGCCGGTGCAGTGGCCGTTGGTGAGGACGTATGCCGGACCGGTCGGGACGCCGGTGTCGATCAGCGTCCCGCTGCAGTTGGAGCCGGTGTCGAGGGCGGCCACTCCGCTGAAGGCCGCCAGCTGCGCCAGTGGCAGAGGGTCGGACACTGTCGCAGGAGTCGGTGTCACCGGGGCTGCGGTGGGCAGGTCGGGCCTGGTCGTTACCGTACAGCCGGCCAGCGCGAGCACGAGGCCCAGCGCCCAGATCGAGCGTCCCCTTCGACGCTGTGGATGGGTTGCCATGGTGCCTCCGTCCGCTGGCCTCATTGTGGCGCAGCGGGGACGCGAGCGCATCGGTTCGCCGGGATTCGGTGCGGGCCGTACGCGTTCTGTTCGTACGCCGGTCAGGCACCCGGGCCAGTCCCGTCCGCACTCGCAGGGATCGGCCTCCCGTGAACCATCGGTACCTGTCCCCGACGGTTCAGACGTCGAGGCCCGCCCCGCCCGCACCCGCCACGCACGAGCCGGCCATCCCGTGAACCATCGGTACCTGTCCCCGACGGTTCAGACCCGGACGACGGCGCGGGCGCCGTCCGACGACCGCCGGAGCGCCAGCGTTGGGCAGCGCGACGTCTTGACGCGATCGGCGTCGGTCAAGGCTCAGATCAGCGAGCGGTGCTCCGGGGTCAGCCGACTACTCACAGCGGCGCCGGCGAGCGCGCCGAGCGCGATCGCCACCATCGTGGACGCCGTTGTCACCAGCGTGTTCAGGCCGCCGGCACCGCCGTCCAGGATCACGGCGACGCCGACCAGACCGAGCGAGCCGGGCACCAACAGCCAGAACGCCGGCAGGAAGCTGACGAAGGCAGCCGGTCCGGACGGCTGGCGCGCCACCAGGGCCGCGACCGGGGTCATCGCCAGCGCGCCGACGAACGCCGACAGCACCCCGCCGAACAGGACGTCGCCGAGCACCTGCGCCCCGTAGGCCACGTACAGGACGAGCAGGATCCAGCCGATCGAACGGGACCGGCCGCACTGGTGGATCACGATGCCGACCCCGAACGCGGCGACCGCCAGCCAGGGCCCGACCGGCCCGATGGGCTGCGAGGACGCGACCAGTTCCAGCCGCGGGACGCCGACCAGCATCGACCCGCCGACGACGCCGACGGCGAGCAGGACGAGCTGCATAGCGCCCGCGGCCACCCGTCCGGCTCCGGACATCATGTGCCCGGTGGCCAGCTCGATCACCCCCGTGTTGATCAGGCCTCCGGGCAGGAAGATCACCAGCGGCGCGATCACCGACGGTAGGACGCCGGGATCGAGCCCTGCGTTGACCAGCGTCAGGACGACGGTCGAGACGACGAAGGCGCAGCCCACGGTGATCAGTGGACGGTACTGCTGTTGCAGCCGGTCGCCCTGAATCTGCGCCCAGCCGACGAGGGCGCCGAGGGCGGCGGCGACACCGAGCCCGCCCCAGGAGGCGCCGAGCAGCACCGCGATGCCGGCGGACGCGATCGCGTAGGCGACCACCCGCTGCATCAGGGTGTACGGCTCGGGCATGGCCCGGATCTCGGCAACCCGACGGATGATCTCGTGCGCGCCCATCGCCCGGGTGCGGGCCTCGAAGATCACGTCGTCGAGTGCGTCGGCCTGGGCGAGCAGCAGCTCCCGTCCGCCGCTGGACACGACGCCCGTCCGCACCTCCCCGAGCCCGCGGGCCGACACGAACAGGGCCGTCGGGAAGGCCACGACTTCGGTTCCGGGGTAGCCGTTGGCGGCGGCGATCTCCTCCAGCGCCTGGCGGACCGCCGCGACGGAGAAGCCGGCGTCGATCATCGCCTCGCCGACTGCCTCCAGCGCTGCCAGCCGGACGCCCGCGTCGTCGGCGGCGGGGACGGGTGGGACGGCGGGGGCGGCGGGGCCCGGGACACGGCGCTCACGGCGCCGCAGGACGACGCCGGCGATGACGCCCACCAGGAGTGCGATCGCGGCCAGCACCCAGGAGACCGGCGACGAGTGCGGCTGCGTGTAGGAGGGTGGGGTGGCTTCGAGTTCGCCCGTACCCGGAGTTCCCGGTGTGGTCGGCGAAGGTGTCGGCGCCGGTTGGGCGATCGGTGGCGGCTCGGGCTGTGCCGTGGCTGTGGGTGGCGGGGTCAAGGGCGGCTTCGGCTCCGGCGTCGCCGGCTCGGTCGGAGGTGGGGTCTCCTCGTCGCTCGGCGCCTCGGACGACTGGATCGGGGTCTCGGTCGCCGCGGGTGCCGGCGGGAGCGCGGCCGCAGGCGTCCCTGGCGCGGCGAGGAGCACCGACGCGACGCCGAGGACCAGCGCCGCGGTGAGTCCCGCGAACGCACGGTTGGCCCGGAGTGTGCTCACGTCCCCATCCTTGCGCACCCGCGGCTGCTTTCCTGGGTAAGCCCAACACCGAGGGAAGGGATGCGTGCCCCTCGCCCACCGTCCTGAACCATCGGGGACAGGTACTTCGGTTCAGAGCCCACCCGTCCTGAACCATCGGGGACAGGTACTTCGGTTCAGGGGCGTCGGCGAACCACGGGGACGGTGAACCATGGGGACAGGTACTTCGGTTCAGGATCGGTCGGTGAACGAAAGTACCTGTCCCCGACGGTTCACCCGTCCCGATGGCTCAGCACACGACGGTTCACCACATGACGGTTCACCACAGGTCGGTGAACGAAAGTACCTGTCCCCGACGGTTCATCCGCCGGGACGCCAGCGCGGAGGCTCGCCTCATGCGTCGTCCCGGCACCAGGTGATCACGGCTGTGCGGGAGCCCCGCCGCCTCGTCCCAGCAGCGCGAGTTGGAGCTCCAGCCGGCGGTCGGGATCCTCCAGCGCATCGCCGAGGAGCTCCCGGAGTTGGTTCACCCGGTAGCCGACGGTCTGGGGATGGACGCCGAGTTCGGCGGCGATCTCCGTCCGCTGGCCCCAGTGCCGCAGCCAGGACGCGAGCGTCGCCGTCAGCCGCTCCCGTTGACTCGCGCGCAGCGTCGCGAGCGGCTCGAGGACGCGCTCTGCCAGGGTGGCAGCCACCTCGGGCGCGCCGCGCAGCAGGAGCTCAGGGAGTCGGTCCGCCGCTGCGACAAGGCCGGACGCGTCGTCTGGGAGCAACTCGGCGACCACCAGCGAACGCCGGGCGTCCAGCAGCGGGACGGACGGACCGAGCCGGACGCCGACCTTCCCGCCCCCGGTCGCCGCCCCGCCCTTGATCGCCGTCCCATCCCCGGTCGTCGCTCCGCCCTTGATCGTCGCCCCACCCCCGGTCGCGGACGCTTCGCCGGTCGCCGTCCCGTCCCCAGCCGCGGACCCGTCTCCCGCGAGCCGCCGCAGCATCGCGCCCGGTCGCTGGTCGGCAGCCAGTACCACGACGGCGATCGAGTCGCGCTCCACGGCGAAGCCGTCCCTGCCGACAGCGGCGCGCACATCCGCCAGCAACTCGATTGGCAGGAGCGCCACCGCGACCGCTTCGGGCACCCGCCAGCCCACCTGCGCGGCCACCGTCCGGACGACGTCGTCCTCGCCGCTGAATAGCGCGTCCGCCAGCCGGCGCAGCCGACGCTCCCGCTCGCCGGAGTGGGTGGACACCTCGTTGGCGTAGCCCTCGGCGCTCTCGCCCTGCAGGGTGTCGACCAGCGCGAACACGGCCTCGCTGAGCGCGACCTGTGCCTCCGGTGAGGCGTCGAGGTCGGCCAGCGCGTGGGCGAACCCGGTGTAGAGCACCCGGGTGCCGATCCGGTACGCCGCCAGGAGCTCCTCCAGGCCGCGCCCCTCCCTGGCCTCTCCGGCGCCGAGCTCACGGAACCGGACGCGGTCGCGCTCGCCGAACGCGGGCGCCGCCGTACCGATCAGCCGGACGAACCGCGTCACCACGGCGGCGGTCACCGCCACGAGGTCGGCGCGGACGCTGGGCACCCCCATCCGCTCCGACCAGGGCGGCTCGGCCGCGATCCGAGCCAGCATCTCGGCCTGGAGCCGGTCCAGCTGCGGCGCCATCGTCGTGGCCAGTTCGACGGGGAGGCGTGCCCACGGCGATCGGACATCTTCTGTCATGTGACGATAGTAACTGGGTCATAATCTCTCTCATCCTCCCCAAGAACTAGCGGGCTGGAATGAGGAACAATGGTGCCATGCAGTATGCGTCCAGCCGTCAGCATGTCGTGGGAATGTGCCGCACCATGTTGGAGCGCGGCTTCCTGAAGGCCACCGAGGGCAACGTGTCGGTGCGGATCCCGGGCCGGTCGCTGTACGCCGTGACCCCGAGCAACTACGGCTACGAGAAGATGCGGGCAGAGGACATCTGCGTCGTCGACTTCGACGGCCACCCGGTGGCCGTGGACGGCGGTTCGACGCTGGCGCCGTCGGTCGAGGCCGCGCTGCACGCCACGATCTACCTCGAGCGTCCGGACGTGAACGCGATCGTCCACACCCACCAGCCGTTCGCGTCCGCGCTGTCGTACTTGCGCAAGCCGATCCCCGCGCTGTCGGATGAGCAGAGCCGCTTCCTCGGCGGTGAGATCCCGATCGTCGACTACGCGCCGGCGGGGACGGGGTTCCTCGCGTCCGCGATGAAGAAGAAGCTCGGCACCGGCGGCAATGCCTACATCCTGGCCAACCACGGCGTCGTCGTCCTGGGCGCCGACCCCGAGCGCGCGGTGTTCGCGATGGGCCTGCTGGAGAAGGTGTCGATCGCCTACCTGATGGCCCTGGTCACCGAGCCGGAGAAGGTCTACACCGTCCCGGCGCCCATCCGCGAGATCGCGATCGGCAAGCTCCGCTCGGAGCAGAAGCGGATCGCCGAGCAGGTGACGAAGTCGATCCCGTCCGACGAGCCGGCCGAGGAGCCGCTGCCCAGCGCGGACGCGGTGCGGGCCGCGATCGCCGCGCCCCCGGTCGGGGCGGACGGCGGCGCACCTGAACCGAGGGGACAGGTACTTTCGTTCACCCCTGAACCGAAGTACCTGTCCCCGTCGTTCACATTGCCGACCGCGGACCAGCTTGGCTACGGCATCTCCACTTACCCGGACGTCGCGGACGTCTACCGGCGCTTCGACGCGCTGATCGGCCAGCCCGTCCGCCGACCCCGGCACGACGCGATGCTCGGCGTCCTGGACTACTTCGAGACCAACTGCGCCGGCTCCAAGGAGATCACCGAGCGGGCGAAGAAGCGCATCCCCGGCGGCGTCCAGCACAACCTGGCGTTCAACTACCCGTTCCCGCTGGCCATCACCAGAGCTGAGGGCGCCCACCTGACCGACGTGGACGGCAACACCTACATCGACTTCCTGCAGGCCGGCGGGCCGACGATCCTCGGCAGCAACTACGCGCCCGTCCGGGACAAGCTGGACGAGGTCATCCGCGAATCCGGGCCGGTCACCGGGCTGTTCCACGAGTACGAACTGCGGCTGGCCGAGCTGGTCAACCACTTCCTGCCCAGCGTCGAGGTCTACCGCTCGCTCGGCTCCGGGACGGAAGGCGTGATGGCGGCCGTCCGCGGCGCCCGCGCGTTCACCGGCAAGCCGATGGTGATCAAGATGGGTGGCGCCTACCACGGCTGGTCGGACACGATGGTCGTCGGCCTGCGCGTCCCCGGCACGTGGCGGATGAACGCGAAGGGCATTCCGCTGGGTGCGACCGCCGACACCCGCGAGGTCTTCCCCGAGTCGCTCGGCGAGCTGAAGCGCAAGCTGATCGAGAATCGGCTTCGCGGCGGGACGGCCGCGGTGGTCGTGGAGCCGGTCGGGCCCGAGAGCGGGACGCGTCCCGTCCCCGAGGACTACAACGCGAAGATCCGCGAGCTCTGCGACGAGTTCAACGCGCTGCTGATCTTCGACGAGGTCGTCACCGGCTTCCGGCTGGGCATGGGCGGTGCGCAGGGCTACTTCGGCGTCCGTCCCGACCTGACCGTGCTCGGCAAGGCGATCTCCGGCGGCTACCCGATGGCCGGCGGAGTGGGCGGACGGGCCGACATCATGGCCGTCTTCGGGTCGGGCATCGACGGCAAGGCCGGCGCCCACGTCCAGGTCGGCGGGACACTGTCGGCGAACCCGCTGTCGTGTGCCGCCGGGGTGTTCGCGATCGAGGAGATGGCCCGCACCAACGCCCCGGTGATCGCCGGACGCGCGGGCGACCGGCTCGCCGAGGGACTGCGCCGGCTGGTGGCGAAGTGGGGCCTGCCGTACGTGGTGCACAACACCGGCGCGATCGTCCATCTGGAGTCGACGGGCGTGATGATGCTGTCGATGCGAAACCCCGCCAAGCTGCTGAAGGAGAACGGGATCCGCAAGGAAGTGATGGAACACATGGGCGCGGTGTACGCGTCCAGTGGCATCATCACCTTGGCCGGATCGAGGCTGTACACGTCCATGGCGGACACGGACGCCGTCATCGACGACGCACTGGAGCGTTTCGATCGGTCATTCGCGGTGATTGAGGGGGTCTAGCGGATGACATCTGTGGTGCCGGGTCGGCGGCGGGGACGGACGTGAGCGCTGTCGCGCCCCATGTCCTGGCCGCCGACCTCGGCACCTCCGGGATGAAGCTCGCCCTGGTGGGACACGACGGGCAGGTCGTCGGCTGGGAGTCCGAGCCGGTCGAGCTGCTGATCCTGCCCGGCGGAGGCGCGGAGCAGGTGCCGCAGCACTGGTGGGACGCATTCGGACGCTGCGCCGCCCGGCTCGCCGCCTGCCATCCGGGCGAGTTCGGGGCGGTGACGACCGTGTGCTGCTCGACCCAGGCCGAGGGCACGATCGCCGTCGACGCCGCGGGCGAGCCGCTGACCAACTGCATCCTGTGGATGGACATGCGCGGCGAGCCGAACCTGCGCCGGCAGTTCGGCGGACGGCCGGCCCTGCGGGGGCTGGCCGCGTCCCGCTACGCGCGCTGGATCCGGCTGACCGGCGGGGCGCCGTCCCCGACCGGCAAGGATCAGGCCGCGCACATGCTGTGGGTGCGGGACGAACTGCCGGCGGTCTACGAGAAGACCGCCGTGTTCCTGGACGTGCTCGACTACCTCAATCTGCGGCTGACCGGACGGGTGGTGGCCACGGTCGACTCGATCCTGACCGCGTGGGTGACCGACAACCGCGACCCGCGGCGCGTCCGCTACGACTCGGGACTGGTGGCGGACTCGGGGATCGAGGCGTCCAAGCTGCCCGAGATCGTCGCGTGCACCGAGGTGATCGGGACGCTGACGCCGGCCGCGGCGTCCCACCTGGGGCTGCCGGCGGCGTCGGTGCAGGTGGTGGCCGGCGCGATCGACACGTCCGCTGCCGCGGTCGGGGCGGGGACGGTCTCGCCGGGGGACTGCCATCTCTATCTCGGGACCTCGTCGTGGATCGCCGCGCACGTGACGGCGAAGAAGACCGACATCGTCAACGGGATCGCCTCGGTGCCGTGCGCGCTGGGCGACCGGTACCTGATGACGGCGCTGCAGGCGACTGCCTCGGGCAACCTGAACTGGCTGCGCGACAACGTCGTCGGTGCCGCGGACCCGCTGGTGGCCGCGGATGTCCGCGGGGAGTTCTTCGAGCTGTCGGACGTGATCGTGCCGTCCGTCCCGGCGGGGTCGAACGGGGTGCTGTACACACCGTGGATCTACGGCGAGCGCGTCCCGGTGGACGATCTGGCGCTGCGGGCGGGCCTGTTCAACGTGTCGCTGCACAACACCCGTGCGGACCTGCTGCGGGCGGTGTTCGAGGGGATCGCGCTGAACACCCGCTGGATGCTGGGGCCCGTGAACCGGTTCCTCGGCTCTGGAGTGCGCTCGCTCCGGCTGATCGGCGGTGGCGCCCGGTCGGATTCGTGGACGCAGATCCTCGCCGACGTCCTCGGCGTCGCCGTGCAGCGGGTGGAGCAGCCGGTGGCCGCGAACGCCCGCGGTGCCGGCTTGATCGGCGCGATGGGCGTGGGCGCGATCACCGCGTCCGATGTGCCGGCCTTGGTGCGGGTCGCCGACGTGTTCGAGCCGAACCCGGCCCATCGACAGATCTACGACGAGGCTTTCGCCACGTTCGTCGACCTGCACCACCGCCTGGCCCCGGTCTACCGCCGCCTCGCCCGCCGCCCCTGAACCGCCGGGGACAGGTACTTCGGTTCACCTGAACCATCGGGGACAGCTACTTCGGTTCACCAGTCGGTTCGCCTGAACCATCGGGTGAACCATCGGGGACAGGTACTTCGGTTCACCTGAACCGCCGGGGACAGGTACTTCGGTTCAGCATCCACAGGGAGACCCATCCGGCGCCGGAGTTATCCACAGCCCGCCAAGTCGGCGACCCAATCTCGGCCGGCCTCACGATTCTGTGTGGCCGCAAGACTCTACGAGAGGGGAACCCATGCCACGCCAACCCCGACAGCTGTCGGACTCGGGCATCTACCACGTCATGCTTCGTGGGGTGAACCGCGATGCCATCTTCCTCGAGGAGGACGACTACGAGCGGTTCCTGCGCACCCTGGCGCTCGTCAAGGCCGCGTCCGGATGCAAGGTACTCGCCTACTGCCTGATGACGAATCACGCACACCTCGTCCTCAGGGCCACCGATGAGCCCATCGGCGCGGTGATGAAGCGCCTCGGCGTCCGGTATGTGCACTGGTTCAACCGAAAATACGGCCGCGTCGGCCACCTTTTCCAGAGCCGTTTCAGAAGCATTCCGGTCGAGAACGACTCCTATCTTGCGACGCTGATTGGGTACGTGTGGAACAACCCGGTGGTGGCAGGGACGGTCACGCACGCTGAGCAGTACGACTGGAGCAGCCGCCGTCATCTGGGGCATGACTCGATTCTCGTAGACCATAAGGACCTCCGAGAACTCCTGCCCGAAGGCGGTTTGGAGGAACTGGCCACCTGCGTCCCACCCGACCGGGACGAGACACTGGACGTTCTCGGAATGGAGCCTTATCCAACCGATCTGGAGATCTCTGAACTGCTCAAGCAAGCATGCGGTGCGAGCAGTCCATCGGAGTTCTGCGAGCTCGACAAGGCAATTCAGAAACGGGCGATTACCGAGCTTCGGGCGCGATCCGCGTCGTACGCGCGCATTGCTAGAGCGACGGGGATGAGCGTCTCGGCGGTGCGACGAATGCACGTCGCCGCCCTGGGACGGTAGGCGTCCCAGCTGAACCGAAGTACCTGTCCCCAACGGTTCACTCTGTGACCGCAGTCGTCCCCCTGAACCGAAGTACCTGTCCCCGACGGCTCAGGTGACGGTGAGGATCCGTCCCCCTGAACCGAAGTACCTGTCCCCGACGGTTCACGACGACCTACCTGAACCGAAGTACCTGTCCCCGATGGTTCAGGCGTCGCCGGGGATCGGGACGGACAGACTCGGCTCGGGCTGGCGGAGCATCCAGGCACCGATCGCGGCCAGCAGGACGCCCAGGATGACGAAGCTGACGACGAAACCTCCACCGCCGCCACGGGCCGCGTCCATGAACAGGACGACGACGAACGACGCCTGGCCGACCAACTGGAACAGGCCGGACGAAGCCCCCTCCGGCGTCGGCGCGGCGATCTCGGACGCGTACTGCATCCCCACCGGCATCGCCCCGGTGAGCAAGAACCCGACGACGAACGAGCAGATCCCCAGCGCCACCACCGGGATCCCGGTGACGATGAACGCGACCATCACCGGCGCCGCCACGATCATCGGGACGCCCGTCCACGGCACCCGCTTCCCCGATCGGTCGGACGCAGCGCCGAGCGCCAGCGCCCCGATCACGCCGCCGACCAGCAGGCATTCCAGCAGGATCTCGGCCGCGTCCTCCGGCAGCCCGATCGCCGACACCACCTGCAGCGCCCAGGTGGACAGCCCGTTGAACACTCCCAGCGCCACGAACAACGCAGCCAGGAACACCTGGAACGGACGCTGCGCGATCGCATGCCGCAGCCCCGCCAACTCCAGCGCGTGGGCGTCGTCGGCATCGGCGATGCCACGGTCGGCGTCCCGGGCGAGGACGCAGTAGAGGACGGCGGTCACCGCGGCGGCCACGGCGAACACCCCCAGCACGTCGTTCACCGGCAGTCCGGCGTCCACGAGCGCCGGCGACAGCGCCGTCCCCGCGGCGACGCCGACCATCATCGCGAGGGTGAGGATCGACACGACGGTGGCTCGCAGTTGCCGCGGGAACCACTTGCCCGCGACCGTCGTCCAGGCGTTGAACAGCAGCGGTTGGGCTGCGGCCACGACCAGCGTCCCGGCCATCGCCCAGCCGTAGGACGGTCCCGCCAGCCACCGCACCAGGCCGCCGACGGCCACCATCACCGACCCCAACCCGACGGCGAACCGGATCCCCCGCCGGTCGACCAGCCACGCCGCCGGGATCGACAGCGGGATGAACACCACCATGAAGCTGATCGAGAAGTAGCCGATCAGCGTGGTCGACACCCCGTAGAACGCGGCTGCGGTCGTGCTGATCGGCGACAGCGCGATCCACTGCAGCTGGATGGTGATGTTGACCAGGACCGACACCGCCAGGACGACCCAGCGGTAGCGCGACGAGACGGCGGCGGACGCGGCAGCGGTGCTCACGGCTTCACCCTAGTGAGCACGCGTGTCGACCGGCCCGGAACCCCGGATCGCGGCTCCGTCGGCGTGTCCACACCTCGTCCGGACGACACCCCGCCTCGCTCCAGTCCGAGCGAGCAGACCGTGGCCTCAGCCGCAGGACGCCGGTCCCCAGAGCCGCTGGACGGCGGCGACGCCGAGAATGAGGAGCGCGGGGACGACGTTCCCGGTGGCCGCGCCCTGGCCGAGCAGCCACGCTGCACCGAGCACTGCCAGGGGTGGCATCGCCGCGCACGCACCACCACCGGCGAGCAGCTGGCCCCTGGTCCCCCGTGGCGGCACGTAGCTGGCCAGGACGAGCGCACCGATCAGGGTCGCCGCGGCAACGACGACGAGCATGCCCGGGCCGGCGGCGGATCCTCCCGCGCTGCTCCAGTACAGCAGTCCGAGGACCGGCAGCAGCGCGATCGTGACGACCAGGTGCCGCTTCGACCACGTCGCCCTCAGGTACCTCAGCCCGGTGATCGGACGCACCGCGTCGAGCCTGGGGATGCTCGCGATCGTCTCGGCGGCCGGGTTCTCGTCCCGCACCGGGGGTGCCTCGGGGGCCATCAGCGCCTCACCGACCCGAGCGGCTGCCTGGGGTACCAGTGAGCCGGACGCGCCGGTGCGGCCGCGCAGCCACAGCGCTCGGCCTCAGGGACGGCCGACAGCACCCGGTTGACGTGCATCCCGCAGCCCTTCCAGGTCGTCTTGCCACAACGCGGGCAGACCGCAGGGTTACACACTCCGCCTCCTTGGCGACCAGGTTCGTACCGCGGGCCCGGTCCCATGAGTCAGCACGGCCCGGGCCTGCGGTCGAGAGGGATTTGATACCCCCGGGGGTATGCTACCGGCACTGGTCCGCCGCGGCAACCATCCCGGACGGGCAAACCCGTCCATCACGAGCGAGCGATGACGGCAAGCAGCTCCGTGGCGTCGATGACGAGGTAGTCGCGGCCGTCCAGGCTCAGCTCGGTGCCGGTGTACTGGGGGAAGAGCACGGTCTCGCCCGGCTTGACCTTGATCAGATCCTGGTCGTCCCCGACCGCCACCACGACGCCGCGCTGCTGCTTGGCCTTGGCGGTGTCGGGGATCACCAGTCCGCTCGCGGTCACGCTCTCCTGGTCGAGCACCTCGACGAGCACTCGCGAACCCAGGGGCTGGACGGTCTCACTCACAGTAGTTTCCTTTCCGATGGTTTGACTCCGCGCCCGGTGGCCGGAGCAGTCATGGACGCCGGTCAGCGCGGCTTGAGTCCGAGGATCGCGTCGATGCGGGGCTTGTCGAAGCCGACGATCGGCCGGCCGTCGATCTCGATCACCGGGACGCCCATCTGCCCGGTGCGGCGGACGAGGTCCCCGGCGGCGGCCTGGTCCCGGCTGACATCGACCTCACGGAAGCCCACCTGCCGTTCGCGCAGGTAGGCCTTCAGCCGGTTGCACCACGAACAGGTCGGTGTGGTGAACACCACGACCCGGTGTGGCTTGGGCGGGTTCGGCATCTCGGTCTCCTCTCGTCGGCGTCTTTCCAGACTATACCCCCCGGGGTATGCTGACGGCATGGTCACCACCACTCCGGCCCCGCTCGTCGACGCCGCGACCCAGCGCCGCACCGTGGTGCTGCTGTCGGCCGCGCAGGTACTCAGCGGCGTCGGCGCCGGAGCAGTGGTCTCCACCGGCTCGCTGCTCGCGGTCGACCTGTCGGGTGCCGACGCCTGGGCCGGCTCGGTGACAACGGCGACCACCCTCGGTGCCGCGATCGCTTCGACCCTGCTCGCCCGGCTCGCCCACGCTCGTGGTCGCCGGCCGGCCCTGGCCACCGGCCTACTGGTGGCCACCGCGGGCGCCCTGGCGGCCGTCGCGGCCGGAGTGCTCCGCTCGTTCCCGCTGCTGATTCTCGCCGGGGCCCTGATGGGGTTCGGGAATGCGGTGAATCTGCAGGCGCGCTTCGCCGCGACCGACCTCAGCACGCCCGAGCGCCGGGCCCGCGACCTGTCCCTTGTGGTGTGGATGAGCACGGTCGGGGCGATCGCGGGGCCGAACCTGATGGGTCCGGGCGGCGGCCTGGCGGTCGCGGTCGGGCTGCCTGAGCTGACCGGCATGTTCCTGCCGTCAGCGGCCGGGATGGTGGCCGGCATGCTCGTGCTCTGGATCGGCCTGCGTCCCGATCCGTACCTGGCCTCGCAGCGGACGCCGTCCGACTCGCGTGAGCCGCGGCCGGCCCATCCGGGCTTCCTGCAGGGAGCCCGCGTGCTGCTGTCCTACCCCCTCGCGCGGACGGCGCTCATCGGGATGCTCGCCGCGCACGCCACGATGGTGGCCGTCATGTCGATGACGCCGGTACACCTGACCGGACACGGCGCCACGATCACGGTGGTGGGCCTCACGGTGAGCCTGCACATCGCCGGCATGTACGCGCTGGCCCCGGTGATGGGCGTCCTCACCGACCGGCTCGGCTCCCGGGCGATGATGCTCGCCGGCCTGGGCGCCATCGCCGCCTCGACCCTGATCGCAGGCTTCAGCGGCACGTCCCACCTGCTGACGATCGTCGGCCTCGTGCTGCTCGGCCTGGGCTGGTCGGCCGCGACCATCGCCGGCTCGGCCCTGCTCGTCGACGCCGTCCCCGACCACGCCCGGGTCACCTCCCAGGGAGTGTCGGACAGCCTGATGAGCCTGGCCGGTGGGGTTGGCGGCGCCCTCGCCGGCCTCGCCCTGGCCACCGTCGGCTACGCCGGTCTCGGCGTCGCCGCCACGATCACCGCGGTCGCGGCCATCGCCGCCGTCGGCCGCCTCCGTTCCCGTTCCGTCCGATCCCAAGGAGACCCGACATGACCCTGCTCACCTTCTTCAGCACCCCGGCCGGCCGATGGACGCGAGCCATCGCCGGCGTCGTCCTGATCGCCGTCGGCGCCCTGCTCGGCGGCTGGTGGTTCCTGCTCGCCGCGCTCGGCCTGGTGTTCGTCCTCGTCGGCGCCCTGGACGTGTGCCTGCTGGCCCCGTTGTTCGGCAAGCCCCTGCGCGGCAAGGACTTCCGTTCCGCGCAGAGTGCCTAGGCGGCGTCCGGCCCGACCTCCCTCCCCGTCATCCTCGCCGACCAACGGAGACGCCCGATGCCCGCAGCGAGTACCAGCGCAGCCGACAACAAGCGGAAGGTCCTCAACCGGCTGCGGCGCGCCAGCGGCCAGTTGACCGCAGTCATCGCCAGCGTCGAGGCCGAGACCGGCTGCCAGGACGTGATCACGCAGCTGACCGCAGTCCGCAGCGCTCTCGACAAGGCCGGGTTCGCGATCCTCTCGAACGCGCTCCAGGAGTGCCTCGACCCGGCCAGCCCGGACGGGGACGGCCCGACCCGCGAGCAACTCGAGAAACTCTTCCTGATGCTCGCCTGACCCGGGCACCCCGAGAGAGCCGTCGGGGCAGCACCGCCGGAACAGCACGAGGTGCCGGCCCCGGGTTCGCCGGCACCGCCCTGCCGCTCCGTCCGGAGAGCTCCTACCCCAGCGAGGTACCCAGCTCCAGGCTCGCGTCAGGCGGACGCGGCGCTGCGCTCGCGCTCCACGCCGTAGAAGAACAGCGCCACCGGCCGGTACATCGCGTGGGCGAACTTCGTGAACGGGAGGAACAGGCACAGCTCCATGGCGACGGCGACGTGCGCCAGGAACACCCAGTACGCCCAGGTCTGGACGGGCTCGACGTACAGCGCCGCCTCGATCAGGAAGCCGGTCAGCCCGCTCAGCCACAGCAGCCACAGGAACAGCCAGTCGGTCGGCCTGCTGCGTCCGCCGGGCTGCCCGGCCCGCTCACGCCGCCGGATCATGAACCAGGTGACGCCGTACATCAGCGCGAGCCCGGCGACCGTCCCCAGCAGCCGGACGGGGTACCAGATCGGCACCGGAGTGCCGGTCGCCTTGATGCCCAGGATGTCGAGGCCGTAGTCGAGTGTGGTCGCGGCCAGCAGACCGAGGAAGCCCCACAGCGTCAGCGAGTGGATCAACCAGCGCCGCCGGTACAGCGGCTCGACCGGCTGGTCGTCCTGGCAGTCCTCGCGGTATCGCTTCTGGCCCAGCGACTCGATGCCGAGGGCGTACCACAGCGCCTTCGCGGTGCGCCGACGCGCCTCGGCGCTGCCGAACAGCTGCTCGCGGGTGATCCCGTCGCGGCGGGCGATGTCGCGGGCGAGGAAGCCGATGCCGAGCAGGCTGAACACGGCGACCAGCGCCATCACCACGATGCCGGTGGTGTGCACCACCTCGTAGGGGATGAACTCGAACAGCCGCAGCACGTCCGGGTTCTGGTGCCGGCTGATGGTCGTGAAGAACACCGCGAACAGCAGCCCCATCGCGGTCGCGAACAGGGCGCCCAGGACCGGCCTGGTGTTCATCAGCCGGGCGATCCCGGACCGGTCGTAGTGGGCGATCGCGTACTGCCGGGCCGTCCCCATGAACTCGGCGGGGTCGGCTTCCTGGGGGCAGCGGTCGGTGCACATGCCGCAGCCGTAGCACGTCCACAGCTCCTTGCTGCCGACCAGTTCGTCGCCCAGGCCCACCTGGGCGAGCCGGATCAGGCGGCGGGGGAACATCGCGTCGTTGTCGGTCAGCGGGCAGATCGCCGTGCAGTTGCCGCAACTGAAGCAGGCGTTGATGTCCGTCCCGCCGAACCGCTGCAGGTCGGTGATCAGATTCGGGTTCACGACCGCGGTCATTCGTACTCACACTCCTCGAGCGTGGCGCCGGGCTCGGCCTGGCCCACCACGCGGTAGCTGAAGTAGCCGTCGTCGTCGGCCTCGGCGCTCTCGATCAGCAGGCCGTAGCGGCGCATGCCCATCACCCAGTACACGACCTCGTGGACGGGGTGGTCGATCCTCGTCGCGATCTCGGGGACGGTCGCCGGCCCGTCGGCGAGCGCGGCGTAGATCGGCGCGTGCATCAGCGGTTCCTCGCGGATGACCTCGCGAGGATCCCGCAGGGTCTGGCCCGTCGGGGTGCTCATGACACCGCCTCCTTCACGGGCTCGGCCGCGATCAGCCCCTCGATCGCCGCCCGCATCTGCGCGTCGGTGTAGCCGAGCAGGTCGATGGCGTCCTGGCCACACGCCGGGACGCAGCCGCCGCAGCCCTTGCAGGTGGCCGGGTCGACCGAGGCGATGCTCCGTCCGTCCCATTCGATGCGAGTGATCGCGTCGTACGGGCAGGACGTCAGGCACTCCCCGCTCCCGATGCACCTCGCCGGATCGACCGTCGCCACCAGCGGCTCGAGTTCGGCGTAGCCCTTCTTCAGCAGTGCCGCGCTCTGCGCGACCGCGGCGAGCCCGGCGGCGACGCTCTCCCCCACCGTCCGCGGGCTCTGGCAGCAGCCGGCGATCATCACGCCGTCCACCACCGTCTCCACCGGGCGCAGCTTCGGGTGGATCTCGTTGAAGAAGCCGTCGCTTCCGACCGGCAGCTTCAGCACCGCGGTCAGTCCCGCGTTCTCCCGGGGCACCATGCCGGTGACCAGGACCACCAGGTCGACCGGGATCGTCAGCTCCCTGCTCTCGGTCAGCAGGTCGGTGACGGTCACGCCCAGTCCGCCGCCGGCCAGCTTCGCCACAGCGGGCGGTTGGTCGTCGGCGAACTTCAGGTAGGTCGAGCCCGCCTCCCGGGAGCTGTTGTACAGCAGCTCGTTGCGACCGTAGGCGCGGATGTCGCGGTACAGGTGGTACTGCCGGACGGACGCGTCCAGTCTCGCCACCTGAAGGGACGCGTGGATCGTCGCCGTGCAGCAGTACTTCGAGCAGTACTCGTTGCCCCCTGCCGGCTGGCGGCTGCCCACGCAGTAGACGTAGGCGATCGAGCGCACCCGGCGGCCGGCGTAGCTGAGCTGGCCGGACGGAGCCGCGTCCACCAGCTCCTTGAACTCGGGCAGCGTGACCACGCCGTCGATCCCGTAGCCGAACTCCCCGACGTCGGGGAGGTAGGAGTCGAAGCCGGTCGCGACGATGATCGCCCCGACACCCACGGTGAGCACCTTGTCGCCGTCGTCGCGGTGCAGGGTGAGCTCGGCGGCGTAGTTGCCGAACGTCCCGGACTTCCCGGTCAGCTCGGCGCTGGTGTAGACGGTGATGTCCCGCCGGGCCTTGATCTGCTCGACCAGGCCGGCGATCTCGTCCGCCCCGGACGTGTCATCGGGGAAGGTCGCGCCGAGGCGGCCGACCCAGCCGCCCAGCGTCGCCTCCCTCTCGACGACGACGGCCTGGATGCCGAGGTCGGCCAGCCCGATCGCGGCGCGCAGGCCGGCCACCCCGCCGCCCACCACCAGTGCGCTGGGCACGGTGTCGATCCGCAGCGGCTCCAGAGGGTCGGACAGCCGGGTCTTCGCGACTCCCGCCCGGACCAGGCCGATGGCCTTCTCGGTCGCGCCGGCGCGGTCGTGCTGGTGGGCCCAGGAGTCCTGCTCGCGGACGTTCACCTGGGTGTAGGCGTACTGGTTGAGGTCCGCCCGCTTGGCCACGTTCCGGAACGTCACCTGGTGCAGCTTCGGCGAGCAGGACGCGACCACCAGCCCGTCCAGGTGCTGGGCGCGGATGTCGTCGATCATGTCGTGCTGGGTGCCGTCGGAGCAGGCGAAGACCGGCGACTCCGAGACGACCACTCCCGGCTCGTCCTTCAGCGCCTCGCGGACGGCTTCCACGTCCACGTAGTCGGAGATGTTGCCGCCGCAGTGGCAGATGTAGACCCCGATCCGGCGCTCGGTTCCACCGGTGGTCGGCTCGTCCGGCTGGCTCATACCGGCACCTCCTCGCTGAAGTGGTGGTGTTCGAGGTGGGCGGCCACCTGGGCGACGGCAGCTCCGGAGTGCAGGATCGTGTCGACGATGTCCTTGGCCCCGGCGGCCGTGCCGGCGACGAAGACGCCGGGGACGGTGGTCTGGCCCGGGCTCAGTTCCGCGCTCGGCTCGGCGACGTAGTAGTACTCGTCCAGCCCCAGCGGAGCCTCGCCGAAGAGCCGCTCCACGTCCCGGTTGGGCTGGATGCCGACGGCGAGCACCACCAGGTCGTAGGACGCCTCGACGATGTTGCCGCCGTGCTCGATGTCCTCGTAACGGACCAGCAGGTCGCCGTTCGGCTCCTCGGTGATCTTCGACACCCGGCCCTTGATGTACTGCGCACCCATGTCCTGGGCCTGGACGTAGAACTCCTCGTACCGCTTCCCGGCCGCCCGCATGTCCATGTAGTGCATGGACACGTCGGCCAGCGGCAGGGCGCCCATGATCAGCTGGTTCTGCTTGATCGAGTACATGCAGCAGAACTTCGAGCACAGCGGGTTGCCGACGGTCTTGTCGCGGGAGCCGGTGCAGGAGATGTAGCCGATCCGCTCGGGCACCTTGCCGTCCCCGGGACGCAGCACGGTGTTGAACGGACGGGTGGGAGCCAGCAGCCGGTCCATCTGCATGCCGGTGATGACGTTCGGGAACTTCCCGAAGCCGTACTCGGGCTTGAGGTCGGCGGCGAACAGCTTGTGCCCGGTGGCGACGACGACCGCCCCGACCTCGACGTCGCTGAGGTGCTCGTGCTCGTCCAGCCGGATCGCGAACGCCGGGCAGGCCTTCACGCACTCCTGGCATTCGGAGCACACCCCGCAGTCGAGGCACGACCCGGCGCCGCTGCGAACGAGCTCCTCCGAGAGCGGCGCCTCGATCTCGGCGAAGTCGCGCGGGTTCGGCGCCAGGGTGACGTCCCCACTAATCGGGTGACGGTGCCCGAACGCCGTCTGCCGGGCGAGGACGGACTCATGCGTCACCGTCTCCAGCCGGTCGTCCAGTGCGGTGAACCCGTCCAGCGGCTGGCCGGTGAGCCAGCGGTCCACCATGTGCGCCGCCCGCCGGCCGGAACCGATCGCGCGGGTGATGTCGGTGGCCCCTGCGGTCACGTCGCCGGCGGCGAACAGGTACGGCACCGACGTCTGCAGCGTCCTGGGATCGACGGCGATCCGGCCCCGTTTGTCGGCCAAGGATGCAAACGGAGCTGGATCAGGACTCATCCCGATGGTGGAGATGACCAGGTCGGCATCGAGCGTGTATTCGCTGCCGGGGATCGGCTCGGGGCTGCGGCGTCCCGATGCGTCCGGGGCGCCGAGCCGCATCCGCTGCAGCTTCAGCCCGGTCACGTGGCCGTCGGCGGTCAGTACCTCGGTCGGCGCGACCAGGAGCTCGAACACCGCGCCCTCGGCCTCGGCGTCCTCGCTCTCGACGTGGTGGGCCGGCATCTCGGCCCGGGTGCGCCGGTAGGCGACCCGGGCCTCGGCGGCACCGAGCCGCAGCGAGACCCTGGCGGCGTCCATCGCGACATTGCCGCCGCCGACGACCACGACCCGCTTGCCGGTGAGGTCGGGGGCAGCGCCGTTGGCGACCGCATCGAGGAAGTCGAGCCCGTTGACCGAGCCGTCGGCGTCCTCGCCGGGGACGTCCATCCGGGTGGCCACCTGGGTACCGGTCGCCATGATCACGGCGTCGTAGCCCTCGGCCTTGAGCGCCTCGGGATCGGACACGGCGGCGTTGCAGCGGATCTGGACGCCGAGCGAGGTGAGGTTGGCGATGTCGGCGTCGACCACCTCATGCGGCAGCCGGTAGGTCGGGATGGCGTGGCGCAGGTAGCCGCCGGGCTGCTCGCGCTTCTCCAGGATCGTCACCTGGTAGCCCTTGCGGGCCAGCTGCCAGGCCGCGGTGAGACCCGCCGGGCCGGAGCCCACGATCGCGACCGTCCTGCCGTTGGGCTCGGCGACCTCGATCGCCGGCCCGTCGGGAGTGGTGCCCTCGTAGTGGTGGTCGGCGGCGAAGCGCTTGATCAGCCGGATCGGGACGGGACCCTCCAGCTTCGTCCGCGTGCACTCGGTCTCGCACGGCGCGTAGCAGGCCCGTCCGAGGGTGCCTACCAGGGGGGTGGCGTCCAGCACCAGCTGGAAGGCCTCCTCGTACTTGCCCGCGCGGGCGAGCGAGACGTAGCCGTGGGCCTTGATCCCCGCCGGGCACGCCCCGATGCAGGGGGACGTCCCGGCACGCTCGAGCACCGCCTTCTTCGGGACGGCCTGCGGGAACGCGATGTAGGCGGCGCGGCGAGCGGCGAGGTTCGCGTTGAACTGGTCGGGGACGGCGACCGTGCAGGCCTTCTGGCAGGCGTCACAGCCCGTGCACGCCGCCCAGTCGACGAACTTCGGCCGCTGCCGGATGGCCGCCTGGAACCGTCCGTCCGCTGTCCGGCTGATGCCCTGGACCTCGCTGTAGGCCATCGTCGTGATGTTCGGGTGGTTGATGGTGGACGACATCTTCGGTCCGGAGATGCAGGACGCGCAGTCCAGCGTCGGGAAGACCTTGCTGAGCAGGATCATCCGGCCGCCGACGCTGGCCTCCTTCTCCACCAACAGGACCCGGTAGCCCATGTCCGCCAGCTTGATCGACGACTCCATGCCGCCGATTCCGCTGCCGATCACGAGGACGTCGTAGTCCATCGCGCGCTCCTTGCTCGCCGCTGTCGCCGGCGACAGTTCTTCGTTGGGTCAGATGAAGAGGTTGACGTTGGCCTCGTCGGCCTCGCCCAGGTAGGTGGCGACACCGGCGTACTCGATGTCGTCGATGAGCTCTTCCTTGCTGATGCCGAGTACGTCCATCGACATCGTGCAGGCGATCAGCTTGATGCCCTGCTCTCGCGCGGTCGCCAGCAGCTCCGCGACCGTCATCACGTTCTCGGCCTTCATGACCTTCTTCATCATGAACCGGCCGGCACCACCGAAGTTGAACTTCGACAGGCCCGCCTTCTCTGTGCTCTTCGGCAGCATCGCCGAGAACGCGGTCTGCAGGCCGCTCTTCTGCTTGCTCGGCGGGCCGGACGGGGTGGTGCGGCGCAGCGCCGACAGCCCCCAGAAGGTGAAGAACATGGTGACGTCGTCGTCCATGGCGGCGGCGCCGTTGGCGATGATGAACGCGGCCATCAGCCGGTCGTACTCGCCGCTGAATACGATGATGGTCTTCTTTGCCATCTCAGGTTCCCTGACTTTCGAGGTGGATGGAGGCGAGGCTCAGGCGACCGCGGCCGTGGGCCGGAGCGCCAGGAGCGTCGCGGAGAACTCGCGCATGTAGTTGGCGAACGGTTCGGCGCAGACCGAGCACAGGGCGGCCATCTTCAGCCGAGAGGCCGGGATCCCTCGTTCGCTCATGATCGCCTGGGCCCGGCTGATGATCGCCGCGGTACGTTCGGCGCAGTCGGGCAGGTAGGCGCACTCCTCACCATCGGAGGCCACGAAGACGCCCTCGAAGCCGCTCTCCAGCGCGTGGATCAGCCAGGACGGCTTGAGCCCGCTGCTGCACGGCACCGCCATCGTCTGCACGGTCGCCGGGTACTCGAGGTGACGGCTTCCGGCCAGGTCGATGCCGGGATCGGAGATGTTGATGGTGGAGAAGACCAGGATCCTGGGCGTGGCGCCGGCCGGATCCGGGACGACAGCCATCGCCGCTACTTCGACTTGCGCAGGAAGAGGTGGATCGATCCCGCCTCCTCGAAGGAGCCGAGGAAGTCGTGGCCCATCTTGCGGCACCAGGCGGGAATGTCCTTCAGCGTCCCGGAGTCGGTGGCCAGCACCTCCATGACGTTGCCGACGGCCACGCCGCCGATCTGCTTCTTCGCCGCGAGGATCGGCCCCGGGCACGACACGCCGCGGGCGTCCACGACGACCGGGCTGGCGATGGACTTGAGTTCTTCAACACTTGCTGTCATTGCTGCGCTCTCTGGTGAGGACCCGACCTCGTCGTCGGACAATGCCAACTTATACCCATACGGGTAGTGGTATGCAACGCCGACGTGGATGAGCCCCGCGGCAACGCGGAACGGGCTGGTGCGGCCCGGGCGCCAGTGGGTGAATCGCTAGGGTTGCGTCCATGGGTTCAGCGCTGCGAGCAACCGTCATCACGGTCTCGGACGAGGTCGCGTCCGGAGGAGACGAGAACCGGTCCGGGCCGATCGCCGTGGCCGAGTTGGAGATCCAGGGGCTGCAGGCCGAGCTCGTCGTCGTCGCCGACGAGGCGGGCGCGATCCGCGCCGCCATCACCGCCGCGATCCAGGGCGGCTCGCGGGTGGTGATCACCAGCGGCGGCACCGGGATCGGGCCCACCGACCGGACCGTCGACGCGGTCGCGCCCCTGCTGAGCTACCAGTTGCCGGGCCTGGCCGAGGAGATCCGCCGTCGTGGCGCGGAGCACGTGTCGGCCGCCCTGGTCTCCCGGGAGGTCGCCGGCGTCATCGTCGGCGAACCGTCCACCTTCGTCCTGACCGCGCCCGGCTCGCGCGGCGGCGTCCGGGACGCGCTGGGCGTCGTCGGCCCGCTGCTGGAGTACATCGTCGCCCAGCTGGACGGCGCCGGCCACTACTGACCCGTCCCGTCCGCGCCTGAACCGAAGTACCTGTCCCCGACAGTTCAGGTGAACCGTCGGGGACAGGTACTTTCGTTCAGCGGCTGGCTACGACTTCTTCGGCGCCCCGGGACGGGCGTAGCGCCACCAGATGATCACCACGCAGGCGATCCCCCAGACCACGCCGATCCAGTAGAACACCGGTGCCGGCATGAGGGTCAGCGCGACGCCGAAGATGAACGGCCCGAACGCGGCGATCGCGCTCGTCCAGCCGATCACGCCGCCGGCCTGGCGCCGCTCGAAGATCATCGGCATCTGCTTGAACGTGGACGCGTTGCCGATGCCGGCGAACAGGAAGATCGCCAGCATGCCCCACAGGAAGTTGGTGAACCCTGCCTGCAGCGCGGCGGCGCTGGAGGTGTCGGGGGTCAGCGACGGGATCGTCCAGATGATGCTGCCGACGAGGCCGATGCCGGAGATCAGCGTCCAGATCGCGCCGCCCATCCGGTCGGTGAGCGGGGAGAACAGCACCCGCGCCCCGGCACCCACCAGCGGGCCAAGGAACACGTAGTTGGCGATGTCGGGGACCTGGTACCCCGCGATCACCGGGACGCCGTTCGCGACGATGGCCGGATTGCCCAGGCCGTACAGGTTCGCCATCAGCAGCCCGAACTGGGCCGAGAGGCCCGAGAACGTGCCGAAGGTCATGATGTACAGCACGGTCATCCACCAGGTGTCCTGGTTGCGGAAGATGTCGAACTGCTGGCGGATGTTGGCCTTGATCGGCACCGACTTCAGGTACTGCCAGGCGATCCACGTCCCGATCAGGATGAACGGCAGCCAGACGAACGACGCCGCCTGGTACCAGACCTCGCGGTCGGGCTTGCCGGGGAACTTCATCATCTGGCTCTGCCCCAGCCACCACAGCATCCCCAGCCCGATCAGCCATGGCGTGAGCAGCTGCACCAGCGAGACGCCGAAGTTGCCGATGCCGGCCTGGATGCCCAACGCCGTCCCCTGCTTCTTGCGCGGGAAGAAGTAGGACGTGGACGGCATGAAGCCGGAGAAGGCACCGCCACCGATGCCGGCCAGCAGGGCCAGCACCAGCAGCTCCCAGTAGGGCGCACTCGGCGACATCGAACGGACGCCCCAGCCGAGCACCGGGAAGAACAGCAGCAGCGTGGTTGCCGCCACCATCTTGCGGGTGCCCATGATCGGCGGCAGCACCATCCACAGCAGCCGCATCAGGCCGCCCGACAGGCCTGGCAGGGCGGCCAGCCAGTACAGCTGCTCCTTGCTGAAGGAGTAGCCGATCAGGTTGAGCTTGGGGACGATCGCGGACGGCAGGAACCAGGTGACGAACCCCAGGGTGAGGGCGAACGTGGTGATCCACAACGTCTGCCAGGCGAGTTTGGAGTTCCAGTTCGCCTCGTCCTCGGGGTCCCAGGACTTCAGCCACTCCGGCCCGGACTGGAGCCGGTCGATGATGGTGCTGCTCATGCGTGTGCCTCCTCATTGAGGGAGAGGGTGTCGACGTGATCGGTGTCGAAATGATCGGCAAGCTCGGGAGCTTGGGCGTGCAACATGCGGACGATGGTGAGGTGCATCCAGACGGCGCAGATCGCGGTCAGGATGAACAGGACGAAGAAGGTGCTGGTCGGGAAGCCCGTCCACAGCTTCGTGTAGGCGAACAGCGGCGGCAGGATGAACCCGCCCAGGCCCCCGAGCATGCCGACCAGGCCTCCGACCGAGCCGACATTGTCCGGGAAGTACTCCGGGATGTGTTTGTACACCGCGGCCTTGCCGACCCCCATCGCGCAGCCGAGCAGGAAGACCAGGACCGTGAACCAGGCGATGTTGATCGCGTAGGCCAGGTGCTCGCTGAAGCTGCCGTCGGCGTGGGCGATCACGATGTGCCCGTTCGGCATCATCAGGATGCCGCTGGTGACCAGCATCACCGCGAAGGTGGCGTACATCACCTTGCGGGCGCCGATCCGGTCGGAGATCCAGCCGCCGACCGGACGCAGTAGCGAGGCCGGGAAGATGAACACGGCGGTCAGCAGCGCCGCGGTGTAGAGGTCGACCTTGAAGTTGTCGACGTAGTACTTCGGCAGCCAGCTGGACAGCGCGACGTACGCGCCGAAGACGGCCACGTAGTAGAGGCTGAACCGCCACACCCGGACGTGCTTGAGCGGCGCCAGCATCTCCCGCAACGGCTTGCTCTGGCCGGCCATCCGGTCGTGCCGGGGGACGATCACCCAGGTCAGCACGGCCAGCGCGACCAGCAGTACGGAGTAGATCACCGGGACGAGACGCCAGCCGCCCTGGACGCCGAAGATGAAGGTCGCCCCCGCAGTGCCGGCGATCAGCGGCGGGCCGATGAACTTGGTCACCGACGCGCCGACGTTGCCGGCCCCGAACAGGCCGAGCGCGAAGCCCTGCCGCTCGCGTCCGAACCAGGCGGCGTTCCAGGCGATGCCGACGCTGAACAGGTTGCCGGCGAAGCCCACCAGGAACGCCAGCACCAGCAGGACGCCGTAGCTGTGTGCGGTCGAGACCAGGTACGCCGGGACGGCGGTGACGGCCAGCATCACGATGGTGATCTTCCGGCCGCCGATCCGGTCGGTCAGCATGCCGGCCGGCAGCCGCCACATCGAGCCGTTCAGGACGGCGAGGGCACTGATCCAGGAGAGCTGGACGTCGTCCAGCAGCAGCTCCTTCTGGATCTCGATGCCGAGGATGCCGAACATCATCCACACCGCGAACATCACGGTGAAGGCGATGGTCGACATCGTGAGGACGCGGTTCGCCCCGCGTCCGGTGTCGTGGACGGGCGCGACTACATCATCGCCGTGGTGTGCCGCCACGGCGGTGGGAGTGGGTTGGTTCATCTGGCCTTTCGGTCTCGGTCTTGCGTGCCGACGGGATCCCACCCACGGACGCGTCCGTGGGAGGCGACTGGGGGAGCAGCGTCCCGGCTGCGGTACACGATGTACGGCCGGAACAGGTAGTGCAGCGGGACGGTGAACGCGTGCACCAGGCGGCTGAACGGGATCAGCGCGAACAGCGCGAACCCGACCAGCACGTGCACCTGGAACTGCCAGGTGCTCGCCGCCATCGCCTCGACGTCGGGCTGGAACACCAGCAACGAGCGGAACCAGATCGAGACCGTCTCGCGGTAGTTGTGCTCGGCGCCGTCCGGGAAGTGGCCGCCGGTCAGGGTGGCGACCATGCCGAACACGATCGCCGCGACCAGCACGACGTACATCAGCTTGTCGTTGCGGGTGGTGGCCAGGAACACCGGCCCCGTCGTCCGCCTGCGGTAGATCAGCATGACGATGCCTACCAGGGTGGCGATGCCCGCCAGCGTCCCGGCGACCAGGGCGACCAGGTGGTAGGTGTCCTGGGTCACGACGACGTCCGTCCACGACTTCGGGATCAACAGGCCGAGGAGGTGCCCGCCCAGGACCACGAACAGTCCGTAGTGGAACATCGGGGACGCGATCCGCAACAGCCTGGACTCGTACAGCTGCGACGAGCGCGTCGTCCAGCCGAACTGGTCGTAGCGGTAGCGCCAGATCAGCCCGCCGATCAGCAGCAGGGCGACCAGGTAGGGCAGCACGCCCCACAGCAGGATGCTCAGCGTGTTCATCTCAGCTCCTCCCCGAGGTGTTCTGACGGAGATCCCGGGGCAAGCCCGGGACGACATGGGTGGGCATCCGTCCTGACGTCATGCGCGCACCCCTTCCCTGTCGTCCCGGCGAAAGCCGGGGTCTCCGGGCATTCCGAGTGAGTCCAGGCCGACGAACTCGACCGGCCGGGCCTCCCCGAAACGGGCCTGGACCTCGGCCCGCGTCCTCGGCGACTCCCCGGGCAGGAGCGCGCAGACCGCCTCCAGCACACCGGCGTGGGGCAGGTGGTCGGCGGCAAGGCCGAGCCGGATCAGTTCCAGGCTGGCCCGGAACTGATCCAGCAACTCGGCCCCCCTCTTCGGATCGGCGACGGCGAACTCCAGCACGATCGGCAGGTGGTCGGGCAGCTCGCCGCGGGTGTCGACGACCAGGCCGGACTCCCGGTAGACGCCCTTGATCCCCGCCAGCACCTCACCGCGGCGGCGGGTGTCCCCGTCCGTCCAGTACGTCAGGTGCAGCGCGTGCCTGCGGGACAGGTCGAACTCCTGGACATGGAAGGCCTGCACCTCGGCCAGCAGCCCGCGTAGGTGCTCCAGGACGGGAGCGAACCGGTCGGCGGCGGACGTCCCGGCCAGCGCGTCCTCGATGACGTCGAGCCGGGAGATCAGTTCCTCGTCCGGATACGACAGGACGAGGGCCGCCGCCTGGAACACGAGTTCGCGGGTCGGATCGGCCGGAGGTCCCGGCTTTCGCCGGGATGACGAGGGGGGAGAGGACGACGAGGGTGAAGCAGACGACAACGCCGAAGGAGACGCCGAGCGGGAAGAGGACGACGAGAGGGAAGCAGACGACAACGCCGAAGAGGACGACGAGGGGGAAGCAGACGACAACGGGGAAGAAGAAGACGACGAGAGGGAACGCGGGTCGGCGGACGAGTCCGGCGACGCGGAGGACCCGTCAAGCTCAGCGCGCTTTGCGGCGTCGCGTGCGCCCTTCTCGTCATCCCGGGCTCGGCCCGGGATCTCGCCCTTGCGCGAGTCCGGTTGTGCTGGTCGCGACCGTCGCTCCTCACGCGACCCCGGGTCCCGCCACGACGTGAGCCGCGACAGCAGCGGGGTCACGGCGTGTCCCCCGGATCCTGGTTGGCGTCCCAGTTCAGCAGGCCGACGCGGTGCTGCAGCTGGTCGGCGGACGCGGCCTCCTCGGCCCGCTGCCGGGCCTTCAGCGCGCTGTAGGTCTCGATGGCGACCGGGACGGGCCGTCCGGACGCCTCCCCGAACGGGCCGGACTCGTACATGCCCGGTCCGCCCTCGAAGTCCAGCGAGCAGGCCAGCTCCTCCAGGTTGTGCGCCTCCTCGGTGTGCGCCTTCGGGATCACGTAGCGGTCCTCGTACTTGGCGATCGCCAGCAGCCGGTACAGCTGCTCGATCGCCTCCGGGGTCATCCCGACGGCCGCGGCGAGCTCGGCGTCCCGGCCGGTGCCCAGGTTCACCCCGCGCATGTACGAGCGCATCGCCGCCAGCTTCTGCAGCACGTCGGTGACGAGCGCGGTGTCCCCGGCGGTGAACAGTTCGGCGAGGTAGCTGACCGGGATCCGCAGCGCGTCGATCGCCCCGAACAGGTTGCCGGCGGCCTCGGCGTCGTGGCCCTGCTGCTGGAGCAGGTCCACCACCGGCGACAGCGGCGGGATGTACCAGACCATCGGCATGGTCCGGTACTCCGGGTGCAGCGGCAGC
This sequence comes from Propionibacteriaceae bacterium, assembly GCA_017306015.1. Taxonomy (GTDB): domain Bacteria; phylum Actinomycetota; class Actinomycetes; order Propionibacteriales; family Propionibacteriaceae; genus Propionicimonas. The sequence continues at coordinate 80,356 of JAFKJK010000017.1, forward strand.
GCGACCTTGAAGTGCTTGATCAGCGCGTACACCGGCGAGCGCTGGGCGGCCGCGATCCAGTCGTCGGGCATCCCGCCGGCGCGGGCATCGGCGATCACCTCGGGGTCGCGCGGGTCGAGGATCAGCCCTAGCTGTGCCTGGTACAACTCGTCCTCGGGGACGGACGCGGCCGCGGTGACCGCGTCCGGGTCGTAGAGGACGACGCCGATGTAGCGCAGCCGGCCCACGCAGGTCTCGGCGCACACCGTCGGCAGGCCGACCTCGATCCGCGGGTAGCAGAACGTGCACTTCTCGGCCTTGCCGGAGCGGTGGTTGAAGTACATCTTCTTGTAGGGACAGCCGGTGATGCACTGGCGCCAGCCGCGGCAGCGGTCCTGGTCGACCAGGACTATGCCGTCCTCGGCCCGCTTGTAGATCGCCCCGGACGGGCAGGACGCCATGCAGGACGGGTTCATGCAGTGCTCGCAGATCCGCGGCAGGAAGAACATGAAGCTCTTCTCGTAGTCGCCGCGGATCTTCTCGTTCGCCTCGTCGCGCAGCTTGGCGATGATCGGGTCCTGGGCGAGGCTCTCCTGGCTGCCGCCGAGCGAGTCGTCCCAGTTGGAGCTCCAGGTGACCTTCGTGTCCTCGCCGGTGATCAGCGACTTCGGCCGGGCCACGGGGAAGTCGTCGCCGAGCGGGGCACTGATCAGGTTCTGGTAGTCATAGGTCCAGGGCTCGTAGTAGTCGGCCAGCTCCGGCTGGACCGGAGAAGCGAAGATGCTCAGGAGCTTGGCGAACCGTCCGCCCGCGCGCAGCCTCAGCCCGCCGGACGGCGTCCGCACCCAGCCACCGCGCCAGCGGTCCTGGTCCTCGTACCGGCGCGGGTAGCCCTGCCCGGGACGGGTCTCGACGTTGTTGAACCACACGTACTCGGTGCCGGCCCGGTTCGTCCACGCCTGCTTGCAGGTGACCGAACAGGTGTGGCAGCCGATGCACTTGTCGAGGTTCATCACCATGCCGACCTGGGCCATCACTCGCCTGGCCATCAGTACGTCACCTCCTGGGAGCGACGGCGAACCGTCGAGACGATGTCGCGCTGCACCCCGGTCGGGCCGAGGTAGTTGAACGCGTAGGCCAACTGGGCGTAGCCGCCGATCAGGTGCGTCGGCTTGAACAGGATCCGGGTCACCGAGTTGTGGATGCCGCCGCGCCTGCCGGTGGCCTCCGACTTCGGGACGTCGATCGTCCGCTCCTGGGCGTGCTGGACGTAGCAGATGCCGTCCGGCAGCTTCTGGGTGACCACCGCCCGCGCGACGAACACGCCGTTGGCGTTGGTGAGCTCGATCCAGTCGTTGTCGGCCACCCCGATGGACGCCGCGTCGTTCACGCTCAACCACGCCTGCGGGCCGCCGCGTCCCAGGCTCAGCATGAACAGGTTGTCCTGGTACTCCGAATGGATCGACCACTTGTTGTGGACGGTCAGGTAGCGCAGGGTGATCTCCTTCTCGCCCCGCGCGCCGACCTCCGGCTCGCCGTACGCCCGGCTCATGTTGAGCGGCGGACGGAAGATCGGCAGCTGCTCGCCGGCGTCGATGATCCAGTCGTGGTCGAGGAAGAAGTGCATCCTCCCCGACAGCGTGTGCCACGGCTTGAGCCGCTCGGTGTTGATGCTGAACGCCGCGTAACGCCGTCCGCCCGTCTCGGAACCCGACCACTCCGGGGAGGTGATCACCGACTGCGGGGACTCCTGGGTCTGCCGGAAGCTGATCCGGCGCTCCTCCTGGCCCTCGGACAGGTCGGCCAGCTGGCGTCCGGTCTTGGCCTCGAGGTTGTGGAAGCCCTGCGTCGCCAGCTCGCCGTTGGTGGTTCCGGAGAAGGCCAGGATCGCCTCGGCCATCCGGGCGTCGGTGTCGATCGCCGGCCGTCCGGCCGCCGCGCCCGAGGACATCACGCCGTGCAGCCGGGCGAGCAGGTTGACCGAGTGGTTCACGTCGTAGGTGATGTTCTTCACCGTGAAGCCCAGGCGGTCGGCCAGCGGCCCGACCGCGGTCAGCTTGTCGGCGATCGCGGTGTAGTCGCGCTCGACGACCATCAACTGCGGCAGGTTCCGGCCCGGGACGGCGGGCACGTCGGTGCCGCGCCAGTCCGGGACGTGGCCGCCCGGCTGGGCGATCTGCCCGGGGGTGTCGTGCTGCATCGGGACGGCGACCAGGTCGGAGCGGGTGTCCAGGTGGCCCTTGGCGAGCTTCGAGATCCCGCTGGCGAGCAGGTGGAAGAACTCGAAGTCGCTCTTCGCCTCCCACGGCGGGTCGATGGCCGGGGTGAACGCGTGCACGTAGGGGTGCATGTCGGTGCTGGACAGGTCGTACTTCTCATACCAGGTCGCGGCCGGGAAGACGATGTCGGACAGCAGCGTGGTCGACGTCATCCGGAAGTCGGCGCTGATCAGCAGGTCGAGCTTGCCCCGGGGCGCCTCCTCGCGGAACTTGACCACCTTGGGCCGGGCCTCGGCGCCGTGCTGGTTGGGCATCAGGTTCGAGTGCGTCCCCAGCAGGTGCTCGAGGAAGTACTCGTTGCCCTTGGCCGAGGAGCCGAACAGGTTGGAGCGCCACACCACCATCGTCCGCGGCCAGTTCCCGGGCGCGTCGATGTCCTCCAGCGCGGTGGTGAGGCTGCCGGCCTTGAGCTGCGCGGCCACCCACTCGCCGACGTTGGCGGCCTCTCCGGCGTCCACGGCGGCCTTGGCCTCGTCGGCCAGGTCGAGCGGGTTGCGGTCGAACTGCGGGTAGAACGGCATCCAGCCCAGCCGGTGGGACAGCGCCATCGCGTCGGCACTGTGCAGGCCGTTCAGCTTGCCGGTCGACAGCGGCGAGGTGATCGCGTCGGCGGAGTAGCCGTCCGTCCGCCACTGGTCGGTGTGCATGTACCAGTAGCCGGTCCCGATCATCGTGCGGGGCGGACGCGACCAGTCCAGGGCATTGGCCATGTTGAACCAGCCGGTCATCGGTCGGACCTTCTCCTGCCCGACGTAGTGGGCCCAGCCGCCGCCGTTGCGTCCGATGCACCCGGTGAGCATCAGCAGCGCCATGATCGACCGGTAGCTGACGTCGGCGTGGTACCAGTGGCAGATGCCGGCACCGATGATGATCATCGAGCGGCCGTTCGAGTCGATGGAGTTCTGCGCGAATTGCCGGGCGATCCGGATGCAGGCCTCGGCCGGGACGGAGGTGATCTCGGCCTGCCAGGCCGGGGTGTAGGGCGAGGTGACGTCGTCGTAGCCGGTGGGCCACTGGCCCGGCAGTCCGTCCCTGCCGACGCCGTACTGGGCCAGCATCAGGTCGAGGACGGTGGTGACCAGGTGCTCGCCGACACGGACGGCGGGGACGCCGCGGCGGATGATCGAGCCCTCGCCGCGGGGATCCTCGAAGCAGGGCAGGGCGATCTCGGTCTTCTCGGCTCCGGGGACGTCGATCAGGCTGAGGCTCGGTTCGAGGTCGCCGAGGTCGAGGTTCCAGCGGCCCTTTCCCTCCTTGTTGTAGCGGTCGCCCATGGTGCCGTTGGGAATCGCCGGGTGGCCGGTCCTTCCGTCCCACAGCACGGTGCGGAAGGCGGCATCGACCGTCCCGTCGTCGGCGCTGCGCTGGGCCTTGCGCAGGGTGTCGGCGTCCAGGTCGGCCGCGGTGAGGAACTTGACGGCGGTCAGGCCGTGGCCGTCCGGGTGCTCGACGAGGGTGACCAGCATCGGCAGGTCGGTGTAGTGGCTGACGTAGTCGGTGAAGAACGGCACCTGCTTCTCGACGTAGAACTCCTTGAGCATGACGTGGCCCATGGCCATGGCCAGCGCTGCGTCCGTCCCCGCCTGGGCGGGCAGCCACTCGTCGGCGAACTTGACGTTGTCGGCGTAGTCGGGGGCCACGGTGACGACCTTCGTGCCGCGGTAGCGGACCTCGGCCATCCAGTGGGCGTCGGGAGTGCGGGTGACCGGGACATTCGAGCCCCACATCATCAGGAAGCTCGCGTCCCACCAGTCGCCGGACTCGGGGACGTCGGTCTGGTCGCCGAAGACCTGCGGGCTGGCCACCGGCAGGTCGGCGTACCAGTCGTAGAAGGACGTCATCGCGCCGCCGATGAGGTGGTTGAATCGCGTCCCGACGGCGTGGGAGACCATCGACATGGCCGGGATCGGGGAGAACGACACGCACCGGTCGGGCCCGTAGGTCTTGATCGTGTTGACGTAGGACGCGGCGGCGATCTCGATGGCCTCGTTCCAGGAGATCCGGACCAGGCCGCCCTTGCCGCGGGCCTCCTGGTAGCGCTTGCGGGTCTCGGGGTCGGAGGAGATCTCGGCGAAGGCCTTCACCGGGTCGCCGTCGTTGCGGGCCTTGGCCGCGCGGTAGGCCTCGACGAGCACACCACGTCCGTACGGGTAGCGGACGCGGGTGGGCGAATAGGTGTACCAGCTGAACGCGGCGCCGCGGGGGCAGCCGCGGGGTTCGTACTCGGGCCGGTCGGGGCCGGTGGTCGGGTAGTCGGTCTGCTGCGACTCCCAGGTGATGATGCCGTCCTTGACGTACACCTTCCACGAGCAGGAGCCGGTGCAGTTGACCCCGTGGGTGGAGCGAACGACCTTGTCATGGCTCCAGCGGTCGCGGTAGAAGACGTCGCCGGCGCGTCCGCCCTCGCGGAAGACGGCCCGCTGGTCGGCGGTCTCGTCCCACTTGGTGAAGAACCTGCCCAGCTTCAGCAGGGCGGAGGCTGCCGGACCGTCCAGTTGCGCGCGCTCGGTGGTCATTGCCTCATGCTCGACTACCGAGCGCGCCGTCGCAAGCCTTTGATACGAATCTTTGGGAAATTCACCCCGCGACACTGCGCCTGAACCATCGGGGACAGGTACTTCGGTTCAGCCAGCCGTCCGTGAGCCGTCGGGGACAGGTACCTCGGTTCAGCCAGCCGTCCACCTCGTCATCCCGGGCTCGACCCGGGATCCCAGATCCGCCCCACCGGCAAGACCACCGCCGCCGCCTGGGCACCGGGACGCAAACGATCAGGCCCGTCCCGTTCGTTCACCGTGCATCGAAGTGAACCGAAGTACCTGTCCCCAACGGTTCAGCCCGCAGACACCGACGTGTCGGACGTGAACCGAAGTACCTGTCCCCGACGGTTCAGCCGCCGGCGAAGGGGGGCAGGACGTCCACGCGGGCGCCGGACGGGATCAGCGTGCCGCCGTCACGGACCGGGCTGCCGTCGACCAGCAGCGAACAGGACGCCAGCACGCGCGCCAGGCTCTCGCCACCCGCCCCGAGGTGCGCCCGCAACTCATCAGCGGTCAGGTCGCCAGCCTCCAGCCGGACGGTGGTGGTGCCGGCGGCGTCCGCGGCGCCGGCGTAGTAGGTGATGTCCATGTCATCCCCCGATCGAACTCATGCCGCGCTCGGGCTGGTGGAAGCCCTCACTGCCGATGCCATGACCGGCGGCCTTGGCCCGGTGTGCCCCCCGCCACAGCGCGGCGAGGTCCTCGTCGGACGCGCCGTCCCGCAGCGGCGTCCGCAGGTCGGTCTCGGAGTGTGCGAACAGGCAGTTGCGCACCTGCCCGTCCGCGGTCAGCCGGGTGCGGTCGCAGGCCGCGCAGAACGGCGCGGTGACGGACGCGATCACGCCCACCCGTCCCGCCGGACGGTCGCCGGAGGCCGCCACCAGCCACTCCTCCGCGGGCGCAGAACCCCGTCCCGGCGCCGGGGCGAGGGCGAACGCCGTCCCCAGCAGCGCCAGGATCTCGGCCGCCGGCACCATCTGCGAACGATCCCAGCCGTGCTTCGGCCCGAGCGGCATCTGCTCGATGAATCGCAGCTGGTAGCCGCGCCGCACGCAGAAGTCCAGGAGCGGGACGACGTCGCCCTCGTTCACTCCACGCATCACCACCGTGTTCACCTTCACCGGGCGCAGTCCGGCCGCGTCGGCAGCCGCCAGGCCCCGCAGGACGTCGTCCAGCCGGTCGCGGCGGGCAAGGGCCGCGTAGCGCTCGCGGTCGAGGGAGTCCAGGGAGATGTTCACCCGCTGCAGCCCGGCGGCGGCCAGCGACTCGATCCGCCGGTCGAGGCCGACGCCGTTCGTGGTCAGCGAGAGTTCGGGCACCCGCCCTTCGTCCGTCCGCAGGGACGCGGCTGCCGCGATGATCCGGGCCAGTCCCGGACGCAGCAGCGGCTCGCCACCGGTGAACCGGAGCTTGCGGACGCCGAGCTGCTCGACCGCGACCCTGACCAGCACGCCCACCTCGTCGTCGGTGAGGATCGTGCGACCCGGCAGCCACGGCAGCCCTTCGGCCGGCATGCAGTAGCTGCAGCGCAGGTTGCACCGGTCGGTGAGCGAGACCCGCAGGTCACGCGCCGTCCGGCCGTGCCCGTCCTCCAGCCCGGACGCGGAGGCATCCGGCTCGGCGACCGCGGGCAGGTCGGGACGCACGACGCCCAGCGGCAGGACTGCGGTCGGCACCTGGCTCCCTTCGGGTCGGTGCCTCCACGGTAACCCGGCGTAGTTACGAGTTTCTAGTGCAAACCTCGGCCCGTGCGGGATGATGGACGACATGCCCGGCAGGACGGTGAGTGAGCCAAGAACCGAACGCCTCGGCCCGATGCGTGCCGAGGTCCTGCACCACCTGCGCCTGGCGGGCCGTCCACTGCCAGTCGCCGAGATCGCGGCCGCGGTCGGCCTGCACCCCAACACCACGCGGTTCCACCTGGACGCTCTCACCGCGTCCGGCCTGGTGACCCGGACGGTCGAGCAGCGCGACCAGCCCGGCCGGCCGAAGGTGCTCTACGCCTCAGTCATGGCCCACCGCGTCGACCACTACCAGGACCTCGCCGCCGTCATGGTGCGCCACGTCGTCGGCGACCTGCCCGACCGCGCCGAGCGCATCGAGGCCGCCGGCCGGGCGTGGGGTGAGCAGCTGCGCGCCGAGCACGACCCCACCAGCAGCCAGCCACCGATCGATCGGCTGGTGGACGTCATGGCCGACCTGGGCTACGAGCCCGACTACGTCGAGTCGCCGGCACCGACGGTCGTGGTGCAGCCCTGCCCGTTCCTGAGCCTCGTCGGCGACGACCCGGACGTCATCTGCCAGTTGCACCTCGGCCTCGCCCACGGCCTGATGGGACCGGACGCGGACTGGGACGTGGTCGGGATCGAGCCGTTCGCGACCCCGTCGACCTGCCTGATCCACCTTGCCCGGCACGCTGCAGCCTCCGCCGAGACGACGGCGCACCAGGAGCCGGCGGATGCGTGAACTGCTGACGGTCGAGCAGTACCAGGCAGAACTGCTCGAGCTCGTCCGTCCTGACCCACGGGCGGAGCTCGTTGCGGTCGACGCCGCGTCCGGACGGGTGCTGGCCGGGGACGTGGTCAGCGGGGTGAGCATCCCGGTGTTCGCGAACTCGGCGATGGACGGTTACGCGGTGCGCTTCACCGATGTGATCGACGTGCCGGTGACACTGCGCGTGGTCGGCGACGTGCCCGCCGGAAGCGACTCCGACCCGGACGCCGCCCCGGGCGAGTGCGTCCGGATCATGACCGGGGCACCCCTGCCGAGCTTCGCCGACACCGTCGTCCCGATCGAGGAGACGAAGCGACCCCCCGAGACGGGAGGGAACGGTTCCCGTGCGTCCCAGCGCTGGCCCGAGATGGAACCGTCCCCATTTCGTACCGGGTCCGGACTGACGATCACGGTCACCCAGGCGCCCGCCGCGCGCGGCCGGCACGTCCGCCGCGCTGGGGAGGACTTCGCCACCGGAGCCAGGATCGCGGTCGCCGGGACGACGGTGACACCGGCGACCGCGGGTGAGCTGGCTGCCATCGGGCTGACCTCGGTTCCGGTGCGCCCGCGTCCGGTTGTCGCCGTCCGCTCGACCGGCGACGAGCTGGTCACCGACGGCTCAGCGCTCGGCCGCGGCCAGATCTACGAATCGAACTCGGTCGTGCTGACGGCCGCGCTGAGCAGCTGGGGCGCGGACGTCCGCCGCTCCGGCACCGCCCGCGACGACGCGGACGCGCTGGCCGAATGGCTGGACGCGGTGTCCGCCGACCTCGTCGTCCTCACCGGCGGGGCCAGCGTGGGTGCGTTCGACGTGGTCAGGGACGTGCTCGAAGCCGCGGGTGGGACCTTTCGCAGCGTCCGGGTACAGCCCGGCAAGCCGCAGGGCTGGGCGGTGTGGAACGGTGTCCCGGTGGTGTCGCTGCCGGGAAACCCCTTGTCAGCGGCCCTGAGCTGCGAGCTGTTCGTCCGGCCGATGCTCGACCGGATGCTCGGACGGCCCGAACGTCCCTGGCTGACCGCTGTCGCCGGAGCCGCCTGGACCTCCCCCGCCGGACGCCGCCAGCTCGTCCCCGTCCGCCTCTCCTCCGACACCGACGGCCGGCTGGTCGCGGCCCCGTCCCACCGGCGCGGTTCCGCGTCCCACGTGGTCTCGTCGCTGGCTGAGGCGGACGGGTACTGCGCCGTCGCGGAGGACGTGACGGCGGTGGCCGCCGGCGACCTCGTGCGAGCGAGGTGGCTGTGAGGTTCGACGCCGTCATCCTGGCCGGCGGACGCGGATCACGGCTCGGCGGGGTGAACAAGCCCGAGCTTGAGGTCGACGGCCGGCGGCTGCTGGACGCCGCGCTCGCCGCCGCGTCCGGAGCCGAGCGAATCGTGGTGGTGGGCGACGTCGAGGTCGCCGACGGTGTCCTGCGCACCCGCGAGGAGCCCCCGTTCGGCGGCCCGGTGGCGGGCCTTGAGGCGGGACTGGCCGCGCTTCGCGAGGCGGCGCAACAGAGAGTGAACCAGCCGCCTGAACACGGGCGGGAAAGTCACTCTCAACCGAGCGCGGCGTGGACGCTCGTCCTCGCCAGTGACCTGCCGGACGCCGAGGCTGCGGTGGCCGTCCTGCTGGCCGCCGATCCCGGCGATCACGACGGCGCCTGCCTGCTCGACGGGGACGGCCGGCTGCAATGGCTGCTCGGCTACTACCGAACCTCCGTCCTTGAGGACCGGATCGCCGCTCGGCGGGGTATCACAGCGATGTACCGGTTGCTGGAGCCGCTCAATCTGATCGGAATTCCGGGCGCCGCGTCCAGCACAGTCGACCTCGACACTGCCGAAGATGTGGCCGCCTGGCGGAGGAGGAAGCCGTGAAGCTCACTGCGCTCGTCGAACCCGGACCCGCCCTGTCGGCGTCCGACCGGGAACGGTTCGCGCGACACCTGCCGATCCCCGAACTCGGCGAACTCGCCCAGCGCCGGCTGCGGGCGGCGAAGGTGTGCGTCGTGGGCGCGGGCGGACTGGGCAGCCCGGCGTTGCTGTACCTGGCTGCGGCGGGCGTCGGCACGCTCGGCATCGTGGATTCCGACTCGGTCGAACTGGTGAACCTGCAGCGGCAGGTGCTGCACGGCACGCCGGGCATCGGCGTCCCGAAAGTCGACAGCGCCGCCGCCCGGCTCCACGACCTCGACCCGTCCATCCGCGTCGTGCCCCACGCTGTCCGGCTGACGAGGGAGAACGCCGCCGAGGTGTTCGCCGGCTACGACCTCGTCCTGGACGCGGTCGACAACTACCCGACGCGGTACGTGATCTCCGACACCTGCGCCGAGCTGGGCATCCCGGTCGTGTGGGCCGCCGTCCTGGTGACCCGGGCGCAGGTGAGCGTCTTCTGGAGCCGGCCGCAGACGCCGGACGGCCCCGTCCCCGGCATCACGCTGCGGGACCTGCATCCCGAGCCGCCGGACCCGGACGACTGGGTCACCGCAGCCCAGGTCGGGGTGCTCGGCGCGATGTGCGGCCAGGTCGGCGCCCTGATGGCCAACGAGGCGGTCAAACTGATCACCGGGGCGGGCGAGCCGTTGTTCGGCCGGCTGCTGTACCTGGACACCATGTCCGCCCGGACGGCGGAGGTGCCGATCGTGCCGAGGAGGACGGGATGAGCGACGAGCTGACCCACCTGGACGCCGCCGGGAACGCCCGGATGGTCGACGTCAGCGCGAAGGCGGTGACGGTGCGGGCGGCGACCGCGGCGGCGTTCGTCCGTTGCCCGCACGGTGTCGTGGCGCTGCTGCGATCGGGCGGCGTCCCCAAGGGAGACGTGCTGGCGGTCGCACGGATCGCCGGCATCGCCGCGGCGAAGCGGACGCCGGAGTTGCTGCCGCTCGCCCACGTGATCGGGGTCCACGGCACCGAGGTCGCGGTCGAGGTGACCGATGGCGGCGTCGCCATCACCGCCACCGTCCGGACGGCCGACCGCACTGGTGTCGAGATGGAGGCGCTGACCGCTGCCGCGGTCGCCGGGCTCGCCGTCGTCGACATGGTCAAGGGCATCGACCGGACGGTCGAGCTCGAGCACGTCCGCCTGCTCGCCAAGGACGGCGGCCGCTCCGGCCCCTGGCGCCGGCCCTGACCGCGCGTCCCTCGTCCCCTGCCCAACGCAGTTCGCTCCCGAAAGGGACGTTCGCTCCCGAATTATCGGGAGCGAACGTCCCTTTCGGGAGCGTTTCGGTGGGCGGCGGGAACGTACGGGGGCGCGGCGGCAGCACGCTACAGGCCCGACCAGTGGTAGCCGCCTCTGGCGACGAACTGCTGCTTCCAGACCGGGAGGCCGGCCTTGACCTCCTCGACCACGCGTTCACAGACCTCGAACGCGAGCCGGCGGTGCGCGGCCGACACCGCGACGACGAACGCCACGTCGCCGACCACCAGTTCCCCGACCCGATGGACGGTGGCGACGGCGCACTCGTTCTGAGCGTCGAGTTCGGCGAGCACACCGGACGCGATCTCGCCGATCCGTCCCTGCGCCGACGGGTGGGACGTGTAGTGCAGGGCCACCACCTCGCCGTCCGCCTGCGGGTCGTGGTTGCGGACGACGCCGACGAACAGGCTGACCGCGCCGGCGTCCGGACGCGAGACCAGTGCCAGGAGCTCGGCCGGGTCGACCGGCCGGTCGGAGACGGACGCCTGGACCACCGGCATCAGTGGTCGCCTCCGCCCAACTGGTCGAGGAGGTGCGGCACCAGCGGCAGCACGATCTCCAGGCCCTCGACAGCACCGGACGGACTGCCCGGCAGGTTCACCACCAGCGCACCGTGACGGTCGTCGCGCGCGTCCACCACCCCGACGATTCCCCTCGTCAGCACGGCATGGACGGAGGACTGCGCGCCGCGGGCCCGCAGCAGCTCCGCGACCCCGGGCAGCTCCCGGTCGACCACCCGGCGGACCCCCTCGGGCGTGCGGTCGCGGGGCCCGACGCCGGTGCCGCCGGTCGTCACGACCAGTCGCGCGCCGCGGTCCAGAGCAGCCTGCACCGCCGTCCGGACGCTGTCCTCGCCGTCCGGCACCACCACCCCGGACGCGTCGTAACCAGCGGCGCGGAGCGCAGCCACCAGCGCCAGCCCGCTCGTGTCCGTCCGGACGCCGGCGGCGACCCGATCGGACACCGTGACGACGACGCTGCTGATCCCTGGCATGCCACCACTCTAGGGACGGGCGCGACCTTTGTTACGAAAACATTGGATCAACGCATGACAAGACCGCATCTGCGGCGATAGCCTCGCCATCATGACGAAACTGCGGATCAAGGACGCGGCCCAGCTGCTCGGCGTCAGCGACGACACCATGCGTCGGTGGGTCGACGGTGGCGCACTGGCCCACGAGGTCGACGACGCCGGCCGCAAGGTCGTGGACGGCAAGGCGCTGGCCGAGTTCGCCCAGTCGCAGGCCTCCCCGATCCCCGACCCGTCGGCCGTCGGACGCTCGGCCCGCAACCGGTTCGTCGGACTGGTCACCAGGGTGGTGTCGGACACGGTGATGTCCCAGGTCGAACTCCAGTGCGGCCCGTTCCGGGTGGTCTCCCTGATCAGCACCGAGGCCGTCCACGAGCTCAGTCTCGAACCGGGCTCGGTCGCAGTGGCCGTGGTCAAGGCCACAGAGGTCATCGTCGAGACTCCGCGCAGCTGAGCGCGTCCACACCGAACACCGAGAGGAACCGATGAAGCCCCGAATCCGCGCGTCCATCGCTGCCACTGCTGCCGCCCTGGCACTCGTCGCCGCCGGTTGCAGCAGCCCGAGCCCGGGCGGGACGGACGCGAAGGCCGTCACGGTCTACGCCGCGGCGTCCATGAAGACCACCTTCACAGCGCTCGGCAAGTCGTTCGAGTCGTCCCACCCCGGGGTCACCGTCACCTTCAACTTCGCCGGCTCGCAGACCCTCGCCGAGCAGATCACCCAGGGCGCGCCCGCGGACGCGTTCGCCTCGGCCAACGACGCCAACATGAAGACGGTCACCGACGCAGGACTGGCCTCCGGGGACGCGAAGCTGTACGCCACCAACCAGCTCACCATCGCCGTCCCGCCGGACAACCCGGCGAAGATCGGCGCCTTCGCCGACCTGGCCAAGCCGGGCATCAAGCTCGTCGTCTGCGCGCCCGCCGTCCCGTGCGGCGCCGCGACGGTGAAGGTCGAGCAGGCCACCGGGGTCACGCTCAAACCGGTGAGCGAGGAGCAGGCGGTGACGGACGTGTTGTCCAAGGTCCAGGCCCGTGAGGCGGACGCCGGACTGGTCTACAAGACGGACGTGAAGTCGGCCGGCGACACCGTCAAGGGCATCGACTTCCCCGAGTCGGCCAAGGCGATCAACAACAACTCGATCGTCGCGCTGACCAAGGGTCCCCAGGCCGCACTCGGCCAGCAGTTCGTGGACCTCGTCCTCAGCGCCGAGGGCCAGAAGGTGCTCGCCGACGCCGGCTTCGGCAAGCCCGCCGCATAACCGCCACCCCATCCTGAACAATCGGGGACAGGTACTTCGGTTCACCTGAACCGTCGGGGACAGGTACCTCGGTTCACACCCGACACAGAGAGGAGAGCGTGTCGACGACCGAGGCCAACCCCGCGCCCGCCAGCAGGACCGGGGGACGCGCCGACTACTCCGGCCTGCCGCGGTGGCTGTACGTGCCCGCGGCAGCGGGTGCGTTGTTCGTCCTGCTGCCGCTGGTCGCGATGGTGCTGCGGATGGACTGGACGCGGTTCGGTGAGCTGATCACCAGCGAGTCGTCGGTCGCGGCGCTTGAACTCAGCCTGCGCACCTCGGTGTCGGCGACCCTCGCGTGTCTGGTGCTCGGCGTCCCCCTGGCCCTGGCGCTCGCCCGCAGGCACTTCCCGGGACGCGACCTGGTCCGCTCGATCGTGCTGCTGCCCCTGGTGCTGCCCCCCGTCGTCGGCGGCATCGCCCTGCTCTACACGTTCGGACGCCGCGGCCTGCTCGGCGGCACCCTCGACGTCCTCGGCATCCCCGTCGCGTTCACGACCACGGCGGTGGTGATCGCCCAGACGTTCGTCGCGCTGCCGTTCCTGGTCGTCTCGCTGGAGGGGACGCTGCGGACGGTCGGCCAGCGCTACGAACTGGTGGCCGCGACGCTGGGCGCGCGCCCGTCCACCGTGCTGCGGCGGGTGACGCTGCCGCTGCTGCTGCCCGGACTCGCCTCCGCGACCGTGCTGTCGTTCGCCCGGGCGCTCGGCGAGTTCGGCGCCACCGTCACCTTCGCCGGCAGCCTGCAGGGCGTCACCCGGACGCTGCCCCTGGAGATCTACCTCCAGCGCGTGGACGACCCGGACGCCGCCATCGCGCTGTCGCTGGTGCTGGTGGGCGTCGCCGTCGTGGTCATGCTGGTCACCAACCGCATCTCCCAGCGGGCACTGACATGGGCCTGAGGGTGCAGGCGGCGTTGGCCGGGCGCGGCTTCGCCGTCGAGCTGGACGTGGCGGACGGCGAGCAGGTGGCGGTCCTCGGTCCGAACGGCTCGGGCAAGTCGACGCTGCTCGGCATCCTCGCCGGCACCCTGCGTCCCGACCACGGACGCGCCACGCTGGACGACACCGTCCTGTTCGACCTGGACGCCCGTCCGCACCGCTGGCGTCCCCCGCACGCCCGCGGGGTCGCGCTGCTGGCCCAGGAGGCCCTGCTGTTCCCGCACCTGAGCGTCCTGGACAACGTGGCATTCGGGCCCCGGGTCGCCGGACGATCCCGGTCGGAGTCGCGGGCGCTGGCCGAGCGATGGCTGGACGAAGTGGACGCGATCGAGTTCGCCGGCCGCCGGCCGGGACAGCTCTCCGGCGGCCAGGCGCAACGGGTGGCGATCGCCCGGGCCCTGGCCGCCGAGCCGCGGCTGCTGCTGCTCGACGAGCCGATGGCCGCGCTCGACATCTCCGTCGCCCCCCTGCTCCGGCGGGTGCTGCGACGCGTCCTGGCCGGCCGGACGACGATGATCGTCACCCACGACCTGATGGACGCGCTGCTGCTCTCGGAACGGATGATCGTCCTCGAACAGGGCGGAGTCGTCGAGGCAGGGCCCACCGGGGCCGTCCTACAGCATCCGCGAGCGCATTTCACCGCCCACATCGCGGGGCTCAACCTGGTCACCGGCGTCCTCGACCACGGCGCGGTACGGGATCCGTCCGGGGCGCTGCTGAGCGGCGTCCGCCCGGACGCGGACGGACTGGCCGAGGGCGAGCCGGCTGCCGCAGCGTTCTCGCCGGCCGATGTCTCGATCCACGCCGCACCGCCCGGCGGCAGCCCACGCAACGTCTGGGACGCGACCGTCACCGAGCTCGAGCCGAGGGGCGACCTGATCCGGGTGCGGGCCGACGACCGCCACGGCCACGTCCTGGCGGCCGACGTGACTCCGCAGTCGGTGGCCGAACTCGACCTCTACCCGGGACGCGAGGTCACCTGCGCCGTCAAGGCGGCTGCGGTGACGATCTACCCGATCTAGGAACCGGGTTGCCGGCCTACGGGCTGGGCACCCGGCACTGGTCGGTCGATCCGGGCATCCGGTGCCGGTTCCTGGCCACCCAGCCGTACCCGGCACGGCTCACGGTGCGGACGCCGGGCAGGGTGAGCAGCGCGCCGACGGGACGCAGCGGCACGAAGCCCTCCAAGAGCGCCCGGGCGATCGCGTCGCTGCCCCGAAACGCCGCACTCCTGGTGACGAACCAGGACGCCTGCGAGCAGGCCTGGGGAGTGAGACCCAGCTCATCGAGGTCGGCCCGCTGCCACGCCGTGACGTCATAGGAGCCCCTCGCCGAGATCCGGTCGAGGACTCGGCTGAGCCTCGTGCAGAACCCGCAGTCCGCGTCATAGAGGAACACGCCGTTCGGCTTCTCCTGACCGTCCGAGGTTCTCACTGCTGAACTCCCACCGTGGCGACCCGGAATGGCCGTCGCCCTCCGGACAACCACGGTAGCGCGCCACTTCAGCCGCCGCGCGTCGGCACCGATGCCCACCGGCGCTCGATCCTGAACCATCGGGGACAGGTACCTCGGTTCAACCCTGAACCGTCGGGGACAGGTACTTCGGTTCAACCCTGAACCGTCGGGGACAGGTACTTCGGTTCACCCACCGACGGCGATGCGGAGCACCGTCCACACCCGCGCGCATACGAGCCCGAGCGCCGGTCACATCCAGCCGGGGTGAACAGGTGCGCTCCCCCGTCCCGTGCGGCACGATTGCGACATGAGCAAGGACCGGTCGGCGAAGCTGCCGAAACACGTCTACGAATCCGAACTACTGCGGCTGCAGTCCGAACTGGTCGAGATGCAGGAGTGGGTCAAAGCCACCGGCGCCCGGATCGTCGTGATCTTCGAAGGCCGGGACGCGGCCGGCAAGGGCGGCGCGATCAAGCGGGTCACCGAGTACCTCAACCCGCGGATCGCCCAGATCGTCGCGCTGCCGGCGCCTACCGAGCGGGAGCGGACGCAGTGGTACTTCCAGCGCTACATCGCCCACCTCCCGGCCGCCGGCGAGATCCGGCTGTTCGACCGGTCCTGGTACAACCGCGGCGGCGTCGAACGGGTGATGGGCTACTGCACCCCGGAGGAGCACCGGCGGTTCCTGCGCCAGTGCCCGATCTTCGAGCGGATGCTGATCGAGGACGGGATCCTGCTGCGCAAGTACTGGTTCTCGGTGTCGGACAAGCAGCAGGAGAAGCGGTTCGCGTCCCGGCTGACCGACCCGATGCGCCGCTGGAAGCTGTCCCCGACCGATCTGGAGTCGTTGACCCGCTGGGAGGAGTACTCCCGGGCGAAGGACGAGATGTTCGTCCACACCGACATCGCCGAAGCCCGCTGGAACGTGGTCGAGGCCGAGGACAAGAAGCGGGCGCGGCTGAACATGATCCACCACCTGCTGGACTCGATCCCCTACCAGCACGTCACCCACGACGTCTTCGAGATCCCGGAGCGTCCACCGTCGACGGGATATCGGCGGACCGACCGCTCCCTTCAGCTCGAGGTGCCCGACTACGCGTCCGCCCTGCTCACCGGGGACGTCGCCCCCGCCTACGTCGATCCCGAGGACGAGGAGTCCTGATCCGGGGACGGGCCATCGCGGACGCGTCCCAGCCTCGCTGTCGGCGGTCACCGCGATACCCAGGTCATGTGTGACGAGGAACTGGCCGAGCTGGAGCGAGCGGACGGCGTCGCCTTCCTGAACAGCCTCCGCGGATGGTGACCGGCCACCCTGGCATGAGCAGACTCCGCCCGCTCGCCACCCGATCGGCACCGCGAAGCTCACAGAACCCGACCATTCCGCCGTTCCTGCAGTTATGACACCCTCCGGAAGCCCCCTTGAGCCTCCATCCGCCGCTCCTGTCGTAATGACGCCGGAAACCGGCCTGGTAACTGCAGGAACGGCGGAACGCCCCGCCGACTGCATCCAGACCGTGCCGATAACCACCGGAACGGCGGAACGGCCTGCCAACCTCCAGGGGGTGTCCCCCGAATGACTCACCCGCCAACGGTGTCTGGGCCCGGACATCCCAATGCCTCCGAAGGAGTGGATACCGGGGGTCGTACCGCGACCAAGAAAACACCGCGAGGCGCGCGCCCAGGCACCGCTGATCGGGGAGCCATTCGGGGGGACACCCCATTAGGACGAATCGGCGGACGCCAGGTACTCGCGCAGGCACTCGACGACGAAAGCGTGGTCGTCGCGCTGCGGAAGCCCCGAGACCCCGACCGCCCCGATGACCGTCCCTCCGGCAAGGCGGAGCGGGACGACCCCGCCATGGGCGGCGAACCGGTCCGGGTCGAGCCGCGAGTCGCTGTCGAAGTCGCGTCCCCGGTCACGGAAGTCCTCGCCCACGGCGAGTGACGCGCGCCCGTAGCGCAGGGCCACCCGGGTCTTGCGGGCGAGCCACTCGTCGTTGTCCGCGCTCGAGCCGGGCAGGGCGGTGTGGAACACGCGCTGCTGACCGAGCACGATGCCGATCGCGATCGGCAGCTTCCGGGCGGCGGCAAGCTCGCGCATCCGGCTCCCGAGCCGCCAGGCGTCCTCCAGCGTGAAGTCGGCGAACCGGAGCTCGGCCTCCTCCCGTCCCAGCTGCTCGCTCAGTTCACCCATGGCAGGTCCTCCCTCGGTTCGATCACACCACGACGGTAGACGACCACGTGCGGGACGCGGCAGCGTCCGCCCCGACGTATACAAGACAGAGGGCGAGCGTCCCCGAGGGTGCACTCCGGCGCGGAGCCATCGGCCAGCGCCCTAGAGCAGCCCGGCGTTGCGAGCGACGCGGACGAGCTCTGCCCGGCTCTTCACCCCGAACTTCCTGCGCAGGTGGGCGACCTGGGTACGGACCGTGTTGGGCGAGACGTGCAGGCTGGCGGCAATGTCCGGCACCGCGTCGGCGGTCGCCAGCATGGGCAGCAGCAACCTCTCCCGCCGGGTCAGGGACACCGGCGACGTGGTCATCCCCGCCCTCGACGCGACGCCCTGCAGCCGCGCCAGGAGCATCGCCTCGGCCGTCGGCACGGGGCCCCGGACGTGGGCCCGGTAGGACGCGACCATGTCCTCGCGGAGATCTCCCGGCAGCATCGCGAGCGGGACGAGAGCGTGGCGGAGGCAGTCGGTGACGATCTCCACCACCGCGTCCGCGCTGGCCTCCTCGCTCACCGACGGGTCCATGAGTTGTGCACCGGCCCGCACCGCCCTCAGGGAGAGCCGGTCGCCCGACCACGTGTCGGCGTCGTACAGCGCGGCGTCGGCAACGCTCCTTGCCGCGGCGTAGTCCCCCGCCCACAGCAGCGAGCGCGCCTCCTGGAGACTGCGCCACGGGGCGGCCAGGCCCCGGGCCGCCGCGCGGGCGGCCGCGGAGGCTCCCAACCGGTCCAGCAGCGCGATCCGGGCCCGGACCAGCAGTGCACCACCCATCGGCTCGAGGTGTTCCACCGAGACCATCGAGTGGGCGGTGCGGGCAGTGTCGAACCTGGTCAGGCCAGCCTCCGGGTCGCCCCACAGCGCGGCGCACAGCGCCTCGAAGGAGACGACCGCCGTCCACATCGTCGTCCCGGGAGGAAGGTCGCTCAGCGCTTCCAGCGCCTCCGCGCACGAGGCTCGATCGAGCTTCCGCAGGCTCCCGGCCGCCCGGGCGAGGGTTGCGGCGACCGCGTTGGCCGACAGGAGGCCCGCGCGCGAGTCCAGCCCGGGGACGAGCTGCTTGCGAAGGGACGGCCCGTCGGCGACACCTCCGGCGAGTTCCCGTGCCAGCGCTCCCACGCCCCCGGCGATCCAGGCTGCCGCGAACGGGTCGAGCATGGCTGCGTGGTCGGCCTGGATGACGGCTCGCTCCATATCGGCGCGGGCGAACGCGACGTGTGCCGACGCGGCCCGGAACACCGCTTCGACGCGCGCCTGCAGCCCGGAGCACTCCGCCCGTCGCCATTCGAGCATGGCCGCCGCCTCGCGCTGTGTCTCCCAGGCGAGGTCGAGCGAGCTCACCGGATCGCTGCTCGGCATCGCCCGCTGGAGTGTCATCCAGACGGCTGCGGCGAGAAGGCTCGTGTCGGTCTCCTTCGCGTCCCGCCATCTGGAGTGGAACGACAACCCGTCCGACATCAGGTCCCTGATCAGCCGGCGGTCACCGGCCGGACCGCCAACGGCCTGCGACCTGGCCTGGGCCCAGGCCAGGCTCAGCAGCGGTGCCTCGCGGCGCGCCTCGGCCGGCAGCCCGGCGAGCAGCCCGGCAATGTCCGGCGCCGCCGACGTGCCGGAGACGAGCAGGTGATCGGTCCACAGCCGACTCAGCTCCCGCCACGCGCCCAGCTGTATGCACCAACCCACCGCATCGGCAACGAACCGCGGCTCCGGGTGCCGCAGCCAGTGGGCGAGCAGCATGCGGGTCGTGTCCTCGGCCGCCGGGGAGAAGGCGGAACCCGTCTGGACGGAGTCGACGATCGTGAGCTCGTGGGTGTTGCGATGCTCGGCGATGCCACTGGCGAGCGCGAGGGCGCAGAACCCCTTCCAGTCGAGAGGAGCCACCCGGTCACCCAGCGCATCCCGGATCAGCCGCAACGACGCAGGTGTCATCGTTCGCCAGACGGCCGCTGCGGCGAGCAGCCGTGCCTCGCCCTGGCTGGAAGCGGGGGCTGCCGTCCAGGGGGCTCGGCGAACGTCGGTGTTGTCCGAACTGGACTCCATCTGTACCTACCCAAGCTTTGTCGTCCCGACCTCCGGTGAAACCAGTAGTCAGAGACGGACGTCCCGGTGGAGACCACCACGACGCGTACTACACACATCCCATGCTCAAGCTACCTGAGCCGAGTCGGGCGATCGGCCTTTCCCACGGACGGCCGTCGCCTCCGACGGTGCAGACGCCGGGCCTGCTCGCCCACGGTGGTCGCTGAGGGAGGCGACCAGCGTGTCCGGGCCGGGCACAGGAGAACCGTCCTCACGGGCGCGAGTCGGGCCCTGGCGGCTGCACCGCCGTTGGTGGGGTCGAGGCTGCTTCCCCACCGAGAGGGACGGTGCGGGCGCGCACACCTCCTGCGCGCCCACACCATCTTGTCTACTTCACCTTCGCGGAGAACTTGCCAGCGCTCCACGCGGAGTAGTAGGCCACTCCAGCCACGGTCTTGTAGGCCCGAATCGAGACCTCGTAGACCTTGCCCTTCTTCAGCTTCTTGATCGTGATGCTGGACTTCGAAGCTGACAGGGTGACCCTCGTCCAGGAGGACGCACCCTTGATCCGGTAGTCGACCTGGTACTTGGTCACCTGGCTCGCAGGCAGCTTCTTGAAGGAGGCGGTCAGGCTCTTCTTGCCGACCTTGACCTTCGTGATGCTGGTGCTCTTCGGCAGGATGTTGAACTCCAGCACCTTCGTGCCGGTGTAGTCGCCCTTGCCGACGATGGTGACCGAGCCCTTGCCCACCGCGGTGTTCGCACCGACGTTGGAGATGGTGAAGTCGATACCTTCGTAGAGTCGCCTGCTGTCAATGGTGATGCCGAACCCGTACGTGATCGGCGAGCCGACGTACACCCGATCCGCCACCGTGAGCTGGGCGTTCGCCGAGTCCAGCGCGATGCGTCCACCCGTGGACGGTGCGCTGAAGATGGCGTCCAGCAGCTTCGCGGCCGAGGCCTGGAGCTGGGCGACGGTGGAGGCCGGGTTGTCGGCCACCTTCTTCGCCTCGTCCGCTGCGGCCAGCATGGCCGTGTAGGACGCGGCAGTGAACGACGCCGGATCGAGGGCCTGAGCCTTCGCGATCACGCCCTTCAGGGCGGCGACCGCCGCGACCCGCGCGGATGGCGTGTCGAGCAGGACGAGCTTGTCCTTCGCGGCCGAAACCGCATCCTCGAGCGCAGCCTGCGCGTTGTCCAGGACCTTCTGGTCCTTCGCGGTCAACGCGGCCTTGGCATCCGCGATCGCCTTCAGCAACCCGCTGCTCTCGACGGAGGCCGGCGTTGCGGACGTGGCGAGCGCCTCGGCAGCAGCGATGGCTGCACTGAGCGTCGAGTTGTCCGCGGCCAGCGAGCCGTTGGCAACCACGGTCACCTCGGCGGCACCGGAGACCTTGACGCCGTCGATGCTGCCAACGGCGGTGACCCGGACCTTGCCGACCTTGGTGGCGCTGAGGACGCCCTCGGGCGTGATCTTCGCACCGGCGGTGTTCTCGTCCATGGGGGCGATCAGGTAGGTGACCGAGGTCGCCTGAGCGCTCTCCGGGACGAGGGCCAGCTGCGCGCCCATCGGGATCGATGCCGCGTTCTGCAGTTCGACCGTCTGGTCGGCCATGTCGACGACCGGTGCCGGCGACGAGCCCGGACCGTTCACGACGACCGCGTAGGAGTCGGACTTGGTGTCGCCCAGTGCGGTGACCTTCGCCGTGATGGTGGCGATGCCCACGCCCTTTGCCGAGACCGCGCCGGTCTTGTCAACGGCAGCGACTGACGGGTCGGAGCTGGAGTACTCCACCTTGACGCTGCGGCTGTTCAGGTCGAAGAAGGTCTGGTCGTTCTTCGATGCCGACAGGTTGGAGTGGATGACCGTGTTCGGTGCCGCGGTGTTGAGCACCGTGCCATCGTTCACTGCGGCCACCACGTCCAGGTACGGCGTCGGGTCGGCGGTCAGCTTGAAGGTCTTGGTCGGACCGGAGTTGACCTGGGGGCCGACCTGCAGCTTCCAGGTGCCCTTGTCCCACGTCGCCTTGTGGGCGCCGGCGTCCCAGAACCACAGATCCTTCACCGGGACCTTGATGGTCACGGTCTTGGTCTCCATGGCACCGAGGGCCACCTTGCTGAAGCCCTTGAGCTGGCGCTTCGGCCGGTCCACACCGTCGGAGTTCGGGGCGGTGACGTACAGCTGGACGGTCTCCTTGCCGGGGGTGTTGCTGGAGTTCGTCACGTCCACCTGCGCGGTGATGGTGTCATCGCCGGTGTAGGAGGACTGGTCGAGCTTCAGGTCGCCGTAGGAGAACTTCGAGTACGACATGCCGTAGCCGAAGTTGTAGGACACGTCACCGGTGAAGTACTGGTACGTGCGTCCCTTGCTGGTCGCGCTGCTGCCACCCGGGGTGATGCTGTAGTCCCAGACGCTGCCGAGTTGCTTGGCATCGGAGTACCAGGTGAACGGAAGCCGACCGGACGGGTTGACCTTGCCGAACAGGATCTCGCCGGCAGCGACACCCTGGGACTGACCGTTGTAGTTCGTCCAGACGATCGACGGGACGTTCTTCTCGGCCTTGAAGGTCTCGATGTTCATCTGTCCCACCGACTGCACCCAGGCGATGGTGCGCTTGTTGAGCGCCGCGACCTTCTTGACGACCTGGTCCTGGAACCTCGGGAAGTCGATGTTGACGCGGTCCATCTCCTCCGCAGCCTCTGCGTTGGTGGTGCCGATCATCACGATCACCGCGTCGGCAGCGGAGATCTGGGCTTCCTGTGTGGTGGAGAGGTCGTAGGCCCACGGGTGACCCGCGGTGCCGGCCTCGCCATAGGCGCCCAGGGTGCCGTTGTTGTACACGAAGTACAGGTCGTGGACGCCGCCGGTCGCAGCCGCAGCCAGCGCGCTGTCCGGGACGGTGCCACACGTGGACGCCACGCCCTCGGCGGGGATGGTCGCCACCTTGGTGCCGGTCATCGAGTCGAGGTACACATCGAACACGCCACCCTTGGCAGCGGTCGAGGCGTTCCCGTTCTGGGTGATGCAGACCGAGTCCACAGTAGAGGCGAGGTCGGCGCGGACGACGATGTAGCCGCCCCAGACCGAGCTGGCCCGCATGTAGTCGTTGTAGCCCCAGTTGATGCCCATCCAGCCTTCCCACTTGATGAACTGGTCAGGCGCCGGGTTCGGGTTGGTGTTGACGGGGTAGCCGTTCTCGGTGTCGGAGGCCTTGATGGTCTTGACCACCGTGCCGCCACTCTTGAAGGTGACGTTCTGAACGCCCGGCTTGCCCGAAGGCGTGCCCGGGGTGACGCCGGCACCGACGTAGGTGACGGTGGCGTCCGGGCTGATCTCCTTGGCCACCTGCTCGACGCCCTGACGGAACGTCCGGCTGTCGACCGGGCCGTAGCCGGAGTAGCCGCCGGAGACGAACTGGTTGCCCAGGTAGCCCACGATGGCGATGTTCTTGGCTTCCTTGCCCAGCGGCAGGCCGCGCAGCGAGTTGCCGTCGACGAAGGAGTTCTTCAGCAGGACCGGGGCCTCCTCGGACATCTCCAGTGCGGTGGCCTGGTTCTCAGCGGTGGCGAACTTGGCCGCGCGGCTGTACTCCGAACCCTTGTACGGCACCTTGGAGGCCGGGTCGAACTCGCCCAGCTTGAAGCGGCCGGTGAGCAGTGCGGTGACCTCGGAGTCGAGGTCGGCGTCGCTGACCAGACCGGCGTTGTAGGCGCCCTGCAGGTAGTCGCGGTAGCTGAAGCCCTGGCAGTCGATGTCAGAGCCGGCCTTCAGCGACCATGCCGTGGCCTCCTCCGGAGTCACGCTGTGATCCCAGCCCTCCGGAACCCACTTGTGCCGCAGGAACTCGTCCTTGATCGCGGAGCAGTCGGTGGTGATGTAGCCACGGAAGCCCCAGGTGCGCTTGGCCAGATCCTCGAGGTATTCCTTCGAGGCGGACATCGGCACGCCGTTGACCCGGTTGTAGGCGGTCATGAACGAGTAGGCGCCGACCTCAGGGCTCAGAGCATGCGCGAAGGCCGGGGTGTAGTACTCCCGGAGTTCCCGCTCGGTGATGACCGAGTTGCCGCTGCGCCGGTCGGACTCGGAGTTGTTCGCCAGGAAGTGCTTGGGCGTCGAGACGGTCTTCAGGTACTTCGGGTCGTCGCCCTGCATGCCCTTGATGAACTGCTCGCCGACCTGTCCGACCAGGTACGGGTCCTCGCTGTAGGACTCGTCGGCGCGGCCCCAGCGGGGGTCGCGGTAGATGTTCAGGGTCGGAGACCAGTAGCTCAGACCCTTGTTCTGGGTGTTGTTCAGAACCCGCGCCTCGTCGCCGATGATGGTGCCGAGCTTGGAGATCAGGCTGCGGTTCCAGGTCGAGGCGATCGCGGTGGCGGACGGGAACATGGTGGTGCCGGACGCCATGACGCCGTGCAGCGCCTCGTTCCAGTAGTTGTAGGACGGCAGCTCGAGTCGACTGATCGCGGGCGCCGTATCGCGCAACTGGTTGATCTTCTCGGCCACGGTCATCTGCGACACCAGCGCAGCGGCCCGCTCCTCGAAGCTCAGGGACGTGTTCTTCCACGCCGGGGTGTCAGCCGCCTGTGCTGTCTGCACAACCGGCAACGCCGTCAGGGTCAGGCCCGCCGCCACCAGGGAGATGACCAGGGCCCGTCCCGTTTTGCGGCGACGAGTGAATCTCTTCAAACTCATTTCTCCACTTCCTTGGGTAGGGATGTTGTCCGTCCGCCGATCTCTGCGAGTTTCGGCCCATGCCTTGGCGATGCTTCTCCGTTGAGTCTCCTGCCAATGCTCCGCACCGGACCATCGGTTGGACGGACCAGCCCGGTGCGGGAGAATCGTTATTTCACACTGACGGTGTACTTCTTGCTCTTTCCGCCAGCCTTGATGGTGATGGTCGCCTTACCCTTCTTCTTCGCCGAGAGTGAACCGACCGGATCCACGGCGACGACCGAGGCCTTGGACGAGGAGTAGGTGATCTTCGCGCCTGGAGCCGACGTCGGGGAGAATTTCGCGACGATGAAAGCGGTGGCGCCGACCTTCATGGTCTTGGGCACTTTCGCCGACACCGACTTGACTTTCGTCTTCGACTTCTTCGCAAGCACCGTGACGGTGATGGACGTCGCTTTACCGCCCGCGGTTGCCGTGATCTTTGTGGACCCGGCCGCGATTCCCTTGATCGAGCCGGTTGCCGAAACGGTGGCCACAGCGGCATTGGCCGACGTCCAGCTCACCGCGACCACCTTTCCGCTGGCCTCGTAGCCGCGGACCGGAATGGCGACGCTCGAGCCCTTGACGACGGTGACCGCGGACTGGCCGGCCTTGATGACCGCCACTGGCTGCGGGCTGACCGTCAGGGCGACGGTCACACTCGCCGTCCCACCGCTGTAGGCCGCGGTGATCGTCGCCTGGTGGACGCCGACACCGAGTCCGGCCGCCGCCGTCACCCGTACGCTCAGCGACGCCCCAGGATCGAGGGTGCCGGAGCGGGTCTCGACCGCGAAGGCGGAGGGATCCGAGGACGAGACCCCGTACAGGACGGCCGGCGCCGAGCCGGTGTTGGTGATGCTCAGGTCCTGGCCCACGGCGCCGTAGGCACCGACGGTGACCACCGGCAGCGGCGGCACGGCCAGCGCGAGCTCGGGGATGCCCCTGACGGTGAAGGACAGCGGCACCGTCGCGCTCAGGCCGGACCCGTACGACAGGGTCAGGGTCGCCGTGTGGGTACCCACTGCCAAGCCGTCCGCCGGTCGCACCGTGATCGAGGAGTCACTGCCACCCGCCGGCACCGTCACCGCCGCCGGCTTGCTGACGGTGAAGGAGCCGCTCGGGCTCACCGAGGCCGCAGTGACCGTTGCGGGGCTTCCGCCGGTGTTCTTCACGGTGACGGAGACCGCAGCCTGAGCCGAATAGCCCCAGGTGACCTCGCCGAAGCTCGGCGCGGACGCCGAGAGCTTGGCCGGATCGGGCGCCGGCACGTAGGCGGTGGCGTCCGCGCCGGTGTAGGCCAGCGTGGCCCGGTAGGTCGTGGTGGTGCCGCCGGCGGTCACCGCGATCGAGTAGCTCTTCGGATACGGCAGGAACAGGTAAAGGGCGTTGTCGGAGGCATGGTTGGCGGACACCGTGAAGGGGATCGCCGACCCGCCGTCGGGCGTCACGACCACCTGGGAGACGCCCGCGGCGTTGGGGACGGTCACCTGGGCGAGGGCATCGGAGCCGTTCCGCGGAGTCGGGGTGAAGGCGGCTGCCTGCCGCGGCGAGAGCTTCACCGTGCCGCCGGTGATGGTCAGCGTCCCCGGCGCGCCGTCCGAACCCTGGTCCTCGGCCCCGCCACCGCCGCCACGGCCCCCACCGATCGCCGCGGAGTAGCGGAGTCCCGACTCACCGGTGACCGTGCTGCCGGCCGAGGTCGCCGTCACGGTGCCGCCCGAGATGGTGACGTCGCCGCCGGCGCCGCCGGGTGAGTCCTTGAGGTAGCCGTTGACGGCGTCCTCGCCGATGCCGCCGCCGATGCCAGGACCAGCCTTGGCCGAGGCGTTCACCACCCCGCCGCTGATCTCGACGGTGCAGCCGGCGCCGAACCGGCCGCCACCGATGGCCGCTCCCGTGGGGTACGCGCTCGGGATGGTCGCGTTGACGGTACCTCCGGTGATCGCGAGGGTGCCGCAGCTCGCGTCGGTCACGCCGGAGAGGACGATCGGCTTGCGCGGGTCGATGAGTGCTGCGTTCCCGTCACCACCGATGGCAGCGGCATTGCCGGTACCGGTGGCGTCCAGCCGACCGGCGGTGCTGGCGGCGCCGATCACGGCGGTCGCGTCGACGGGGATGCCCAGCCCGGGTCGGGTCGCCGAGCCGGTCAGGCCGCTGGTGCCGACCAGGGTGAACTCCGCGTGGGCCCCGGAGGCCAGCTGGATCGCCGCGCTGTCGGATCCCGCGGAGACGGCGACCCCCTGCAGGGTGATCTTCCGCGGCGCCTGGACGGTTCCGCCGGTGACAGTGATGACGCGTCCGGACGCGGCGGTGCCCGTGAGTGCCACGTCCCCGGCGATCGTGAGGTCGTCGGTGGCTCCGGGGCCGGAGACGCTGAATGCGCCACCGCTCGCGGAGGCGCTCGCAGTCAGGTCGGCGGTAGCCAGGTCGATCGCGGACGCGGCCTGGGCCGGCACCGTCGTCATCGTCCCGACGACCAGTGCCGTCATGGTTGCGCCCACCACTGTGCGAAGCGGGGCTGAGCTGCAACGGGTGCTCGACACTTGCTCGTTCCTCCTTGAACGCCTAGGCCACGGCCTCATGGACGGGTGATTTGTGGTGGTTCACACCATATTGGCGCCGATCGCGGCAGGCCAATCGCCCAAACATCGATGCGGGGGGTCAAACGGGGTGAAAAGCGGGGTGAAAACCGGGTCACAGCTTGTCTGAGCCAGCAGCCCGGCTAAAGGACTCCGGGGGGCCAGCTGGCGACGCTGACCTTTGCCTCCGTAGTGAGAGCGCTATCACTGCGGACGACCGCCGTACTGCGCGACATCACGTCGTCCGGACGTGCCAGTGGACGCGGTCCACCCCGGACTGCGGTCCCGCACTGCCCACGGAGCCGGAAGGGCGGCTCGCGATGGCTGAGCGCTGCCCAGCAGGACGGCCTGGATCCCGCTTTTGTTGCCGATCTCGACGTTGCTCGACGGTGCGTGACCGCGCCGGGGCCGCGGTGGCCGCAGCCACCGGGTGCACGGTCTCAGGCGGCTACGGAGACCGGGTCGTTCAGCAGCGTATGGAAGGCCAGCCCGGCGGCGCCGATCATCAGCAGGTCGCCGCCGAGTTCCGCCGGAGTGATCTCCACCCCCTCCAGGGACGGAGCGAGGGCGGAGGCGGCAACGGCCGCGGCCAGCTTGCCGGGGTCGTACGCCTGGAGGACGGCGAGGAACCCGCCGAGGGCGATCACTTCCGGATTGAAGAGGTTGATCGCAGAGGCCAGCGCCGTCGCCAGGTGCTCGAGCTGACGGTTGACGATCGCGCTCACCGCCGCCGAGCGATCGGACAACAGTGCGGCCTCGAACTGCGCCGGCTCCGCGCGGGGCAGACCGAGCGCCTCCATCAGTTCCGCACGGGTGACCTCGGCCTCGAGCGTGCCCCGGATGCCGGCGGAGTCCGTCACCGACGAACTGGACACCCGGATGTGGCCGAGTTCCCCGGCATGGCCGCTCATCCCGCCGAGCAGAGCGCCGTCGGCGATGACCCCGCCACCGATGCCGGACGCGCCTCCGTTGACGTAGATCAGGTTGCGATGCGCACGGCCGGCACCGAACTCGTGCTCAGCCAGCGCACCCAGGGCCGCGTCGTTCGCCACCGCGACCGGATAGCCGGTGGCGGCGGCGAGGGCGGCACCGAACGGCTCGTCGTGCCAGTCCAGGTGCGGCGCGTTCCGGACCACCCCGTCGCCGGTGCGGACCTGACCGGGCACGGCCACGCCCACGCCGACGACGAGCAGACCGTCCAGCTCATGGCGCATGCCCGCGATCACGGCGGAGGTGATGCTCAGCACCTCGGACGCGGTGGGGATCCGGTCACACTCGTGCCGGATCACCCGCCGGACGTTCCCGTCCAGTCCGACCAGCCCGATCGTGAGGGCGTCGATCTCCGGGTTGACCGCGATCGCCGTCACCTCGGGACGAATCGACACCACCGGGCTGGGCCTGCCGACCTGGCCGAGCGAGTCGGACTCCCCCTCGGAGACGAGACCCAGCGCGCTGAGGTCCGCCACCAGGCTGGCGATCGTCGAGCGGTTGCGCCCGGTGCGTTTGCTCAACGCAGCTCGGGACGCGGGCCCGCCTCGGTACAGAATCCCCAGTATGGTGGCCAGATTCGTGCGCCGAATGCTCTCGGTGGTGCCTACCGGGATCGCCATGTTCGCTCCGCCCTCACTTTCCCTGGCAGAGACTACCGCGCGGCAACGGAAGCAATCAGCGGCCGCCGCGCCGCTTGTTGATCAGGTCGAATGCGACTGCCAGGAGAAGCACCAGCCCCTTGATCGCCATCTGCCAGGCAGCGTCCACGGACAGGATTGACAGGCCCATGTTCAGGACGCCCATGACCAGACCGCCGATTACCGCGCCGGTGACCGTGCCGACACCGCCCTGCACGGCTGCGCCGCCAATGAAGACCGCGGCGATGGCGTCGAGTTCGTAGTTCTGGCCGGCCGAAGCGACCGCGCTGCCGGCACGAGCGGTGCTGACAATGCCGGCCAATGCCGCGAGCACGCCCATGTTCACGAAGATGGCGAAGTTCACGCGCCGGGTATTCACGCCACTCATGACGGCTGCGAAGAGGTTGCCGCCCATGGCGTAGATGTGCCGACCGAACACGGAGCGATTCAGGAGGAAGGAGTAGGCGATGATCAGCACCGCGAGAATGATCAGGATGATCGGGGCGCCCGAGTAGTTCGCGAGCTGCCAGCACACCGCCATGATCGCCACGACGGCGACGACGATCTTGCCCCAGAACGGGATGCTCGACTCGACCGGCAGATCCAGCTTCCGGCGTCCGGCGCGTGCCGACATCTGGGTCAGGACCAGGGCAACGCACGCGATCGCGCCGAGGACGAGCGTCAGGATGTCGGTCTTGCCCATCGTGCCGAGCCAGCCGGGAAGCCAGCCCGCGCCGATCGCCACGAACTCGTTGGGGAGCCCGCCGATGGTGCCGCCCACCAGGAAGATCAGGGTCAGCCCGCGGAACAGCAGCATGCCGGCCAGGGTGACGATGAACGCTGGTACCCCGACGAAAGCGACCCAGAAGCCCTGCCAGGCTCCCACCGCCGCCCCCACCAGGAGTGCCAGCACGACCGCCATCCACCAGGGCAGATGCCACTGGCTCATGGCGAGGCCGCAGACGGCGCCGACCATGGCGACGACCGAGCCCACCGACAGGTCGATGTGACCGCCGATGATCACCATCACCATGCCGATCGCCAGGATCAGCACGTACGCGTTCTGCTGGATCAGGTTGTTCACGTTGCCGGGCATCAGGAGCCGACCGCCGGTGAGCACCTCGAACAGTCCGATGATCACCACCAGGGCGGCGAGGATGCCGTACTGGCGGAAGTCGACGGCCAGCCGGCTCGTCTTGGCTGTGGGCATGGTCGGCTCGGTCACGGTGGGCGAGCTCATCGCTGGGCTTCCTTTCCCATGGTCATGAGGTACATGAGGTTTTCCTGTGTCGCCTCCGAGCGAGGCACCTCGCCGGTGACGGCGCCCTCGGAGATGGTGTAGATGCGGTCGCACATGCCGAGTAGCTCCGGCAGTTCGGATGAGATCATCACGACCGCTTTGCCCTGGTCGGCCAGTGCGTTGATCAGGCCGTAGATCTCGTACTTCGCGCCGACGTCGATGCCTCGGGTCGGCTCATCGAGGATGAGCACGTCCGGGCCCGACACCAGCCACTTGCTGAGGACGACCTTCTGCTGGTTGCCTCCGGAGAGGCGCCCAACGACTTCGGAAACGCTGGGCGTCTTGATGTTCATGTCGCGTCGGTAGTCCTCGGCAGTGAGGTACTCGCGGTTACGGTCGATCACGCCCCACCGGGCGAACTGCGCCAGGGCGACGGCAGACACGTTGGTCGTGACCGTACCGATCAGGTTGAGTCCGTATCGCTTGCGATCCTCGGTGACGTACGCGACGCCGTGGGCGACCGCCTCGTCGACCGTCGTGGTCCGGATCTCCTGCCCGTCCTTGAAGACGCGGCCGGAGATGTTCGTGCCCCAGAGCCGGCCGAAGATGCTCATCGCCAGCTCGGTGCGGCCCGCGCCCATCAGTCCGGCGAAGCCGACGATCTCACCGGCCCGGACGTTGAAGCTCACGTGGTCGACAACCGCCCGCGCAGTGTCGACCGGGTGGTAGGCCATCCAGTCCTCGACCCGGAAGAGCTCGCGTCCGATCTGCGGCTCACGGGGCGGGAAGAGGTTGTTCAACTCGCGACCGACCATCGCCTTGATGATCCGGGCCTCGGTAGCGGTCGGGTCGGCCATGTCGATCGTCTCGATCGTCTTGCCGTCCCGGAGAACGGTGACACGGTCCGCGATCCTGCGGATCTCACGAAGCTTGTGCGAGATGAGGATGCAGGTGATCCCGTGGTCGCGCATACCCGAGATGAGGTCGAGGAGATGGTTGGAGTCCTCGTCGTTCAAGGCGGCCGTGGGCTCGTCCAGAATGAGCAGGGACACGTCCTTGGCCATCGCCTTGGCGATCTCGACGAGCTGCTGCTTCCCCACACCGATCTCGTAGATGCGGGTGGCCGGGTTCTCGCTGAGGCCCACCTTCTCCAGGAGTGCCGTCGCCTCGAGCGTCGTCCGGTCCCAGTTGATGATCCCCCGACTGGCCCGCTCGTTGCCGAGGAAGATGTTCTCCGCGATGGAGGCCAGCGGGTTGAGCGCGAGTTCCTGATGGATGATCACGATCCCGGCCGCTTCGCTCGCGTTGATGTCGCTGAACGTGGCCTCGGTGCCGTTGAGTTCGATGGTTCCGGTGTAGGTCCCGTGCGGGTAGACCCCGCTGAGCACCTTCATCAAGGTCGATTTGCCGGCGCCGTTCTCGCCGCAGATGGCGTGCACCTCGCCGCGCGCCACCTCCAGGTTCACGGTGTCCAGCGCGCGGACGCCGTTGAAGTCCTTGGTGATGTCCTGCATGCGCAGGATGATGTTCTGGTCACTCATCTTCTCTATGCCTGACGCTGAATCCCGATGAGACGAGCCGGTGGGGCGGCAGCCTGAGGCTGCCGCCCCACCGGTCAAGGGTCAGCTTAGAGGCCGACGTCAGAGGCCTTGAGGAAGCCGGAGTCGATCAGCTTGCTCTGGACCAGATCCTTCGTGACGACCTCGGGCTCAATCAGGTACGAGGGCACAACCTTGACGCCGTTGTTGTACGTCTTGGTGTCGTTGACCTCGACGGTCTGACCGCTGGTGATCTGCTTGATCATCGTGAACACGCGCTCGCCCAGCTTGCGGGTGTCCTTCCACACGGTCATGGACTGCTCGCCGGCGAGGATCGCCTTGACGTTGGCCTTGTCGCCGTCCTGGCCGGTGATCAGCGGGTAGTCCGCTCCCGGCTTGTAGCCGGCGCTCTTCAGCGAAGCGACGATGCCGATGGCCAGCGAGTCGTTCGGCGACAGCACGGCCTGGACCTTCTTGCCTCCGGTGTAGAAGGAGGACAGCCGGTTGTCCATCTCAGCCTGTGCCTTGGCCGAGTCCCAGCCCTGGATGCCGATGGTGGCCCAGTCGGCGTCGGACTTCGGCGCCTTGCCGCTCGGGACGGTCAGCGTGCCCTTCTCGACGTAGGGAAGCAGGACATCCCAGGCGCCGGAGAAGAAGAACTTCGCGTTGTTGTCATCCGGGCTCCCGGCGAAGGGCTCCAGGTTGATCGGGCTGCTCGCGGAGTCCAGCTTCAGCTGGTCCTTGAGGAAGTTGCCCTGCAGCTGGCCGACCTTGTAGTTGTCGAACGTCGCGTAGTAGTCCACGTTGGGGCTGCCGTTGATCAGGCGGTCGTAGGCGATGACCTTCACCTGCTGCTTCGCGGCCTCCTCCAGCACCGGCCCGAGAGCCGTGCCGTCGATGGACGCGATGACCAGGATCTTCGCGCCGCCGGCGATCTGGTTCTGGATCTGGCTGATCTGCTGGTCGACCTTGTTGTCGGCGTACTGCAGGTCAACGGTGCACTTGGCGTCCTGCAGAGCCTTCTGCAGCTGGGCGCCGTCGTTGATCCAGCGCTCGAGGCTGCGGGTCGGCATCGTGATGCCCACGTTGCAGTCCTTGAGCGCGTCGCCACCGCCCCCACCCGGAGCCGGGGTGGTGGAGCAGGCCGCAAGCGGTAGCGTCAGCGCCGCTGCCGCGATCATGGCGACGAATCTTGTCTTGTGCGACATGTTGTTCCTCTCTGAATACTTGCCGCTGGAGCCCGGGCGACACGCCCATGGTGCCGGGCCGGGGCGGCTGCTGAGCAGCCTCTTTTGTCGGTACTCGCAACATAACGAGGTCCGGCACCGTCAGGCAAGCCGGAACGGTAACGATCTGGTAACTCCTGAGCGTCGGGCTAGGTGAGAGGGGGGTCGCTGGACCCGACGGAGGGGACGCGGATCGCCCCTCTCGCCAGTGGACTGCGGCGCGGCTGGTGAGATAAGTTGAGCAGAGCAACATTCGGCCCGGTCGAGAGATTGGATGTTCCCGTGGTCCTGAGTCCTGTTCCTGAGGATCTGTTCACGTTCGGCCTGTGGACGGTCGGTTACAACGGTACGGACCCGTTCGGTGGTCCTACCCGGGCGCCGCTCGATGTCGTCCATGTGGTCGAGAAGCTTGCCTCTTACGGGGCCTATGGTCTGACGTTCCATGATGATGATCTGTTCGCGTTCGGGTCGACGGAGGCCGAGCGTCGGGGTCAGATCGACCGGTTGAAGGCTGCCTGTGAGGCGACCGGGCTGAAGGTGCCGATGGTCACCACGAATCTGTTCAGTCAGCCGGTGTTCAAGGATGGTGGGTTCACCTCGAATGATCGCTCCGTGCGCCGGTTCGCCCTGCGGAAGGTGCTGCGCAACGTTGATCTGGCTGCCGAGCTGGGCGCGAAGATCTTCGTGATGTGGGGTGGTCGTGAGGGTGCGGAGTATGACGCGGCCAAGGACATCCGGGCGGCGTTGGAGCGGTACCGGGAGGCGGTGAACCTGCTGGGTGAGTATGTGGTCGACTCCGGCTACGACATCCGGTTCGCGATCGAGCCGAAGCCGAACGAGCCGCGCGGGGACATCCTGTTGCCGACGGTGGGCCATGCGCTGGCGTTCATCTCGTCTTTGGAGCGTCCGGAGTTGGTGGGGTTGAACCCGGAGGTGGGTCATGAGCAGATGGCCGGGTTGAACTTCCAGGCCGGGATCGCGCAGGCGCTGTACCACGGCAAGTTGTTCCATATCGATCTGAACGGTCAGCGGGGGATCAAGTATGACCAGGACCTGGTGTTCGGTCATGGGGACCTGCACAACGCGTTCGCGCTGGTCGACTTGTTGGAGAACGGCGGGCCGGGCGGCGGGCGGGCGTACGAGGGGATGCGGCACTTTGACTACAAGCCGTCGCGGACCGAGGACGAGACCGGGGTGTGGGCTTCGGTGCAGGCGAACATGCACACCTACCTGCTGCTGAAACAGCGCACCAAAGCGTTCCGGGCCGATCCGGAGGTGCAGGAAGCGCTAGC